>NZ_CP037895.1:0-738256 GCF_004634385.1 Thermaerobacter sp. FW80 | reverse complement strand
CCCGCGCCGGTGGTGATCCCCGTGGCCGACGCCCCGCCCTCGGCGACCGCCCGGGCGACGGCCGGGCTGGCGGGGGTGCCCGTCTGGTGGCTGTGGCCTCCCCGGGGCGTGGACGGAGGGTGAGGGCAGGTCGGGCGGCGCCCGGCTCGTCGGGCCCACCGTCCGCCCGGCGCGGCCGTCCCACCGTGGGTCCGGCGCGGCCATCTCTTGGTGAATCCGGCGCGGTCCTCCCATCGTCCGCCGGGACCGGCCCTCGTCAGCGGGCCCCCGGGCCGGTGGCGGCCGAGCCGGTGGCGCCGGCAGGAGGAACGTGGCACCGGCCGACGAAATTCCCCACGGGAACGGGCGACGACGCCGGTTTCCTTGCCGGTTGGCCGTCGTCGGCGGGGGAAAGCGATCAGGCTGTGGTCCCGGCTGGGGCGGGACCACAGCCTGGTGAGCGGCCGCTCGCGCGGGGGGTGAGAAGGCCGCCTGGCCGTCGGGCGGAGGGCTCCGGGTGGAGGCCGCGCGCCCCAGCCGGCAACGGTGGGGTGCGGTCCCGGCCGTCCGGGAGCACCGCCCGCCACAGCATGGGGAGCGCCGACGGATCCCGGCCGCAGGCGGCCTGCGTCCACACCGAGCCATCACCGAGCCATCCTTCTGTCTTGTGGGGCTTGTGGGGGACCGGACGCGGGTGTGCCTTGCTGGTGCACCCGGCGGGCGGGGCCGCCTGCGGCACGCAGGCCCCGCCCCTCGGCGTCCCGAATCCCCCGACCGCAGCGGATCCCATCCCAGGCCGGTGCAGCGGCCGCAGACCCCAAAGGCGGTCGCGCCACCGGCATCCCTCTGCAGCGTCGCGGCGGGCGGACGGGTGCCCCCGCCGGTGCCCGCCAACGGTCCGCCGCGATAGCCCCCGACCCGCTCCGGTCACGCGCCAGTGCCGCCGGGCCGGGTTCGTCCCGGGTGACCGCGCTGGACCCTTCGCGCGACGCCCGCGCCGGGGGCCGGAGCCGACGCCGTCGTTCCCAGCGGCCTTGCGCAGGGGAAAGGGGAGCGGACCATGCTGAATTCGCCGGCGATGTTCGTGGTGCTGGCTTTGATCGCCTACGGCATCGCCTACTTCGTCTACGGGCGGTGGTACGACCGCACGGTCTGGCAACCCGACGCCAACCGCACCACCCCCGCCCACATGTACACCGACGGGGTGGAGTACTTCCCCGTCAGCCGCTACGTGCTGTGGGGCTACCAGTACAAGAGCGTGGCGGCGCTGGGCCCGATCCTGGGGCCCTTCGTGGCGTTGCAGTTCGGCTGGGTCCCGGCGCTCCTGTGGATCATCTTCGGCAACTTCTTCATCGGCTGGCTCCAGGACTACGGGTCCATCATGCTGTCGGTGCGCAACCAGGGACGGTCCTTCGGCCCCATCACCTACGAGTTCACCGGCGCCGCGGGGCGCAGCACGCTGCTGGGCTTCATCCTGTTCTACCTGCTGATCATCTCGGCGACCTTCATCCAGCTGATCGCCGTCTTCTGGAACACCTTCGCGGGCTCCTTCGTGGCGACGGTCGGCATCATCCTGACCGGCGTGATCTGCGGCCAGCTGCTGTACAAGCGACGCATGAACGTGGGCGCCGTGACCCTCCTCGCCTTCGTCCTGATGATCCTGTCCTTCTGGCTGGGGTCCACGGAGGTCGGCCGCGCCGTGCGGCTGAACCTGGGCGCCCAGGGCGCCCTGAACTTCAACGTCTGGGTGTGGGCGGCGCTGTGCTGCGCCATCCTGTACGTCGCGTCCATCCTGCCGCTGCCGACCTTCATCCAGCCCTTCAACTACGTCTCCTTCTTCCCGGCGATGTTCGCCGTGCTGGTGATCCTGCTCGGCGCGCTGATCACGCCCATCACCGGCGTGACCCTGGCGCAGCCCGGCTGGAAGGGCTTCTGGGGTCCGGCGGGCAGCTTCGCCGCCGGGGGTAACCCGATGTGGCCCGTGCTGTTCACCGCCATCGCCTGCGGCGCCATCTCCGGCTGGCACAGCCTGGTCAGCTCGTCCAGCACGGCCAAGCAGCTGGACGTCGAGCCCGACGCCCATCCGGTGGGCGCCGGGGCCATGCTGGGAGAGGGCCTGCTAGCGCTGGTGTCCCTGGCCTCGTACATGGTGCTGAGCCCCGAGCGGATCGCCGAACTGGGCGGCGCCAGCGTGGGCGCGTGGGTCTACGGCGCCACCCTGCTGACCGAGCCGATCCTCGGTCTGTTCATGTCCGACGCGGCCATCCAGGTCTTCTACGGGACGGTGCTGGTGATCTACGCCATCACCGTCCAGGCGCTGGTCACCCGCTTCTGGCGACTGGTGTCGGTGGAGGTGTTCGGCGAGGGCATCCTGGCCCAGAAGCACGTGTCGACCTTCGTGGGGCTGCTGCTGCCCTGGATCATGGCGGTCAGCGGCTCGTGGAACAACATCTGGCTGTTCTTCGGCGGGTCGAACCAGCTGCTGGCGGGACTCGCCCTGATGCTGATCACCATCCACCTGGCGCGGGTGAAGGCACCGACGCGGTACACGCTGCTCCCGGCGCTGTTCATGATCGTCACCACCCTGGCGGCCATCGCCGTGCAGACGATCCGGTTCCTGCAGGCGGCCCTGGGCGGGCCGGCCAAGACGCTGACCCAGGATCCGCTGAAGACGATGGCGCCCACCGTGGCCAACCTGATCGACTGGGCGTCGGTGCTGATCGGCGTGGCGCTGTTCGTCCTGGGCCTGCGCATGGCGGTCCTGACCCTGCAGGCCTACAGCCGCGCCAAGGCCGGCATGCTGGCCCAGCCGCAGGCGGCCCCGGGCGACTGACCCGCGCGCGGGGGGCCGGGGGGCTGGCGGCGTTCGAGCGGCCGGCACCCCGGCCCAGCCCGGCGGGGCTTGCGACGGTCGCAGAGGGAGGGGAAGCGAGGCATGTTCGGACGCAAGGGGCCAGCGGGCGCCGACACGGGCGGTCCGCAGCAGAAGGGCGGCTTCCTCACCAAGCTGCGCGGCGTGCTCTACGGGATGGCCAGCCACGGCAACGTGACGGCCGCGTTGCGCACGCGCATGCACCTGGAACATCTGTTCATGTTCATCACCCTGGGCGACATGTTGGGCATCCCCGTGCTGCCGCCCTACTACAGCCTGCGGATCCTGCCCTACGCGGTGCCCAACATCGAGTCGTGGAAACAGCGGGTCTTCCGCGAGCGCGACTTCACCGACGCCATCTACTGAGGGGCGCCGGCGGCCATCGCCGCGCGGGCGTCGCGGCAGGCGTCGCGAAAGGCGGACGGGACGCGGGAGGGAGGAAGCGGTCATGCCCACCCTGGTGCGGCCCCGGGGTCTCGAGGCGTACTTCGAGGCGCACCCCGACGTGGAGGTCGTCATCTTCGCGGGCAAGGGCGGACTGGGCAAGACGACGTCCAGCTCGTCCCTGGCCTGGTACATGTCCCAGGTGAAGAAGAAGCGGACGCTGCTCTTCAGCACCGATCCCCAGGCGTCCCTCAGCGACATCTTCGAGCGCAACTTCTACGGCCTGGGCGAGATCGAGGTGGCTCCCAACCTGTTCGTCGTGGAGATCGACGCCGACCGGCGGGTGGCCGAGTACCAGGCGTCGGTGAAGCAGAAGATCAAGGACATGTACGGCCTCGACGCCGTGCCCAAGGAGATCGAGGAGTACATCGACTCCACCTCCGCCGAGCCGGCGATGTACGAGTCGGCCACCTACGACGCCATGGCCGAGCTCGTGGCCGCGCACCAGTACGACATCTACATCTTCGACATGCCGCCCTTCGGCCACGGCGTGCGCATGGTGGCCATGGCCGACATCCTCTCCAAGTGGGTGGAGAAGATCACCGAGGCTCGCTCCAAGGTGGCCGAGTACGACGCCATCGCCGCCACGCTCAAGGGCGAGAAGGGCCACGAAGACGCGGTGATGCAGGAGCTCATCGACATCCGCAACAAGATCAAGGCCTTCACCGATCTGATCACCGATCGACGGCGCACGGCCTTCTTCATGGTGCTGATCCCCGAGAAGATGGCGATCCTGGACACGGAGCGGGCCCTGGCGATGTTCAACGCCCTGGGGATGGAGATGTCGGGGCTGGTGGTCAACCAGGTGTATCCGCGCGAGCTCCTGGACCGGCCGGGCACCTCCGAGTACCTGCGCAACCGCGTCCTGATGCAGCAGGAGCACCTGGCGGAGATCGCCCGCAAGTTCGGCGACCGGGTCCAGGCGGTGGTGCCGATGTTCACCCGCGAGCCCAAGGGCCTGGCGATGATCGAGCAGGCGTCCCGGTACCTGATGCGTTGCGAGATCGCCCTGGAGGCGTGAGGTGCCCGGGACGCGTCGGCCCGCCGGACCGTGGGGCGCCCGACGCAGGGGTGGCTCCAGCACCGCTGTCGACCGGACCCGGCACCGGCCGCAGCCGTGCCGCCGGGGAACGCCGATGCCCGGTGCGATGGGCCCGGCGGGCCTCGCCGGCCGGTGCGGCCGCGGCCGGTTCGTCCGCAAGGGGGGAACGAGGGTGGAGCACATCAGCGCCTTCCTGGAGAGGCATCCCGATCTGAAGTTCGTCTTCACCGGGGGCAAGGGCGGCGTGGGCAAGACGATCTGCGCCGCCGTGCTGGCGTACCACTTCGCCGAACAAGGCAAGCGCACGCTGCTGGCCAGCCTGAACCCCGTCCACTCGTTGACGTCGGTGTTCGGGCAGGACCTCTCGGGTGGCCAGGTGCGGCCGGTGCAGGGGGTGCCCAACCTCCACGCCGTGGAGGTCGACGCCTCCGACGTGGTGGCCCGTTACCGCGAGAACATCGCCCAGCGGGTGCGAGAATTCCTGAAGTACGCGGACATCCCGGTGGACGCGAAGCCCTTCATCGACATCGCGGTGACCAACCCCGCCTTCGAGGAGTCGGCCATGTTCGACAAGATGGTCGACATCATGCTGCGCGAGGGCCAGGAGTACGACATGGTCGTCTTCGACACGGCGGCGGTGGCCAACGCGGTGCGGCTGATCGGCCTGTCCAAGATCTACGGGCTGTGGCTGCAGCGCATGATCGAGTCGCGCAAGGAGGCGCTCTCCCTGCGGGTGCAGCTCAGCTTCCGCAAGGACAAGGTGATGGAGGAAGTCAAGAAGGATCCGATGCTGGCGGACCTGATCGCCATGGACGAGCGGTTCAAGGCGGTCAAGAAGCTACTGGTCGACCCCCGGTTGACCGCCTTCTTCTTCGTCACCTTGCCCCTGGCCCTGCCGATCTCCGTGGTCACGCGGTTCATCAAGATGGTGCGGGCCTACGACATCCCCGTGGGCGGGGTGCTGGTCAACGGCGTCATCCGCGGCGAGGAGGTGGAGCGGGCCAGCGAGGACGAGTACCTGCGCAACAAGTACGAGGAGCAGGCGGGGTACCTGGAGCAGATCCAGCGGGAGCTGGGCGACCTGGTTCGCGCCTACCTGCCCCTCTACAAGAGCGAGGTCCACGGGCTGGAGGCACTGAAGCAGGCGGTGGACGACCTGTTCGACCCCGACCAGCACTGGGCGCTGGCCCAGGTGACGGGGTGAACGGCCCGGGCCCGGGGGAGGGGACGTCCGCGGTCTGCCCCTACCTGCTGGCGGTGCGGAGCGTCGTCTTCGGCACGTGCAACCTCCTGCTGCTGGGCGTACCGGCCGGCTGGCGGCTGGGGGACGGCGCCTTTCCGCCCGAGGTGGACCGCTGGGCGGTGCGCGACGGCATCAGTTGGGCCACCGCCGCCCGGGGTCACTGGTGGCTCGCGGCGACCGCCGGCGGGACCGGGTCCGGGCCCGGGGATTCCCGGGGCGGGGCGGCACAGGGAACCGAGGTCGCCGGTGCCGGCCGCCCAGTCCAGCGGACGGGGGACGGGAGATCGGACGGGGGGGCCGAGGGGCGGACCGCGACGGCGGCGTCCCCCCGGGTCGCGCGACGCGGGGAGGGAGGCGGCAGGCGTCGGCTGCCGGCGCGGGTCGAGCTGTTCCTGGACGTCCGCCCGCGAGCGGCCGTCGATCGCGCTGGCGAAGGGCCGGTGGCGTCCCCGGCGGCGCGTCTCCTCTCGCGTTCCGCGACCGATGGGACGCTGGAACTGGCCGGTCACCGCGGCTGGTGGGCGCGGGGGGCGGTGCGACGGGGCTTCCCTGGACGATGGCACCCCGCGCGGGCGCTGGTGGTCGATTGCCCGGAGACCAAGCGGCGCATCGCGGTGCGGCTGGAGGCGGCGCCGGGGAGCGGCGAGTCGGAGGTGGAGGCGGCCTGGGAGGCCGCCGTGCGCGGCTGGCGGTGCCACTGAACGCCAGGGCACCGTCCAGGCCCTGGGGCCGGTGGGGTGGGTTCGGCCGGCGATCCTTGCGGGGAGGGGGCGAGGGGCGTGGTCGCACCCGATGTCGCCCGGCGCGGGCGGCACGGCGCGGGGCGCACCGGACGCCGGCGGCGGACAGGGCGCAGGGGGAGACCGCTGCGGGTCGAGATCGTCGGGCTCTTCCCCCTGTACTTCAAGCTGTGCCCGCGAGCCATGCCATGGGCCTTGGCCTGCGGGCTCGAGGGGCCGGCGGATCAGGAGCGGGAGTACCCCGCGCCCGAGCGCGACCGCCAGCGCCGGCTGGTGCAGCTGGTGCGGCATCTGGCGGCCCGCTTCGGCGACCAGGTGGAGCCGGTGACGGTGCCGCTGCCGTCGCTGCGGGGTGCCTGGCTGGCGGTCCGGCACCGCCTGCGCAGCGACGAGATGGCGGTGGTGGTGGGCGGTCGCTGCGTGCGGGTGGACGACGACTACGGCGTCCTCGACCGATGGCTGGCGGCATGCCTTGCCCGTGACGGCGGCACGTGAGCCGAGGTGTCCGCGCGGGCCCGCACGCCGCCCACCCCCGTGGGCGGCGTGCGGGCCCGCGCCCGCGCGCGGCGCGCGGCGGTGGCCGAGGCCCGGCGGGCCCGCGCGCCGACGGCGGCCCGGGCGCCGGCCACCGCCGCCTGGCGCCGGCCACCGCCGCACGGGTCAGGATTCCGTGCCGCCCCGGCCGCCAGGGGGCACGCCCTCGCGGCCGGCCAGCTGGAGCTCTCCCCTCGCCAGCCCCGCGGCCAGCGCGACCGCCCGCGCGATGTCACCCTCCTCGCCCGGGGCGACGCCGAAGCTCACCTGGACCTGGGGGCTCGCCGCCTGGGTGGCCGCCAGCACCAGGCGCCGGAGGCCAAACCCGTCCACGGGCCGCCCCTGTCCCTGGAGGCGGGCGGGGCGCAGGGGCTGGGCCGCCTCGACCTTGAGGATGAACTGGTCCCGCCGGCCCCGCCACCGGGTCCACGCCCAGGCCAGCGGAAAGTCGCGGGGTTCCAAGAGGCAGAGCAGCTGGGCGGAACGGATGCCGGCGCCGGGCCGCCCGACCTCCATCAGGAAGCCGCCCGTGCCGCCGCCCAAGGGCTGCACGCGGACGTCGTCGCCCAGGAGCTGCATGGCGTCCCGCGCCGCCCGCGCCAGCTGGACGGCGCGCCGCCGGTTCCACTGCCGGCCGCCGATCAGCCAGAACACCAGGAACACCGCGACGGCGAAGGCAATGCGGTCGAGCAGCGGATCGCTCACCGTCCGTCACCTCAGTGGATGTGCGGCGCATGCTCCTCGACCACGAGCTCCTCCAACTGGCGGTGCTTCCAGGCGTGCAGGTCGGGCAGCGCGTAGGGGAGCAGGCGCAGGCCGATGGAGGAGTTCATCAACGGGATGCCCAGCATCTCGCCAAAGAGGATCAGGTTCATCACGTCGTTGTAGCGGGAGCGGACGTGGCGCAGCTCGTGGTACCACTCGAAGAAGAGCAACCCCCAGAGGAACTGCTTCACCTTGTCCAAGAAGCGGGTGGGGCGACGGCTGAGCCAACCGTGGAACCGCGGTTCGCCCCAGCGACGCAAGAGGACGTCCTCTCGGGTGTCGTGGGGGTGCGACGAGTGGGAGTCGGCGCCGCCGCGATCCGCGCCCTCGGCGGCGGCGGGCCGCCCCGCTCCCTGGCGGTCGGCCGCGCCATGGGCTGAGCGGGCTGCGTTCGTCCCCGTCATGGCACCCACGCTCCTGACCGCGGTGCGCGCCCCCGGGGTGCATCCGTGGAGCGACGGACGCGGCGCCCACGCCGGACGGCGGCCGGCCGGACCCGGCCCGCGAGGGGCGGGCCGGACGCCGCCCGGACCGGACGTCGGGTGCGCCGGACGCTGTCCGGTGGCGGCCCCCCTGGACCGCCCGGAGGCGCCCAGCCCGGCTCCACCGGCGGCGCTCGCACCTGCCGCGAGGCGGCTGCGCGCACTCGGCGGGCGACGTGACCACGCCAGCCGGCCGCGGCCCGCTGGGCCGCGGCCGGCGCGTGCCGCCGCCCGGCGCGTGGGGAGGGATTCGGCGGTCGTCCCTCCTCTCCCTGCAGCCCCAGGCGAGAGCGCGTGGACCGGTGCTCCGAGACCGCGGCATCGATCCACCGCGGCGGGCGCTGTGGGCCCGTGCAAGGCACCGGCTGGGCCCCGTGGCGGCTCACCCGCCGCTCCGTGCCCGGCCGCGGCTGGCACCACAAGCTGCCTGTTTGCGAGATCTGCGGGCGTCAGGGGCTCAGCCACCGGCCCGTGCCCGGCCGCGGCGGGCGGTGCCGGCCGGTGCGACCGCGGTCGCGGGGCCCCGCGTCCGCACCGTCCCGGGCAGGTCCCTGGGCGTCACCCGCCGGCGTGCCGCGCACCGCCGGACCGGTTGCGGCGCCGTCGGGGATGCCGTGAGTGCCCTGGGAGGCGGTCCTCGCCGGCGTGCCGCGCGCGCCGGACCGGTAGCGGCCGAGGGACCGCGAGCCCTTGGCAGGGCGCGCCGCGCGCAGTATAATCACAGGTGCGACGAGCGCGCGGCGGCGCGCATGCGCCCGTAGCTCAGCGGATAGAGCGGTGGCCTCCGGAGCCACGTCTTGCGCAGGTTCGATTCCTGCCGGGCGCACATCCGGGGCGGTGACCGGTACGAGAGGCCGGGCGCCGCCCCTTGGTTCATTGGCGGCCGTCGGAGGCCATCGGAGGCCTGGGAGCCCGATCGGGGTCGAGGCGATGGACATGATGCAGCCCCTGGCATGGGATACCACCATCGTCCGCGTGCTGGAGCAGGTCCGGCCCTTCCTGGTCCACGTGGCGGGGACCGACCGCAAGCGGCAGACCACGGCCTTCGGCACCGGCCTGGTCTTCGACCACTGGCACGTCATCTGCAATGCCCAGACGGTGGACGACGCGGCCGAGGTGGTGGTCACGCTCCCCGGCGGGACCAAGGTCGACGCCGACGTGGTGGGCAGCGATCCCGTCTACTTCATCGCCGTCCTGCGCCTCGCCGAGCGCTTCCCCGGACCCCTGCCGGCCTGGCGGCCGACGGCGGACCTGCAGGTGGGGCAGTTCGTGGTGGCGGTGGGATATCCCCTCAACCTGCAGATCAACGCCACCCTGGGCATCATCAGCACGGTGGACATGACGCTGTACCGTCCGGACCGGATCCCGGTGGACGGCCTGATCGTCACCCAGGCGCCGATGCACCCGGGCAACACGGGCGGACCGCTGGTGTTGCTGGATGGGAGCGTGGCCGGCATCAACGGCATCCCCTGGTCCCACGGGCTGAACCTGGCGGTGCAGGGCGACGTGGTGCGGCGGGTGGTCAACCAGATCATCGAGTTCGGACGGGCCACCCATCCGTGGCTGGGCTTCTCCGGCCAGCCGGACGTCGTCGATCCCGCGCTGGCGCAGCTGTTCGCCTTGCCGGTCGATCGCGGCCTGGTGGTCGGGCACGTGGCGGACAACGGACCGGGCAAGCGTGCGGGCATCAAGCCCTTCGACATGGTGGTGCGCGCCGACGACCAGCCCGTGGTCCACGCCGGCAGCATCCGCAAGGTGCTCGCCTACCGGCGTCCGGGCGAGCGCGCCAAATTGACCATCCTCCGCGGCGGCGAGCTGATCGAGCTGGAGTTCCCCGTGGAGGAGATCCCGCGTCTGGCCTCGGCGTCCTGAACCGGGGCCCTCATCGGGCGGCGGTGGCGGCCTGATCGCCGCCGGTGGCGGACCTGCCCGCGCCCTGGCGCGCCGCCGTCCGGCAGCGAGGGCAGATCCCCGTGACCCTGACGTGGATCTCCGAGATCTGGTAGCCGCTGATGTGCGAGAGATGCTTGCAAAGCGGCTCCAGGTGCTTGTCGTCCAGCGGCGTCTCCTCGCCGCAGCACTCGCAGACCAGGTGCTGGTGGACCTCCACGTCGGCGTTGCGCAGGCTGTACTTGGTCGGGCCCTCGCCCACCTGGACCCGGTCCACCAGCCCCAGGTCCACCAGCAGGTCCAGGGTCCGGTAGACCGTGGCCAGGCCGATGTCGGGATAGTCCTTCTTCAACTGGGCGTAGAGCTCTTCCGCCGTCAGCAGCCGGTCCTGGTTCACCACCACCGCGGCCGCCACCGCCCACCGCTGCCACGTCAGCCGGTAGCGGTGCTGGGCCAGCGTCTCCAGGATCTTGCGGATGGTCACCGGGCTCACCCCTGGATCCGGCGGGGGCGCCGCCCCCGTTTGTCCCCGTATTCGATAGCCATTCTAAAGAGACAACCGGTATCGTCATTATAGGCGTCCCGGCGATCCCCCGTCAAAAGCGGACCGCGCCAGCGGGACGGGGCGAGGGCGCGCGTCCCGGTTGCCGGCCCCGGCCGGCGTCCGCCGGACCGCCGTCGCCCCCGCCCCGGCGCTTCGCCGCCGCCGCCCGTCGCGGACCGTGCGCCCCGCCGCGCGGTCTCCCCGGCGCTACAGCTTCTCCGACACCGACTTGGGCTGCATGAACCACAACAGGTAGTCCGGCCCGCCCGCCTTGGCGTCGGTGCCCGACATGTTCCACCCGCCGAAGGGGTGGACGCCCACCAGGGCGCCGGTGCACTTGCGGTTGAAGTACAGGTTGCCCACGTGGAACTCGCGCTTGGCCCGCTCCAGCTTGTAGCGGTCGCGGGCGTAGACCGACCCCGTTAGGCCGTACATGGTGTCGTTGGCCAGGGCCAGGGCGTGGTCGAAGTCGCGGGCGCGGATGAAGGCCACCACGGGCCCGAAGATCTCCTCCTGGGCGATGGTGGCGCGGCCGTCCACGTCGGCGAAGACGGTGGGCTGGATGAAGTAGCCCTCCCGGTCGTCGCCCTGGCCGCCCACCACCAGCCGGCCCTCGCCACGGCCGATCTCGATGTAGCGCATGATCTTCTGGAAGGCGGCCTGGTCGATGACGGGCCCCACCTGGGTGGCCGGGTCGTCCGCCTGGCCGACCCGCAGCTGCCGGGTCTTCTCCACCACGCGCTGCAGGACCTCGTCGTAGACGCCGTCCACCACGATGGCCCGCGAGCAGGCGGAGCACTTCTGGCCCTGGAAGCCGAAGGCGGAGACCACGATGCCGTTGGCCGCCTCCTCCAGGTCGGCGCTCTCGTCGACGACGATGGCGTCCTTGCCGCCCATCTCGGCGACCACCCGCTTCAGCCAGATCTGGCCGGGCTGCCGCCGTGCCGCCTGCTCGTAGATGCGCAGGCCCACCTCCATGGAGCCGGTGAAGTTGACGAACCGGGTGCGCGGGTGCGCGACCAGGTAGTCGCCCACCTCGGGGCCGGGGCCGGGCAGGAAGTTGATCACGCCCGCCGGGATGCCGGCCTCGATCATGATCTCCATGAACTTGGCGCCGATCACCGGGGTGTTGCTGGCCGGCTTGAGGATCACCGTGTTGCCCGCCACCACCGGGCCCACGGTGGTCCCGGTGAGGATCGCCAGCGGGAAGTTCCACGGCGGGATCACCAGGCCGGCGCCCAACGGGATGTAGAAGGTCTCGTTGAACTCGCCGGCCAGCGGCGTCACCGGCTGGGGCTCGGCCAGCCGCAGCGCCTGGCGCCCGTAGTACTCGAGGAAGTCGATGGCCTCGGCCACGTCGGCGTCGGCCTCCGGCCACGTCTTCCCCGCCTCGTACACCTCCCACGCCGCCAGCTCCAGCTTGCGCCGGCGCATGATGGCCGCCGCGCGGAACAGCACCGCCGCCCGGGCCGACGCGGGCAGCCGGCTCCACGGGCCGAAGGCCTCCCACGCCGCGGCCAGGGCCTGCTCGGCGTGCTCGCGGGTGGCGCGGGCCACCGTCCCCACCACTTCCGTCTTGCGGCCCGGGTTGTACGAGACGATGCGCTCCGGCGTGTCCACCGCCCGGCCGCCGATCCACAGGGGATAGTGCCGGCCGAACTGGGCCCGTACCTGGGCCAGGGCCTCGGTCATCGCCTGGTGGGCCGCCGGCTGGGAGAAGTCCGTCAGCGGCTCGTTGCGGAACTCCGGCACCGCCATCGCGTCCCCTCCTCCTTCCGTCGATACCTTGCCAATCCGCCGCCACGGTCGATGCGCGGGACGCCCCCCGCCCCGGGGCGGGGTTCGGCAGCCTCGCCGGCGTCCGGGGCCGCGAAACCCCTTCGACAAGGCGCGGTCCGGACGGTGGGCGGGCCGCGGGGCCGCGCTATGCGAGCCGCGCAACCCCTTTGACAGGGCGCGGTGCCATCCCTGCCGCAGGGCTGCCGGGGCGATGCGCAGGACGGCCCGGTGGCCGGGACGGAGCCGGACGAACCGGCCTCCCGGGGTCCGGGCTGGATCTCCCGCGACCGCCGCCGGCGCGCCCGCGCGCCCCCGGTACCGGCCCGGCGGGGGACGGCCCGCCGGGCATGGGCGTCCGTACGGGATAGCCTGGGCGGATATGGACGGATCCAAGGTATCCGATCCGGCTATAGGAAGCCCCCGGGGCAACCGGAATCGTTGGCAGGGAGCGCCGGCCGGCAGCGGATCCCATCCCGCGGCGCGGGGTCCGGGGCCAGAGCCGTCCGCGCCGGGCGAGCGGGCTCGACCGGCAACCGGCGCCGGAACCGGGACGACGTCGGCGCCCCGACGACCGCGGCGCGGCGCTGGAGGGACCGTGGTGGACGACCTGGGAGGGCGGTTGCGTCGCATCCGGGAGAGCCGGAACCTCAGCATCTACGAGGTGGAGCGGCGCACGGGGCTCCACTTCAGCACCATCAGCAAGTATGAGCGCGGCGAGCGCCAGCCCAGCCTCGATGCCCTCCGGGAGCTGGCGGCGCTCTACCAGGTGCCGGTCACCGCCTTCCTGGCGGACGAGCTGGACCTGGAGGCGGTGCTGCCCCCGCGGCTGGCGGCCCTGGCCCGCCAGCTGCTGGACCGGCCGGCGCTGGTGGAGGCGTGCGAGCGGCTGGTCACCCTGGACGACCGCCAGATCCTCGCCCTGACCGAGTTCCTCGACCGGATCGGCCTCACCCGGCGGACCCGGGCGGGAGCGGGCGGCCGGCAGCGGTCGGGCGGCTCGGCCTACCCGCGCCCCCGGCCGCCGACGCCCGAGCCCGTCGGACGCGAGCAGCGGCCGGCATCGGCCGCCGGGACGGCGGCCGATGCCGGCCCCGCAGGGGGCGACGGGCGCTCCCCGGAAGGCGGCGGGGCCGGGCGCTCCCCGGAAGGCGACGGGCGCGGACAGGCGGTCCCCCACGGCGAGGCGGGACCCGGTGACGGCGACCCCCAGGCCCATCCGACCCGCCGGGACCGCGGCGGGGATGCCGGCCGCTGAGGTGGTCGGCCGGGGCGCGCATCGCGGCCGTGGGGATTCGGCCCCGGTGCATCGCGACGGCGCCGTTTGGCCCCGGATCATCGCGGCCGTGCGGGTTCGTCCCCGGGCCGATCCGACGGGTGCCCCTCCGCGACCCCGGGGCCGGCGTCCTCCTCCGGTGCCCGGCGGCCCCCGGTTCCCTCCGGCGCGTCCTCCAGGGTGGGGGGCCCGCCTGCGGGGACGGAGGCCTTGCCGCCCGCCTCCGGGCCCGCCGCCTCGTCCCCCACCGCTTCCGCGGTGTCCGCCGCGGCCGCGGGCACGGCGGGGGCGAGGCCGTCCTCCAGGGCCCGCCGGCGCATCCACCACGCCAGGATCAGCAGCGGCCAGGTGGTGACCTGGGTGACCGTCAGCAGCTCGATGCCGTAGGCGGGATTGGCGTAGACGGGGATGGCGATGGGCGCGTCGCGCACCGTCTCCTCGACGGCCACGCGCCACCACTGATAGTAGTAGAGGAAGCTCCAGAACAGGTAGCCCGCCGGCGGCCGGCGCCGCGCCAGCCGGTTGTGCACCAGCAGCAGCCCCAGGCCCGCCGCGGAGGCGTACAGCTGCACGGGGTGCCGGGGGAACGGCAGCGCGGTGGTCGGGTTGCCCAGCACCTCGCCGTTGAAGATGTTGCCGATCCGCACCAGCATGTAGCCGATGGCCACGCCCGGCACCGCCAGGTCGAGGAGGCGCTGGAAGTGGGCCCAGGGCGCGTCCGGGAGGCGCCGGCGGACGTACCACCACCCCGCCAGGGCGCCGCCCAGCAGGGCGCCGTGCAGCGACAACCCGCCGTGGTCCACGCGGATGATCTCGCCGTAGCGGCCGGGGGCGAAGTAGTCGGCCGGGTTCGTCAGGACGTAGACCAGCCGCGCCCCCACGATCCCGCCGACGATCATCAGCGCGCTGACGTTGTAGAGGAAGTCCTCGTCGTAGCCCCGGCGCGTGCCGTCCCGCACCAGGACGTAGAGGCCCGCGGCCATGGAGACGGCCATGAAGAAGCCGTACCAGCGGATGGCCAGCGGGCCGATCTGGATCAACACGGGATCCCAGTTGACCTCCACGGGGCGCCCTCCTCCCGCTGCGCTGGCGGACGAACCGGCGTCATTGTACCATTCATCCCGAAAGGAGGGCGCCGATGGACGCAGGGGACCAGCGCCGCGCCGAGGATCCGCGCCGCGTGGCCCGCTCCCGGGAGCTCTGGGAGCGGGCCCGCCAGCTCCTGCCCGGCGGCGTCAGCAGCCCGGTGCGCGCCTTCGCCGCGGTGGGCGGCACGCCGCGGTTCGTCGATCGCGCCAAGGGACCCTACCTGACGGACGTGGACGGCGTCCGCTACGTGGACTACGTGATGGCCTGGGGACCGCTGATCCTCGGGCACGCCCACCCGGCGGTGGTCGAGGCCATCCAGCAGCAGGCCCTGCGGGGCACCGCCTACGGCGCGCCCACCGAGGTCGAACTGGCCCTGGCCGAGGCCATCGCCGCGGCGATCCCCTCCATGGAGCGGATCCGCTTCGTCAACTCGGGCACGGAGGCGACCATGAGCGCCTTGCGCCTCGCCCGGGCGTACACGGGGCGCGACAAGATCGTCAAGTTCGCCGGCTGCTACCACGGCCACGCCGACGCCCTGCTGGCCGAGGCCGGTTCCGGCGCGCTGACCCTCGGCCTGCCCGCCTCGCCGGGGGTGACGGCGGGAGCCGCCGCCGACACCTGGGTCCTGCCGTACAACGACACGGAGGCGGTGGAGGAGCTCTTCGCCCGCCACGGCGAGGAGATCGCCGCGGTGATCGTCGAGCCCATCGCCGGCAACATGGGCGTGGTGCCGCCGTTGCCGGACTTCCTGCCCACCTTGCGCCGCCTCACCCGGGAGGCCGGGGCGCTGCTGATCTTCGACGAGGTGATCACCGGCTTCCGCGTGGCCTACGGCGGCGCCCAGGCGCTCTTCGGCATCGAGCCCGACCTGACGTGCCTGGGCAAGGTCATCGGCGGCGGCCTGCCCGTCGGCGCCTACGGCGGCCGCGCTGACGTCATGGAGCGCGTCGCGCCGGCGGGGCCGGTCTACCAGGCGGGGACCCTCGCGGGCAACCCGCTGGCCATGGCGGCGGGCCTGGCCACCATGGAGGTGCTGCGCCAGCCGGGTACCTACGAGCGGCTGGAGCGGCAGACGGCCCGGCTGGTGACGGCGTTGGAGGCCGAGGCCCGCGCCCAGGGCGTGCCGTACTGCGTCCAGCGGGTCGGCTCGATGTGGACCGGCTTCTTCCACCCCGGGCCCCTGCGCAACCTGGAGGAGGTGCGGCGGGTCGACACCGAGCTCTATGCCCGCTACTTCCACGGCATGTTGCGGGAGGGCGTCTACCTGCCGCCCTCGGCCTTCGAGGCCGCCTTCGTCTCCTTGGCCCACGCCGATCCGGACATCGACTTCACCATCGAGGCCCACGCCCGGGCCCTGCGCCGGGCCCGCGGGTGAGCGCCAGGCGCTGGGGCGGTCCGCCACCCCCCGCCGTCGCGCGGGCGGTCGCGGGTCGTGGCGCTCGGACCGCCGCCGGCGGGCGGCCGGCCGGGGGCGCCGGCGAGCGGACGGGGCCGGCGCGAGCCCACGGGCGCGGCGCCCCATCCGGGCGGGCTGCCCCACGGTGGCGGCCCGCCGGCGCCGCCGGGCGCGGGCAAGGGAGGCCAGCATGGACGTCGTCGCCCTGGTGGGACCCAGCGGGACCGGCAAGAGCCATCGGGCCGCCGCCGTGGCCCGGGAGGTCGAGGCCGACGCGCTGATCGACGACGGCCTCCTGATCCAGGAGAGCCGCATCGTCGCGGGGGTGTCGGCCAAGCGCGAGAGCACCAAGATCGGGGCCATCCGCCGGGCGCTGTTCGCCGACCCCGCCCACCGCGAGGAGGTGCGGCGCGCCCTCCAGGCGATCCGGCCCCATCGGGTGCTGATCCTCGGCACGTCCCGCGAGATGGTGGACCGCATCGCCGCCGCCCTGGGCCTCCCCGCCCCGTCGCGGTACGTCCACATCGAGGAGGTGGCCACCCCCGCGGAGATCCGGCGCGCCCAGCTGATCCGCCGCACCCAGGGGCGCCACGTGATCCCCGCCCCCACCTTCGAGGTCAAGCGCAGCTTCTCCGGCTACCTGCTGGACCCCCTGCGCCTGTTCTACCGCGGGAAGAACCGGCCCCAGGCGGGGCCGGGCCAGGTGATCGAGAAGACCATGGTCCGCCCGACCTACAGCTCCCTGGGCCGGTTCTACATCACCCGCCAGGTGGTGGGCAGCATCGCGGCGTACGCCGCCGGTCGCGTCAGCGGGGTGGCGGAGGTGCTGCGAGCCGCGGTGACGGAGGGGGACGAGGGGGTGGCCATCGCCCTGGACGTGGCGGTGGAGCCCGGCCGCCCGCTGCGGGCGGTGCTGGCCTCGGCGCAGCGGCAGGCGCTGCAGGCGGTCGAGCACATGACCGCCCTCAACGTGGTGGCGGTGGACGTGGTGGCCAGGCGCCTGGCCCGGCCGGCGCGGGGTGCCCGCGGACCGGGACCTCCGGCACCGGGTGCGGCGGCGCAGGGAGGGGGACGGGCGGCGGCCCGGGAGGTGGAGGGTGGCCCTGGGGCACCGCCCGCGGGGGCGGCCGGGACGGCCCGCTCCCCAGGCTCCCCAGGTACGCCCGGGCCGACGGGCGCGGCCGGTTCGTCCGCCACCCCTGCGGCGACGGCGGCGGAGCGGGGCGCCGGCGACGGGGGGCGCCGTGTCCCCGGCGGGGAAACTGCTATCATGGACGCGTAGGCACGGCCTGGAAAGGAGCGGGATGCCATGGCGGTACGGGTCGGCATCAACGGCTTCGGCAGCATCGGCCGCCGGTTCTTCCGGCAAGCCTGGCGCCGGGACGGCATCGAGATCGTGGCCGTCAACGACCTGGCGCCGGCGGCCACCTTCGCCCACCTGCTGAAGTACGACACCAACTACGGCATCTTCGACGCCGACGTGCGGGCGGAGGACGACGCGCTGATGGTCGACGGCAAGCGCATCCGCTTCACCGCCATCAAGGACCCGGCCCAGCTGGCCTGGGACCAGGCCGGGGTCGACGTGGTCATCGAGTCGACGGGCGTCTTCACCGACGCCACCAAGGCGGTGGCCCACATCGAGGGCGGCGGGGCGAAGAAGGTCATCATCTCCGCCCCGGCCAAGAACGAGGACATCACCATCGTCCTCGGCGTCAACCACCACCGGTACGACCCCGCGCGGCACCGGGTGATCTCCAACGCCTCCTGCACCACCAACTGCCTGGCCCCCGTGGCCAAGGTGCTGGACGACCGCTTCGGGATCGTGCGGGGCCTGATGACCACCGTCCACGCCTACACCAACGACCAGCGCATCCTCGACCTGCCCCACAAGGACCTGCGGCGGGCGCGGGCCGGCGCCATGAACATCATCCCCACCACCACCGGCGCCGCCAAGGCCGTAGGCCTGGTGCTGCCCCACCTCCAGGGCCGGCTCAACGGCTTCGCCCTGCGGGTGCCGGTCTCGACCGTGTCCATCGTCGACCTGGTGGCGGAGCTCAAGCAGCCGGTGACGGTGGAGCAGGTCAACCAGGCCTTCGCCGAGGCGGCGGCGGGCGAGCTTCAGGGCATCCTGGGCTACAGCGAGGAGCCCCTGGTCTCCAGCGACTACCGCGGCTCCACCTACTCGGCGGTGGTCGACGCCCTGTCCACCATGGTGATGGAGGGCAACATGGTCAAGGTCGTCGCCTGGTACGACAACGAGTGGGGCTACGCCGCCCGGCTGGTGGACCTGGTCGCCTACCTCGGCGAGCGGGGGCTGTAAACGGGACGGGATGACCGGCGGGCGGCGGCGGGTTCGGCTGGCGAGGGCCGATCGGCGGCGCGGGGCCCCGGCGCCGCCCGCCGCTCCGGCCGGCCCCCGCGGCCGCCAAGGGCCCTGTCTCGCCCGCCGGGGACGCGGCGGGCAGCCGGGCGCCGTGGGCGTGGGGTGCGGGCCGGACGGTCCGACCCCGGCGGTGCCGGACGGGGCGCGGCGGTTCCGGAAAGGAGGCCCGGTCTTGCGGAAGCGATCGATCCGGGATCTGGACGTGCGCGGCAAGCGGGTCCTGGTCCGCGCCGACTTCAACGTGCCCCTGGAGGGCGGTCGCGTCACCGACGACACCCGCATCCGGGCGGCGCTGCCGACCATCCGCCACCTGCTGGAGCGCGGGGCGGCCGTCATCCTCTGCTCGCACCTGGGGCGGCCCAAGGGCCAGGTGGTGGAGGAGCTGCGCCTGGAACCGGTGGCGCGGCGGCTGGAGGAGCTGTTGGGCCGCCCGGTGCTGGCGCTGCGCGAGGTGGTGGGACCGGAGGTGGAGCGGCGCCTCCAGGGACTCGCGCCCGGTCAGGTGGCGCTGCTGGAGAACCTCCGCTTCCACCCCGGGGAGACGGCCAACGACCCGGAATTCGCGGCGGCCCTGGCCCGCCTGGCGGACGTCTACGTCAACGACGCCTTCGGCGCCGCCCACCGCGCCCACGCCTCGGTGGTGGGCGTCGCCCAGCGGCTGCCGGCGGCGGCGGGCCTGCTCCTGGAGCGGGAGCTCGAGGTGCTGGGCGACCTGCTGGAGCGGCCGCGGCGTCCCTTCTGGGCGGTGCTGGGCGGCGCCAAGGTGTCGGACAAGATCGGCGTCATCCGGCGGCTCCTGGAGGTCTGTGACGGCCTGGTCATCGGCGGGGCCATGGCCAACACCCTGCTGGCGGCCCAGGGGCATGCCGTCGGGCGCTCCCTCTACGAGCCGGACCAGGTGGAGCGGGTCCGGCCGTGGCTGGAACGGGCGGGGGACCGGCTGCTGCTGCCCGTGGACGTGGTGGTGACCGAGCGTCTCGAGCCGGGGGTGCCCAGCCGGGTGGTGCCCGTCGACCGCATCCCGCCCGAGGCCATGGTCGTCGACGTGGGGCCCGCCACCCTGGCCGCCTGGCAGGAACGGCTGCGCGGGGCGGGCACCGTCTTCTGGAACGGCCCCCTGGGCGTGTTCGAGGTGGAGCCCTTCCACCGCGGCACCTTCGCCCTGGCGGAGTTCCTGGCGGACCTCGACGCGGTGACCGTCGTCGGCGGCGGCGACAGCGTGGCGGCGGTGCAGCGCACCGGCGTCGCCGACCGCATCGACCACGTCTCCACGGGCGGCGGCGCCTCCCTCGAGCTCCTCGAGGGGAAGGAGCTGCCCGGCGTGGCGGTGCTGCCCGACGCCCCGGCCCAGGGGGGCGGCGAGCCGGCGCCTGCCACCGGTGCAGCCCCAGGGGCCCGGGCCGGCGGGGCCCGGACCGCGGGTGGGCCCGCGGGGGCCGGTTCGACCCCGGCGGAGGGCCCGTCGCCGGGAGGGATGGGCCGATGACGTCCCCGGCGCGCGTCGCGCCCGCAGCCGGGCGCCGACCCCTCTTCGCCGGCAACTGGAAGATGCACACCCTGCCGGCCGAGGCCGCGCGACTGGCGGCGGCGGTGCGGGAGGGCCTGGAGGGGCCCGCGGGGCCGGTCCCCGCCGGTGCCGCCGAGGTGGTCCTCTGCCCGCCCTTCACCTCGTTGGCGACGGCGGCGGAGGCCCTGGCGGGGAGCGGCATCGCCCTGGGCGCCCAGGACGTGGCATGGGGCGACTTCGGCGCCTTCACCGGCGAGGTCTCGGCGCCCATGCTGCGGGCGCTGGGCTGCCGCTACGTCATCGTCGGGCACTCGGAGCGGCGCCGGCTGCTGGGCGAGGACGACGCCCTGGTGCAGCGCAAGCTCCTGGCCGCCCTGGCGGGGGGGCTGGTCCCGATCCTCTGCGTCGGCGAGGACGCCGCCCAGCGGCAGGAGGGGCGCACGGCGGCGGTTGTGCTGGGTCAGGCGGCCTACGCCCTGGCTGGCCTCGAGCCGGAGGAGGCGGCCCGGGTGGTGATCGCCTACGAGCCCGTGTGGGCCATCGGCAGCGGCCAGCCGGCCACGCCCGCCGACGCCCAGGCGGTGGCGGCGGCCATCCGGCGGCTGATCGAGCGGCTCCACGGTCCGGCCACGGCCGCCGCCGTCCGCATCCTCTACGGCGGCAGCGTCAAGCCCGACAACATCGGCGGCTTCATGGCCCAGCCGGACATCGACGGCGCCCTGGTGGGCGGCGCCTCGCTGGACGGGACCGCCTTCGCCCGGCTGGTGCGGGAGGGCACGGCGGCCCGGGCGGCCGCCGGCGGGCCGGCGACGGGGGCGGAGCGGCCATGACCGCGCCCGGGACGAACCGGCCCCGGCCGGTGGCCCTGATCATCCTGGACGGCTGGGGCCTGCGGGCCGAACGGGAGCACAACGCCGTCGCCCTGGCCGACACCCCGGTGATGGACGAGCTGTGGGCCGCCTGGCCCCACTCGCAGCTGGAGGCCAGCGGGGAGGCGGTGGGCCTGCCCCGGGGGCTGATGGGCAACTCCAACGTCGGCCACCTCAACCTGGGCGCGGGGCGCATCGTCTACCAGGACATCGTGCGCATCAGCCGGGCCATCGCCGACGGCTCGTTCTTCACCAACGAGGCCCTGGTGGGGGCCGCCCGGCGGGCCCGGGCGCGCGGCGGCCGGCTGCACCTGATCGGCCTGGTGTCGGACGGCGGCGTCCACGCGGACCTGGAGCACCTGCTGGCCCTCCTCGAGCTGGGCCGGCGGGAGGCCGTCGAGACGGTGGTCCACGCCTTCACCGACGGCCGCGACACGCCTCCCACCAGCGCCCCCGGGTACCTGCGGCGGGTGGAGGCGGCGGGCGGGCGCATCGCCACCGTGGTCGGGCGCTACTACGCCATGGACCGGGACAAGCGCTGGGACCGGACGGAACGGGCGTATCGCGCGCTGGTGCTCGGCGAGGGCCACCGGGCGCCGTCGGCGCTGGCGGCCGTCGAGCAGGCCTACGCCCGCGGCCAGACCGACGAGTTCATCGAGCCGGTGGTGGTCACCGACGCCGACGGCCGGCCGCTCCCTCGCATCACCGCCCGGGACGAGACGGTCTTCTTCAACTTCCGCGCGGATCGGGCGCGGCAGCTGGCCCGGGCCCTGGCCGACCCCGGATTCGACGCCTTCCGGCGGCCCGAGGGCATCGGGCCGCTGCCGCTGACCCAGATGACCGAGTACGACGAGGAGTTCCCGCTGCCCACCGCCTTCCCGCCGGTGTACCTCAAGGAGACCTTCGGCGAGGTGGTGGCGCGGGCCGGCCTGCGCCAGCTGCGCATCGCCGAGACCGAGAAGTACGCCCACGTCACCTACTTCTTCAACGGCCGCGAGGAGACGCCGTTCCCCGGCGAGGAGCGCGTCCTGATCCCCTCGCCCAAGGTGGCGACCTACGACCTCAAGCCGGAGATGAGCGCGCCGGAGGTCACCGAGCGCGTGGTGGCGGAGATCGACAGCGGCCGCTTCGACGCCGTGGTGCTGAACTTCGCCAACCCCGACATGGTCGGGCACACCGGCGTGCTGGAGGCGGCCATCCGGGCCTGCGCCACGGTGGACCGCTGCCTCGGACGGGTGCTGGAGGCGATCCGCCGCCAGGGCGGCGCGGCCCTGGTCCTGGCGGACCACGGCAACGCCGAGATCATGGTCGACCCGGACACCGGCGAGCCGCACACGGCCCACACCACGAGCCCGGTGCCGTGCATCCTCGTCGACCCGCGACACCGCCACGCCCGGTTGCGGGACGGCATCCTGGCGGACGCGGCGCCGACGCTGCTGGAGCTCATGGGCCTCGAGCCGCCGGATGCCATGACGGGGCGCTCGCTGATCGCGGGCCGTTGAGATTCGGTCCGATCCTCCCGGGGGCCCCCGGCCCCGGCCGGATGGGGGAGGGAGCTCCGGCTGGGCGGGGGGATGGGGGCGGATCCCGGCCCGCGCCGTCGCACCGTCGCCGTCGCACCGTCGCCGGCGCCCGGCGCCCGCCGGCGCACCGGGAGCGGCCCGTACCGTCGCCACCGCCGGTGCCTGACGCCCGCCGGCGCACCCGGAGGCCCGCGACGGCCGCCGGGGACGGCGCGGCATCGCCGCGGCGCCGCGCCATGCGGGACCGGGACCGGCGCCGCCGCCGGGCCGGATCGTCGCCGACGCCGCTGGACACGGGTCGGCCGGCCCGGGTCTCGGCCGGTTCGTCCGAGGGGGATCCGGGCCGGTTCGTCCGAGGCGGCCGGGGCCGCGAGGGGTGGCCGAGGCGCTGCCGCCGTCGGGTGCACGGGGCGGGGTCGGGGGCTTCCGGCGGGCACCGGGCGGCGGGCGGCCGGACGGGGCGGGAAGGCCCCCGGGGGCGGGCGAGGGCATGGCCGGCAGGCAGCGCGGAGCAGGAAGGAGCGTGAGCCGGTGAGCACCTTGATCGCTGGCGTGGAGGCGCGCCAGATCCTGGACTCCCGGGGCAACCCGACGGTGGAGGTGGACGTCTGGCTGGAAGACGGGTCCTTCGGTCGAGCGGCGGTGCCGTCGGGGGCGTCCACGGGCACCTACGAGGCCGTGGAGCTGCGCGACGGCGGGGACGCCTACGGGGGCAAGGGCGTCCTCAAGGCCGTGGAGAACGTGGTGGAGGTCATCGCGCCCGAGGTGGTCGGCCTCGATGCCTTGGACCAGGCAGCCGTGGATCGCGTCCTGGTGGAGCTCGACGGGACGCCCAACAAGGGTCGGCTGGGGGCCAACGCCATCCTCGGCGTCTCCCTGGCGGTGGCCCGGGCGGCCGCCTCCAGCGTGGGCCTGCCCCTGTACCGCTATCTCGGCGGGGTCGACGCGCGCCTGCTGCCCGTCCCCCTGATGAACATCCTCAACGGCGGGCGGCACGCCGACAACAACGTGGACGTCCAGGAGTTCATGGTGGTGCCGGCGGGGGCCGAGCGCTTCGCCGACGCGCTGCGCATGGGGGCCGAGGTCTTCCACGCCCTGCACCGGGTGCTGAGCGACCGCGGCCTGGCGACGGGCGTGGGTGACGAGGGCGGGTTCGCCCCCAACCTGGAGTCCAACGAGGCGGCCCTGGACGTGCTGATGGAGGCGATCCAGCGGGCCGGCTACCGGCCCGGCGAGGACGTGGCGCTGGCCCTCGACGCCGCCGCCAGCGAGTGGTACCGGCCCGAGGAGGGGGTCTACGTCCTGGCCGGCCAGGGCCAGCGGCTGACGGCGGACGAGCTCATCGAGATGTACGCCCGCTGGCTGGACCGGTACCCCCTGGTCTCCCTGGAGGACGGCCTGGCCGAGGAGGACTGGGACGGCTGGCGGCGGCTGACGGACCGACTGGGCGGCCGGCTGCAACTGGTGGGCGACGACCTGTTCGTCACCAACGTCGAGCGACTGCGGCGGGGCATCCAGGCCGGGGCGGCCAACGCCGTGCTGATCAAGGTCAACCAGATCGGCACCCTGACCGAGACCCTGCTGACCATGGAGACCGCCGCCGCCGCCGGCTACCGCAACATCGTCTCCCACCGCTCCGGGGAGACGGAGGACGTGACCATCGCCGACCTGGCGGTGGCGACCCGGGCGGGCCAGATCAAGGCCGGGGCGCCGTCCCGGTCGGAGCGGGTGGCCAAGTACAACCAGCTGCTGCGCATCGAGGAGCAGCTGGGCGAGAGCGCCCAGTACGCCGGCTGGGCGGCCTTCGGACGGGAATAGCCGCCGGTCCCTCCCCGTCCCGGATCGGACGCCGGGGCGAGGGGGTGCCCCGCCCCGGGCGGGCAGCCGTTGCCGCCGCCCGCGGGCTGTGATAGCATGGCACCGCATGGCCGCTGGCCGCGGGCGAGCCGGGCGCGAGGGCGGGCCGGGCCGGCGGCCCGGAGCGGGGTGGACGCCGTGGAGACCGTGCTGTTGGTCCTGCACATCCTCGCGGTCATCGCCCTGATCGCCGTGGTGATCCTCCAATCCGGACGGAGCGCCGGCCTGTCGGGGGCCATCGCCGGCGGCGCGGAGGCGTTCTTCGGCAAGCGCCGGGGCCTGGACCAGTTCTTCGAGCGGATGACCGTGATCCTGGCGGTGGTCTTCTTCCTCACGTCCTTCGTCCTCGGCTACTTCATGGACTGAGGAGCCCAGCCTTGCCCCAGGGGCCCGCAGGGCGCCGCGGGGCCTGTGGGCCCCGCGGCGCCCTGCATCGCGGCCCCGGGTCCCGCATCGCGACCCCGGGCCGCGCATCGCGACGCCGGGCCGCGCATCGCGACCCGGGGCGGTGCACCGCACCGGCCCGGGTCGCCCCCGCGACCGCGCAAGGCTGCGCGTCGTGGCCGTGCGGGGCCGCATCGCGATGACGCGGTCGCCGCCGACCGCATAAGGCTCGGCACCGCGGCCGCGCGGTCGCCCCCGCGACCGCGCGGGTCGCTCCGGCGACCGCGCAAGACCCCGCATCGCACCCGCGCGGGTCGCCCCCGCGAGCGCACAAGACCCCGCATCGCGACCGCGCGGGTCGCCCATGCCTGCGCAGAGCCGCCGATCGGCGGGCCCGCCCACCCGCTGGGGTGGGCGGGCCCGCCGCGTCCTTGGCGTCTTGGGGGATGACAAGCCGACGCCCGGCATAGGACTTCCCAGGAGCCTGCGCGCCCCGGGGCGTCGCAGGGCGCCGAGGGAGGGGTCGTGCCGTGGCGGAGCGGGAACTGGCCCTCCTTGCCCCGGTCGCGGGCCTGTTGGCGCTGGCGGTGGCGCTTGCCATGGCCCGGAGCGTGGCCCGGACCGAGGCCGGCGAGGGCAGGATGGTGGACGTGGCGCGGGCCATCCAGGAGGGCGCCATGGCCTTCCTGGCCCGGGAGTACCAGGTGTTGGTGGTCTTCGTCGGCGGGATGGCCGGGGTGCTGTTCCTGGCGGGGCGCGGGGCGCCCGGGTCGGGCTTCGGTCCGGCGGTGGCGGCGGCCTACCTGCTGGGGGCGACCGCCTCCCTGGCGGCGGGCTACGGGGGCATGCGGGTGGCGACCACCGCCAACGTGCGCACCGCCCGCATGGCCGAGCGGCACGGACTGGCCGGCGCCTTGGCGGTGGCCTTCCGCGGCGGCGCGGTGATGGGGTTGGCCGTGGTGGGCCTCGGGCTGCTGGGGTTGGGACTGCTGTACCTCCTCTGGGTCGACCCGGGGCGGCCCGCGACGCTGGCCGTCCTCAACGGTTTCGCCATGGGCGCCAGCTCCGTGGCGCTGTTCGCCCGGGTCGGCGGCGGCATCTACACCAAGGCGGCGGACATGGGCGCCGACCTGGTCGGCAAGCTGGAGGCGGGCATCCCCGAGGACGATCCCCGCAACCCGGCGGTGATCGCCGACAACGTGGGCGACAACGTGGGCGACGTGGCGGGTATGGGGGCCGACCTGTTCGAGTCCTACGTGGGGTCGCTGGTGGCGGCGGTGGTGGTGGCGGCGGCGGGTGGCGCGGCCAGCTCCGGCGGCGGGGCCGCGGTGGTCTTCCCGCTGGTGCTGGCGGCGCTGGGCGTGGTCGCCTCGCTGCTGGGCATCGCCGTGACCCAAGCCGGCTCGGGTGACGACCCCGCCCGGGCCTTGCGGCGCGGCACGCTGACGGCGGCCTTCGCCCTGGCCGGGGGCGGCGGCCTGGCCGCCGGCTGGCTGGGCCTGCCCCAGGCCGCCGTGGCCATGGTCGCGGGCCTGGCCGCTGGCGTGCTGGTGGGGCTGGTGACGGAGTACTACACCGCCGGCGACCGGCCGCCCGCCCGGCAGGTGGCGCGGTCGGCGGCCACCGGGCCGGCGACCAACGTGCTGGCCGGCCTGGCCGTGGGGATGAAGAGCACGGCCCTGCCGGTGCTGGTGGTGGGGGCGGCCACGCTGGTCGCCCACCACGTCGCCGGGCTGTACGGCATCGCCGTGGCCGCCGTCGGCATGCTGGCGACCACCGGCATCACCGTCGCCGTCGACGCCTACGGCCCCATCGCCGACAACGCCGGCGGCATCGCGGAGATGGCGGGCCTGCCCGCCGAGGTGCGGGCCGTCACCGACCGGCTGGACGCGGTGGGCAACACCACCGCGGCCATGGGCAAGGGCTTCGCCATCGGCTCGGCGGCGCTGACAGCGCTGGGCCTCTTCTCCGCCTACGCCGCCACCACCGGCCTGGGCGCCATCGACCTGCTGGAGCCTCGGGTCATGATCGGCGCGCTGGTGGGGGGGATGCTCCCCATGCTGTTCTCCTCCCTGGCCGTCGAGGCGGTGGGGCGCGCCGCCTTCGCCATGATCGAGGAGGTGCGCCGCCAGTTCCGCGAGCGGCCGGGCATCCTGACCGGGGACGACCGCCCGGACTACGCCCGCTGCGTCGACATCAGCACCCGCGCCGCCCTGGCCCAGATGGTGGCGCCCGGCCTGCTGGCCGTGGCGGCGCCCCTGGTGGTGGGCTGGCTGCTGGGACCGGCGGCCGTCGGCGGGCTGCTGGCGGGAGCGCTGGTCACCGGCGTCCTGGTGGCGATCTTCATGGCCAACGCCGGGGGCGCCTGGGACAACGCGAAGAAGTACATCGAGGGGGGCGCCCTGGGCGGCAAGGGCTCGGCGTCCCACCGGGCGGCGGTGGTGGGCGACACCGTGGGGGATCCCTTCAAGGACACGGCCGGCCCCTCGCTGAACATCCTGATCAAGCTGATGTCGGTGGTGGCGCTGGTGTTCGCCCCGCTCTTCCAGCGCGCCGCCGGCTAGGCGGGCGGGCGGCGTCCCGCGGTCGAGTCCCCGGTCGCGCCGGCGGACGCTGCCGCGGCGGGCGCCCCACGGGGCTTGCGGGCGACGGGGCCTGCGCGGCCGGTGGCCGCCGTGTATCATGGATGTGAATCGGGGTCCCGGGCCGTTCCCGGGCCCGGGAGGGAATGGCATTGCCGAGACGGAGAAGACAGGGGGCCGACGGGTCCGACGCGGATCGCCCGGGCCGCGGCCGCGGGGGGAAGGCCTCCGCGGCCGCCGCGGGGGGCCAGCCGGGGGGTGCGCCCGGGCAGGCCGGTTCCTCCGCCGAAGCCGAATCCGCCATCGCGGCGTGGGAGGAGCGCATCCTCGGCTTCATGCGCGAGCGGGCATACCGGCCGCTGACCGCCTCCCAGCTGGCGGCCGCCATGGGCGTGGACGGGCCCGACGCCGAGTCCGCCTTTCGCGCCGCCCTCGAGCGGCTGGAGGCCGCGGGCCGGGTGGTGCGCACCCGCACCCGGCGTTACGGCCTGCCCGAACGGATGAACCTGGCCGTGGGCGTGCTCCACTGCCACCCCAAGGGGTACGCCTTCCTGATCCAGCCCGACGGCGAGGACGTGTTCATCCCGGCGGAGAACCTGGGCGGCGCCATGCACCGCGACCGGGTCGTGGTGCGCCTGGTGGGTCGGGGGCGGGACGGTCGCAAGCCCGAGGGCGAGGTCATCCGCATCCTGGAGCGGGCCAACCGCGAGCTGGTGGGGCGGCTGGAGGGGCAGCCGGGACGGGACGGCTACGGCTTCGTCACGCCCCTGGACCAGCGGCTCTTCTGGGACGTGTTCATCCCCGCGGGACAGCTGGGCGGCGCCAAGCCCGGCGACATGGTGGTCGTCGAGATCACCCGCTGGCCCGAGAGGCGCCGCGGTCCCGAGGGCCGGGTCGTCCGGGTGTTGGGACCCGCCGACGCGCCGGGCGTCGACGTCGCCGCCATCGTCGCCAAGGCCGGGCTCCGGGTGGAGTTCCCCGCCGCCGCCCTGGCCCAGGCGGAGCGCGTCCCCGAGCGCGTGACCGCCCGGGATCGCCGCGGGCGGCGCGACCTGCGGGACTGGCTGGTGGTCACCATCGACGGCGCCGACGCCAAGGACCTGGACGACGCGGTGTCGCTGCAGCGGCTCCCGGAGGGCGGCGAGGCCGTCTGGCGCCTGGGCGTGCACATCGCCGACGTCTCCCACTACGTGCCGGAGGGCAGTCCCCTGGACCTGGAGGCGCGCCGCCGGGCCACCAGCGTGTACCTGGTGGACCGGGTGGTGCCCATGCTGCCGCCGCGGCTCTCCAACGGCATCTGCAGCCTCAACCCGCGGGTCGATCGCCTGACGGTCTCCGTCGTCATGGACTTCGACGCCCGCGGGCGGCGCGTGGCCTACGAGATCTTCCCCAGCGTCATCCGCAGCCGCCATCGGCTGACCTACGAGGGCGTGCAGCGCATGCTGGAGGGTTCGCCCGACGACCCCGAGGTGCGGGCCCTGCGCGAGCAGCATGCCGACGTG
Organism: Thermaerobacter sp. FW80; assembly: GCF_004634385.1. Classification (NCBI taxonomy): domain Bacteria; kingdom Bacillati; phylum Bacillota; class Clostridia; order Eubacteriales; family Clostridiales Family XVII. Incertae Sedis; genus Thermaerobacter; species Thermaerobacter sp. FW80. Next base: position 709,577 of record NZ_CP037895.1, on the reverse strand, counting down.
CTGCCCATGCTGGAGGACATGGCCCAGCTGGCCGCGCGCCTGACGGCCCGCCGGGAGCGGCGGGGCAGCATCGACTTCGACATCGCCGAGGTCAAGGTGGTGCTGGACGAACAGGGGATGCCCAGGGAGCTGCTGCGGCGCGAGCGCACGGTGGCCACGCGGATCATCGAGGAGTTCATGATCGCGGCGAACGAGACGGTGGCGGAGCACTGCCACTGGCGCCAGGTGCCCTTCATCTACCGCGTGCACGAGGAGCCCGATCCCGAGGAGGTGGAGGAACTGGCCGCGTTCCTCACCATCCTCGGCTATCCGCTGCCGCCGCGGCGCAAGCTGCACCCGCGCCTCTTCCAGCGGGTGCTCAAGCAGGTGGAGGGGCGCCCGGAGGAGTACCTGGTCAACGCCGTGGTCCTGCGCACCATGAAGCGGGCCCGCTACGCCACCGAGGCGCTGGGTCACTTCGGCCTGGCGGCGCGCTTCTACTGCCACTTCACCTCGCCCATCCGCCGGTACCCCGACCTGGTGGTCCACCGCATCGTCAAGGAGCTGGTCACCCGCGGCAGCCTGCCGCCGGAGCGGGTGGAGCGGCTGGAGGCGATGCTGCCGGAGATCGCCGACCACTGCTCGCAGCAGGAGCGGGTGGCGGAGGAAGCCGAGCGGGAGAGCGTCGACCTCAAGAAGGTCCAGTTCATGGTGGACAAGGTCGGCGAGACGTACCGGGGCATCATCTCCGGCGTGGCGCCCTTCGGCCTGTTCGTCACCCTGCCCAACCTGGTGGAGGGGCTGGTCCATGTCAGCACGCTGACCGACGATTACTATCACTACGAGGAGAAGCTCTACAGCCTGGTGGGCGAGCGCACCCGCCGCACCTTCCGCCTCGGCGACGAGGTGGAGGTGGTGGTGGCCAAGGTCGACCCCGAGGCGCGCACCGTCGACCTGGTCTTAGCGGAGCTGGCCGGGGAGCTGGAAGACTACGCCGGCCGCGCGGCGCGGGCCGGCCGGCGGTCCGGTGGGGCGGGGCGCGACGCCGCGGCCTCCCGCGGCGGGACCGCGGGGCGGGCGGGCGCCGGGGGCGGTCGGGCCCGGCGCGCCGGGGGGACCGCGGCGGCCGGGGCGGTCACGGCGGGGAAGGGCGCGCGGGGATCCACCGCGAAGGCCGAGGCGCGGCGCCGGCGTACCGCGGCGACCGGGCGGCGGCGCGATCGGCGCGGGAGGAACGCGGCCGGCACCCCGGGCGACGCCGCGCAGCCCCCGGGCAAGGCGGCGGCAGCCGAGGCGGCCGCCGCCGCGGAGGGAGCGCGTCGCCGGCGCCGGCGGCGGTGAGGGCGCTGGGCATCCCACGGGACGTCGCACGGCGGCCGGCCACGGGCCCAGGCGCCGCGGGGGCGGCCGCGCCCGGGCGACGCACCCCAACCCCGGCGGCACCGGCCCGGCAGGGGCCGGCCGGCGACCCCAGGCCGCGGGCGGCGGGAGAGGGGAGCCATGGCGGGACGGGCTGAGGGCGTGCGCCTGATCGCAGACAACCGCAAGGCGCGCCACGACTACTTCATCGACGAGACCTTCGAGGCGGGGCTGGTGTTGACCGGGACGGAGATCAAGTCGATCCGCGCGGGGCGCGTCAACCTGCGGGACAGCCACGCCCGCGTCGAGGGCGGCGAGGTGTGGCTGTACGGCATGCACATCGCGCCCTACGAGCACGGCAACCGGTTCAACCACGAGCCGGACCGCCCGCGGAAGCTGCTCCTGCATCGGCGGGAGATCGACTACCTGGCGGGGCGGGTGCGGGAGCGGGGCTACACCCTGGTGCCGCTGCGCCTCTATCTCAAGGGCGGCTGGGCCAAGGTGGAGCTCGCCCTGGCCCGCGGCAAGAAGCGCTACGACAAGCGGGCCGCCATCGCCCAGAGGGAGGCCCAGCGGCGCATGGCCCAGGCGCTGCGCGCCCGCCGCTGACGGGCATCGGCCGCCGTCGGGCGGGATCGCGCCGGCCGGGCGCGCCGGGGCCACGCCAGGGCGTGGTGCCGTGCTATAATGCCGGTAGCCGCCTCCTGCCCTGCCCGAGGGGGCGGCGTGCAGGGCACAGCGCGGGGGTGATCCTAGATTCGACGCCGGTAGGGTGGGCCGGAGAAGCGAGCCGAGGTGCCGCGCCTCGTTAAACAGCGGCACGGCGATAAGTGCCGACGAAGAGCTTGCCCTGGCTGCTTGATCGATAGCGGCCAAGCCGCGTGAGCCCTCGCCTGCGGGGCTGACGCGGTTCCAACCCAGCAGGCTGGCTGTCGGCTCCGCCCGCAGAGCCGGCGGCGAGATCCCCAAGGCGGGCTGGCCTGCCGCGGACCCTGCCCCTGGGGGCCCGGTGGGCGAGAACCGGACAGGGGCTACGCTCGTAGAGGCTCCGGCTGGCCCGCTGGCGGACCGGGGTGCAAATCCCCGCACCTCCACCGGTTGTCGCGGTCATCGCGGCGCCCCGGGCGGCCGGCCTCGGCCGGCCGCCCGGGGCGCCGGCATGTCGGGGGCGCGCGGAAGGGGTTCTAGGTGTCCAAGGGGGCACGCGGACCGGGGAGCGGGCGGTCCGTCGCCGGTCGGGGCCGCGGCGCCGGATGCGCCGACGGGGCCCGGTCCGCGAGCCCGGAGGGGAGTCCGATGCAGCGCTGGGTGCTGCACTGCGACCTCGACGCCTTCTTCGCCGCCGTGGAGCAGCGGGACCGGCCCGAGCTGCGGGGGCGGCCGGTGATCGTCGGTGGCGATCCCGGGTCGCGGGGTGTGGTGGCCACCTGCTCCTACGAGGCCCGGGCCTTCGGCGTGCGCTCGGCCATGCCCCTGGCCCAGGCGCGGCGCCTCTGCCCCCATGCCGTGTTCCTCCCCGTGCGCCGCGAGCGCTACGCCGAGGTGTCCCGCCAGGTGATGGCCATCCTGGCGCGGGAGAGCCCGGTCGTCGAACCCGTCTCCATCGACGAGGCGTACCTGGAGGTGGCGGGCGACGGGGTCGCGGCCGCGCGGCGCCTGCGGGAGGCGGTGCGGCGCGAGGTGGGGCTGGCCATGACCGTCGGGGTGGGGCCCAACCGGCTGGTGGCCAAGATGGCGTGCCAGATGGCCAAGCCCGACGGGCTCCTGGCCGTGCCGCCCGAGGGCGTCCAGGCGTGGCTGGCGCCCCAGCCGGTGGAGGCGTTGCCGGGCCTGGGGCCGGCCACGGCCCAGCGGCTGCGCCGCGCGGGCATCGCCACGCTGGGGCAGCTGGCGGCGGCCGACCCCCTGGTGCTGCAGCGCCTGCTCAAGGGCCGGGCCGCCGAGCTGCAGGCCCGGGCGCGGGGTTGGGATCCGCGCCCGGTGGGGGTGCCGGCGCCCACCCGCTCCCTCAGCGAGGAGCGCACCTTCGGCCGCGACCGGCAGCCGGCGGCGGTCCTGCCCGTGCTGGCGGAGCTCTGCGAGGAGTTGGGCACCCGCCTGCGCCAGCACGGGTATCGGGCCACCCAGGTGACCCTGAAGGTGCGGTATGCGGACTTCACCACCATCACCCGCAGCCGCGCCCTGCCCCGGCCGATCTGCGCCGATGGCGAGCTGTTCGCCGTGGCGCGGGAGCTCTTGGCGCGCCACGTGCCCGCGGACCGCTGGCTGCGCCTGGTGGGGGTGGCGGCTGCAGGGCTGGTCCACCGCGACGATCCCCAGCAGCTGTCCCTATGGCCGGGCGACACCCGCAGCCTGCGGCTGGCGGAGGCCGTCGACCGGGTGCGCCGCCGCTTCGGTCGCCGCGCCCTCGGCCTGGCGGCGCGCTGGCTGCCCGGTGGCGAAGGCGAGGCCGCGCCGCGGGGCGGTGGGTCGGACCGGGCGGCCGGCCGCGCGACGCCGACCGCCGACCGTCGGCGCGCCGGTCCCGCGGCGGCCGGGGCGGGTGCAGGGGGCGGCCGCCCATGGACCCGGTCCTGAGCTACGCGCTGGTGTTCCTGGCGCGGGTCGCCGACGTCAGCCTCAGCACCCTGCGGCTCATGCTGGTCTTCCGCGGGCAGCGGCTGCTGGGCTCGGTGGTCGGGCTCTTCGAGGTGACGATCTACATCCTCGCCCTGGGATTCGTGGTGGAACGCCTGCACGAGCGGCCGCTGACCCTGGTCTTCTACGCCTTGGGGTTCGCCACCGGCAGCTACCTGGGCGGCCTGCTGGAGGAGCGGCTGGCCCTGGGGGTGGAGATGGTCCAGGTGGTGCCCCATGGCAGCGGCGGCCGCTTCCTGGCCGACGACCTGCGCCGTCAGGGCTACGGCGTGACCGAGCTGGAGGGACAGGGGCGCGAGGGGCAGCGCACCGTGCTGCTGATCACGGTGGAGCGCAAGGCCCTGCCGCAACTGCTGGAGATCCTGCGGCAGCGCGAGCCCCACGCCTTCGTCACCGTCCTCGACACGCGCCGCGCCATCGGCGGCGTCCGCGGGTTCGTGCGCAAGGGCAAGTGAGCCGGCGGGTCCCGGCGAGGGGGCGCCGCTGCGCGGCGGGTCGGGCGCGCGAGCGCCACCGCGCGCGGTAGGACCGCCGCCCAGGTGCCGCCGTGCGGCGGGACCGGCGCCCAGACCCTGCCGCGCGCCCGGACCGGGCGTCAGGGGCTTATGGGCAGCGCCACCGGCTCCAGGGGACGCCGTCCCGAGGAGGATGCCGATGAACGCCGCCCTGCTGGTCGACTTCGGCAGCACCTTCACCAAGGTGGCCGCCGTCGACCTGGACGAACCGCGCCTGCTGGCGCGGGCCGAGGCGCCCACCACCTACGCCACCGGCCTGGAGCACGGGCTGGACGCCGCCCTGGCCGCGCTGGAGCGGGCCTACGGCGCCCCGCTGCCGCCCTTTCACCACCGGCTGGCCTGCTCCAGCGCCGGCGGGGGCCTGCGCATGGTGGCCGTCGGCCTCGTGCCCGGGCTGACCGCCGAGGCGGCCCGGCGCGCCGCGCTGGGCGCCGGGGCGCGGGTCCTGGCCACCTTCAGCGGCACCCTCGGGCCGGCCGACCTGGACCGGCTAGCCGCGCTGGATCCGGAGATCGTGCTCCTGGCGGGCGGCACCGACGGCGGCAACCGCACGGCGCTGCTGGATCTCGCCCGCGCCCTGGCCCGGTGCCCCACGGCCGCCGCGGTGGTGGTGGCGGGGAACCGGGAGGCCGCGCCCGAGGCGGCCGCGATCCTGGAGCGCGCCGGCAAGCAGGCGGTGGTGGTCGCCAACGTGCTGCCGCGGCTGGACACCATCCAGGTGGAGCCGGCGCGGGAGGCGATCCGCCGCGTCTTCATGGAGCGCATCGTGGTGGCCCGCGGGTGGCGGACGGTGGAGGCGCGCCTCGGGGCCATCCTGATGCCCACGCCGGCGGCGGCCCTGCGCGGGGCCGAGCTGCTGGCGGAGGGGGCCGGCGACGCCGCCGGCCTGGGGGAGCTGCTGGTGGTCGACGTCGGCGGCGCCACCACCGACGTCCACTCCGTCGCCGACGGCCGGCCCACCGACGGCAAGACGGTGCTGCGCGGGCTGCCGCCACCTCGCAGCCAGCGCACCGTGGAGGGGGACCTGGGCCTGCGCCACGGCGCCCCCTCGCTGGTGGAGGCCGCCGGCCTGGTGCAGGCGGGCGGCGAGGCCGAGACGTGGCGGCGCCGCGCCCGTCGCCGGGCGGCGGATCCCCCCTTCGTCCCCGGGCCGGACGAACCGGCGGAGCAGGAGGCGGATCAGGAGCTGGCCCGGGCGGCGGTACGGGTGGCGGTGGAGCGGCACGCCGGCCGGCGGGAGCCCCTGGTCACGCCCCACGGGCGGCGCTGGGTCCAGCACGGCAAGGACCTGCGGTCGGTCGGGCACGTCATCGGGACGGGGGGCATCTTCCGCCATGCGCCTGACCCGGCCCGCATCCTCGCCGCCGCCCTCGACCCGGCGGGGAACGGGCCGGTGCTCAGGCCGCGCCGGGCCGCCCTGTGGGTCGACGGCGACTACCTGCTCAGCCACGCCGGCCTGCTGGCGGAGGTCGACCGGTTGGCGGCCTTGAAGATCCTCAAGGCCGGTCTCGTCCGGGTGGCGTAGCGGGCGCGTCGGGCCGCGCCGGCCTCCGGGCGGGAGCCGGGGCCGGCCTCGGATCCGGGCGCGGGAGCGTGCCGCAGGGCCTGCCGGCTGGCCCGCGGCGGCCGCGGCGGCGGTGGCGGGCGCGACCCGCCAGGACCCCGCCTGGCCCGTGTGCCATGGCCGACCGCCGGGATGCGGGCGGCAGCGGCTGCAGGACGGCGGGATCCCGAAGGGGAGGCGACGGCCTTGGACACCCACCCGAGGGGCGCAAGTGCAGACGGCGACCGCCGGCGGCCGGAGGCCCCGGAACCCGCGGCGCCCGGCTCGCGGGCCGCCGGTCGCCTGGTGCTGGCCACGCGCAATCGCGGCAAGGTGCGCGAGCTGGAGCGGCTGCTGGCGGCGGCGGGGCTGCCCTTGGCGGTCACCACCCTCGACGCCTTCCCGACGGTGGTCCTGCCGGAGGAGACGGGGGCCACCTTCCTCGAGAACGCGCGCCTCAAGGCCGTGGCCGTGGCCCGGCAGACCGGCCTGCCGGCCCTGGCCGACGACTCCGGCCTGTGCGTGGACGCCCTGGGCGGAAGGCCCGGCGTGCACTCCGCCCGCTATGCGGGACCCGATGCCACCGACGCGGCCAACAACGCGCGACTGCTGGCGGAGCTGGCGGGGGTCCCCGCGGAGCGGCGCACGGCGCGGTTCCGGGCCGTGGTCGTCCTGGCCCTGCCCGACGGCCGCTGGACGTGGGCCGAGGGCGAGACCCGGGGCCGGATCCTGGAGGCGCCCCGGGGTACAGGGGGCTTCGGCTACGACCCGCTGTTCCTGTCGGACGAACTCGGCATGACCTTCGCCGAGGCCGGCCTCGAGGCCAAGAACCGCGTCAGCCACCGCAGCCGGGCGCTGCGGGCGCTGCTGCCGGCGTTGCGAGCCTGGCTGGTGGACGGTATAGTTAAGTGACGGCGCGGTGCGGCGGGGCGTGGTGCAGGGGCAGCACGCTTGCTTTGGGAGCAAGAGGTCGGCGGTTCGAATCCGCCCGCCCCGACACGACCGGTGCGCGCGGGAGTAGCTCAATGGTAGAGCGCCGGCCTTCCAAGCCGGTGACGCGGGTTCGATTCCCGTCTCCCGCTCAGCAGGGCGCCGCGGCGCGGCGCCGGCCCGCGCCCGTAGCTCAGCGGAAGAGCGACCGCCTTCTAAGCGGTGGGTCGGGGGTTCAAATCCCTCCGGGCGCGCCATCGGGTCTTGCCGGGATGGAACGGGTGCGGGCGCCCCGGCGGGCCCCCGGCGCACGCCGGTCGTGCTCGATCCAGGCGGGTTGTGCTATGATGGGGAGGGCCGGCGCACGTCGGCCGCCTCGCGGCAAGCCGCCCTGCTCGCGGCGGGGCGGGCAGGCCCGGTACCGGCGCGGCGCGGCGGGCAGGCCCGGTACCGGCGGCGCACCGCCCGCGGGCAGCCCTCGACCGCGGCAGGCGCGGCGATGGTGCGCAGGCGTTGCGTGGTGGCTGTAGCTCAGTTGGTTAGAGCGCCAGGTTGTGGCCCTGGAGGTCGGGGGTTCGAATCCCCTCAGTCACCCACGACGGCGGCTCGGAACGCGGCGCGTTCCGAGCCGCCGGTTGCCATGGCGCCCGTCATTCGGGAGCGAAGCGGGCCGCACGGTGGGCGCGCCGCACGCGCACGGACCACGGTGGGGCGTAGCCAAGCGGTAAGGCAGGGGACTTTGGATCCTCGATCGCAGGTTCGAATCCTGCCGCCCCAGCAGGTGGAGGGCCATTAGCTCAACTGGCAGAGCACCCGGCTTTTAACCGGGGTGTTGGGGGTTCGACTCCCTCATGGCCCACCGGGCGGCGATGGAAGGCTCCTGGCGGCACGCGGCGGCACACGCCGCGGTGCCGCCAGGAGCCTTCGCGTGTCCGGCGCTGGGCGTGCACCGCCCCCGCCCGCTACCACGGCCCACCGCCTGCGCCCCGCCGCGCCCCGCCGGCCCCCGCGATGCTGGACCGGGATGGACCAGGGCGATGGCGTCCCATCGGAGGACTGCTGGGCATGCCCTCCCCCGCCGGTTCGCTGTCCGAGCACGCATCTTCTGGTCCTTCAGGTCCGATGTCCTGGATGGTCTCGGGGCTTCCTCATGCGCGCGGGTCGCAGGCGGACCGCTGCGCCCTACCCCACGCCTCGCCAGCGCCGGGCGCTGGCCTCCGTGGGGGCGCCGGCCGCTTGGCCTGCAACCTGGGGTCTTGCCCTGGCGAAGGAGCGCCGCCAAGCCCGCGCCCGGGGTGAGGGTGGGGAGGTGCCGTGGACGCTCCCGGCCTTGCGGCGGGCGTGGAACCGTTCAGGCAGCGGTGCCCGGAGCGGCACGCCATTCCCGGATGGGGGCGCGGGGTGCGCCTGGGGCGAAGGCGCCCGGCGCCGACGGAATCCGGTGCGGGCAGCCGGCCCCGTCCGGCCCCCGGTGCTCGGTCCCCGCCGCACCCGGTCGGGTCGCCGGGAGGCCCAGCAGCGGGAACTCCAGCGGGCGCGGCGGTGCTGCAGGAGCCGGGGCCGCAGGCCCTAACGGGTCCGCCGGTGCGGGGGCCGAGGGGCGGTGCGCCGCGGGCGGTGCGGCTGTCCCTCGCCTCCGGTGGCACCACGCTCGCCGCGGGCCGGCCCGCCGCCCCCGCCGCCCGCTGCTCCCGCGCCTCGGGATGGGGCGGGCGCAGCCGGCGTCGGCCGGGCGCCGCTCCCGGCCGGGCGCGCCGGCTGCCGGGCCGGCTGCGCCGGAGCGGGCGCTGGGGCCGTCGGCTGACGGGTCGGGGGTGCCAGCTCCTGCCCGAGGTCCCAGGCCGGCGCCGGGGCCGGGTCGGCCTTCGGCAGGCGGACGCCCGCGGGCGCCGGGGTCGCCGCCGGCGTCCCGGCCGCAGCCGGGGCACGGTCATCGGCGGGCCGGCGGCTCGCCGCGTCTGCACCGCGCCGCGTCCCGCGCCCTGCCGGCCGGCGGCCGCCGCGCCGCCGCAGCCCGTAGACCCCGGCCGCCAGCGCGGTCAAGGCGAGGCCGGCCGCCAGTCCCATCCCCTGGCCGGGCACCAGGGGCATGCCGGCCAGCACGGCGAGCACCAGGAGCAGCACCAGGGCGTTGCTCCAGGGGAAGGCGGGCACCAGCCTCGCCCCTGGCGCCGCGTCGGCCCGCAGCCGCCAGTGGGCGGCGACGATGCTGCCGTAGACCAGCAGCAGGGCGAACCCGCCGGCGCTGACCAGGAACACGTAGACCTGACGGGGCACCACGTACCCCAGCGCGACGCCGCCCAGCATGGCGGCCCCCGAGAAGACGATCCCGCGGCGCGGCACCGTCCCGGGGTCCACCAGCCAGGTGGGCCCCATGCCGTCCTCGGCCAGGGACCGCAGCACGCGGCCCAAGCTGAACATCACGGCCAGCATGGTCGAGAGGATCGCGGTCACCAGCACGCCATTCACCAGGCGCGAGGTGGTCCCGAGCCCGTGGGCCGCCAGGGCGGCCACCAGCGGGCTGGCCGACACGTCCAGGCGCGCCGTCGGGATCAGCGGCAGCAGGCTGCCCACCGCCACGACGTAGAGGCCCGCCAGGGCCAGGGCGGTGCGCCGCGCCGCCCGCAGCACCGTGCGCCGCGGGTCCCGCGCCGACGGCGCCGCCAGCCCGATGACCTCCGTGCCCGCGTACGTGAACATGACCACCAGCATGGCGCCCAGCAATCCGCGCCCGCCCCCGGCCACCCAGGGCTCCCGGGCCAGGGCGCCCCACCCCACGGGTGCGCGCCCGGGCCACAGCCCGGCGATCAGGCTTCCCGCCACCAGGATGAACCCCACCACCGCCAGCAGCTTGATGCCCGCCAGCACGCCCTCCAGGCGCGCCAGCTGGCGCGCGCCCAAGAGGTTCAGGCCCGTCACCGCCAGCACGATGGCGGTGGCCAGCACGGGTCCGGAGGCGTCGGGCCACCAGGTGCGGAGGAACACGGCCGCCGCCGTGGCCTCGCTGGACATCGCCAGGGCCAGCCCGGCCCAGTACACCCAACCCACCACGAAGCCGGCCAGCGGGCCGAAGGCCCGCTGGGCGTAGTCGCGGAAGGAACCGGGGGCCGGGTCCTCCAGCGTCAGGTCGGCGAGGGCCATCAGCACCACGTAGACGACGAGGCCGCCCACGGCGAAGCCCAGCAGCACCGCGGGACCCGCGCTGCGGATGGCCACCGCCGACCCGAGGAAGAAGGCGCCGCCGATGGCGCTGCCGAGGGCGAGCATCGTCATCTGGCCGCTGGTGAGCCCCTGGCCCCGTTCCATGGGATCACCCGCCCGGCGACCTACGCCAGGTCGTCTCCCCGCTGCGCCCGCCCGGTGCGCGCACCGCGGCCGGCCGAGGACCCGGGCCGCCCGTCTTCCCCGTGGGCGGCCCGGACCTTAGCATGGAGCCGGGAGCGGGACCGCATCCGGGGCACGGGGCATGGAGCCGGCAGCGAGACCGCATCCGGGGCACGGGGCGGCCGGGAGCGGGACCCCATCCGGAGCGTCCAGCGGTCGTCCGTGCCGGGCGCCCGTCGGGCGCCCAGTACGGACGACATCCGCCGGGCCGGCGCCCAGCCGCTGCTGCCGTGGCGCCGCGGCGCGACGACCGGGACCGGCCGGCACGGCCCGGGCGCGGCGAGCCCGGCCCCAGCCCGGGCCCCGGCCGCGCGGTGCGGGGCCGTCCCGGCGGGGACGGCTCGTCCCGGTGCGTCCCGGCGGCAGGCGAGGGAGGCGACGCAGTGCGCGGAGAACCGGGCAGGGGAGAGAGGGAGCCAGGTGTCCTCCCGCGGGAGGGGGATGCCCCGCGGCCGGATGGGGATGCCCCGTGGCCGGGCGGGGGCGCCCCGCCGCGGGGTGCGGCGGGGGATGGGGGCGAGCCGGCGGCTGGACCGGGGGCAGCCCGGGCCGGGACGGCGGCGACGGGCGCCGCCCCGCCAGAGCCCGCGCGTCCTGTCGCCGCGGGGCGGCGACAGGACGCGGCGGCCGCCGAGGGGCCGGCCGCAGCCCTGCTGCGGGCCGGGCGCGACGGCCGTCGCGCCCGGGTGCGGGCGCTCCTCGACGCGCACCCCGAGCTGGCCCGCGCCACGGCCCCCAACGGCATGACGCCCCTGCACCACGCGGCCCGGCACGGCTGGACCGACGTGGCCGGCCGCCTGCTGGACCTGGGGGCCGATCCCGATGCCGTCAACCGCTGGGGCCTGGTGCCCCTGCACTACGCGGCGCGGTTCGGCCACCCCGAGGTCGCCGCCCTGCTCCTCGACCGCGGTGCGCGGATCGACGCGCAGGGCGAGGGCGGGCAGACCCCCCTGGACTGGGCCATCGTCTTCGGCCATCCCCAGGTGGCCCGGCTCCTGGTGGAGCGCGGGGCGACCATCGGTCCCTTCGCGGCCGCCGGGCTCGGTGACCTGGAGCGGCTGGAGGCGTGGCTGCGGCGCGATCCCGCGTGCCTGGACGCGCGCAACGACTGGCAGGGCACGCCGCTCCACGTGGCGGCGCTGGCCGGCCAGCGGGCGGCCGTCCGCTGGCTGCTGGACCGGGGTGCGGACCCCCGGGCCCGCGACGCCCGCGGCCGCACGCCGGCCGACCACGCCCGGGACCCCGTCATCCGGCGCTGGCTCGGAAGATCGCCAGGGCCGGCGGCATGAGGAAGGCGGCGCGGTGCGACTCCGGGGTGTACCAACGGGTCCCGTCGGGAGCGGTCCGGGCCGGGCCGGCGGCCGGGTTCGTCCCCTTGGCGCCCCACACGAAGGCCTGGAGCCCGATGAGATAGCTGATGGACGGGCAGAAGTAGACGCCCCGCTGGGGGAAGACCGCCGCCAGGCGCTGCAGGATGGTGGTCAATACGTCGCGATGGATGAAGGGCGACAGCGCCTGCTGGACCAGGCACCCGCCCTCGGCCAGGGCGCGGTGGGCGGTCCGGTAGAACGCCTCGCTGTAGAGGGTGTCCGCCGGCGTGCCGGGGTCGCTGCAGTCCACCAGGATGGCGTCGTAGTGGCCTGCGGGCGCCGCCTCGAGGAAGGCGAAGCCGTCGGCGTAGTGGATGGTGAGGCGCGGGTCGTCCCACGCGCCGGCACCCAGCTGCGGGAGCCACTGGCGGCACACCCGCACCACCGCCTCGTCCAGCTCCACCAGGTGGACCTCTTCGACGTCGCGCCAGCGCGTGACCTCGCGCAGGGTGCCGCCGTCGCCACCGCCGATGATCAGCACGCGGCGGGCGGCGGGCAGGGCCGCCAAGGGCACGTGGACGAGCATCTCGTGGTAGATGAACTCGTCCAGCTCGGCGACCTGGAGGATGCGGTCCAGGAACAGGGCGCGCCCGAAGCGCTCCAGCTCCGCGACCACGATGTCCTGGTAGGCGGACCGTTCGTGGTGGAGCAGGCGCTGCAGGCGCCAACGGATCTCGAACCCGATGGTCTGGTTCTCCACCAGCCACCCGGATTCGGGGTCGACCTGCCACCCAGCCTGGGACACGGCCGTCACTCCTTTGCGTGGTCGTGGTGCGTCCCCGATGGGCCGCGTGCAGCGGGTTCGTCCCCATACACTTTGCCATAATCCCGGGGATTGTCCACACGGGCGGGGGCGCCGCTGGATCCCGGGGTGACCAGGCGCGGCGCACCCGCGGTCCACCCGTGTGGACAGGGGCACACGATGGTGCTAAAATCAAGGACGCGCACGGCCGGCGGGCCGTGCATGGCGTCGTCGGCCCGCCGGAGCGACCGCCGGCGACGCGCGGGCGTGGCGGAATGGCAGACGCGCCAGACTTAGGATCTGGTGGGCTCGTCCCGTGGGAGTTCGAGTCTCCCCGCCCGCACATCGCCCGCGACGTCCTGGCGGGCGGTCGCACCGTCGCAGGAGAGCATGCGGGAGTAGCTCAGGGGTAGAGCGTCTGCTTGCCATGCAGAAGGCCGCGGGTTCGAATCCCGTCTCCCGCTCCATCCGGTGGCGCCCGCCGCGCTGGCATCGGCAGGGCGCCACCATCGTATTGGGCTGCCTGGGTCGGTCGGGTCGGCGCGGGGGCACGGGTCGGGCGGCGCCCGGGCTGCGCCGCGCCAGGGGGCAGCCGACAGGGCCCGGGGCGCGGCTGGCGGTTTGGGGTTGGCGCGAGGTGGCGGCGCCCGATCGGCGGCGGGACAGCAGCCCGAGCCGCGGCGCGGCGGCTTGGGGTGGGCGCGACGCGGCGGCGCCCGATCGGCGGCGGGACAGCAGCCCGAGCCGCGGCGCGGCGCCCGGTCGGCGGGGTGGCAGGGCGCGGGCCGCGGCCCGGTGGCGCGGGGGGCCTGCGCGGCGCCCGCCCGTCGATTGTCACGGCCCATGCCTTGTGGTAGACTGCCTTGGTCCCGTTGGGCGGAGGTCACGCCTCCGGCACCGCCCGTGCCGGCCCCGTGCCGAGGAGGATGGGCGACGTTGAGGGCGACGGTGGAGAAGATCGAGAACCGCCGGGCGACGTTGCGCGTGGAGGTGGAGCCCGAGGCGGTGGCCCGGGCGCTGGACCGCGCCTACCGCCACCTGGTGCGCCACGTGCAGATCCCGGGCTTCCGCAAGGGCCGGGCGCCCCGCTTCCTGGTGGAGCGCCACCTGGGCAAGGCGGCGCTGTACGACGAGGCGCTGGAGCACCTGCTGCCGGACGCGTACCGGCAGGCGGTGGCGGAGACCGGCATCGAGCCCATCGACCAGCCGGAGCTCGAGATCGAGGCCTTCAGCGAGGAGAGCGGCTTGCGCTTCAAGGCCGAGGTCGAGGTCAAGCCGGACGTGGAGCTCGGCGACTACCGGTCGGTGCGCGTCGAGGTGCCGCCTGCGACCGTCACCGCGGAGGACGTGGACCGGGAGCTGGAGCAGTGGCGCCAGCTCCACGCCACCCTGGAGCCGGCCGGTGAGGACGCCGTGGCGGAGAAGGGGATGGTGGCCGTCCTCGACCTGGCCGGGACCCTGGATGGACAGCCTATTCCGGGCGGCCGCGCCGAGGACTACTCCGTCGAGCTGGGGTCGGGGCGCCTGGTGGACGGGGTGGAGGATCGGATCGTCGGCATGCGGGTGGGGGAGGAGAGGGACATCCCCGTCACCTTCCCCGACGACCACCCGGAGGAGGGTCTGCGGGGCAAGACCGCCACTTTCCGCGTCCGGCTGAAGGAGCTCAAGCGCAAGCAGCTGCCGACGCTGGACGACGACTTCGCCCGCGACGTGGCCGGGGTGGCCAGCCTGCAGGAGTTGCGCGAGAGGGTCGAGAAACAACTGACCCGACTCGCCGAGGAACGGGTTCGGGCCCAGGTGCGACGGCAGGTGGTGGAGAGGGTCGTGGCCGGCGCGCGGCTGGAGGTGCCGGAGACGCTGGTGCGGCGTCGGGTGGAGGAGCGGCTCGCCACCCTCGAGGACCAGCTCCGACGCCAGGGCGATGACCTGGAGGGCTACCTGCGGTCCACGGGCCAGACCCGCGAACAGCTGGAGGAGTCGCTCCGGCGCGCGGCGGAGGACGACGTCCGCACCGACCTGGTCCTCGACGCGGTGGCCAAGGCCGAGGGGATCCAGGTCACCGACGCCGAGGTCGAGGCGGAGCTGCGCGAGCTGGCCGCGGCCCTGGACGAGCCCCTGCCCAAGCTGCGCGAGCGGTTCCGCCGCCTGGGGCTGATGGATGGCGTGGTGGCCAACGTCCGTCGGCGCAAGGCGGTGGACCGCCTGGTGGCGCTGGCCACGGGCCAGCCGGCGGCGTCGGAGGCCGCGGCCGGGCAGGGGGCCGCCACCGCCGGTGCCCGCGCGGAGGCGGGCGCGGCGTCCGGTGTCGCCCCCGTCCAGGCGGGTGACGACGTCCAGGGCGACGCCGCGGGCCCGACCGCAGCGGAAGCGGCCCACTGATCGGGCGCAAGGGTTGACGACGACCGGCCGCAGGGAGGGCGCCACGGCGCCGGGTCCCGGGCCGGTTCGGATTCCTGGGGCGGTGCGGGCGGCCCGGGATCGGGCCAATATAATAGACACCGAAGCTGCGCCTCCGGGCGGCCGGTTCGTCCCCCTCGGACCACGAGCCGGGCCGGAGACCGGCAGGTTCCCCGCGGGCGCACCGCCGGCTTCGGTGGGCGAGGGCGAGGTGGGCTGGGATGAACCTGGTGCCGTACGTCATCGAGCAGACCAACCGGGGGGAGCGGGCCTACGACATCTACTCGCGGCTCCTCAAGGACCGCATCGTCTTCATCGGCACGCCCATCGACGACGTGGTGGCCAACTCCGTGATCGCCCAGCTGCTGTTCCTCCAGACCGACGATCCCGACCGGGACATCTCCATCTACATCAACAGCCCGGGCGGCAGCGTGGACTCGGGGCTGGCCATCTACGACACGATGCAGCACATCAAGCCCGACGTCGCCACCTACTGCGTCGGGCTGGCCGCCAGCATGGCCGCGATCCTCCTGGCGGGCGGGGCGAAGGGGAAGCGGTACGCCCTGCCCCACTCGCGCATCATGATCCACCAGCCCCACTCCCAGGTCGGCGGGACGGCGTCGGACGTGAAGATCTACGCCGACCAGCTGCTGAAGCTGCGGCAGGTGGCCAACGAGATCCTGAGCAAGCACACGGGGCAGCCGCTGGAGCGGATCGAGCGGGACACCGAGCGCGACTTCTTCATGACCGCGGAGGAGGCCAAGGCGTACGGGATCATCGATCACGTCCTGGAGCCGCGGCCCAAGCGGTCGGACGGGTGAGCCCGGCAAGAGAGGGGTCGTCATGTTCAAGTTCACCGACGAGAAGGGCCAGCTGAAGTGCTCGTTCTGCGGCAAGTACCAGGACCAGGTCAAGCGCCTGGTGGCGGGGCCGGGGGTCTACATCTGCGACGAGTGCATCGAGCTCTGCAACGACATCATCGAGGAGGAGCTCAGCGAGGAGGCCGACGTCGAGCTCAAGGACCTGCCCAAGCCGGCGGAGATCAAGGCCTTCCTGGACCAGTACGTCATCGGCCAGGAGCGGGCGAAGAAGATCCTGGCGGTGGCCGTCTACAACCACTACAAGCGCATCCACCTGGGCGGGCGCATCGACGACGTCGAGCTCCAGAAGAGCAACATCCTGATGATCGGGCCGACGGGCTCGGGCAAGACCCTGCTGGCCCAGACCCTGGCGAAGCTGCTGAACGTGCCCTTCGCCATCGCCGACGCCACCTCGCTCACGGAGGCGGGCTACGTGGGCGAGGACGTGGAGAACATCCTGCTGAAGCTCATCCAGGCCGCCGACTACGACATCGAGCGGGCGGAGCGCGGCATCGTCTACATCGACGAGATCGACAAGATCGCCCGCAAGGCGGAGAACCCCTCCATCACCCGCGACGTCTCGGGGGAGGGCGTGCAGCAGGCCCTGCTCAAGATCCTGGAGGGCGCGGTGGCCAGCGTGCCGCCCCAGGGCGGGCGCAAGCACCCCCACCAGGAGTTCATCCAGATCGACACCACCAACATCCTCTTCATCTGCGGCGGCGCCTTCGAGGGGCTGGACAAGATCATCGCCAGCCGCATCGGCCGCCGGGTCATGGGCTTCGGCGCCGAGGTGCGCAGCAAGCGGGAGACCAACGTGGGCGACATCCTGCGCCACATCATGCCCGAAGACCTGCTGAAGTTCGGCCTGATCCCGGAGTTCATCGGGCGCCTGCCGGTGATCGCGACGCTGGACGCCCTGGACGAGGACGCCCTGGTGCGCATCCTCACCGAGCCCAAGAACGCGCTGGTCAAGCAGTACCAGAAGCTGCTGGCGCTGGACAACGTGGAGCTGGAGTTCGAGCCGGCGGCGCTGCGGGCCATCGCCCAGGAGGCGCTCAAGCGCAACACCGGCGCCCGCGGCCTGCGCGCCATCGTCGAGGAGCTGATGCTGGACCTGATGTACGAGCTGCCCAGCCGCGACGACGTGGCCCGGGTGGTGATCACCGAGGAGACCGTGCGCCAGCGGCGGGAGCCGATCATCGTCACCCGCGAGCGGCTGAAGAAGCAGGAGGAGACCGCCTGATCCCCCGGGGCCCGAGCCGGGCCCGGCGGGCGAGGGCCGGGCAGCGGACGGCGCGGGGTGAAGCCGGCGGGCCGGGCAGATACTAGGGGCGGTACCCGGGGCGCGGGCCCGAGGGCCGGGGCCGCAGGCCCCCGCGGGACCCGCGCCCCACCCAGCAAGCGCGCGGCAAGCGCGAGGGGAGCCCGCCGGCCATGGACTACGGGAGCATCTTCACCTTCGTCCAGTTCCTCTTCGCGGTGGTGATCGGCCTCTACTTCTGGAACCTGCTCAAGGCGCAGCAGGGCAGCAAGGTGGCGGTGCGCAAAGAATCCCGCAAGGAGCAGGATCGCCTGGCGTCCCTGCGCTCCATCGCCCTGACCGAGCCGCTCGCCGAGCGAACGCGTCCCCAGCGCTTCGAGGACATCGTCGGCCAGGAGGAGGGCCTCCGCGCCCTGCGTGCCGCCCTCTGCGGCCCGAACCCGCAACACGTGCTGATCTACGGCCCGCCGGGCGTGGGCAAGACGGCCGCGGCTCGCCTGGTGCTGGAGGAGGCCAAGCGCAACCCGCGCTCGCCCTTCCGGCCCGATGCGGCCTTCGTGGAGATCGACGCCACCACGGCGCGCTTCGACGAGCGCGGCATCGCCGACCCGCTGATCGGCTCGGTCCACGACCCCATCTACCAGGGGGCCGGGCCGCTGGGGGTGGCGGGCATCCCGCAACCCAAGCCCGGGGCGGTCACGCGGGCCCACGGCGGCATCCTGTTCATCGACGAGATCGGCGAGCTGCACCCGGTCCAGATGAACAAGCTGCTCAAGGTGCTCGAGGACCGCAAGGTGATCCTGGAGAGCGCCTACTACAACCCCGACGACCCCAACCTGCCGCCCCACATCAAGGACGTCTTCGAGAACGGGCTGCCGGCCGACTTCCGGCTGGTGGGCGCCACCACCCGGATGCCCGACGAGATCCCGCCGGCCATCCGCTCCCGCTGCGTGGAGATCTTCTTCCGGCCGCTGACGCCGGAGGAGGTGGGGCTCATCGCCCGGCGGGCGGCGGCGCGCCTCGACATGCCGATGGACGAGGGCGCCGTGCGGGTCATCGAGCGCTACGCCCGCAACGGCCGCGAGGCGGTGAACATCGTCCAGATCGCCGCGGGGCTGGCGGACACCGAGGGGCGGCGCCGGGTGACCGCGGCCGACGTGGAGTGGGTGGTCAACACCGGTCAGTATGTGCCGCGGCCGGAGCGGCGCATCGCGGACCGGCCGCAGGTGGGCGTGGCCCACGGCCTGGCGGTGTACGGGCCCAACCTGGGCACGCTGATCGAGATCGAGGCGGTGGCCTCCCCGGCGGCCGCCCCGGGTCAGGGCCGCATCACCCTGACGGGCGTCATCGACGAGGAGGAGTTCGGCGGCGGGGGCCGCCCCTTGAAGCGGCGCAAGAGCACGGCCCGCGGCTCGGTGGACAACGTGCTGACGGCGCTGCGGCGGCTCTTGCCGGTCCACCCCGCCGACTACGACCTGCACGTCAACTTCCCCGGCGGCATCCCGCTGGACGGGCCCTCGGCCGGCGCCTGCCTGGCCGCCGCCCTCTACTCCGCCCTGACCGGCCTGCCCGTGGACAACCAGGTGGCCATCACCGGCGAGGTCACGGCCCGCGGGCTGGTGCGGGCCGTGGGCGGCATCCAGGCCAAGGTGGCCGCCGCGCGGCAGGCGGGGGCGCGACGGGTGATCCTGCCCCGGGAGAACTGGCAGGAGTCCCTGGACCGCTGCGGCCTCGAGATCGTGCCGGTGAGCACCGTCGAAGAGGTGCTCCGGGCCGCCCTGGTCCAGGACGAACCGGCCCGGCACGGTGGCCGGGAGGAGCTGCCGGCCGCGGTGCTGACGGCGGCGGCGCGGGGCCTCACGACCTGAGGGCGGCCGCGCCGCCCGCGGCGTCGCGGCGGGCCGTGGCTGCGTCGCGCCGCCCGCTCCGGGCGCGCCCGGCCGACCCTGGCGCCGGCGCCGTCGGCGTTCCCTGGCCCGGGCGCGCCGCCCGGGCCGGTTCGTCCCCGTCGCCGGGCCGGTCCGTCCCGGGCCGGCGTCCCCTGACGGTCCTTCCGCAAACTGCTTGTGCCCGTCCGGCAGGAAGGTCGCCCCCCGGTCCCGAACCCAGGCCGCCGCGAGATGCGGCGGCGAGGGGGCTCCCCCGCCGCCGCGGCCCTTGGGAACGAGGGGAACCGGGTCGTGGCGAGCGGCATGCCGATCCGGGGGCGGCGGGTCGCCCTCACCCCGCTGGCCCCCTCCGATCTGCCGTGGCTGGTGGGCTGGGAAGCGGACCCCGAGGTGACCCGCTTCGCCGGACGGCGCTTCCGCGACACGGCGGAGGCGCTGGCCTGGTGGCGGGCGGTGCAGGCCGATCCCCGGCGGGCGGCGCTGGCCATCCGCACCGCGGCGGGCCGCCTGATCGGCGACGTGGAGCTGGTGGAGATCAACTGGGTGCGCCGGGAGGCGGAGGTGCGCATCCGCATCGGCGACCGCGCCCATCGCGGCCAGGGGCTGGGGCGCGACGCCCTGGAGGCGGCCGCCCGCTACGCCGCCGATCTCGGCTTGCGGCAGCTCTTCCTGCGCGTCGACGTGCGCAACGTGGCCGCCCTCCGTTGCTATCGGGCGGCCGGCTTCCACCGTCGGGCGCGGTTGCGGGCCGGACGCCGCCGGGCGGAAGGCGTGGTGGACATGTACCTGATGGTGCGCCTGCTGCCGCCGGCGGCGAGGGAGCGACGGGCGGTCCACGGATGAGGGACGGCGCGGTCCGCGGGCCGGCGGGAGCGGACCCGTCGTCAACGGTCTTGTAAGCATCTCGTAAACCCCCCTCTACAGGATCGCGGCCCCCACGGCCCGTATGGTCCCTGGCGAGGACGATGCGGCGCCGCGCCGTGGCATCGGGCCGCGCGAGGGACCGTCGCATCCAGCGCGGGCGGAACCGCCCGGCCACGTCCCGGGGCGGCCGCGGCGGTCGTCCCGCCCCTGGCGGTGCGCCAGGCGTGGGAGAGGAGTGGGGACATGACGCTCGGGGTCCGCGACCTGCGCAAGCGCTTCGGCGCCGTCGAGGCCCTGCGCGGCGTCACCTTCCGCGTGCCGGAGGGGGCGACGTGGGGGCTCCTGGGGCCCAACGGGTCGGGGAAGACCACGACGATGCGCATCCTGCTGGGCATGGTGCCGCCGGATGCGGGGGAGGTGACGTGGCAGGGACGCCCCGTCGCCCGGTGGCCCCGGAGCCTGTGGGGCTACCTGCCCGAGGAGCGCGGGCTCTATCCGAAGCTGCCGGTGCGGGAACAGCTGGCGTACCTCGGCCGCCTGCAGGGGTTGTCCGCTCGGCAAGCCGCCGCCGGCGCCGACCGGTGGCTGCGCCGGCTGGGCATGGCGGACGCGGCCCGGCGGCGGCTGGAGCAGCTCTCGAAGGGCAATCAGCAGAAGGTCCAGTTCGCCGCGGCGGTGGTGCACGAGCCGGCGATCCTGCTGCTGGACGAGCCCTTCTCCGGCCTGGACCCGGGCAACGCCGCCACGCTGAAGGAGGTGCTGCAGGAGCTGCGCGGCGACGGCCGGACGATCCTGTTCTCCAGCCATCGCCTCGACCACGTGCGGGAGCTGTGCGACGGGATCACGCTGGTCCACGACGGCCGGGGGTCCTGCACGGGACCCTGGAGGAGGTGGTCGCCCCCTTCCGCGAGCCGCGGATCCGCGTCCGGCTGGCGCGGCCGCTGCCGGCCGACGCCCTGGCGCGGTTGCCGCTGTCGCCCCGGCCGGTGGAGAGCGAGGTCCTGGCCTTCGACCTGCGCGACGGAGCGGGGGCGCGGGGAGCGGGGGCGGCGGGGCCGGCCCCCTGGCAGGATCCCGCGCTGGCCGACCTGTGCTGGCGGCTGCTGGCCGCCATCCTCCAGCACGTCCCGGTGGTGCGGTTCGAGTGGGAAGAACCGGACCTGGAGGCGATCTACATCCGGCTGACGGGCCGGCGCCCCGGCGCGTCGGCCCCGCCGGACGGGGAGGGCGAGGCCGGTGTCGCGTGAGCGGGCGCCGGTCCCGGGGGTGCGGCGTCCCCGGCGGGCGCCACGGACCGCCGTCGTGGCGGCCCACGAGTTCCGCGCCATCGTGCGCAGCGGCGCGTTCCTGGTCGCCGCCCTGGCGGGCGTGGCGCTGATCGCCCTGATGAGCTTCGCGCCGGCGATCCTCGCCTTCTTCGACCGCAAGGGGGTCCGCGACGTGGCGGTGGTCGACCCGGGGGGCGCCACCTACGAGGCCTTGGCGGCCGCCGTGGCCACCGCGGGTCCCGAGGAGCTGGGCTTCCGGGTTCGTCGCGAACCGGGACCCGCCACCCCCGAGCGGGTGCGCCAGCTCTTGCGCGACGGCCACGTGGACGCGGTGCTCGCGGTGCGGCCGGGGGAGGGGCCCGCGGGGGAGGCGGCCTTCGTCCTAACGACCGCCACCGCGGACGACGCGCTGGCGCCGCTGTTGCAGCAGGCCCTGACCCCGGTGGTCGGGGCCTGGCGCAGCGCGCAGCTGGGCCTGTCCCCCGACCAGTGGCGGGCGCTGACGGCGGAGCCGGCGCTGCGGGTCGAGGTGCTCGACGGGGGTCCGCGGGCGGACGGCAACCCGGTGGTCCGGTTCTTCACCAGCTACGGGTTGCTGTTCCTCCTCTACGTCCAGGTGGCGGGGTACGGCGCGGTGCTGATGAACGGGATCGTCATGGAGAAGGCCAACCGCGTGATCGAGGTGCTCCTGGCCGCCGTGTCGCCCTCGACGCTGATCTTCGGCAAGCTGGCCGGCGTCGGGCTGGCAGGGCTGGTCCAGGTGCTGGGCTGGGCGCTGGCGGGGCTGGCCGTCGCCGCCTGGCCCGGCGCCCAGCGCTGGGGCGGTGGCGCGGACGGCGGGACGGGCGGGCTGCTGGTGGTGCCGCCGGAGGCGTGGATCGCCTTGCTGGCCGCCTTCCCCCTCGCCTTCCTGATCTACGGGGCGCTGTACGCCGTGGTGGGCGCCATGTCCGGCCGCACCGAGGACGCGGGGCAGCTGCAGATGCCGGTGACCCTGCTCCTGACGGTGGCGTTCTTCGCTGGGGTCAGCGGCCTGGGCAGCCCCGACGGCGCCGTGGTCCGCTGGGCCGCCTGGATCCCGCCCGCAGCGCCCATGGCCCTGCTGGTCCGACTGGTCCAGGGGCGGGCGGCGTGGTGGGAGGTGGCCGGCGCCACGGCGTGGACGGTGGCGGTGGCGGTCCTGCTGCTCCTCTTGGCCGGTCGCGTCTACGCCCGGACCGCCCTGCGCATGCAGCGCACCGGCTGGCTGGAGTTGCTCGGCCTCGCGCGACGGCGCGCGGTCTCCGTCGACCGGTGACGCGGCGATCCTGTGACAGAGCGCTTGGCAGGCCGTGTCCCGGGCACCCGGGCGGGGACGTGGAGGTGCCGTGGACGCTGCCCTGCGGCGGGCGCGGACCTTGACAGGGCCCGCTGCGCTCCCCCTACACTACAGTCAACGTCATGTCGTCGACGGGATGGGGCGTCGTCGCCCGGCGCTGCGGTTCGTCGCCGCGCCGCGGGGCCGGCGGTCGCCATCCGTCGACGGACCGGCGATGACGGGGAGGAGTAGGGGCCGCGCCCCGGCCAGAGAGGGGCGCCCGGGGGCTGGGAGGCGCCCTCCGCAGCGGCGGGCCCCGAAGTCGCCCCGGAGCTCCCGCGTCGATCCCGTCCGCCTGGGCGGTCCGACGACGGCGGCCGTCTCGGGCGGGCGGGGGTAGGCCGGGCGGGTGGCGCCCGTGAGCGCGCCAGCGAGCGCCTCGCCGGCGTCCGTCGCCCCGCACCGGGTCCACCGGGAGGCGGGCGGCTGGCGAGGCGGAAGAAGGGTGGTACCGCGAGAGGAGGGCCTCTCGCCCCTTGTGGCGAGGGGCCCTTTGACTTGGGCCGGAAAGGAGCGGGATCCATGCGGACTCGTGCCGACCGAGGGCCGGAGGCGGCCAGCGGCGGGACCGGCGGGAGCGCCGGGACCGGTGGGGAGTCCCGGGCCGGGTCCGAGGCGGCGGCCACGGCGGAGACGGTCGCCAGCCGGCCGGCCGAGGGGGCGGCGGGCGGGGCGAGAAAGGCCGCGGCGGCCGGCGGGGCGTCCGCTGCCACCCCGCAGGCCACGGCCGTGCTGCCGCCCCGGTATCGTCCCCAGGACTTCGAGGAGGCGATGTATCGCCTCTGGCTGGATCACCGGGCCTTCCACGCCGACCGGGATGCGCCGGGTCCCGTCTTCTCCATGGTGATCCCGCCGCCCAACGTGACGGGCAACCTCCACATCGGCCACGCCCTCAACAATACCCTCCAGGACATCCTGGCCCGCTGGCACCGCATGCAGGGGGACGTCACCCTCTGGGTGCCGGGCACCGACCACGCCGGCATCGCCACCCAGCACGTGGTCGAGGTGCGCCTGGCCAAGGAAGAGGGCCTGCGGCGCCAGGACCTGGGCCGGGAGCGGTTCCTGGAGCGCGTCTGGGCGTGGAAGAACCAGTACGAGGCCAACATCCTCGGCCAGCTCCGCCGCCTGGGCGCCTCGGTGGACTGGGACCGCCTGCGCTTCACCATGGACGAGGGCTGCAGCCGCGCCGTGCGCGAGGTCTTCGTGCGGCTCTACGAGAAGGGCCTGATCTACCGCGGGGACTACATCGTCAACTGGTGCCCCGTGTGCCACACGGCGCTGGCGGACATCGAGGTGGAGCACGAGGAGCGGGAGGGCCGGCTCTACCACCTGCGCTACCCGCTGGTGGACGGCGACGGCGCCATCCAGGTGGCTACGACCCGTCCGGAGACCATGCTGGGCGACACGGCCGTCGCCGTCCACCCCGACGACGACCGCTACCGCCACCTGGTGGGCCGGCGCGTGCGGCTGCCCCTGGTGGGGCGGGAGATCCCCATCATCGCCGACGAATCGGTGGACCCCGAGTTCGGCACCGGCGCCGTGAAGGTGACGCCGGCCCACGACCCCGACGACTTCGCGATGGGGCGTCGCCACGGCCTGGAACGGGTGCAGGTCATCGGCTTCGACGGGCGCATGACCGAGGCCGCCGGGTCGCGCTACGCGGGCCTGGATCGCCAGGAGGCGCGTCGCCGGGTGGTGGCGGATCTGGAGCAAGGCGGCTACCTGGTGAAGGTGGAGCCCCACCACCACAGCGTGGGCGTGTGCTACCGCTGCGGGACCGTCATCGAGCCGCTGGTGTCGCGGCAGTGGTTCATCCGCATGAAGCCGCTGGCCGAGCCGGCCATGGAGGCGGTGCGCACGGGCCGCACCCGCATCGTGCCCGAGCGGTTCACCCGGGTGTACCTCCACTGGCTCGAGAACGTCCGCGACTGGTGCATCTCCCGCCAGATCTGGTGGGGCCACCGCATCCCCGCCTGGTACTGCCAGCGGTGCGGGGAGACGGTGGTGGCGCGGGAGGACCCGGAACGGTGCCCGCGCTGCGGCGGCGCCGAGCTGCACCAGGACGAGGACGTGCTGGACACCTGGTTCAGCTCCGCCCTGTGGCCCTTCTCCACCCTGGGCTGGCCCGACGAGGACAGCCCGGACCTGCGCCGGTTCTACCCCACCTCGGTGCTGGTCACCGGGTACGACATCCTGTTCTTCTGGGTGGCGCGGATGATGGTCATGGGCCTGGAGTTCATGGGCGACGTGCCCTTCCGCACGGTGCTGCTCCACGGCCTGGTGCGCGACGCCAAGGGGCAGAAGATGTCGAAGTCCCGGGGCAACGTGGTCGACCCGCTGGAGGTGATCGACAGGTACGGCGCCGACGCCCTGCGCTTCACCCTGGTGACGGGGCTGGCGCCCGGCAACGACGCCCGCTTCGCGTGGGAGCGGGTCGAGGCCAGCCGCAACTTCGCCAACAAGCTCTGGAACGCCGCCCGGTTCGTCCTGATGAACCTCGCGGACTTCGATCCGGCGCAGGGCGAGCCGGCGCGGGACAACGCCGCCGACCGCTGGATCCTGGCGCGCCTCGACGCGGTGACGGCGGAGGTGCAGCGGCTGCTGGAGGCCTTCGAGCTCGGGGAGGCGGCCCGGGCGCTGTACGACTTCATCTGGGACGAGTTCTGCGACTGGTACATCGAGCTGGTCAAGCCGCGCCTGGCGGACACGGCGGGCGGCGGTCACAGGGCGGCGCCGGGGACGGAGCAGCCCGCGGCACCAGCAGCCGGTGCCGCGGCAGCGACCGGTGGCGCCGCGGCCGCGGTCCCGCCAGCAGCCGCAGCGGACCGGGCCGGGGTGCCCGCGGGATTTGCCACGGGTTCCGCGGCGGGCGCGCCGGCCGCGAGCCGGTACGCCGCCCAGTACACCCTGTGGCAGGTGCTGGAGCAGACCCTGCGCCTGCTCCACCCCTTCATGCCCTTCATCAGCGAGGCCATCTGGCAGCGGCTGCCGCGACCCCAGGGCGCCCCGGCGACCCTGGCGCTGGCGCCGTGGCCGCGCCCGCGGGGGAGGGCGGCAGACGGCGAGGAGGAGGCGGTGATCGCCCGCTTCCAGCGGGTGATCGACGCCATCCACGGCCTGCGCAGCATCCGGGCCGAGTTCCGCGTGCCGCCCGGCCGCAAGGCCCACGTCCTGATCTATGCGGACGAACCGGCCCAGGCGGAGGCCTTCGCCGAGCAGGCCGAGGCGATCCGGCGGCTGGCCGGCGTCGACCGCCTGGAGATCCACACGGGCCGCGGTCCGCGACCGGCCCAGGCGGCCGCCTACGTGGGGCCGGGGGTGGTGGCCTACATGCCCCTGGCGGGGCTGATCGACCTGGAGGCGGAGCGCCGGCGCCTGCGCCGGGAGCGGGAGCAGGTGGAGGCCGGGCTGGCGCGGGTGCGCGCGAAGCTCAGCAACGAGGGTTTCCTCCGCCACGCCCCGGCCGAGGTGGTGGAGCAGGAACGCCAGCGGGAGCGGGAGCTGGCCGCGCGGCTGGAGCTCCTGGGCCAGCGGCTGGCGGAGCTGGGCTAGCAGCGGGTCCGGGCCGAGGGTGCGCTCCAGGCGGCGATGCGGCGGCGGAGGCCACCGGCCTCCGCCGCCGCATCGCGTGCGGGGCCGTCCCGGGGTCGCCCTGGGGTCGCGCGGCGCACGGGCCCAGCCGCCCGCCCCGGGCCCGTCGACGGGTGGGAAGGCGGCACCCCCAGGCTTGTGGAAAACCCTGGAATATCGCAAGATAATGGTGGCCATCATCACTTTTCGACAACCGGGAGGCGACAGCGTGGGCGTACCGAAGAAAGGGACCGGCCTGAGGGCGACGGGAAGGGAGACGGATCGGCATGCGACGGCGGGGTGGCGGGTGGCGCGCGGTGGCCGCCGTGCTGATCGGCAACGGGTTGGGCAACCTGGTGGCCGACCATGCGGCCGGTCTCGGGCTGCCCTGGCTGAGCCAAGGGCTAGGGCCCGCCTTCGGCCCCGCGACGCTGCGCGTCCCCCATCTGGGGGCGGTCACCCTCGGCCTGCACCTGGACGTCACCGCTGGCGGCCTGTTGGGGATCGTGGCTGCCCTGCTCTGGTTGGGGCGACGGCGTTGAGCGCCGCCGGTCGGGCCGCCGGTCGCGAGGGGGTCGGCATGCACCGGCGGCCGTCGGCGCAGGGCCGGTTCGTCCGGAGTTCGGTCCCGGCTGCGTCCGTGGGGGGGTGGGGCCGGTGAGCGGGATCGGGCCCAGCCGACCGCTGGTCCTGGCGTCCGCTTCGCCGCGGCGGGTCCAGCTCATGCAGATGCTGGGGCTGCCCTTCACCCAGGACCCGTCGCACCAGGAGGAGCCCCTGCCGGAGGCCCTGCCCGGGGCGCTGGATCCCGCCGCCTGGGCGATGCGCCAGGCGGTGAGCAAGGCGCGGGACGTGGCCCGGCGCCACCCCGGCGCCCTGGTCATCGGCGCCGACACCGTGGTGGAGGTGGACGGGCGCCTGCTGGGCAAGCCACGGGACCGCTCCGACGCGGTGGCGATGCTGTCGACGCTGGCCGGGCGCGAGCACCGCGTGGCGTCGGGCGTCGCCGTCGTCGACGCCGCCACGGGGCGGGAGGCGACGGGCAGTCGTCTGACCCGGGTCTGGATTCGCCCCTTGGCCCAGGAGGAGATCGAGGCCTACGTGGCGACGGGGGAGCCGATGGACAAGGCCGGCGCCTACGCGATCCAGGGGCTCGGGGCGACCCTTGTTGCCCGCATCGACGGGTGTTACTTTAACGTCGTTGGCTTGCCCCTCCCCTTGCTGGCCGATCTCTTGGCCCAATTCGGCGTTCGCGTCCTGGCGGTCCGCGGTGCGGCGACGCTGCGGGGAGGCGGCAGCCGATGAGGCGGTCGCCCGGGGGACGAGCCCCCGCTGCCCACCGGCTCCGGCGGCCGCGCATCAAGGACCTGCCCCCGTCGGATCGTCCGCGGGAGCGGTTGCTGGCCGGCGGGGCACCGGCTCTGAGCACCGCCGACCTCTTGGCCATCCTGATCGGTTCGGGCACGGGCAGCGGCGAGTCCGCCCTCGACCTGGCCCGCCGGGTCCTGGCCTACGGCGTCGGCGGCTGGGATGGGCGGGTGGGCGAGCCCGCCGTCCCGCCGGGCGACGGGGGGCGGGCGGCGCGTGGGGTCGCGCCCCGCCGCCGCGCCCACCGGGTGGCAGGCGGCGGGAGGGCCGTCGAGGTGCGAGGTGCCGGCGGCGGAGCTCGGCCGGTGGGGGAGTTGGACGCCCTCCAGTGGCTGGCCGCGGTGCGAGCGGAGGAGCTCTGCCAGATCCCCGGCATCGGCCCGGCCCGCGCCGCCCGCATCGCGGCGGCCGTGGAGCTGGGCCGGCGGCTGGCCGCGGCGCCACCGGCGCGACCCCGCGTGCGGTGCCCGGAAGACGTGAGCCGGTTGCTGATGGCCGGCATGAAGGACCTGGACAGGGAACATTTATACGTGGTCCTCTTGAACACCAAACATTATGTACTAGGTGTGGACTTGATCTCGATCGGTACGCTCAACGGGTCCATGGTGCACCCGCGGGAGGTGTTCCGCGCCGCCATCCGGCGCGGAGCGGCCGCGCTGATCCTGGTGCACAACCACCCCAGCGGCGACCCGACGCCGAGCCCGGAGGACGTCCAGGTGACCCGTCGCCTGGTGGAAGCCGGGCGCATCGTCGGGATCGACGTGCTCGACCACGTGATCATCGGCAACCGGCGATACGCCAGCCTGCGCGAGGCAGGCCTGGTGGGGGAGACCTGAGGCGGGGCGGCGGGGGCCGTGCACCGGAACGGTCGGGGACCGGCGGCACGGCCGCCGGCGGCCGCTCCGCCGCGGGCGCGGCAACGCGGACCACGAGGCAGCACGGTCAGGGGGCGTTGGCGGTGCTGGAGTCGGTATACCGCTACTTCTCGCGGGACATGGGGATCGACCTGGGGACGGCCAACACGCTGGTCTACGTGCGGGGCCGGGGCATCGTGATCCACGAGCCGTCGGTGGTGGCCGTCCAGGCGGAGACCAAGCAGGTGCTGGCCGTCGGGGAAGAGGCCAAGCGCATGATCGGGCGCACGCCCGGCAACATCATCGCCGTGCGACCGATGAAGGACGGCGTCATCGCCGACTTCGAGATCACCCAGGCGATGCTGCGCCACTTCATCGCCAAGGCCCTGCGCGGTCGCCCGCTGCTACGGCCGCGGGTGGTCATCTGCCTGCCCTCCGGGGTCACCGAGGTGGAGAAGCGGGCGGTGGTCGACGCCACGGAACAGGCCGGCGCCCGCAAGGCATACCCCATCGAGGAGCCCATGGCCGCGGCCATCGGGGCGGGCCTGCCGGTCCACGAACCGACGGGGAACATGATCGTGGACATCGGCGGCGGCACCACCGAGGTGGCCATCATCTCCCTGGGCGGCATCGTCACCCACCGGTCGATCCGCATCGGCGGCGACGAGATGGACGAGGCCATCGTCAACTACGTCAAGCGCAACTACAACCTGCTGATCGGCGAGCGCACCGCGGAGGAGGTCAAGATCGCCATCGGGTCGGCCTACCCCATGGACGACGAGGGCTCGGTGGAGATCCGCGGTCGCGACCTGGTCACGGGCCTGCCCAAGACCATCGAGGTGACGGCGGCGGAGATCCGCGAGGCGCTGTCGGAGACGGTGGCGGCCATCGTCGACGCCATCAAGGTGACGCTGGAGCGGACGCCGCCGGAGCTGGCCTCCGACATCATGGACCGGGGCATCGTGATGACCGGCGGCGGCTCCCTGCTCCGGGGGCTGGATCGCCGGGTGGCCGAGGAGACGGGCATGCCCGTGCACATCGCCGAAGACCCGCTGTTGTCGGTGGCTCTCGGGGCGGGCAAGTACCTGGATGTGATCGACAACGTCCAGCGGAGCCTGGCCACCTCGCGCCGCCTGGCCTGATGCCGGCACCGCCGGCGACGGGAGAGAGGGGCGGAGAGCGCCATGGTGCCGTGGCTCCGCAGGTTGCTGGCCCTGGCCCTGGTGCTGGCCCTTGCGGCCGGCGTGATGGCCGCCACCCGCACCCTGCGGCCGCGGCCGACCTTCCTGGAGGGGGCGCTGCAGGAGGTGATGGCGCCCCTGGGCGGCGTGACCTCGCGCATTGCGCGGGGCGCCGGAGAGATGGCGCGGACCCTGGCGGTGCTGGGGCGCCTGGAGGCGGAGAACCAGCGGCTGCAGGCAGAGCTGCAGCGGCTGCATGGCGTCGAGGCCCAGATGCGGCAGCTGGAGCGGGAGAACCGGCAGCTGGAGGAGCTCCTCGGACTCAAGCAGGCGCGACCCGACGCCGCCCTGGCCGCCCGGGTGATCGGGCGCACCCCGGATCGGTGGTACCAGGAGGTCACCCTGGACCAGGGCGCGGCCGATGGCGTCCAGCCCGGCATGGTGGCGGTGGTGCCCGGTGGGGTGGTGGGGCGGGTGACGGCGGTCACGCCGCACACCGCACGGGTGCTGCTGATCACCGATCCGGAGAGCGGCGTCGGCGCCCTGGTCGGCCGCAGCGGCGAGGCGGGCGTGGTCTACGGCCGCGGCGGCGACGCCCCGGAGCTGCTGATGACGCTGTTCGCCCCCGACGCCGACGTCCGGGTGGGCGACGACGTGGTCACCTCGGGGCTGGGGCCGGTCTTCCCCCCGGGGTTGCCCATCGGCACCGTCACGTCGGTGGGCCGCGACCCCACCGGCCTGGGCGTCCAGGCGACCGTGCGGCCCAGCGCGCCCCTGAACCGCCTGGCGGCGGTGCTGCTGCTCCATCCCCTGCGACCGGAGGAGGCCGTGCCGGAGGGCGGCACGGCGTCGGGGCCCGGCCCCACCGGCCGGGGAGCGCTGGCGCGGACGGGGCGGCTGCCCGAGGTGGCCCGCGGAGGGGCGGCGCCATGAGGCGTCCGGCGCGGTGGGCCTTGCTCGCCCTGGTGGCGCTGTGGCTGGAGGCGACCGGGGTTCCGTCCCTGGGGCTGCCGCGGCTGCACCTGCCGCTGCTGCTGGGGGTGGCCGCGGGCCTCGTCTACGGGCCGCGGCAGGGCTTGGCCGTGGGGGGCATGGCCGGCCTGGCGCTGGATCTGTGGACGGGGAGGCTGGTCGGCTCCTGGTCCCTGTTGCACGCCCTGGCCGGGTGGGTGGGCGGCAAGGCGGGGGAGAGCCTCTACCGCGACGTGCCGGGCCTGTCCCCGGCGCTGGGGGTGACGGCCACCTGGCTCGCGGAGACGGTGCGCGGACTCCTGGTGGCGGGGGCGACGGGCATGCCGGTCACCGCTGTCGATCTCTGGGCCTGGTCCCGCACCCTGGTGCCTGAGCTGATCGCGGCTGCCGTGGTGGCGCCCCTGGTGTTCCGGTTCGTCCTCTGGCTGCAGCGCCGGGAACGGGAGGCGCGGGCTTTCGAGACCCTGGGCGGCTGGCGGGGAGGATGGCCATGAACCCGGAGGAACTGGCCCAACGGCGCCGCCTGCGCCGGCGCAACGTGCTGATGGGGCTCCTGCTGGCCTGGACGGTGCTGCTGCTCGGCCGCCTCTACGTCTTGCAGGTGGTCATGGGCGACGAGCTCAGCGAGTACGCCGCCGGCCAACGGCTGCGCAAGGTCTACGTGCCCGCGCCGCGGGGTCAGATCCTGGACCGGCGCGGCCAGGTGCTGGCCACCAGCCTGCCCGCCTATTCGGCGTACCTGGTGTACACCCGCCAGGGGCTGGACCCCGAGGCGCGGCGACTGCTGAGCGGCATCCTCGACATCCCGGTGGAGGCGATCGAAGACGCCGAGGCCCAGCTGCGCCTCAAGCCCGTGCCGGAGATCCCCGTGCGGCTGAAGGCTGAGCTGACGCCGGCGGAGATCACCGCCCTGGCCGAGAACCGCGAGCGGCTACCGGGGGTGATCGTCGAGGCGCAGCCCCTGCGACACTACCCCGGTGGGACGCTGGCCGCCCAGGTCCTGGGCTACGTGCGCGAGGGGCAGCGGCCCTGGCAGCTGCGAGGCGTTTCCGGCATCGAGGGGACCTACGACCAGGAGGTCCGGTTGCCGAGCGGGGGGGTGGTCCGCGGGCTGGCGGGCGTCGACGGCCAGCGCCTGGTGGAGGTGGACGCCCGCGGCCGGCCGCTGGCCGACGTCAGCCAGTACCTGCTGCTGGGGGCCGAGGCGGAGCGGTATGCCGTGCCGCCCCGGCCCGGCAACACCGTGGTCCTGACGCTGGACGCGCGGCTGCAGCGGGTCGCGGAGGAGGCCCTGGCCCAGCGCATCCAGGAGCTCCGCCGGCTGCGGTCCGACCCCTGTCCCTGCCCCGCCCGCAATGGCGCGGCCGTGGCCATCGACGTGCGCACCGGCGCGATCCTGGCCATGGCCTCCTACCCCGCCTTCGACCCCAACGACTTCGCGAGGCAGGCGTTCATGGAGCCCAGCGACCCGCGGTACCCCCAGGTGGCGCGCAGGGTCGGCGCGGTGGTCAACTGGGACGCCACGTACCGCGGGAAGCCGGTGCTGGGTCCCGCCATGAACCTGGCCATCCAGGCGGCGTTGCCGCCGGGGTCCACCTTCAAGCCCATCACGGCGCTGGCGGCCATGCTGCGCGGAGGACTGCCGCGTTCCGTCTCCTGCACCGGTTCGTTCGTCTTCGCGGGGAACGAATTCGGCGACTGGCGGTCCCACGGCCACGTGGACTTCGACGAGGCCATCGGGCGCTCGTGCAACGTGTACTTCTACCAGGCGGGGCTCAACGCCGGCATCGACGCCATCGTCCAGGTGGCGACCCAGTTCGGCCTGGGGCAGCCCACGGGGCTGCGCGACCTGGCGGACGAGGTCACGGGGTCGCTGGCGACCCCCGAGTTGAAGGCCAAGGTCAACGCCCGCGGCCGCCCCGAGGAGCGCCGGTGGTACGGGGGCGACACGCTCAACGCGGCCATCGGCCAGGGGCTGCACGCCTTCACGCCGCTGCAGATGGCCGTCTACACCGCCACCCTGGCCAACGGCGGCACCCGCTACCGTCCCTACCTGGTGCAGGAGATCCGCGACGGCCGCACCGGTCGCGTCCTGTGGAAGGCGCAGCCGGATCCGCTGGGCACCGTCGACCTCCCCACGGCGTACCTGGAACGGGTGCGGGAGGCCATGGTCACCGTGACGCGGGCCAACGGCGGGTGGTCCGGGACGGCCTACGGCGTCTTCCGCGACGCGCCCTACGTCGTCGCGGGGAAGACGGGAACGGCCGAGGTCGGTGCCAACGAGCCGGAATACGAGAACCACGGGTGGTTCATCGCCTTCGCCCCGGCCGGCGAGGGGGAGGAGCCGGAGATCGCGGTGGCGGTGGTGATCCACGCGGGCGGCGGCGGCGCCCTGGCGGCGGGACCGGTGGCCCGGGCGATCCTGGACGCCTACTTCGCCGGCCGCTACGGCCTGCCGGACGACCCCCGGGAGGCGGCGGAGCAGGGCCACGAGGATGCCGCCCAGCGCGCCACCAGCGTGCCGGCCGACTGACCCGCCGCCCGTCGGGGGCGGACGTCCCCGGGACGGCGGCGAGGTCGGCCGACCGGGGGCCATCCGCCGGGGTCCATCCAGCGGGACGGCGACGGGGGCGCATGGCCGGGGCCACCCGCCGGGACGGCGACGCGACCGGTCGGGGGCCACCCGCCGCAGGCCGCCGGGGTCCCGCGCGTGTCGGTGCGTGGCGGGCGCCTTGGCGATGCGGGGCGGAGTTTGCGCCGGCGGGCGCCGCCGTCCGACACCCTTCGCGGCAGGACTTGTCCCCCCCGGGGCGAAGGAGCGGGTCAGCGCCGGTTAGGAAGGGGGGGGCGGCGGTGAAGGGAGCGCCGCAGGTGACGCGGACGGGGGACGAGGTGGTCGTCACCCTGCCCGGCGACCTCGACTTCCCCAGCCTGTGCGCTGCGCTGGAGCGCATGCTGGCGGCCGACCCCGCCTTGCGGGAGGGCCGGGCGCTGGTGCTGGACACGGGCCGCCTCCAGCTCACCGCCGACCAGGTGATGGCCATCGAGGCCCTGGTCAGCCGGTTCGGCGGGGCGCGGCTGCTGCACGTGATCACGGAACACGTGGACGCACGGGTGGACGCGCGGGCCGTGGACGCGCGGTCGCCCCTGCCCCTGGACGGCGATCGGCGTCCGGCGTGGTGGGCCGCACCCGACCCCGGGGCGCACCGGGACGGGGCCCGGGAGGGACCGCCGGAGCCGGGGGCGCCAACCCCTGGGGGCGCTGCGCAGGCCGCCGGCCCGGCCCCGGAGCCGGGCCGGCGGCGGTCCCGGCGGCGGAACCGCCGGGAGACGGCGGCCCCGCCCGCCGCGGCCGGCCCGGCGGCGGAGGCGCCGGCCGTCGGCGCGGGCAGGGGAGCCGGTTCGTCCGCCGATGCCGGTCGGCCCCGGCCGGGGGTGGTGGTGCGCCGAACCCTGCGCTCCGGCCACCGCCTGGTCTACGACGGGGACGTGGTGATCCTGGGCGACGTCAACCCCGGGGCCGAGGTCCTGGCGGCCGGCGACGTGGTGGTGTTCGGCCGGCTGAGGGGCATCGTCCATGCCGGATTCCGGGGCGAGGCCGGCGCGGTGGTGGCGTCGCTGGCCATGGAGCCCATCCAGCTGCGCATCGCCCGCTGGATCGGCCGGGCCCCCGACGAGGAGCCGCCGGGGACCGGCGGACGGCCGTCCGTCGCGCCGGCGGCCGGGCCGGAGATCGCCTACGTGCGGGACGGGCGGGTGGTGATCGAGCCCTTCGACCCCGCCCGCTGGTTCTGGCAGCGGACGGCGGCGCGGCGAACCGCGGGGTAGCCCCCGCCGTCGGGCCGACGGCGGCCGTGCTGGGACGGCGCGCACCGACCCCGGCCGGCGCGGGGCGGCGCGGTGGCGGGGGTCGCAGGGTCCGTGGGGACGCCCGGGATCCCGCTGCGGCGGCTGGCCATCCGGGCCCCCGACGCGGACGAACCGGCGAGGGCAGAGGAGGGGACCCATGGGCACGACGCTGGTGGTGACGTCGGGCAAGGGCGGTGTCGGCAAGACCACCACCACCGCCAACCTGGGCACCGCGCTGGCGTTGATGGGCAAGCGCGTCGTGCTGGTGGACGCCGACATCGGCCTGCGCAACCTGGACGTGGTGATGGGCCTCGAGAACCGCATCGTCTACGACCTGGTCGACGTGGTCGAGGGCTACTGCCGGTTGCGCCAGGCGCTGATCAAGGACAAGCGGTTCGAGGGGCTCTTCCTGCTGCCGGCGGCCCAGACCAAGGACAAGACGGCCGTTCGCCCCGACCAGTTCAAGGCGCTCTGCGAGGAGCTGGCCCAGGAGTTCGACTTCGTGCTGGTCGACAGCCCGGCCGGCATCGAGCAGGGCTTCCGCAACGCCGTCGCCGGCGCCCAGGAGGCCCTTGTGGTCTGCACGCCCGACGTCTCGTCGGTGCGGGACGCGGACCGCGTCATCGGCCTGCTGGAGGCGGAGGGCATGCCCGCGCCCCGGCTCATCGTCAACCGGCTGCGACCGGAGATGGTCCAGCAGGGGCGGCAGATGGGCGTCGACGACGTCCTGGACGTGCTGGCCGTCGAGCTGATCGGCGTGGTGCCCGAGGACGAACAGGTGGTCGACGCGACCAACCGCGGCGAACCGGTGGCGGCCCACGACCGCAGCCGCGCCGGCCGCGCCTACCGCGACATCGGGCGCCGCCTGCTGGGCGAGCAGGTCCCCTTCCCCGACTTCAAGGAAGACCACGGCCTGTTCGGCCGCCTGCGGCGGCTGCTGGGCGGCGCGTGAACCGGCGGGGGAGGGATGGGCCATGCGCCAGCTGCTAGCGCGCGTCCTGGGGCGCGGGGGATCGGGCCTGCCCGGCGCGGAACACCGCGGGGCGGCGGATCGGCCTGCGGTCCCTGGATGGGGCGGCGGCCGGGCCGCCAGCAAGGACATCGCCCGGGAACGGCTGAAGCGCATGCTGGCCCACGACCGGGTGGACATGGAGCCCGAGCTGATGGAGGCCCTGAAGGAGGAGCTGCTCCGCACCGTGTCGCGCTACCTGGAGGTGGACCGGGCGGGGATGGAGGTCGGCCTGCACCGCCAGGCCGCGGCGGTGGCCCTGGTGGCCAGCATCCCGGTCCGGGCGGTGCGGCGGCCGACGGCCTCCGGCGAGGGGCAGGCGTGAGGGGGCGGGCGGACGTCCTCGAGGTGGTCGACAGGAGGACGCGGGCCCGCGTCCTCCGGCGAGGGGTCGCCGTGGGAGCGCCCGGCCGGAGTCGTCGGCCGTCGGGCGGCTTCGTGCGGGGGTGGGCCGTCTCCTCGTTCCCCGCGGCGGGTACGCCGGTCCGCCAGGTGCCGGTCGGCGGTCCGTCCCGGAGGAGGGTCCGGGCCGGCCGCGAGGGGCCCGGCGGGGGCTCGGGGCGCCCGGCGCGGGGTCGGGCACCGAAGCCCGGGGCCAGGGCGATGGGCCCGGGCGACGAGGGCGAGGAGGGAAGGCCCGTGGGCGTGCTGGATCGCCGCCTATTGAAGACCCTGGACCTGCCGTTGATCGCCCTGGTCATGGTGCTCATGGCCTGCGGGCTCGTGCTGATCGCCGTCGCCGTGCGGGCCCGCGGGATGATGGACCTGGTGGAGAAGCAGGCGATCTTCGCCGCGGTCGGGCTCGCCCTGATGCTGGCCCTCACCCTGTGGGTCGACTACCGCGTCCTGCCGCGCATCCAGTGGTACCTCTACGGCGCCGCGGTGGCGGGGCTCGCGGCCATGCTGGTGGTGGCGCCGGAGATCAACGGCTGCCGGTGCTGGATCCAGGCCGGGCCGGTCAGCATCCAGCCCGCGGAGTTCGTCAAGCCGATCCTGATCCTGGTGCTGGCGGACTGGCTGGCCCGGCGGGAGGACCGGCCGTGGACGTGGCTGGACCTGGTGCCCGTCGCGGCGATGGTGGCGCCGCCGGCGCTGCTGGTGCTCAAGCAACCCGACCTGGGGACGGTCCTGGTCTTCGCGGGCATCACCGGCGGCATGCTGCTGATGGCCGGCTACCCCCTCGGCCGTCTGGCGGCGCTGGCCGTCGGCGGGCTGGCTGCGGGGGTGGCGCTGGTGTGGGCGCAGCTCCGCTTCCCCGACAGGATCGCGCTGCTGGAGTCCCACCAGCTGATGCGCCTGGTGGTCTTCCTCAACCCGTACAACGACGGCCAGAACGGGTTGGGGGCCGGCTACCACGTGCTGCAGGCGCGCCTCGCCGTGGGGAACGGCCGGCTGTTCGGCCAGGGGCTGACGGGCCCGACCCAGACGACCACCAGCTTCCTGCCCGAGCCGCAGACGGACTTCATCTTCGCGGTGGCCGCGGAGACCCTGGGCTTCGTCGGCACCACCGTGCTGGTCCTCCTGTTGTTGACGCTGTTGCTGCGCGCCCTCCACGACGCCACCCAGGCGGCCGACACCTACGGCATGCTCCTGGGCGCCGGGGTGGTCGCCATGATGGCGACCCACTTCGTCATCAACGCGGGGATGACCGTCGGCCTGATGCCCATCACCGGCCTGCCGCTTCCCTTCATCAGCTACGGCGGCAGCAACCTGATGACCAACTGCATCGGGTTGGGCCTGCTGATGAGCGCCTACGCCCGCCGCCACAAGATCTTGTTCTGACGCCCCGGCAGCATAGGGGTGGTCGGGCCATCCATATACTGCGGCGGGAGGGACGGCGCATGGCGCGCCCGGACGCAGGCCGGCCGGCAGACGGGCGGGGCGGTGACGCCGCCCGGGCCCCAGGAGCCGCCGACCCCCGCCCCGGTGGTGGAACCGGCAGGGCGGACGACGCCGCGGCCCGCCGGTGGACCGGCCCCGCCGGCTCGGGACCGGCGCCCGCAGGGGAGGGGACCGTCGTCCTGGGCGCCGCGCCGGGCGGCGGCCCCGCGGAGGGCGGCGCGACGGTGGCGCCCCCACCGCCCGGTGGCTGGATGCCCGGCGCCCGCGGGACGGCGGGCTTCCTGGTCCCCGTCTTGCTGGCAGCGGCGCTGCTGGCCGGGCGGTGGCTCCCCGGCAGCGCGGGCGACGGCTGGGAGCGGGCGACCCAGGGCCTGGTGTCGGCGAACTGGCTGGACCGGCCCGCGGTGGCGCGGTGGCTGCAACGGGTGCCCGGCGGCCCGTGGCTGCGCACGGCCTTGCTCGGCCCGGCGGCCGGCGGCACGCCCACCGGCGCGGGGGGTGAGGCGGGCAGCCTGCCGGCGCTGGCCCCGTTGGCGCCGGCCCCGCCGGGGGCCGGCGCCAACGGGGCCAGCGGTGCCGAGGCGGGCGCCCCGCCCGGGGGTTCCGGCGCCGGCGGCGCCGGAACCCCCGGGCGGGGCGGGGCGGCGTCGCCGGGAGCCGGTGGCCAGGGTCCCGCGGTCCCAGGGGGTACGCCGACCCCAGGCGGTGGAGGTGCGGACGACGACGGCGCGGCGACCCTGGACGGGGCCGCCGGCGATGCGGGGGTCGACGCTGCGGGCGACGGGCGCGCCGGCGACGGCGGCCTGGCGCCTGCCGCCGGCCCGGTGCCCGGCGGCGGGCGCGCCCCGGATGCCGGCGGGGACGGCACGTCGGGCAGCGAGGGGGATGCGGCCCGTTCGTCCGCGAGGATGGCCGACGAGCCGCGATGGCGTTGGCCCGTGGAGGGCCGGGTCGCCGAGCCCTTCGGCTGGCGCCTGGACGAGGGGGATGCGCCGCGCTTCCACGAGGGGATCGACATCGCCGCCCGGGCCGGCACGGCGGTCCGGGCGGCGGCCGACGGCGTCGTGGTGCGGGTGTGGTACGACCGGGCGGGACTGGGCTGGCTGGTGGAGGTCGATCACGGCGGGGGGTGGGTGACGCGGTACGCCGTGGTCGACCACGTGGTGGTGCGCGACCGGGACCAGGTGGCCGCGGGCCAGGTCTTGGCGGCGGTGGCGGCCGAGGGGGAGGGCAGCGGCGCCCACCTTCACTTCGAGATGCGCCACCGCGGCCAGGCGGTGGATCCCGAGCTGCACCTCCCGCCGCGCGGCGGGCCGTGAGCCCTGCCAGGCGCCGCGGCGCGGAGCTCGCCGGCACCGCCGGCCACGGGTCGCGGGGCGGGCCGTGACGGCCCCGGAGTCGACGGCTGCCACGCCACCGCTCCGCCCGCCGGCGGCACCTCGCCGCAGCGGCTGCGGTCCGTCGCGCCGTCCGGGTGCCCTGGCCGCCAGCGCCTCGTCCGCCGCCGCGGCCCCTCCCCCTGCCCCGGCCTAGCCGGGCCGGCGCGGCCCGGCTAGGCCGGCAGGCCGCACCGGCGTGGAATCACCGCGGTGCGGGTCCCCTCGACCGCGCTACGCTCCCCAGTCCCCAGCGCGATGCCGGACCGCTCCCGGGCAGCCGGTGAGTGCCGGCCCCGCGCCGGGCTGCGCTCGCCGGCTCCCGGTCGGGGCCTTCGGCGCCGAGCCGCGCGCCGGTCGCCGGCCCCCAGGCGGCCCAAGCGGCTCCGGTCCCGACGCGGCCGCCGGGCCGTCGTCCCCGCGGTATGGCGGCCCCCGTGGTTCGCCGAGTCCGCGCCGCCGGCAACGGCCCACGGGTCGCGGTTGGCCGCCGGCGCCCGCCGCCGCGCGCACCCACCGAGGACGGCCGCAAGGAGGCGAGGGGCCCTGCACCTCGGCAGCATCCTGGGCGTGGCCGTGTTCGTCCATCCCCTGCTGCTGCTCCTGGTGGCCCTGGCGACGGTCCTCGGGCTGTCAGGGCAACTGCTCCTCCTGCTGGCCGTCCTGGCCACCCACGAGCTGGCCCACCTGGTGGCGGCGCGGCTCTGCGGCCTGGAGATCGCGCGCCTCGAGCTGCTCCCCTACGGCGCCGTGGCGGACATCCGCGGACCGGGCCGGCGCGAGCCGCTGGTGGAGGCCGTGGTGGCGCTGGCCGGACCGCTCAACAACCTCCTGCTGCTGGCCCTCAGCATCGCCCTGCAACAGGCGGGCTGGCTCGCCGGCCCGTGGGTCGCTCCCTTCCAGGCGGCGAACCTGGCCATGGCCCTGTTCAACCTGCTGCCCGCCCTGCCCCTGGACGGCGGCCGGATCCTGCTGGCCTTCCTCAGGCGCACTCGCGGCCCGCGTCCCGCCGTGGCGATCCTGGGACGGGTCGGCCGCGCCGTGGCCCTGGTCCTGGCTGGGGCCACCGGCGCGGCGCTCTACTGGCAGGTGCTGGCGCCGCACCTGCTGGCGGCGGCCGCCACCATCTGGGTCGGGACGGCGCGGGAGGAGCAGTGGGTCGGGGTCACCGCCCTGCGGGCCCTGTGGACCAAGCGGGGCCGCCTGCGGCGGGCCGGCCTGTTGCCGGTGCACCGCATGGTCGCCCTGGAGCACACCAGCCTGCAACAGGTGGCGGAGGCCCTGCGCCCGGGCGGCTACCACGAGATCGTCGTCCTGGACGATCGGGAGCGCCCCCTGGGCCAGCTGGACGAGGTGCACCTGCTCCATGGCATCCTGCGGCTCGGGCTCGACGCGCCGCTGCGGGAGCTGTTGGAACGCCGTCGGTGACCCGGGCGGCTGCACCCGGTACCGCCGGCCCGGCGGCGCCGCCTGGGCCGGTGCGCCGGCCGTCGGGCCGGCTCCCGCGGACGACGGGGAGGGATCGTCGCAGGGCGCCCCAGGAAGGCTTGTCCCCAGACAAGTCAGGGGGATCGTGCACCCCGCGCGCGCCGCTGGGGCCGTCCAGCTGGCGGCGACGTGCGCTCGTCGGCTGCTGGGCCGCGGCCATGCATGGGGCTCGACCGATGGATTACACTGAGTTTGTCGCCAGGTTTGGAGTGACTTTTGCATGCGCAAATCCATCCTGATCACGGTGGAGCCCGACGAGACGCGGGTCGCCGTGCTCGAAGACGACCGCCTGGTGGAGGTGTACCACGAGCGTCCCTCCACCCAGCGCGTGGCGGGCAACATCTACAAGGGCCGCGTGGAGAACGTGCTCCCCGGCATGCAGGCCGCGTTCGTCAACATCGGTCTCGAGCGCAACGCCTTCCTCTACGTCGCCGATGCCGTGCCCCGCGGCGAGGAGGCCGAGGACGACGACCTGCCCGACGACCTCCGCCACGCCTCCATCGCCGACGTCCTCCACCCCGGCCAGGAGATCATCGTCCAGGTCGCCAAGGAGCCGACGGGGACCAAGGGGGCGCGGGTGACGCGGCGCATCACCCTGCCGGGTCGGTTGCTGGTCCTGATGCCCGGGGTCCAGTACGTCGGCGTCTCCCGCCGCATCCACGACGAGCGCGAGCGCCAGCGCCTCAAGCAACTGGCCCAGCGCCTGCAGCCGCCGGGCGCCGGCCTGATCGTCCGCACGGCGGCCGAAGGGCGCAGCGAGGCGGAGCTGCGCAGCGACGTGGAGTACCTGACCCGGCTCTGGGCGGACATCCAGCGACGGGCGCGGCGGGAGCGCGCGCCGGTGCTGCTCTACCGCGACCTGGGTCTGGTCTTCCGCGTGGTCCGGGACATGCTGACGCCCGAGGTCGAGCGGGTGCTGATCGACGATCCCGACGAGTACCACCGGGTGCTGGAACTGGTCGGCGCCCTGGCCGCGCCGCTGCGCGACCGGATCCAGCTCTACCGGGACCGGGAGGTCGGCCTGTTCGAGCAGTTCGGCGTCAACGAGGAGATCGAGCGGGCCCTCAAGCGGCGGGTGTGGCTCAAGAGCGGCGGCTACCTGGTGATCGACCAGACCGAGGCGCTGACGGCCATCGACGTCAACACCGGCAAGTTCGTCGGGTCCAAGGATCTGGCGGACACCGTGTTCCGGACGAACATGGAGGCGGCGGCGGAGATCGCGCGCCAGCTGCGCCTGCGGGACATCGGCGGGATCATCGTCATCGACTTCATCGACATGGACGACCCGGCCCACCGCCGGCGGGTGGTGGAGGAGCTGGAGCGGCACCTGGCGCGGGACCCCACCAAGGCGACGGTGCTGGGCATCACCGGCCTCGGCTTGGTGGAGATGACCCGCAAGAAGGGGCGGCGCAGCCTGCTGGAACAGCTCACCCGCGAATGCCCCTATTGCGACGGGCGCGGGCGGGTCCTCAGCGAGGAGAGCGCGGCCCGCCGCATCCGGCGGGAGATCCAGCGGATCCTGCGCCACGCGGCCAGCGAGGCGATCCTGGTCGAGGTGCACCCCTCGGTGGCGTCGCTGCTGATTGGCGCCGGCGGGGCGAACCTGCGCGAGCTGGAGCGGCAGACGGGGCGCAGCGTGTTCATCCGCGGGCGGGAGGACGTCCACCTGGAGGGGATGAACCTGGTGGCCCTGGGCAGCCGCGCGGAGGTGGAGCGGCAGGCCCTGCCCGTCCACGCCGGCCAGCGCCTGGAGCTCGAGGTGGAGGAGCGCCACGCCCACAATCAGCAGGACGGCATCGCGCGGATCGAGGGCTACGTGATCGACATCCAGGGGGCGGGCGACCGGGTGGGCCAGCGGGTGCTGGTGGAGATCACCCGCGCCCACCGCACCTATGCCCGGGCCCGGGTGGTGTCGTGACCGTCGCGGGGCGCGGGCGGCCCGGTCCGCGGCCGCCGCGCCGTGCCGCGGCGCCGGCCCGGTCCCGGGGCCGCAGCGCCGGGCTCCGTCGCCTTGACACCCCCGGGCGGCGGCGACTAGAATACAACCGCCGTGGAGGCCCCGGCAGCGCGGGGTCCCTTTTTCTGCCTTCCTCCTGCCCGCCAGCTGCACGCACGACGCACCGACGCGACGAGGGTGGGCGATGGCGGACGGAGTCCGGTGGAGGCGGGGTGACGCGATGTACGCCATCATCGAGACGGGCGGCAAGCAATACCGGGTGCAGGAGGGCGACGTGCTGCTGATCGAGAAGCTGCCCGCCGCGGAGAACGAGACGGTGGTCTTCGACCGGGTGCTGGCGGTCAAGCAGGGCGACGAGTTCCGCGTCGGGACGCCGGTGGTGGAGGGCGCGCGGGTCACCGGCCACGTGCTGGGTCACGGCCGCAGCCGCAAGATCATCGTCTTCAAGTATCGCGCCAAGGTGAACTACCGGCGCAAGCGGGGGCACCGCCAGCCCTTCACCCGGGTGAAGATCGACCGCATCGAGGCGTGAACCGTGATCCGGGCCGTGTTCTACCGCGACGGCCAGGGCGCCATCACCCGGTTCGAGATCAGCGGGCATGCGGGCTTCGCCGAGCGGGGCGAGGACATCGTCTGTGCCGCCGTGTCCGCCCTGAGCCAGGCGGCGATCCTGGGGCTGGAAGAGGTGCTCGATCTGGTGCCCGAGGTAGAGCTGGACGAGGAGGGCCGCCTCGTCTGCCAGCTGCCGGCGGAGGTGCCGGCCGACGTGGCCCGGGCGGCCCAAGCCATCCTGGAGACGGCACGGGTGGGCATCCAGGCCATCGCCGGCGAGTACGACGACTACGTGCGCGTGGAGGAACGCCGCAGCGGAGGGAGGTGAGGGCCATGCGCCGGATCGACCTGCAGCTCTTCGCCCACAAGAAGGCGGGCGGAAGCAGCCGCAACGGCCGCGACAGCAACCCCAAGTACCTGGGCATCAAGCGGTACGGGGGCCAGGTGGTGCGCGCCGGAACCATCCTGGTGCGGCAGCGCGGGACGCGGTTCCACCCCGGCAAGAACGTGGGCCGGGGCGGTGACGACACGCTCTTCGCCCTGGTCGATGGGGTGGTGGAGTTCGGCACCCGCGGCGGCCGCCGGGTGGTTCACGTCAAGCC
This sequence comes from Thermaerobacter sp. FW80, assembly GCF_004634385.1. Classification (NCBI taxonomy): domain Bacteria; kingdom Bacillati; phylum Bacillota; class Clostridia; order Eubacteriales; family Clostridiales Family XVII. Incertae Sedis; genus Thermaerobacter; species Thermaerobacter sp. FW80. The sequence goes on along the minus strand of NZ_CP037895.1, from coordinate 666,602 downwards.
CCTGCCCGAGGACGCGACCGCACCCGTCGCCGCCGACTGACCGCCCCCCGCCCGAGGCGCCTCCGCTGCGGCCGGCACCGGTTCAGCGGGGGCCTTTTGCTATCTGGGGGCCGGGAGCGACGCCGGGCTTGGGCGAAGCCGCGAGCAGAGCCGGGGCCGGGTGCGGCGCGCGGGACGGACGCGGCGTCCGGGCGGGCGGCGGACGGCGCGCCGGGGACGGGAGCCAGGTGCCGATGCACCCCCGGGGTGCGACCCGTCGGCGACATCCGATGCCTGCCGCCGGCTGGGAGCCCGGCGCGGTGGCCGACGCGGGGTGCTGCGATCCGACGTGGGGGATCGCCATGACGGAGCGGGACGTGCCGCAGGCGGCTCCAGGGGGGCCGGGGGAGCCGGGGGAGGGGGCCGCCGAGGGGCTCGTGCGCGTGGTGCGGGCTTGGCGCCATGGCGCCGTCAACCGGCTGCAGGTCGCCCTGGGCTGGCTCCAGATGGGCCGCCCCGAGCGGGCGGCCGAGGCGCTGGACCGATGGTGCCGGCAGCTCCAGTGGGAGGGGGCCGCCCTGCGGCAGTGGCCGCCGGAGGTGGCGGCCCTGTATCTGATCTGGCGCGCCCGCTGCGAGGAGGCCGGCATCGAGGTGATGTGGCAGCCGCCCCTTCGCCAGGCGACCGGCTGCCGCCACCCGACCGGCCGCGGCGCGGGTCACGGCCGGTCGGGTGCGATCGCTGAGCCGGCAGGTGGCCGCGGCCGGGGTGAGGGCGCCCCCGCGGAGGCGGACCGTGGTGGAGGGGCACAGGCCGCAGCCCCGCCGTCCGTTGCCGGCGCCATCGACCGGGCCCCGGTCGCTCCGGCGGCGCGCGACGACCGCGCCGAGACGGAGGCCGGGATCGTCGCTCAGGTGGCCGCCGCCCTGGAGGCGGCCTGGGCGGCGGGGCGGACCGCCCCCGGCTCCCGCATCTGGCTTCGCTGGGACGGCTCCGCAGGGGTGTTGCGCTGGGGACTGGAAGCGGTGTCCGGCGCCGCCGGGCCGAGGTGAGACCGTTGCCCGAGTTCGTCGACGAGGCCGAGATCTACGTCGAGGGAGGAACCGGCGGCAACGGGGCCGTCAGCTTCCGCCGCGAGAAGTACGTGCCCCGCGGGGGGCCCGACGGCGGCGACGGCGGCCGCGGCGGCGACGTGGTGCTGGTGGTCGACCCGTCCCTGACCACCCTGGCCGATCTGCGCTACCGGCGGCACTACCGGGCCGGGCGCGGGGGCCACGGGGAGGGGGGCAACCGCCAGGGCCGACGCGGAGACGACTGCTACGTGCGGGTCCCTCCGGGCACGGTGGTGCGGGACCGCGACACCGGGGCCGTCCTGGCGGATCTGGCCGATCCGGGCCAGCGCGTGGTGGTGGCCCGCGGCGGGCGGGGCGGCCGGGGCAACGCCCGGTTCGCCACCCCGCAGCGGCAGGCGCCGCGGTTCGCCGAGCGGGGCGAGCCGGGCGAGCGGCGATGGCTGAAGCTGGAACTGCGGCTGCTGGCCGACGTGGGCCTCGTCGGCTGGCCCAACGCGGGCAAGTCGAGCCTCCTGGCTCGGATCTCCGCCGCGCGGCCGAAGGTGGCGGCGTATCCGTTCACCACCCTGGCGCCGAACCTGGGCGTGGTCCACCGCGGTCCGGGCCGCAGCTTCGTCGTGGCGGACATCCCGGGCCTGATCGAGGGCGCCCACCAGGGCGTGGGGCTCGGGCACGAGTTCCTGCGCCACATCCAGCGGACCCGGGTCCTGATCTACGTGGTCGACGCCGCCGCCACGGAGGGGCGCGACCCACGGCAGGACCTGGCCACCCTGCGGGACGAACTGCACGCCTATGAGCCTGCCCTGCTGGAGCGGCCGGGCGTGGTGGCGGCGAACAAGGTCGACCTGCCGACGGCGGCGGAGCACCTGTCCCGGCTGGAGGAGGCGGCGCGCCGCTGGGGACTCGAGATGCTGCCCGTCTCCGCCGCCACGGGCGAGGGCATCGATCGCCTGCTCGATCGGGTGGAGGCGCTCCTGGCGCGGGCGCCCGCCCCGCAGCCGCTGCCCGCCGAGGCACGCAAGGTCTACCGCGCCGGTCCCGATCCCCGGCGCATCGAGGTCCGCCGGGAGCCGGACGGTGCGTGGACGCTCCACGGGCCGTTGCTGGACCGCTGGGTGGCGATGACGGACTTCGCCAACGAGGAGGCCGTGCGCTGGCTCCTGCGGCGGATGGAGCGCCTTGGCGCCGAGGAGGCGCTGCGCGCAGCGGGGGCGCGCAACGGCGACACCGTGCGGCTGGGACCGATGGAGCTGCTCCTGGGCGACGAGCGCGGGGCCACGGAACCGGACGATGCCGACGGTGGGGACGCCCCGGCGGGCGCCCGGGGCGGGCCGGAGGCGCCCCGGCACGGCCGCTGACCGGTGCGCACGGGGGGGACGAACCGGCGCCGTCCGGTCCTGCGCGGCCCGAACCGGGACCGTCGGCGGCGGACCACCGGAGGCAGGCACGAGGAGGATGGCGGTGGCCAGAGGGCTCGAGGAGTGGCTGGCGCCCCGCCGGGACGGCCGGCCGCTGCAACTGGGCGTGCTGGGGGGGACCTTCGACCCCATCCACATCGGTCACCTCGTGGCGGCGGAGGCGGCCCGCACCCACTTCGGCCTGGATCGGGTCCTCTTCGTCCCCGCCGGCCGCCCACCCCACAAGGACCCGGCGGCGGTCACCGAGGCGGAGCACCGGTACCGCATGACGGTGCTGGCTACCGCCGGGAACCCTCACTTCTACACGACCCGCCTCGAGCTGGACCGCGAAGGGCCCTCGTACACCATCGACACGTTGCGGCAGCTCTCCGCCATGGCCGGCCCGCGTGCCACCGTCTACTTCATCGCCGGGGCCGACTCCGTGATCACCTTGCCCTCCTGGCGCGGCGGGCTCAGCCTGCTGGACGTCTGTCGGCTGATCGTGGTGACCCGGCCGGGTCTTCCCGGGGCGGCCCTGCAGCGGTTCCTCGATGCCCTGCCGGCGGCGCGGCGTTCGCGCGTCCACGTGCTGCCCATCCCCGAGATCGGCATCTCGTCCACGGAGCTGCGCGAGCGGGTGGCGGCGGGCCGTTCCATCCGGTACCTGGTGCCGGCGGCCGTCGAGGACTACGTCTACAAATATGGGCTCTACCGGGCCTCCGCACCGGGCGCGGCGGAGGGGCGCGCCCCCGGGCCGGGGGGACCCGACGACGCACCGGCGGGCGGCTCACCCCCGCCCGGTCCCGGCGGCGCGGCGGACGGGAACGGTGCGGCGCCGGCCGCGGGGTGGGCCGCGGGCGGTGACGACCCCGGTGCGGCGCAGGCCGGAGGGGGCGCGGTCCGGACATGACCGAGAGGGACCGGGGCGCCGCGGAGACCTTCGGGGGCGGGATCGCGCCGGCGGACCTGGAGCGGGCCCGCCGCGCCGCCGCGGCCGCCCTCAGTCCGCGGCGCTTCGAGCACGTCGTCCGCGTCGTGGAGACGGCGCGAGGGCTGGCCCTGCGGCACGGCGTCGATCCGCTGCGGGTCGAGCTGGCGGCCTGGTTGCACGACCTGGCGCGGGAGCGGCCCGCCGAGGAGCTCGTGGCCGCGGCCCGCCGGGGGGGCTGGGTCCTGGACGCGGCGGAACGCGCCGACCCGCTGCTGCTGCACGGTCCCGTGGCGGCCTGGGAGGCCGCCCGCAAGGGCCTGGCCCGGGATCCCGACGTGCTGGAGGCCGTGCGCTGGCACACCACGGCGCGTCCGGGCCTCGGTCCGGTGGGCTGCATCGTCTTCCTGGCGGACAAGCTGGAGCCGGCGCGCGACTACCCGGGCGTCGACGCGCTGCGCCGCCTGGCGGCCCAGGACGTGGACGGCGCCATGGCCGCCGTGCTGGACGACCTGATCCGCCATTGCCTGGATCGCGGGTACTGGCTGCCTGCGGTCACGGTGGCGGCGCGCAACCACTGGCGGCAGCGGCGACCGCTGTCCGGGACGTCGGCAGGGGCGGGAACCGGTCCCCCGATGCCGAAGTCCTAGACGGGAGGAGTCCGGCCGCCGGCAGCGCGGTGCCGCGCAGAGCGCGTCCGCCGACGGCGGACGCCCGCGGCCATCCCGCCGGGAGCCTGGTATCTTTCGCCTCGCACGGCGAGGGCGCGGCCGGTACCATGGCAGCGCGTGGACGAGGAAGGGAAGAGGGGCATCGGATCGTGAGCATGCCGCTGATCGATCCCCTGGCGGGGGAGCCGAAGCGTCGGCGCCGCAAGGCCGGCCGCGTCTTGCTGGTGCTGGTGGCGCTCCTGGCCGCGGGCGGGGTGGCGGCCGCCGGTTGGCTGGGTTCGACCCTCTACACGTTCTTTCACAGCGTGCAACAGGTACCCACCGAGTCGGCGTCCCAGCAGCCGCCCGGGTTGATCGTGGATCGACCGCTGAACATCCTGATCCTGGGTGTCGACGCGGGCGCCGGCGCGGGCGAGCCGGCGGCACCGCAGCGGTCCGACACGATCATGTTGGCCCGGGTCGATCCCCACACCGGCCGGGTGGGGCTGCTGTCCATCCCCCGCGACACCCGGGTCCCGATCCCCGGCCGACCCCATCCCGAGAAGATCGCCCACGCCCACGCCTACGGCCAGGCGGAGGGGGGCCCGGGGGCAGGGGCGCGCAGGGTCGCCGAGACCCTGGAGGACTTCCTCGGCATCCCGATCGACCACTTCGTCGAGGTGGACTTCGACGCCTTCCGCGCGGTGGTCGACGCGGTGGGCGGCGTCGAGGTGTGCATCGACAAGCCGATGCGCTACACGGCACGAAGCCAGAACCTGCGCATCGACCTCGAGCCCGGCTGCCAGGTGCTCGACGGCGAGAAGGCGCTGCAGTACGTCCGGTATCGACAGGACGGGGACATCTTCCGGATCCAACGGCAGCAGCGCTTCCTGCGGGCGCTGGCGGAGAAGGTGCTCAGCATGCGCGGGGTGCTGAAGCTGCCCCAGCTGGCCAGCACCCTCGGGCGCCAGGTCACCACGGACATGCCGACCAGCCGGATGCTGGGGCTCGCCGCCCTGCTGCCCAAGTTCGACACGGCCAAGCTGGAGATGGGGATCCTGCCGGGAGAGCCGGGATACGTGGATGGGATCAGCTACTGGCTGGTGGACGCGGAGGATGCCCGCCGCGAGGCGTTGAAGATCCTGGCAGGGGTCGACGTGGAGGGGAACGAGGCGGTCCGCGTCGAGGTCCTCAACGGCAACGGGCGCCGGGGGGCGGCGGGCAGCATGGCCGAGGTGCTGCGCCAGCTGGGCTTCCGGGTGGTGACGGTGGGCAACGCCGACCGGTTCGACGTGGCGGCCACCACCGTCCTGGTGCGGCCGGGGGATGAGGACGTCGGCCGGCGTTTGCGGGATGCCCTGGCGGGCGCGGGCGCGCCGGTACGCCTGGAGACGGTGGACGACCTCCCGGAGGACGTGGACGCGCGGGTCCTGGTGGGGCGAGACTTCACCGACAGCCTCGCCGCCCGCGGGGCCGGCGGCTGACGGCGCATTCCCGCGCAACCCGAAGAGACCAGGGCGCGGCGGGGAGGGATGGGACGGTTGACCAGCCGGGAGAAGGCGGTGGCCATCGCGCGCGCGGCCGAGGCCAAGAAGGCGGCGGACGTGGTCATCCTCGACATGCAGGGCCTGACCCTGATCGCCGACTACTTCGTCATCTGCCATGGCCAGAACCCGATCCACGTGCGCGCCATCGCCGACGGCGTGGAGGAGGAGGTCGGGGAGCAAGGATGGGCGCCCTCCCACCGGGAGGGCTACGATTCGGCGCGCTGGGTGTTGCTGGACTTCGACGACGTGGTGCTGCACATCTTCCTGGCGGCGGAGCGCGAGTACTACGGCCTCGAGCGGCTCTGGGCCGACGCGCGCCGGCTGGAGCTGGAGTCGCTGCCGGAGAGCTGAGGGCAGGGGTGGCCGTGCGGCGGCGGGGGTGGTCGCCTTGACACCCCCGGCGGGCCCTCCCTATAATGGGCTACGCGGTTCGACAAGTCGATCCGGCAAAGGCGTGGAACGGGAGCAGTACCCTGCCGGCGGCCCGCAGAGAGCCGGTGGTGGTGCGAACCGGCGGTGCGCAGCAGGGGAACTCGCCCGGGAGCCGCGCCGGCGAAGGCGGAGGCCCACGGGCCGACGCCGGAGCCGGCGACGTGACCCGCGTTAAGGGTTCGAGGGGATCGGTACGTGGGGCGGTAGCTCAGTTGGGAGAGCGCGTCAATGGCATTGACGAGGTCGTGGGTTCGAGTCCCATCCGCTCCACACTGATCAAGAAGGGTGGTACCGCGGGAGCCTCCCGTCCCTTGGGACGGGAGGCTCCCGGCGTTATGGCGCCGAGGCGGTCGCCATCGGACCGCGCCCCGGCGCCGGGGCGGGGCGCCGTGCCGGACCCACGGCCCCGGGGACGCGGGACCCCGTCGGCAGAGGAGGCAGCGGCCATGGCCGTCGACGACCGGTACAACTTCCATGCCGTGGAGAAGAAGTGGCGGCGACGCTGGGCGGAGGAGGGCCTCTACCACGCGGAGGTCGATCCGTCCCGGCCGAAGTTCTACTGCCTCGAGATGTACCCGTACCCGTCGGGCAGGCTCCACATGGGCCACGTGCGCAACTACTCCATCGGCGACGCCACGGCCCGGTTCCACCGCATGCGCGGCTACAACGTCCTCTACCCGATGGGTTGGGACTCCTTCGGGTTGCCCGCGGAGAACGCCGCCATCGCCAACAAGACCCACCCGGCCGAGTGGACCAACGCCAACATCGCCGCCATGCGCGAGCAGATGCAGCGGCTCGGGCTGAGCTACGACTGGCGGCGGGAGATCGCCTGCTCCCACCCGGGCTACTACAAGTGGACCCAGTGGCTGTTCCTGCTGCTCTACCGCCGCGGCTTGGCGGAGCGCAAGAAGGCGCCGGTCAACTGGTGTCCGCGCTGCGCCACGGTGCTGGCCAACGAGCAGGTGGAGGACGGTTCCTGCTGGCGCTGCGGCACGCCCGTGGAGAAGCGGGAGCTGGAGCAGTGGTTCTTCAAGATCACCGCCTACGCCGACCGCCTGCTCCGCGACCTGGATCTCTTGGAGGGCTGGCCGGAGCGGGTCAAGCTCATGCAGCGCAACTGGATCGGCCGGAGCGAGGGCATGGAGCTGGACTTCCCCATCGTGGGCCGGGACCAGAAGCTGACGGTCTTCACCACGCGCCACGACACGATCTACGGCGCGACCTTCATGGTGCTGGCGCCGGACCACCCGCTGACGCTGGAGCTGGCCCGGGGGACGGAGCAGGAGGAGGCGGTGCGCGCCTTCGTCCAGCGGGTCACGCGCCTGACGGTCCGCGATCGCGCCGAGGCGGTGGACGCCAAGGAGGGCGTCTTCACCGGCGCGTACGCCAAGAACCCGGTCACCGGCGAGACGATCCCCATCTGGACGGCGAACTACGTGTTGATGGACTACGGCACCGGGGCGATCCAGGCCGTGCCCGCCCACGACGAGCGCGACTTCGCCTTCGCCCGTCAATACGGGCTGCCCGTCCGGGTGGTGATCCAGGGCGAGGGGGTGCCGGCCGACGGCGACCGACTGTCCCAGGCGTACACGGGCCCCGGCCGCATGATCCACTCCGGACCCTACGACGGCATGGACAGCCGCGAGGCGTACCGTCGGATGGCCGAGGACTTCGAGCGCCAGGGCATCGGTCGCCGCACCGTCAACTACCGGCTGCGGGACTGGCTGATCTCCCGCCAGCGGTACTGGGGCGCGCCGATCCCCATCGTCTACTGCGATCGCTGCGGCACCGTGCCGGTGCCCGAGGATCAGCTCCCGGTCCTGTTGCCGGACGACGTGCGCTTCGAGGTGGGGGCGTCGCCGCTGGCGACCTCCGAGTCCTTCGTCCGCACCCGCTGCCCCTCCTGCGGGGGGCCGGCGCGGCGGGAGACGGACACCATGGACACCTTCGTGGATTCGTCGTGGTACTACTACCGCTACACGTCGCCTCGGGACGAACACCAGCCCTTCGACCGGGAGAAGGTGTTCTACTGGCTGCCGGTCGACCAGTACATCGGCGGCATCGAGCACGCCGTGCTGCACCTGCTCTACTCCCGGTTCATCACCAAGGTGCTCTACGACGAGGGGTTGGTGCCGAGCCCCGAGCCCTTCAAGCGCCTCCTGACCCAGGGCATGGTGATCAAGGACGGCGCCAAGATGTCGAAGTCCAAGGGGAACGTGGTCAGCCCCGAGGACATCCTCGAGGAGTACGGCGCCGACGCCACGCGCCTCTTCATCCTGTTCGCGGCGCCGCCCGAGCGCGACCTGGAGTGGTCGGAGCACGGCATCGAGGGCGCGGCCCGGTTCGTCCAGCGCGTCTGGCGTCTGGTGGCGGGCTGCGCGGATGCGATCCGGAGCGCGGCCGGCCAGGTGGCCGCGGCCCGCGAGGGGGCGGTGGCGACGACCGGACCGGCGCCCGGGGACGGCGGGGCGGCCGCCGGCGCCGGGGGCGATCGGCCGGCGCAGCAGGGGCCGTCCGCCCCCGGGGCGCCCGCGGGCGAGATCCAGCCGACCATGGACGGCTGGGGCGAGGCCGAGCGGAGCCTGTGGCGGGAGGTGCACCGGGCCGTCGCCCGCGTGACCACGGACATCGCCGAGCGGATGCAGTACAACACGGCGGTGGCGGCCTTGATGGAGCTGGTCAACGCCATCTACGGCTACCGGGACCGGGTCGAACCGGCCGCGCAGCGGCCCGATCTGCTGGCGGCGGCCCTGGACCGACTGCTGCGCATGCTGGCGCCCTTCGCCCCCTTCCTGGCCGAGGAGGCGTGGGAGGTGCTGGGCTGGCGCGCCGCGCGGGGCAGCGTGCACCGGCAGCCCTGGCCGACCTGGGATCCTGCGGTGCTACAAGCGGGGACGGTGGAGATCGTCGTCCAGGTCAACGGCAAGGTGCGCGATCGGCTGCGCGTGCCCGCCGATCTGGACGAGGAGGCCCTTCGCCAGCGGGCGCTGGCGAGCCCGCGCGTCAAGGAGTGGATCGACGGCAAGGTCGTCGCTCGGGTGATCACGGTGCCCGGACGCCTGGTCAACGTGGTGGTGCGCTGAGGGGTGGACGGACGAACGAGCCCATGACGGCTGGGCGGCGGCGAAGGAAGGGGAGGCGATCCCGAGCGAGGGCGCGGGGCGCCGGCTGCAGGCCGGCGCCCCGCGGCGTCAGGGGTCCGCACGGATTCGCCCGGATTGACAACATTTGGTTGTTCATGTAAGATCATTCCAGGACGGCGGGTCCCGCCTTCCGACTCCGTCGCTCGGACCACCAGCGGGGGCGAGGGCGGGGCTGCGGTCCGGCCGGACGGTGCGAGGTGGCGAGGTCGATGGGAACCGGCCAGGATTGGCCCCCGGCCGCGGTCCGCCGGCGCGACGGGGCGGGGTACCGCCTTGGCGGGGGCCGCCGGGAGGAGACCTGGGTCGCGGGTGCGGACGGGTGGGCCCCGGCGGCCGTGGGGGGTGGCGGGGGAGGCGCCTCCCAGGTCGCGGGGACGGCCGGGACCGCCCGGCGGGCGGTCGCGACGCAGCCTCGCGACGGGCCGGCCCTCGACCTCCCACCGGCACCGCCCCTGCCCGCCGTCGCCCCGGCCCGCGGCCGCGCCGCCGGCTGGCTCGCCCCCTTGGTGGGCCTCGGCCTTCTAGCCGGCATCTGGTCGTGGCGCGCCATCGCCGGGGGAGGTAGCCCCCCGCTGGTCCTCGAGGCCAGCGGGCCCGCCGGGGCGCCGATGGCCGCGGCACCGGGGGCCGACGGGGATGGGGGGAGCGGGGAGGACGCCCGCGCCCTCGATCCCGACGTCGCCCGGGCGCCGTCCAACGGCGGCGGAGGGTCGCAGGTCGACGCGCCCGAAGGGGGCGGGGCCGCCGCCGTCCAGGCGTCCGCGCAGCCGGCGTCCGAGGCCGCGGTGGCGTGGGCGGTGCCGTATGGCGGTGTGGCCAAGGGCGGTGCCCCGCTGGACGCGGGACCGGGGGCCGGCGGGTCGGCGGCGAGCCCGGGGGCGGCGGCCGACGGGGCGGGGACAGGGAGCGGCGCCCCGCCGTTGGTCGTCCACGTGACCGGGGCCGTGGCCCACCCCGGTGTCTACGTGTTGTCTCCCGGGGCCCGGGTCGCGGACGCGGTCACGGCGGCGGGGGGACCGGCGGCGGGCGCGGCGCTGCACGCCCTGAATCTGGCCGCACCCCTGGCGGACGGCATGCGCATCCAGGTGCCGACCCAGAAGGAGGTGGAAGCCGGCCGCTTCGTCCCCGGGCAGGACGGCGCCAGCGCGCCGGCTGGGACGGATGGGACCGGCGGCGCGGGCCCGGCGACGGGAAGCGCCAGGGCCGGCACGCCGACCCGCCGGGTCGACGTCAATCGCGCCAGCGCGGCGGAGCTGGAGGCGCTGCCCGGCATCGGCCCGGCGCTGGCCCAGCGCATCGTGGCGGACCGCGAGGTCAACGGCCCCTTTCGTCGCCCCCAGGACCTCCGTCGCGTCGCGGGCATCGGCGAGAAGACCGTGGCGAAGCTCCTCCCGTACATCACCACGGGGCCGTGAGGTTGGACGCGGTCCCGGCCGACCCGTGGGCGCGGGGCGAAGGCATCCGGGGCGGATCGGGCGGCGGTGCGGACCGCCGCCCCGCCCGGGCCCGCAGCCGGGCGTCCCGGGCCGCGGGGGGTGAGCGGCATGGCGGTCGGGCCCGCGTGGGCCATGGCCTACGGGGCGGCGATCGGCCTCTGGGCGTTGCTGCGCTGGCCCCTCTATCACGCCGGGCCGCCCCCCGGGAGCCCATCGCCGCTGCGGACGGTGGCGGAGGCGCTCGGCGTGGGTCTGGCCCTGGTGGCGGCGCGAGCGGCGTGGGGGGTGGCGACGGGTCGCGCGGCGGCACCGCGGGTGGCGACGGGTCGCGCGGGCGACGATCGCCCGCGGCGGCGTGCCCCCTGGACTCGGGTGCCACCGGTGCCCCGGGCGGTGGCCGGGTTCGGTCGCCTTCTCGGGATGGCCGGGTCCGGTGCGGGCTTGGTCGGCCTGGCCGCGGCGTGCGGGTGGCTGGCGGCCGAGACGTGGGCCCTCGCCGCATGGCGGCCCGTTCCCTGGGAGGGCCGTGCGATCCGGGTGACCGGCCGCCTCGGACACCCCGAGGTGCTGACCGTCACCGCCATCGAGGGGGTGTCCGTGAGCACGCGGCTGCGGGTCGATTGGGCCGCCGGGCGGCGGGCCGGTGCCGGCCCCGCGGCTCACGCCGCGGACGGCCGATCCCAGCCAGGCTCGCGGGCCGGCCCCCCGTCGCCGGGGGCCGGTCAGGTCGTCGAGGTCTGGGGACAGCTGCGCCGCCTGCGTCCGGCCACGAACCCGGGGGGCTACGACGAGCGGGCCGCCGGCCTGCGCAGCGGGTTCGCCTACGAGCTGGACGTGACCCGGTGGCGGCCGCTGACCCCCGAGGGCGCGGCCGGGCTGGCGGGCGCACCGGACGGCGTCGGCAGGTGGGTGCGGCTCGGCACGGTGGTCGACGCAGCCCTCGCCAGGTTGCGCGGCTTCCTGCTCGACGGCCTGGCGGTGACCCTGCCCCCCGGTCCCCGGGGCGTCGCCGCCGCCCTGCTCCTGGACGAGCGCCAGGGCCTGTCGGCCACGGCGCGGGAGGCCCTGGCCTCGACGGGGCTGATCCATGCGCTGGCGGTATCCGGCCAGCACGTGGCCATGGCCGCTGCGCTGGCCACGTGGCTGACCACGAGGGCCCGGTGGCTGCCCGGCCGGCGCCGTCTCGCGGCCGCCCTCCTCGTCGTCCTCTACGCCGGCCTGACCGGGGGGCCGCCCTCGGTGTTGCGCGCCACGGCGACCTATCTGCTGGCGGAGGCGGCTCGCGGTGCCGGCCGCGCCGTGGCCCCGGTGGAGATGCTGGTCTGGGCCGGCTTCCTCCAGGCGGCGTGGCGGCCCCTGGTGCTGCTCGACCCCGGCTTCCAGCTGTCCTTCGCCGCGACGGCCGGCCTGCTGGTGCTGGGAGGCCCCCTGCAGCGGGCATGGCGCGGGCGGTGGCATCGATGGCTGGGCCGGCGGGGAGGGGAGCGGCAGCCCCTGCGCCTCGTCGGCTGGGCCGGCGACGCGCTGGCCGTCACCCTGGCCGCCCAGGTGGCGGTCCTGCCCGTCCAGGTGGCGCTGTTCGGCCGCCTGCCCCTTTCGGCCCTCGTTGCCAACCTACTGGTGATCCCGCTTTCTGCCCTGGGATTGGGGGCGGCGGCGGTCGCCGCAACGGCCGGGGCGGTCCTCGCCGCCTTGCCCGTGTCCCCCGGGTGGGAGGGCCGCGTGGCCACCCTGGCCGGCCTCCTCGGGTGGCCGGCGACGGCCAGCTTGACGGCGATGGTGCGGGTGGCCATGGCCGCGGGGGCGCTGCCCGCCGCCTCGGCCCAGCTGGCGCCTGCCGCGGCGGGATGGTTGGCCGTCGGCGCCCTGTGGGTGTTGGTCCAGGTGGGGGACGCGCGTCCCCGCTATGCCCGGCGTCTGCGCCCGCGCCGCCTGCCCCGGGCTCGGGGGCTGGCGCCGGCCGGGGTGGCCGTCGTCGCCGCCCTGGCGTGCTCGGCGCTCTCCTTGCGACCGCCGGCGCCGGGGACGTGGGTGGCATGGTTCCTTGACGTCGGTCAGGGCGATGCCATCCTCCTGCGGTTTCCCACGGGGCGCAGCGCCCTGGTGGACGCCGGCGGGCGGGCCCTCGTCGCCGGGGCCACGCGATACTGGCCCGGGTCACCGCCGTCGATCCCCGACGCCGTCGGCGAGGGGACCACCGTCCCGGTGGTGCGGCGGCTGTTGGGGCGGGGGCCGGATCTCCTGGTGGTCACCCATGCCGATCGCGACCACGCCGGCGGTGCGGGCGCCGTGATGGAGCGGCTCGGCACCGGCGCGATGTGGCTGGGCGGCCTGCCCGGTGTCCCCTTGGATCGAGCCCTGGTCGACCTGGCGCGGCAGCGGGGCGTCCCGATCCAGCGGCCGGAGGCGGGTTGGGCGTGGCATCCGGCCCCGGGTTGCCGGGTGGACGTGCTCCATCCCGACCCGGCCGCAGGGGAGCCGCGCGGCGCGGCGCCCGACGCCGGGGCGGGGGCGCGGCCCCCGGGTCCGACCACGGCCGATGCCACCGGTTGGGGGAAGGAGAACGACTGGTCCCTGGTCCTGCGGGTGGGGTGCGGCGGCCCCCGGCTGCTGCTCATGGGCGACCTCGAGCAGGCCGGTGAGGAGGCGCTGCTGGCGCGGGGAACCGACCTGGCTGCCGAGGTGCTCAAGGTGTCCCACCACGGGTCCCGGGGCGCCACCACCGCGGCCTTCCTGGCGGCCGTGCGGCCGCGCATCGCCGTGGTGTCGGTGGGACCGAATCCGTACGGGCTGCCGCACGTGGAGACGCTGGCCCGCCTGCGACGCGCGGGCATCCCCGTGGTGCGCACGGACCGCGCCGGGGCGGTGGCGATCCGGGCGGGCCCGGGGCCGCAGCTGGTGGTGCGGGCGATGGTCCCCGGCTCCCTCGCAGGACTGGATGGGGCCGCCCGGCCCCGGTAGCGGACCCGCCAGGCCGAGGTCCGGGAAGCCCGGGGGGAGCGGGTGGGGCGCGGCGCCGGCGGGGGCGGTCCAGGGGTGCGGAGCCGTCGGCGCGGGGGCAGGCATCGCCCCGGCGGGGGGCCGGGGTCGTCGTGTCCTCCTCCGGCCCGCCGCCCTTCCTGGGCGGACTTGGGACCGGGTGCCGACGGGGCGGGCGGGAGACCGGGCGCCCATGGGGCGGACCGGGCCGACCGGCGCGGACCCGGATCGGATAGGATGCTGCTGGGCGTCGCAACCCGGTGGTCGTGTCGACCGGCCGTCCGGCGTCCGCGTTGGAGGGAAGGACCGCGACCGCGACTCGGGGAGGGCGAAGAGGGTGGAGTCCAAGCCGGCTGCTGCGGCCGTGGAGGCGATCCGCCGCGGAAGCATCGAACCGGTGTACCTGCTCCACGGGGGCGAGACCTACTGGCACGACACCATCGTCAAGGCCGTGCGCGACGCGCTGCTGCCCCCCGATGACCTCTTGAACTTCGTCCAGGTGGACGGGCGCACGGTGGGCGTGGAGGAGGCGGTGGAACAGGCGCGCACCGTCCCGCTGCTGGCGGAGCGCCGGCTGGTCGTGGTCCGCGACGCCGCCTGGCTGGCGCCCCGGGCCCCCGGCGCCGAGAGGGGGACGTTCCATCGCGCCGAGGGTCGCGGTGCTCCGCGCCAGCCCGCCACCGCCGACCGACGGTCCCCGGCTTCCGCCGCCTCCGCGTCCGGGACCGCGGAGGGTGCCGACCGCTCCGTGACATCCACGGCCTCGGGGACGGCGGATGCCGGCCGCCGGCGCGCGACCGGAGGCGATGGCCGGGGGGCGGCCGATCCGGAGGAGGCGGCGCTGATCGCCTATCTCGAGGACCCGGCGGCCACGACCGTGCTGGTGATCTGCCATCCGGGGGACGTGGACGGGCGCCGGGCGGCGGTCCGCCTCCTGCGCCAACGGGGCTGGGCGGTGGCCTGCGAGCCCCTGCGGGATGAGGCCCTGGCGAGCTGGCTGGCGGAGCAGGCCGCAGCATGGGGGAAGGAGCTGGAGCCCGAGGCCGTGGCCTGGCTGTTGGAATCCGGGGAGCCCGACCTGCAGCGGCTGGCGCGCGAGATCGCCAAGGTGGCGACCTACGTCGGGGAGCGCCGGCGCATCACCGCCGCCGACCTCCGGGCCGTCGGCGTCGCCGTCGCCACCGCCGGCGTGTTCGAGCTGATCGACGCGATCCTGGCCGGTCGTCGACGCCAGGCCATGGAGCTGCTGGGCCGCCTGCTGGACGCCGACGAGCCACCCCTGCGGCTCCTCGGCCTGATCGCCCGCCAGTACCGCATCCTCGCCTACGCCTGCGGCCTGCGGGCCGAGGGGGGCGACGTCCACCGCTTGCAGCAGGCGCTGCGGCTGCATCCCTTCGTCGCTCGCAAGGCCTGGCGCCAGGCCCAGGCGGTGTCCCCCGAATGGGCGCTGGCGGCCCTGGAGGCGGTGCTGGAGACGGACGTCGGGATCAAGCAGGGGCGGTGGCCCGCCCGCATCGGCCTGGAGCGGCTGGTGTGGCGGCTGAGCGGGGCCGGCTCGACCCACGGCGTGGCGATGCCCCGGAGCTGAACCGTTACCTGAAATATCGTCATCTGTTTCAGGCAGTCGATCCTCACGGATCGACGGTGCCGGTCTTACCCAGCGATGAGCCGGCGCCGGCTTCCCGCTTCCTCCGGGACCGCCTGCCGGAGGGCAGGTCTTCCGTCCCGTCCACGGGCGTTTAACGTCTCCGGGCCACTCCCGGCGACGGCGGCAACCAGCGTCGCGAGATTTCGGGCCGCGTTTTCGTCCCGGTCGAGCACGAGCCCGCATTCCTCACAGCGGAAAACACGCTGTGAAAGCGGCAGCGACGGCTTGACCGCGCCGCACCGGGAACAACGTTTGCTGCTGGGATAGAAGGGCGGTGCTTCGACTAGGACCGCGCCGTGCCAGGGACACTTATACCTGAGCTGGCGGCGGATCTCCGCCAGGGCCGCATCGGCCAGCGCCCGGGCAAGCCGCCGGTTCTTCAGCATGCCCGCCGCGTTCAGTTGTTCGACGACCACCACGCCATAGGTGCTCGCTAGGTGGTGCGTCAGCTTGTGAAGCGCGTCCTGGCGGATGTTCCGGACCCGCCCATGGAGCCGGGCCAGCCGGCGGCGGGCCTTTTGCCACCCCCGCCTGCCCTTCTGCCGGCGGGCCAGGGCGCGGTTCCACCGGGCCAGTTGTTTCAGGTTCTTCTCCAGCGCTCGGGGATTGGGGCAGACCTCACCGGTGGAGAGCACCGCCAGGTGCTTGACGCCCGCATCGACGCCGACGACCCTCCAGGGGAACCGGGGGCGGCCCGTCTGCCGCTCCACCTCGCAGGTAAAGCTGACGAACCAGCGGCCCCCTTCCCGGGTAACCGTGGCGGATAGGATGCGGGCCGTCCCTGTCTGGATGCGCCGGAGCAGGGCCGTGGTCGGCTCGTGGGTCTTCACCCGCCCAATCCGGGGCAGGACGACGTGGCTCTTGTCGTCCACCCGGATCGCGCCGGTGGTGAACCGCACCGATTCCCTCCCTCGGCCCTTCTTCCGGAACCGGGGGAACCCCACCCGGCGGCCCTTGCGTTGCCCCTTGTGACTTTTTGACCAGTTCTGAAGCGCCCGGGCCAGCCCGTTCAGGCCGGAGGAGTAGGCTTCCTTCGAGTTCTCCCGCCACCAGGGGGCGATGAGGTGCTTTTGCCGGTTCCACTCCCGACGCAAGTCCGGAAGCGTCCACGGCACCTCCACATCCTCGCCCCGGGCACGGGCTTCCAGGCGCTCCTTCACCAGGGCGAGCCCCCAGTTGAAGGCAAAGCGGCGGGCGCCCACGTGGGAGGCCAGCGCCCGCTGCTGGCGGGGCGTGGGGTCGAGGGCGAAGCGGTACGCCTGCAACACACGCATGGGGAAGCCCCCCAAAATCATCCAAGGACAGCGTATCAGAACATCTGTTCTGAGACAACAAGCCGGCCGAGGAGGGGAGGTGATGCCAAGATTTGATGACGTTGGGCGAGAAACGATAAGAAACGCGCTAGCTGTTCTCAGCCCTCCCGGAGCTGCGCGGGGAGGCTCCGGTGGTGGCCAACCGCCATCCCCCGTGGAGATGGGCGGCGTGGGGGTGGCGGGACCGAGGGAAGCCGCTGCGGCGTCGTGGTCCGGGAGGGGCATCGGCGGCATCCGGCATCGGCCCGCGCAGAGCACCCGGGCCAAGCCCCCGCAGCAAAGCACCCGCAGCAAGCACCCGCAGCAAAGCAAAAGCCGCTTCCTGGCGAAGCGGCTCCGAACGGACCGTGCCGGCTGCGGGCGTCGGGGATGGCCACGGCCGCCGCCGTCGTCGACCCGGTGGGCGACCTCAGGCGACGACCCCCAGCTTCTTCAGCCGCTGCATCAGGCGCGACTTCTTCCGCGCCGCGGTGTTGCGGTGGATGGCGCCCCGCACGGCGGCCCGGTCGATGGCGCTCACGGCGCGGCGCAACGCCTCCTGGATGGCGGTCGGGTCGCCGCCGGTGAGCGCCTCCTCCAGGCGGCGGATCGCGGTCTTGATGCGGGTCTTGTACATCTTGTTGCGCAGGCGGTTCCGCTCCGCCTGCCGGACGCGCTTGCGCGCCGAACGGGTGTTGGGCACCGTCTTCACCTCCGTGCCAGACTCTCATGTTACGCCACGGGGCCGGGTGGAGCAAGGCCAAGGGAGGCCTCTTCTCCTTGCCTCGCCCCTCACCTGCCGAAACGTCCCGCCGTCGAGGCCCCCGGCGAGGACTCCTGGCCCACCCCCGCCCGCCGCACCCCGGGGGGACTAGCCTCCGGATAGCCGCCGCTGCTGCGCCCGGCGCATCGCCCCATGGGCATCCAGAGCATGGGGTTCGGGCGGGGATGGGGCGCACCGGCACGGATGCGCCCCCTTCGCCAGGGGTGCCAGGATCCATGCCTCCGGCGGCCGGGAGACCGCGGGTTCGGCGACCGCGGTTCGGGGGCCGCGGGTGCGGCGGCCGTGGGGTCCGCCGAGGGCGAGCCGGCCACGGGGGCCACCGAGGGGCGAACCCCGGAATGGCAGCCGCGGAACCCCGGAATAGCGGCCGCGACCCGAGGTTAGCCTACAGCTGGCGAGGCAGGCGAGCGACTGGAAGGAGTGACCCGCGTGGTGATAGGGGCGATCATCCGGTTCATCGTCTCCGCCATCGTGCTCTTGCTGGTGGGCTTCCTCGTGCCCGGCTTCCGGATCATGGGCTTCGTCAACGCGCTGCTGGCCGCGGTCGCGATCGCCGCCATCGGATGGCTCATCGAGGCGCTGCTCGGCCGCAACATCTCTCCCCAGGCCCGCGGGCTGGTGGGCTTCCTCACGGCCGCGGTGGTGATCTACGCCGTGCAGTTCATCGTCCCCGGGATGAGCGTCTCCATCCTGGGTGCCTTGTTGGCCTCGTTGATCATCGGCATCATCGACGCCTTCGTCCCGACGGAGCTGCGATAGGATCGCCGCCGGCCCCGCGCTTGCGGGCCGCGGCGCTGGCGTGTCCGTGACCTGAGACCGCGTCGTCGATGGCCGGGAGCCGATCCCTGTCGGTTGCGGGCAGCCGATCCTCGCGGATCGGCCGCGCCGGTCTTACCCGTCCGGGAGTCGGTGCCGGCTTCCCGCTTCCTCGGGGAGCGCCTGCCGGGCTGCAGGACGTCCGGCCCGTCCACGGGCGTTCTCCGTCTCCGGGCCCCTGCCGGCGACGGCGGCCCGACGGCGGCCGCCGGGGCTGGCCATCAGGATCGGAGATGCCGGCCACGTCGCGTCCCAGTCGAGCACGAGCCCCCTTCTTCGTACCAGACGGTGCACTGCGAAAGCCGAGGCGAGGGAAGGCGGGGACTCGATCGCGCCGCCCCCGCAGCGACCCTTGCCGTTCGGTTGCCTCGCCCGAGGCTCCCGTCGCCGAACCCGCCAGCGGACCCATCGGCCGAGGCCCGCGTACGAGGCCCAGGGCCGCCCGGCCCCCTCCGGCTCGCCTGCTGGGCCCGAACTCCGCCGCGCCCAGGCGCCACCCATTCCCGCCACGCTGGGCCATGCCCGGCCCTCGCGCCTCCGCGGCCCGGCTCCCTTCACCGCCGCCCCGGCATGACCCCGTCCACCGGCGCATAGGTGTGCAAGCGGAGGCGAATGGGGGGACAGCCATGCCCGCGCATCGCCCTCCGGCAAGCCAGCCCCCGTCGGCCGGTGCGCCGCGTCCCGAGACGACGCCTACGGGCGGTCCGGCGCGCCCCTCCCCTGCGGTGCCGGCGCCCGCGGCCGGCACCGCGCCCCAGCGACGACCGCGGCCCGCCGCCGACCCGACGCCCGGTGCATCGCGACCCGAGACCCCGGACGAACCGGCCCCGGGCGACGGGGATGCATCGATCGGGGCGGCAGGCGACGAACGGTCCCCCGCCGGGATGGGCGGAGCGGCTCCGCCGAAGGCATCCCACGCCGTCCTGGCGCCCGGGGACGGTGCGGCGTCCCGGGCGGCGAGCGAGGCGACGGGCGGGGGGCTGGCCGCGCCGCCGGCTGCGGCGCCGACCGCGCCGGCCTCCCGGGTGGGGCCGCGGGCCACTGGGCCATCGCCTGCCGTCGGTGCCCACGCCCCGGGCGCGCTCGGAGCCCCGGCCACCCCCCGCGGTGGCCGGGGCATCCGGGGCGCTCCGGCGACCAAGGCGGGGGAGGCCCTGCCGAGGGCCGCCTCGCGGGCAGCGGGAGCGAGCACGCGGCATCGCCCGGCGCGGGAGGGGACCGGGGGCGCGGCGGGTTCCCCGGTGAGCCCGCGGCGGCGCCGGCGGGCGACCATGGGCAGCGGCGCGGCCGGGGAGGGGCGGTCGGCCCGCCCGCCTGCGGCCGGCCGGCACCGGCTGGGCCGTTGGGGCGTGGCGATGGGGTGCAGGCCGGTCCGGGCGCCGGTGGGCCCGAGGGCTCGACGGCGGGGGCCGCCACCCTTCCCGCCGGGCGGTCCCGACGGCGCGCCGTCGGGACCGCCGACGACGGCGGCCGAAGCCTCGCCCGGAGGGCGCCGACGGCGCCAAGGGGCGACGCGGGCCGCCTGCAGGCGATGGCCGGCGCCCCGCCGCTGGGGCCCGGCGGCCTCGGCTCCGAAGAGGGCCCGGGCGAGCAGGCCGCCGTACCCGCCGACGCCGCAGGCCCCGCGGGCACCGGCCCGGCCCCCGCCGGGCCGGCGCCCGCGGGCAAGGCAGCCCCCGACCCGTGGCCCGCCGTGGCTGCGTACGCCGGGGTGGTCGTCGCCGTCTTCCTCTTCCTGGCCGGCCTGGGCGGGGGGCTGCCGTGGGATCGCTCCCCGGTCGGGGGGCCGGGGGTGCCGGCAGCGGGCGGCGCACCGGTGGCGGGTGCCGCCCCGTCTTTCGGCGCCGCCTCCTCCGCGGCGCGCCAGGGGGCGGACGAACCCGCCGTGCCCGCCCTGAGCCCGCGGTTCCCCGCCACCGCCGGCGAGACCGGCCCCGCAGCGCCCCCTCGGTCCCCGGCCGGGGAGGCGTCCGCCGACCGCCGCGGCACCGGGGACGGGAGCGGGGAGGGCGCCGGGGCCGGCGGCAGCCGCGACCCCGGCCCGGCCGCGGGACCCGGAGGCGAGGGCGCGCCCGCGGCAGGCGCCGGCTTCGCCCCCGCCGCGGGCGGGGGGCAGACCGCTGCCGGTGAGGCCTCCGACCCGGCCTCGCGATCCGACGCGAGGGGTCCCGGGGGCGACGGCGGTGCCGAGGCGCAGCCCGACCTCTGGCAGGCCCTGGCGGAGCGGCTCTGGGGCTGGCGGGCGGTCCTCGACGCGATGTGGCCCGGTTCGGCCCCGTCCCCCCACCCGGGGCCCAGGGCGCGTCGGACGGGGCGGCGGGATCCCCGGCCGGCGGCCGCGGCTCCGCCACCGGCCCCCTGGGGCGACGCCTGGCCGACCTGCTGACGGAGAGGATCGCCGGCGTTCGCCTGGACGAGCCGGTGACCCTGGTCGCCAGCCAGTTCCCCGGGGCCCATCCCCTGGAGATCTTCGAGGAGGAGGGAGGGCCGGTGGTGGGGCGGCTGGCTCCGCCGGACGTCCTGGCCGGTGGGCTGCCCCGCTTCCGCCCCGAGGCGGCGGACGACGGCGAGGTGGCCGTCGCGGGCGACCGGCCGCGGGTGTTGATCTACCACACCCACACCAGCGAGGCCTACGTGGGCGCGGTGCCGGCGGGGACGGGGTTCGACCCGGCGGTGGAGGCCTTCACCAGCGACCCCGGGGCCAGCGTGGTCGGCGTGGGGACGGTGGTGCAGCAGGTGCTGGAGGAACGCGGCATCGGCACCGTCCACCTGCGCCAGGTCTTCGACCGGGACGGGGAGCGGGTGACGCGCATCGGCAACTATCAGCGGTCCCTGGCAGCCTTGGTCGGCGACGGGGACCGGCCCGGCCTCCTGGACGCGTACCCGACGGTGGACGTGGTGCTGGACATCCACCGCGACGGGGTGGGACGGGACGCCACCCTGACGCGGGTCGGGGGCCAGCCGGCGGCCAGCATCCTGTTCGTGGTGGGCACCGACCGGCGGCTCGAGCATCCCCAGTGGCACAAGAACTACTGCTTCGTGCAGTGGCTGGTGGCCGAGCTCGAGCGGCGCCATCCGGGGTTGGTCAAGGGCGTGCTGGTCTCGGAGAACCGCTACAACCAGCATGTGCGGCCCGGGGCGGTGCTGGTCGAGATCGGCGGCTACGGGAACACGCCCGCGGAGGCCGAGCGCAGCGCGCGGATGTTCGGCGAGGCCCTCGCGGCGGTGATCGAGGCCGGCAGGGTCCCCCAGGCCGACCGGCCCTTCCAGTGCCCACCCGGCGTCAAGCCGCCGGGGTAGGGCGCGACGCCCCGTCCCGCTCCCGCGCGGCGTCCACCTCCAAGGCCCGCCCGGCGTCAAGCCGCCGGGCCCCGGGGGCGAGGCTTGTGGCCGCGGGCCCGCGCCGCTATGCTCAACGGTAGCGGCGGTTCCCGGCCGGGCGACCGGGAACCGCCGCGGCAGGGAGGCGATGGGTCCGTGGCGATCCTGACGGAGTCCCAGCGGCAGGCCGTCGCCCAGCAGCTCCAGGGCGTGACGGCGCCGGTGGAGGTCGAGCTCTTCGTCCGCGACACCCGCCTGATCATCCCGGGCCGGGAGTGCCCGCGGTGCGAGGAGACGGTCCAGCTCCTCGAGGAGGTCTGCGCGCTCAGCCCCCACCTTCGCCTCACGGTGCGCGACCTCGACCGGGAGGCCGAGCGGGGGCGGGAACTGGGGGTGGAGCGGACGCCCACCCTGGTGATCCATGGGCGGGCCGCGGGCCGGGTGCGCTTCGTCGGGGCGCCGCTGGGCTACGAGTTCGCCAGCCTCCTGGAGGCGCTGGTCGAGGCGGGACGCCCTGCCTCGACGCCGGAAGCGGGCGCCGACGCCGGCCGGGCCGGCGCCGGCGCGGAAGCCACGGCCCCGCGACCCCCGGCGGCACATCCCGGCGATGCCGGGGCCGCGGCCGGTTCGCGGCCGGACGGTGCCGGCCCCGAGGAGGGGGAGGCGTCCCCCACGCCCACCGGTCCCCTGGACCCCCGCCGGTTGGCGCGGCTGGAGGAGGCCGGGGAAACCGTCCACCTGCGGGTGTTCTTCACCCCGACGTGACCCCACTGCCCGCGGGCCGTGCGCTCCGCGATGCAACTCGCCCTGGCCAGCCCGCGGGTGGTGGCGGAGGCCGTGGAGGCCAGCTCCTTCCCGCAGCTGGCGCGTCAGTACCAGGTCTGGGCCGTGCCGAAGACGGTGATCAACGACCGGGTCGCCCTGGACGGGGCCGTGCCCGACGAGGCGCTGTGGTCCGCCATCGCGCAGGCGTTGGGCATCCCGCCCGATTGACGGTCGCGATCGCGAGGTCCGCCGACGGATGAGTGACCAGCGAGCACGGGGCCACCAGGCCCGCATCCGCAACTTCTGCATCATCGCCCACATCGACCACGGCAAGTCCACCCTGGCCGACCGCCTGCTGGAGTCCACCGGCACCATCGGCGACCGCGAGCGGCGCGACCAGGTGCTGGACATGATGGACCTGGAACGGGAGCGGGGCATCACCATCAAGGCCCAGGCGGTGCGCATGTTCTACCGCGCGGCCGATGGCCAGGAGTACATGCTGCACCTGATCGACACCCCCGGCCACGTGGACTTCAGCTACGAGGTCTCCCGCGCCCTGGCCGCCTGCGAGGGCGCGATCCTGCTGGTCGACGCCACCCAGGGCGTGGAGGCCCAGACCGTGGCCAACCTGTATCTCGCCCTGGACGCCAACCTGACCCTGATCCCCGTCATCAACAAGATCGACCTGCCCGCCGCCCGGCCCGACGAGGTGCGCCAGCAGCTGGCGGACCTGGGGTTCGACCCGGCGGAGGTGCTACTGGTGTCCGCCAAGGAGGGCACCGGCGTGGACGACCTCCTGGAGGCCGTCGTGCGGCGGATCCCGCCGCCCTCCGGCGACCCCGAGGCGCCGCTGCGGGCGCTGGTGTTCGACAGCCACTACGATGCCTACCGCGGCGTCATCGCCTACGTGCGGGTGCGGGACGGGCGGGTGCGGCCGGGCGACCGGATCCGGCTGATGGCCTCGGGCGCCGAGTTCGAGGTCGACCAGCTGGGCACCTTCCGCCCCTTCCTGGTCCCGGTGGACGAGCTGGCCGCCGGGGAGGTGGGCTTCGTCGCCGCCGGCATCAAGAACGTGCGGGACTGCCGGGTGGGCGACACCATCACCCTGGTCGACCGCCCTGCCCGGGAGCCGCTCCCGGGCTATCAGCCGGCCAAGCCGATGGTGTTCACGGGGCTCTACCCCGTCGACCCGGGCGACTACGAGCGGCTGCGGGAGGCGCTGGAGAAGCTGCGCCTGAACGACGCCGCGCTGGTGTTCGAGCCGGAGACCTCCGAGGCGCTGGGGTTCGGCTTCCGCTGCGGCTTCCTGGGCCTGCTGCACATGGAGATCGTCCAGGAACGCCTGGAGCGGGAGTACGACCTGGACCTGATCACCACCGCGCCCAGCGTGGTCTATCGCGTGCGGCTGCGGGACGGCAGCGAGCGGGAGATCCAGAACCCCGCCGACCTGCCCCCGCGCGACCGCATCGAAGCGCTGCTGGAGCCCTTCGTCCGGGCGTCGATCTTCACGCCCAAGGAGCACGTGGGCGCGCTGATGGAGCTCTGCCAGGAGCGGCGCGGCGAGTTCGTCACCATGGAATACCTGGATCCGCGCCGCGTGCGGCTGGAGTACCGCCTCCCCCTGGCCGAGATCATGTACGACTTCTTCGACCAGCTGAAGTCGCGGTCCAAGGGCTACGCCACCCTGGACTACCAGCTGGAGGGCTATCGCGAGTCGGACCTGGTGCGCCTCGACGTCCTGGTGGCGGGGGAGCCGGTGGACGCCCTGTCGGTCATCGTCCACCGGGACAAGGCCTACGCCCGCGGCCGCGCCCTGGTGGAGCGGCTGAAGGAGCTGATCCCGCGCCAGCTCTTCGACGTGCCGATCCAGGCGGCGGTGGGGTCGCGGGTCATCGCCCGCGAGACCATCCGCGCCCTGAAGAAGAACGTGCTGGCCAAGTGCTACGGCGGCGACGTCACCCGCAAGCGCAAGCTGCTGGAGAAGCAGAAAGAGGGCAAGAAGCGGATGAAGCAGGTGGGCCGGGTGGAGATCCCGCAAGAGGCCTTCATGGCCGTGCTGCGGGTGGACGAGCCCCGCGGCGGGGGGCGGTGAGCGCGGTGCCGGCACGAGCGGGTCGCGTGGGTGCAGCGCAGGCGCGAGAGGCGCGCCCGGTGCCCGCCCAGGCGCCACGGCCGACCCCCCAGGCCGCGGGAGCGCCGGCAGGCCGGGGGCCTCAGGCCGCGCCGTCCGGGTCCGGGCCGGCAGGAGGAACCGGCCGGGCCGCCGCGGCGACCCCCACGGCGGCACCGGCGGACCGCCGTCGGGCCTCGCCCCCCGCTGGGCCCGCGGCTTCCGGGACGAACGCGTCGACGGGGCCGGCGCCCTCGATCGGCGCCGGCCCCGCGGACGCCACGGCCCGGGGCGCCCTTGTCCGTCCCGATGGCGGCGCCGGGCAGGGGCGGGAACGGTGCCGGGAGGCCCAGTCCCGGGCGGAGGGCGGCGCGCCCTGGCCCGCGTGGGACGCGGGGCCGGCCCTGTACGTGCACGTGCCCTACTGCCGCCAGCGCTGCCACTACTGCGACTTCAACACCTATCTCCTCGACCCCGCGGGCAAGGTCCGCTACCTGGGCGCCCTCGAACGGGAGTTGGCCCTGCTGGCGGCCGACCCGGCCCTGACGCGGCCCCTGGTCTCGGTCTACGTGGGCGGCGGCACCCCCTCGATCCTGGAGCCGGCGGAACTGGAGCGGCTGCTGGCGGCGGTGCGCCGCGCCTTCCGTCTCGCGCCGGACGCCGAGGTCACCGTGGAGTGCAACCCCGGCACCCTGGACGAGGAGCGGTTGGCCGTCCTGCGGGACGGGGGCGTCAACCGCCTCAGCCTGGGCCTGCAGGCCGTGCAGGACGAGCTGTTGCGGGCCATCGGTCGCGACCACACCTGGGCCGACTTCTGCGCCACCTACCGGCGGGTGCGGCGGGCCGGGTTCGACAACGTGAACGTCGACCTGATCTTCGGCCTGCCGGGCCAGAGCCTGGAGCAGTGGGAGGCGTCGTTGCGGGCGGTGGTCGACCTGGGACCCGAGCACGTCTCCTGCTACGGGCTCGAGCTCCATCCCGGCACGCCCTTCTACCGGGAGTGGGAGGCGGGCCGGCTCCAGCTGCCCGGCGAGGACGCCGAGCGGGCCATGTTCGATCGCGCGTACGAGGTGCTGGGCGAGGCCGGGTTCGTCCGGTACGAGATCTCCAACTACGCCCGACCGGGGAGGGAGTCGGTGCACAACCGGGTGTACTGGCTCAACGGCTCCTACCTGGGGGCGGGGCCGGGGGCCTGGTCCTGCTGGCGCGGCGAGCGGCGGCGCAACCGGCTCCACCCCATGGCCTACGCGGCCGCCCTGGCCGAGGGCCGGCTGCCGGTGGACGTCACGGAGCGGGTGGATCGGCGACGGGCGATGGAGGACACCATGATCCTCGGCCTGCGGCTGGCGGAGGGGGTCGACGAGGGCCGGTTCGCGCGCCGCTTCGGGTTGACCCCGGAGGAGGCCTTCCCCAGGGCGATCCGGCGGCTGCTGGAGGAGGGGTGGCTGGTTCGCGAGGGGGGACGGATCCGGCTCAGCCCGGCGGCGGTGCCGGTGGCCAACAGCGTGCTGGTCGCCTTCGTCGACACCGATGACATCCGGACGGGTGCGGGCGGCGGGCCGGGCGGCGTCGACGCGGCGGCGCCGACGCGTTGACGGGATCCCGCGCCGGTGCTACCTTGTAAGGAGGATCGTTAGCACTCTCTGTCATCGAGTGCTAAGCGGAGGGACGCGTCGACCCGCAGGTCGCCGGAGGCCGCC
The DNA here is from genome assembly GCF_004634385.1 of Thermaerobacter sp. FW80. NCBI lineage: Bacteria > Bacillati > Bacillota > Clostridia > Eubacteriales > Clostridiales Family XVII. Incertae Sedis > Thermaerobacter > Thermaerobacter sp. FW80. The sequence continues at coordinate 640,602 of NZ_CP037895.1, read as the reverse complement.
ACGGCGGCACCCCGTGCCCGGCCGGAACCGGCCGGGCGGGCTCCGGGGCCGAGGGGGGATCAGCCGATGGACCGCCGCAAGCAACAGGTCCTCAAGGCGGTGGTCGAGGACTACGTCGACACGGCGGAGCCGGTCGGATCCCGCACCCTGGCCCGCAAGTACGGTCTGGGCGTGAGCCCGGCCACCATCCGCAACGAGATGGCGGACCTGGAGGAGATGGGCTTCCTCGAGCAGCCCCACACCTCCGCCGGGCGGATCCCTTCCGACCGGGGCTACCGCTTCTTCGTCGACATGCTGATGGACGCGGTCACCCCGCCGCCCGAACTGGTGGAGCGCCTGCGGCGCATGTACGCGGAGCGGGTCGACCACGTCAGCCGGTTGCTGCGGCAGACGGCCCAGGTGCTCAGCGAGACCACGGACTGCCTGGCCCTGGTGGAGTCGCCGCGGGTGGAACCGGTGACCTTCCGGCACCTGCAGGTGCTCCCGCTCAGCGAGCGGCGGGCCGTGCTGGTCCTGGTCACGGACGAGGGGCTGGTGCAGCAGCGGCTGGTGGAGCTGCCCGAGCCCGCCAGCGAGGCGGATCTGCAGCGCATCTCCGCCGTGCTGACGCGCAGGCTGGCCGGGCTCACCCTGGATCAGGTGGGCCGCACGGCGTTGCGCGAGTTGCACGACGAACTGGCGGCGTGCGGCGCCCTGCTCGAGGCGGCGCTGGAGGCCTTGCGGCCGCCGGCGTCCGAAGACGACCACCCGGTGTTCGTCCTCGGCACGCGGCGGTTGTTCCGCCAGCCCGAGTTCCAGGACGTCCAGCGGGCCCAGGCCGTCCTGGGCCTGGTGGAGCAGCAGGAGCTGGTCCGCGACCTGCTGGGCCGGCAGGGCGGCGACGAGCTGGTGATCACCATCGGTCACGAGAACCCGTACCCGGACCTCTACGACTGCAGCGTGATCAGCGCCACCTACCGGCTTGGGGGTGAGGCGGCGGGCCGCATCGCCGTCCTCGGGCCGAAGCGCATGCACTACGCCCGCATCACCAGCGTGATGGAGCTGTTGGCCCAGCTGCTGACGGAGGCGATGGAACGCACGGTGCGTTGATGGGGCCCGCCGCCGGACGGGATCCGCGTCCCTGCCACCGGTGGCGGGGCTTTTTTGTCCGGGTGCGGGCCGGAGGCCGGAAGGAGGCGGAGCCCGATCGTGGGTGAGTCGAGGGTCGAGGGGGAACCGCGGGTGGAGGCGACGCGCCCCACGGCGGCATCGGCTCCGGAGGGCGCCGGCGGCGGCGAGCCCTCCGCGGTCCGGGGCGAGGGAGGGACCGCCGCGGCGCGGACCGCCCCGCCGGGCGCGGCCTCCGCGCCCCCGCGGAAGGAGGCGGACGAGGGGCCGGCTGCGCCCGCTGCGGAAGGGGGCGGGAGCCCTCCGGCGGCCACGGCTGCGTCCTCCGCGGACGAGGCCGAGGGTCCGGCGGCGGCCACGGCCGCGGAGCCGGGGGAGGCGGCGGATCCGGCCGCCCGGTCGAGCGCCGGCGGGTCCGCACCCGCCGAGGCCCAGGCCGCGCCCAGGGACCTCGCCCAGGCCCTGGCGGCGCTGGAGGCGGCCCGCCGGGAGGCGGCCGAGGCCCGCGCCGCGGCCGACGCGGCCCGTGCCGAAGCCGCGGCCGCCCGCTCGGAAGCGGAGGCGGCTCGCCGCCAGGCCCAGGAGTACCTGGACCAGCTGCGCCGGCTGCAGGCCGACTTCACCAACTACCGGCGCCGCATGATGGAAGAGCAGCGCCGCTGGCGGCAGGACGCCGAGGCGGAGCTGGTCCGGGCGCTGCTGCCCGTGCTGGACAACCTGGAGCGGGCGCTGGCGGCGGGGGGCGACGCCGGGCACCCCGTGGTGCAGGGCGTGGCCATGATCCACCGGCAGTTCCTCGACGTGCTCCGGCAGGTCGGCGTCGAACCCATGGAGGCCGAGGGCCAGCCCTTCGATCCCCACCGCCACGAGGCGGTGGCGCGCGTGGAGACCGCCGACCGTCCCGACGGCACGGTGATAGAAGTGTTCCAGCGGGGCTACCTATACCGGGGACGAACCCTGCGCCCCGCCATGGTCAAGGTCGCGGTGGCACCCGCGGGAACCCCGGCCGCGACCGCGCCGCCGTCGGCCGACGCCGCCGGCCAGGCGGGGGCCGACCCCGCCCGGGGCGAGACCGGTGCCGATGGCGCCGGGGGCGCCGCGGCGCAGGACGGCGGCCGGTGACCGGGGAACGCCGCGGCCACCGGCAAGGCGACGCATGCGCGGAGGAGGGGAAGCGGGCATGGGCAAGGTGGTGGGCATCGACCTGGGCACCACCAACTCCGTGGTGGCGGTGCTGGAGGGTGGCGAGCCCACGGTGATCACCAACGCCGAGGGCAGCCGCCTCACCCCTTCGGTGGTGGGTTGGTCCAAGGACGGCGAGCTGCTGGTCGGCCAGGTGGCCAAGCGACAGGCCGTCACCAACCCCGAGCGCACCATCTTCTCGATCAAGCGCTTCATGGGGCGCCGCTTCAGCGAGGTGCGGGACGAGGCCGCCCGGGTGCCCTACAAGGTGGTCGAGGGACCCAACGGGGACGCCCGGGTGGAGGTGGACGGCAAGCTCTACTCGCCCGAGGAGATCTCGGCCATGATCCTGCGGAAGCTCAAGCAGGACGCCGAGGCCTACCTGGGCGAGCCGGTGACGCAGGCGGTGATCACCGTCCCCGCCTACTTCAACGACGCCCAGCGCCAGGCGACCAAGAACGCGGGCCGCATCGCGGGCCTCGAGGTGCTGCGCATCATCAACGAGCCGACGGCGGCCGCCCTGGCCTACGGCCTGGACAAGGAGGAAGACCAGAAGATCCTGGTCTTCGACCTGGGCGGCGGCACCTTCGACGTCTCCATCCTCGAGCTGGGGGACGGCGTCTTCGAGGTCCGGGCCACCAGCGGCAACAACCACCTGGGCGGCGACGACTTCGACCAGCGGATCATCGACTGGCTGGCCGAGGAGTTCAAGAAGGAGCACGGCATCGACCTGCGCCAGGACCGCATGGCCTTGCAGCGGCTCAAGGAGGCGGCGGAGAAGGCGAAGATCGAGCTGTCGTCGACCCTGAGCACGAACATCAACCTGCCCTTCATCACCGCCGACGCCAGCGGCCCGAAGCACCTGGACATGACGCTGACGCGGGCGAAGTTCGAGGAGCTGACGGCCGACCTGGTGGAGGCGACCATGGGGCCCACCCGCCGCGCCCTGGAGGACGCGGGGCTCAAGCCGGAGGACATCGACAAGATCATCCTGGTGGGCGGCTCCACCCGCATCCCCGCGGTGCAGCGGGCGATCCGGGAGTTCTTTGGCAAGGAGCCCCACAAGGGGGTCAACCCCGATGAGGTGGTGGCCATGGGCGCCGCCATCCAGGCCGGGGTGCTGGCCGGCGAGGTCAAGGACCTGGTGCTGGTCGACGTCACGCCCCTGACCCTGGGCGTCGAGGTCCTGGGCGGCGTGGTCGAGCCCATGATCCCGCGCAACACCGCGATCCCGACGTCCAAGTCGAAGATCTTCTCCACCGCCGCCGACGGGCAGACCCAGGTGGAGATCCACGTCGTCCAGGGCGAGCGGCCGCTGGCCAAGGACAACAAGACGCTGGGCCGGTTCATCCTGGACGGGATCCCGCCGGCGCCCCGGGGGGTGCCGCAGATCGAGGTCACCTTCGACATCGACGTCAACGGCATCGTCCACGTGCGCGCCAAGGACCTGGGCACCGGGCGGGAGCAGAAGATCACCATCAAGTCCCAGGGCGGGCTGACCGAGGAAGAGATCCAGCGCATGATCAAGGAGGCCGAGCAGCACGCCGAGGAGGACCGCAAGCGCAAGGAGCTCATCGAGGCGCGCAACCAGGCGGACGCCACGCTCTACCAGGCGCGCAAGACCCTGAAGGAGCACGAGGGCAAGCTGGACGCGGGGGTCAAGCAGCGCATCGAGGAGCGCATCAAGGCGCTGGAGGAGGCCGCCCGGGGCGACGACACCGCGGCCATCCGGCGCCGCATCGAGGAGCTCTCCGAGGCCCTGCTCGAAGCCGGCCGCAAGATCTACGAGCAGCAGGCGGCCGCGGCCGGCGGGGGCTCGGCGAGCGGGGCGGCGGGCGAGACCGGGGGCGCGGGTTCCTCCGCCTCCGGGGGGACCGGCGACGTCTACGATGCCGGGTACCGGGCCAAGGACGAGCGCACCGGGACGGGCGGCGACTGAGACCGCCCGTCCCGGCCGGGCCGGTCGCCGCGGCCGGACGCCGCCGGCGCCATGAGGGGGGAGGTGCGGCGTGGCGAAGGACTACTACGAGATCCTGGGGGTCTCGCGCGACGCGTCCCCGGAGGAGATCAAGAAGGCGTATCGGCGGCTGGCCCGCCGCTACCACCCGGACGCCAACCCGGGCGACCCCGAGGCGGAGCGCCGGTTCAAGGAGATCAACGAGGCGTACCAGGTCCTGAGCGACCCGGAGAAGCGGGCGGCCTACGACCGCTTCGGCACGGCCGAAGGCGCCGGGGCCGGACCGTGGACGGCCGGGGGCCCGGGCGGAGCCGGCGGCGCCGACGGCGGGTTTGGTCCCTTCGGCGGCTTCGAGGGGTTCGAGGGATTCGGCGATTTCGGCTTCGGCGACCTCTTCGACGCCGTCTTCGGGGGTGGCCGGGCGTCCCGGCGCGGCGGCCCCGTGCGGGGCGCGGACCTGGAGACGGAGCTGGAGCTGACGCTGGAGGAGGCCGCCCGCGGCGGGCGCCGGGAGATCCGCATCGAACGCCCGGAGCCGTGTGCCGCCTGCCGCGGCACCGGCGCCGAGGGCGGGCGCCTGGTGGCCTGCCCCCAGTGCGGCGGCACCGGCCAGATCCGCTCGGCGCGGGCGACCCCCTTCGGCCAGTTCGTCACCGTGCAGACGTGCCCGCGCTGCGGCGGCGCGGGGCGCATGGCGGCCGCCGCCTGCCGCACCTGTGGCGGCCGCGGTCAGGTGCGCCGCCCGCGCACCCTGGAGGTCGAGATCCCCGCGGGCGTCGACGACGGCATGCGGCTGCGGCTGCGCGGGCAGGGCCAGCCGGGCCGCCGCGGCGGGCCGCCCGGCGACCTCTACGTGCGGATCCGCATCAAGCCGCACCCGGTGTTCCGGCGAGAGGGCGACGACATCGTCACCGAGGTCGGCCTCGGCATCGCCCAGGCCGCCTTGGGCGCCCGGTTGCGGGTCCCGACCCTGGAGGGGGAGGAGGAGCTGCTCATCCCGCCCGGCACCCAGCCCGGCCAGGTGATCCGCCTCAAGGGCAAGGGGATGCCCCGCCTGCGGGGCGGCGGCCGCGGCGACCAGCTGGTGCGGGTGCGGGTGGAGGTCCCGCGCCGCCTCACCGAGCGGGAGCGCGAGCTGCTGCTGGAGCTGGCCCGCCTGCGGGGCGAGGCCGTGGTGGAGGAACGCGGCCTCTTCCAGCGGATGCGGGACGCCTTCAACCTGTAGCAGCCCCCACGGGGTGAACGGGCGCCGAAGGAGCCGCCGAGGCCAGTCCATGCCCTCGGCGGGAGGCACCCCGGAGGCACCCCGGATCCCGGGGGCGGGTGCCCGCACCGGGCCGGGCCCGCTGCGGGCTTCGCTGCCGAGGGGTGGGCGCGGACGGCGCGGGCCGGGACCGAGGGGCTGCGGTCCGGGCGGCGCGGCGTGCCAACGGGGGGTCGGCCGTGCGCTGGCTGGAGATGGTCATCGACGTGCCCGCCCAGGCGGCCGAGGCGGCGGCCGCCGCGGTGCTGGAGGTGGTGGATGCCGGCTTCGCCTGGGAGGAACGGGGCGGCACCGTGCGCATCCGGGCCTACCTGCCGGAAGAGGGGTTCGAGGAGCGCTATCGCCGGCTGGGCGAGCGCTGGCGGCGCGTGCGGCAGGTCTTCCCGGCGGTGGGGCCGTGGGCGCCGGCGGTCCGGGCGCGGGCCGTGGACGAGTGGGCCGAGGCGTGGAAGGCCCACTTCCGTCCCCTCCCCGTCGGCCGGCGGTTGCTGGTGGTGCCCAGCTGGGAGCGCCATCGGGTCGACCCCGGCCCCCGCATCCCGCTGGTGCTGGACCCCGGCATGGCCTTCGGCACCGGTCAGCACGCCTCCACCCGGCTGGCCCTCGAGCTCCTCGAGGAGGAGCTCGAGGGCCAGCCGGAGCCGCGGCCGGTGCTGGACGTGGGCACCGGCTCGGGCATCCTGGCCATCGCCGCCGCCCTGCTGGGGGCGCGGCCGGTGCTGGCCGTGGACATCGACCCGGGGGCCGTCCGCGTGGCTCAGGACAACGCCTCGGCCAATGGGGTGGACGACCGGGTGCGGGTGGCTGCGGGGACCGCGGCGGCGGTGCGGCGCCAGCCCCCGCCGGGATGGGCCGTCCACCTGCCCGCCGCGGTCACGGTGGCCAACATCACCGCCGCGGTGCTCGCCGAGACCCTGGACGACCTGGTGCACCTGACGCGGCCGGGGGGCGCCCTGGTCCTCTCCGGTCTCGTCAGCGAGGCGACGGACACCCGGGATCTGGAGGAACGCTGCCGCGCCAGGGGGCTGGAGATCCGCCGGCGCCGCCGGGCCGAGGGCTGGGAGGCGTGGCGGCTCGCCGTCCCGAACTAGTCGCGAACCAGGGTCGACGGGAGAGGCAGCATGTTCGTCCCGCACGTCTTCGTCGAGGAGGAGCTGGCCGTCGGCGGGCAGGCGACCCTGGCCCCGGACGACGCCCACCACCTGCTGCGGGTGTTGCGTCGCAGGCCGGGGGACCGGGTGGTGGCCGTGACCCCGGCGGGCCGCCGCTGGCTGAGCCAGCTGGCGGCCGGGACGCCGCCGCGGGTGCGGGCGGTGGCGCCGCTGCCGGGCAGCGAGCCGCCCGTGCACGTCACCCTCGGCCAGGGCCTGCCCAAGGGGGCCAAGATGGAGGAGGTCGTCCGCCACGGCACGGAGGTCGGCGTGAGCCGGTTCGTCCCGGTGTGGGCCGCCCGCTCCATCAGCCGGCCGCGGGACGCCGCCGTGGCGCGGCGGGTCGAGCGCTGGCGGCGGATCGCCCGGGAGGCGGCGCGCCAGGCCCAGCGCTCGGCGGTGCCGCGCGTCGATCCACCCGCGACCCTGGAGGCCCTGCTGGCGGAGGCGGCCTGGGACCTGATCCTGATGCCCTGGGAGGAAGAGGAGGCCCGGGGCCTGCGGCAGGAGCTGGAGGCCCGGGCTGCCGCCTGGGGGCGGCCCGCCGCGGGGCGGCGGGTGCTGATCCTGATCGGACCCGAGGGCGGCTGGGAGGCCGAGGAGGTGGAGGCAGCCCGGCACGCCGGGGCGCGGGTGGTCACCCTGGGGCCGCGGATCCTGCGCACCGAGACGGCCGGGGTGCTGGTGGCCGGCCTGGTGCTCCACGCCCTCGGCGATCTGGGATGAGGCTGCGCGGTGCCACCGCGCGGGGCGAGGGCGGGGGACGGCGGCGGTCGCCGGGTCGGCACCCGGCGATGGCCCTCGCCCAGGGGCGGCTGGCCGACGGCGCGGCGTGCCACCCGGCGCGAGCGGAGGGGCCCCGCCGGCCCAGGCCCGGCGGGGCGGGGAGGGGGGCCGGGGGTGTGCGTCGCGCGGGGGGCCGGGGGCTCGTCCGCGGGAGCCCGGGTGCCCGGGCCGGGGTCCCCCGACGGGGAGGGGCGCGGCCGGGGTCCTGCTGCCGAGGCCAGCGGCGGGCTCCTCCTGCATAGGTAGCCATGGGAGTGGTGCGCCGCCCGCCGCGGCCGGCGCCGGCGCGGCGGAGGGGGTCGGCGGTCCCCGGCGGAAGCGGGTGCCGCCGGCGGCGCCGCCTCCGGCGAAGGGCCCCGAGGCGCAGGGAAAGGCGGGAGAGACGTGGTGCAGCACGCGGCGGGCGGGCGGCGGTTGCGGGTGGGGATCCTCTTCGGCGGCCGCTCGGGGGAGCACGAGGTCTCGCTGATGTCGGCGCGGTCGGTGTTCCGGGCCATCGACCGCCAGCGGTTCGAACCGGTACCCATCGGCATCACCCGATCCGGGCAGTGGATCCTGCCCCACGACGCCGAGGCGCTGCTCGGGGCGGGCCGCGGGGTCGAACCGGCCGACGGCGACCCCCTGGCGGTGGTGCCCGGCCCCGGCGGGCGCCGACTGCTGGTGCTGGCGGCCGGCGGCGCGGGCCGGTGGCTGGAGCCGCTGGACGTGGTCTTCCCCGTGCTGCACGGCACCTACGGCGAGGACGGCACGGTCCAGGGCTTGCTGGAGCTCCTGGACGTCCCCTACGTGGGCGCGGGGGTCATGGCCTCGGCGGTGGGGATGGACAAGGCGGTGATGAAGGAGCTCTTCCGCGCCCGCGGGTTGCCGGTGGTGCCCTTCGTGGTGGTGACGGCGACCCGCTGGCGCCGGGAGCCGGCGGCCGTGATCGAGGGGATCGAGGGTACCCTCGGCTACCCGTGCTTCACCAAGCCCGCCAACCTCGGGTCCAGCGTGGCGATCCGCAAGTGCCGGGACCGTCGGCAGCTGGCCGACGGCCTGGAGGAGGCCCTGGCCTATGACCGCAAGGCCGTGGTGGAGCGCGGCGTGGACGCCCGGGAGCTGGAGATCAGCGTCCTGGGCAACGACGAGCCCATGGCCTCGCTGCCCGGCGAGATCCGGCCGCGGGCGGAGTTCTACACCTACGAGGCCAAGTACACCGAGGGTGGCGCCGAGTTGATCGTGCCCGCGCCCGTGCCGCCGCGGGTCGTCGAGGCGATGCAGCGCCTCGCCATCGCGGCGTTCCAGGCGGTCGACGCCGCCGGCATGGCGCGGGTCGACTTCTTCCTCGAGCGGGCCACCGGGCGGCTGCTGGTCAACGAGATCAACACCATCCCCGGCTTCACCGCCTACAGCATGTATCCCCGGCTCTGGGAGGCGGCGGGCCTGCCCTATCGCGACCTGATCACCCGGTTGATCGAGCTGGCCCTGGAACGCCATGGTGAACGGGCCCGCCTGCGGACAACCTATGGGGACGGGGGCGGTGGCGACGCGCAGGGGGGCGGCGACGGCGCAGGGACGGGCAGCGACGGGCAGGGATAGGCCCGCGGGGTGCCTCCGCCGAGGGCCCCGGAGGCTCGCCGCGGCCGAAGGAGGGGCGGGGCCGATCCGCCCCGTCGCCGACGGTGGGTGGCGTCGGGCGGGGCAGGACCGGGCCGTGCCGGTGGCGAAACCAGGGACGACCGCGTCCGCGCGCTTCGACGTCCCACGCCGGGGGTGGCAGCCGTGGCGGACTGCCTGTTCTGCCGGATCGTCGCGGGCGAGCTGCCCGCCGACAAGGTCTACGAGGACGAACACGTGCTGGCCTTCCGCGACATCAATCCCCAGGCGCCGCAGCACGTCCTGGTGATCCCCAAGCGGCACATCGCCTCCCTCAACGAGGCCCGGGAGGAGGACGTCCCGGTGCTGGGACACCTGCAGCGGGTGATCCCCGAGGTGGCCCGCCGCGTGGGCGTGGCCGACAGCGGCTACCGCGTGGTGGTCAACACCGGGCGGGACGCGCTGCAGACGGTCTTCCACGTGCACTACCACGTGCTGGGCGGCCGGGCCCTGCAGTGGCCGCCCGGCTGATGGCAGCCTGCGGCCACCCCGGTGGCCGAGGGTCCGTGGTCGGGAAGGAGGGATCCGGGGTGGCCGAGGTCAGGCGCCGGGAGAACGAGTCCCTCGACGAGGCGCTGCGCCGGTTCCGGCAGGCCATGCGCAAGGCCGGCATCCTCAGCGAGGTACGGCGCCGCGCGCACTACGACAAGCCCAGCGTCCGCCGCAAGAGGAAGAGCGACGCCGCGCGGCGCCGCCGCCGGGGCCGCTAGCCGCGGTCGTCCGGGCGGCGGACGGGGAGGGTCGCACCATGTCCCTCAAGGAACGGCTGGAGCAGGACATGAAGGAGGCGCTGAAGGCGCGGGAGGCGGGAAGGACCCGCCTCTCCGTCATTCGCATGGTCCGCGCCGCCATCAAGAACGAGGAGATCGAGCGGGGCCACCCGCTGAGCGACGACGAGGTCGTGCAGGTGCTGGCGCGGGAGCGGCGCCAGCGCCAGGAGGCGCTGGAGGAGTACCGCCGGGCCGGGCGGGAGGACCTGGTCCAGCAGATGGAGGCGGAGATCGAGGTCCTGGCGTCCTACCTGCCCGAGCCCTTGAGCGAGGCGGAGCTCACGCGGTTGGCCGAGGAGGTCATCGCGGAGGTGGGGGCCCGGGGGCCCCAGGACATGGGCAAGGTCATGGGCCGGCTGATGCCGCGCATCCGGGGCCGGGCCGAGGGCAGCGAGGCCAGCCGGATCGTCCGCGACCTGCTCGCCCGCCAGGCGCAACAGGGCTCGCCGCGCTGAGACCAGCACCGCCCGGGGGAGGATGGGCCGGGGTGGATCGGCGGTTCCGGTGTGCGATGGGCGGCCTAGGGGCGCTGGTCCGGGGGATGGCGGCCCTCGCCCTCGCCCTGGCCGTCGCCGTTGGTGCGTCGGCGCCGGGTCGCGGGCCCTCGCCGCCGGCCGCCGCCTCCTCCGCCAGCGGCACGCCGCCCCAGCGGGTGCTGGTGATCCCCGTGCGCGGCAACATCGAACCGGGCCTGGCCCGCTTCGTGATGCGGGGCCTTGCCCAGGCCCAGCGGGAGCGGGCCGCGGTGCTGCTGGAGATCAGCACCTTCGGCGGCCGGGTGGACGGCGCCACGGAGATCCGCGGCGCCATCGACGCGGCCGTCGACGCCGGGGTGCCGCTGGCCGCCTGGGTGCCCGACCGGGCCATCTCCGCGGGAGCCCTGATCGCCATCGCCGCCCCTGCGCTCTACATGGCACCCGACGCCACCCTGGGCGCGGCGGAGCCGCGTCCGGCCGACGAGAAGACCATCTCCTTCGTCCGCGCCGAGTTCGAGGCCGCCGCCCGGAGCCGCGGCCGTGACCCCCAGGTGGCCGCGGCCATGGTCGACAAGGACGTGGCGATCCCCCAGCTGGTGGAGAGGGGGCACATCCTCACCCTCACCGGCGAGCGGGCCCACGCCATCGGCTTCATCGAGGGCCTGGCCGACAGCCGCCAGGAGGCCCTGGCCCGCGCCGGGTGGGCGGGATTGCCGGTGGACGAACTGGCCCCGACGGCCGGCGAGCGCCTGGCCCGCTTCGTCACCGACCCCGTGGTGGCGCCCATCCTGCTCTCCATCGGCATGGCCGGGCTGGTGGCCGAGTTCTACGTCCCCGGCTTCGGCTTCCCCGGCATCGTGGGGCTCGCGAGCCTCGCCCTGTTCTTCGGCGGCCACCTGCTGGCGGGCGTGGCCGGCTGGGAGGCGGCGCTGCTCTTCCTGGTCGGCGTGGTCCTGATGGCGGTGGAGCTGGTCATGCCCGGCTTCGGCATCTTCGGGATGGCCGGCCTGCTGGCCATGGGCGCCGCCATCGTGCTGGTCACCGGTGACGTCAGGCGGGGGCTCGAGGCCCTGTTGGCCGGGATCGTGGTCACGCTGGCGGTGGTCGTGGCCCTGGGACGGGTGGCGGGCCGCCGCGGCCTGTGGCGGCGGCTGGCGCTGCCCACCCGCCTAGGCGAGGCCGAGGGCGTCCGGTCGACGGCGGCCGATCCGACCCTGGTCGGGCAGCGGGGCCGGGCGCTCACGCCCCTGCGGCCGGCGGGGACGGCGGCCGTGGGCGGGCGCCGCGTGGACGTGGTGACCGAGGGGGAGTATCTGCCCGCCGGCACCGCCGTGGAGGTCATCCGCGTGGAGGGACGCCGCGTGGTGGTGCGAGCGGTGGCCGGCGACGGGATGGACCGCCCCGGTGCGGACGGAGGCGAGGGGCCCGGGCCCCGGACCGGCGAACGAGCGTAGGCCCGTCCGCCCCGCGGGGTGCGGGCCCGCGGGCCGGTGGCGACCGTCCCGGGATGGGTGGCGGCAGCGAATGGCGCGGGTGGGGGCGGCGGCGGTCCGTGTCCGCCTCTCCCACCCCCGTCCGGGATAAGGGAGGGGTGGACGTTGGCCGACCTCTCGTGGCCGATCCTGCTGGTGGCCATCGGCCTGATCCTGGTGGCCCTGGCGGTGGTGTTCAGCTTCATCCCCGTGGGCCTCTGGATCTCGGCCCTGGCGGCGGGGGTGCGGGTGCCCATCATCACCCTGATCGGCATGCGCCTGCGCCGCGTGCCCCCGCACCGGATCATCAACCCGCTCATCAAGGCGGACAAGGCGGGCATCGACGTCAGCCTGGACAAGCTGGAGGCGCACTACCTGGCCGGCGGCAACGTGGACCGCGTGGTGGACGCCCTGATCGCGGCCCAGCGGGCGGAGATCCCGCTGACCTTCGAGCGGGCGGCGGCCATCGACCTGGCCGGGCGCGACGTGCTGCAGGCGGTGCAGGTCAGCGTCAACCCGCGGGTGGTGGAGACGCCGGTGGTGGCGGCGGTGGCCAAGGACGGCATCGAGCTGCGGGTCAAGGCCCGGGTGACGGTGCGGGCCAACATCGACCGGCTGGTGGGCGGCGCCGGCGAGGAGACCATCATCGCCCGGGTGGGCGAGGGCATCGTCACCACCGTCGGCTCCGCCGAAGACCACAAGGCGGTGCTGGAGAACCCCGACTCCATCTCGCGGGTCGTGCTCAACAAGGGCCTGGACGCCGGCACCGCCTTCGAGATCCTCTCCATCGACATCGCGGACGTGGACGTCGGCCGCAACATCGGCGCCCAGCTGCAGATGGACCGGGCGGAGGCCGACAAGAACATCGCCCAGGCCAAGGCGGAGGAGCGGCGGGCCATGGCGGTGGCGGCGGAGCACGAGATGCGGGCGCGGGTCCAGGAGATGCGCGCCAAGGTGGTGGAGGCCGAGGCCCAGATCCCCCTGGCCATCGCCGAGGCCTTCCGCCAGGGCCGGCTCGGCGTCTTCGACTACTACGCCCTGCGCAACCTGCAGGCGGACACGGAGATGCGGGCGTCCCTGGCCGGGGGTGGGGGACGCGAGGAGCCCCCGTCCGGGCAGCCCACCGAGCGGGGGAGCTGAGCCCGCGCAGGGAGCGGGGATCGCCCAGGGGGGTTGACGATGCCGGGCTGGTTCCAGTGGCTGGCCGACGCGGGGGTGGAGCTCGTCCTCCTGTTGGGCGTCCTGGCCAGCATCCTGCGCGGATTGGCCGACTTCTACCGCAACCGCCCGCGGCGGGGGCGGCCGCCGGCACGGCAGGGGGACCGCCCCCCGCGCCCCGCGCCCGCCCGGCCGCCGCTGCCGCCGACCTTGCCCCACGAGACGCCGACCCGGCGCCCTGCGCCCGCCGGCAGCCCCAGGAGCGCGACGGTGGGGCGGCATCCGGCCGAGGGGGCCGGTCCCGGCGCCGACGGCGGACGGGTGCCGGACGCCGCGGCGCCCCCCGCTGCCCCGCGGGAGCGGCCGCCCGCCCGGCCGGGGCGGCCGCCGCGCCCCGCGCCCGAGCCCACCGCCGGTCCGTGGGGCGACGTCTGGGGCGAGCTGATGCGCCAGCTCGAGGATCTCCTGGGGGACGGGATGGAAGGGGAGGCCGATGGCCGCGGCCGGCGTCCCCCGACGGCCCCGGGGGGCGGGCCGGCGGCCCCCATGCCCAGGTCCCGGCGACAGCCCTTCGCCCCCGGCGAGGGCGCGCCGGGCGAGGAGGGCACGCCGGGCGTCGAGGGGCAACCCGGGCCCGACGAAACCGCAGGACCCCGGGGACGGCAGCGGCCGCGGCCGCCGCACCGGGCGCCGGCGGCGGGCGCGGCGTCGACGCCGGATGGCGGTCCCGCCGCCGGCTCCCCCGCCGGGGAGACGGCCGCCGTCCCCTCCCCCGCAGTTGAGGACGCCTTCCCCGGCGCCGCTGCGGCGGCGAGCCGCGTCCTTCTGCCCGTGGCGGCGCGGACCGCTCCCGACCAGCGCCGGGCGGCCCTGGTGGCCGGCTGGCTGTGGCTCGAGGTCGTGTCCCCACCCCGTGCCCTGCGCCCCTGGCATCCCGGGCCGGATCTTTTGCGGCGTCGCTGACCGCGCGGCCGCGGCGCCGCCATCATATCGCCCCGTGCGCCGCCGTAACCTTCAGCGGAGGCTTGTGCACGCAAAGGAGGCGGCGCCTTGGCGCGGGATGGGCGCAGGGGCGGCGAGGGTTGGCGTCGCTGGCTGGGCGGCGTGGAGGACGCCCTGGCCGAGGCCCTGGAACTGCCGCGGGATGCGGTGCGCAACCTGCCTCGCATCACCCTGCTGGGCCCGCTGGAAGTGGTGGTGGAGAACCATCGGGGCGTGCTGCGCTTCGACGCCGCCCACCTGCTGGTGGCGGTGCCCGGCGGCCGGCTGGAGGTCACGGGGGACCGCCTGGCCATCGGGCGCATCGACCGGGAGGAACTGCGGGTCCAGGGGCGCATCGACCAGGTCCGCTTCCTGCCCGGGCCGGCGGGTGAGGGACCTTGAACCGGGGGCTATGGCGCCTGCTGGCCGGGGCGGTGGAGATCGCCGTGGCGCCGTCGCCCCGGCGTCGCCCCGTCGCGCCCCCACAGGGGGTGCGACGGGGCCGCGGCGGCCGGGAGCCGGCGGTGGCGTCGCCCCTCCCGGAGACGGGGCCGGAGGCCCTGGTCAACCGGCTGGCCGCCGCCGGAGCGGTGCTGTGGCGGGTCCGCCGCGAGCCGGATGGCGGCCTCCGCGCCTGGATCGCCCTGGATCAGATCGGGACCCTGCGCGCCGTGGCGCGCCAGACCCGGTGCCGGGTGCGCTTCCGTCGCCGGGCGGGGTGGCCCTTCCTGTGGCGCCGAATGGCGCGCCGACGGGTCCTGCTGGCGGGCACCCTGGCGACCGCCCTGCTGGTCTACGTCCTGTCCGGGCGCATCTGGTTCATCGAGATCCGCGGGCTGGAGCACCTGTCCGAGGCCGCCGTGCGCCAGGAACTGGCGCGGGTCGGCCTGCGGCCCGGCGTGCCGAAGGCCGCCGTCGACCTGCGCCGCCTGGCCCAGCGGCTGCCCCTGGAGGTCCCCGGCATCGCGTGGGTGGGCATCACCCACTACGGCGTCAAGGTCGTGCTGGACGTGGTGGAGAAGGAGCCCGCACCCGCGGTGCCCGCCCACCGGCCGGCCCACGTGGTGGCCCGGCGGCCGGGCGTGATCGTCCAGGTCTTGGCGCTGCGCGGGGAGCCGCTGGTGCAGCCGGGGCAGGTGGTGAAGGCCGGGCAGATCCTGATCCGCGGGGAGTACGCGGCGCCACCGCCGCCGCGGGATGGGCGGTCCCCGGGGACGCCGCCACCCGCGGGCAAGCCCGTGGCCGCGCTGGGTCGCGTGTGGGCGCGCACCTGGTACAGCCAATACCGGGAGGTACCCCTGGAACGGACGCAGCCGGTGCGCACGGGCCGGGCGTGGCAGCAGGTGGTCCTGCGTATCGGGCCCTGGCGCGTGCCGGTATACTGGCAGCGGGGGCAGCCGGGCCGTTACGAGGTGGAACGGCGTCCCCTGCTGGCCTTGCCGGGGTGGAGGGATGGTCCGCCCCCCGTCGAACTGGTGAGGGAAGTCCGCCACGAGGTCGTGCTGGCGCGGCGGACGGTGACCGCAGAGCAGGCGGTCCGCAGCGTCGAACGGCAGGCGGTGGCCCAGGTGGCCGCCGCCCTCCCGCCAGGCGGCCGGGTGGTGGCGGTGGGCAGCGAAGTGGTCCAGCGGGGCGCCGGGTTCGTCGGCGTCCGCACCACAGTGGAAGCCATCGAGGACATCGGCGTGCAGCGCCCGTTCACGGTCCGGTGAGCGGTCACCGGGGACGCAAAGGAGGGCGATGGGGTCCTTGCCCGAAGCGCGGCAGCCCAACGGCACGGCGCCGCCGGCCGGCGAGGGCTACGTGGCGGTCATCGACCTGGCGGATCACGACGAGGCGCTTCAGCTGTTCGGGCGCGGCGACCAGCACCTGCGCCTGATCCAGGACAGCTTCCCGGTCCAGATCGTGTCGCGGGGCGACCACATCCGCGTCCGCGGCGAGCCGGACGAGGTGCGCCAGGTCGCCACGCTGTTCCAGGGCCTGCTGGAACAGGTGCGGCGCGGGGTGGCGCTGGGGCCGGAGGACGTCCGCTACGCGATCCAGCTGACCCGGGAGGGCCGGGCCGAGCGCATCGCCGAGGTGGCCGACGACGTCATCGTGACCACGGCGCGGGGCAAGCCGATCCGGCCCAAGACCCTGGGGCAGCGCCGCTACGTGGAGGCGATCCGCAAGAACGGCATCGTGTTCGGCATCGGGCCGGCCGGCACCGGCAAGACCTACCTGGCCATGGCGGTGGCCATCGCCAGCCTCAAGGCCCACCAGGTCGCCCGCATCATCCTCACCCGCCCAGCGGTGGAGGCCGGCGAGAAGCTGGGCTTCTTGCCCGGCGACCTGCAGGAGAAGGTCGACCCCTACCTGCGGCCCCTCTACGACGCGCTGTGGGACATGCTGGGGGTGGAGACCTTCCAGAAGTACATGAACCGGGGCCTGATCGAGGTGGCGCCGCTGGCGTACATGCGCGGCCGCACGCTGGACGACTCCTTCATCATCCTGGACGAGGCGCAGAACACCACGCCGGAGCAGATGAAGATGTTCCTGACCCGGCTCGGGTTCGGGTCGAAGGCGGTGGTGACGGGTGACGTCACCCAAGTCGACCTCCCCCGCGGTCGGCACTCGGGGCTGACCCACGTGCAGCACGTCTTGCGCGGGATCGAGGGCATCGAGTTCATCTACCTGACGGAACAGGATGTGGTGAGACACCCGCTGGTCCAGCGGATCATCCGGGCGTACGAGGCCTACGAGCGGCAGGAGCAGGGGGACGCCGTCGCCCGTGGCGACGGAGAGGTGGCGGCCGAGCCCGGGGCCGACCGGGCGGGGGATGCCCACGGGGGCGAGCCGGCCCGGCCCGGCAGCGGCGCGGAGCGGCGACCGAGGCGGGGCCTGGGATCGATCCGGGGCAACAGCCGGCGGCGGTAGCGGCGGTGCCCGCGGGCCGGTGACCGTGGCCCGGGCCCGCGGGAACTCCGCCGGGGCCGAGGGGGGGAACGGGGCATCGCCCCCGCGGCGGGGTCGGCGCGGCCCCGCCCGCCGCAACGCCGACCCGCACCGGGAGTGGACGCGATGGGTGGAGGATTTGCCGGCCTGGGCCACTGGCTCGACCGTCACCTGGGGGGACAGTGGCGTGAGCCCCAAGTGCGGCGCCTGATGTGGGGCGGCCTGTTCTTCCTGTGCTTCACCCTGCTGCTGGCCACGGCGGTGGCCCCCTCCCAGGTCCGCGTGCGACCCGGCCAGGCCGCACCCCGCGACCTGGTGGCGCCCAAGCAGCTGGTGGATCGGCCCACCACGGAACGCCTGCGCCAGGAGGCCGCGCAGGCCGTGCCCGACCAGTACCAGGAGGACGACGGCGCCGTCCGGCAGGTGCGCACCCAGGTCGAGGCGGCCTTCGCCGCGGTGGCGGAGGTCCGCCAGGCCATGGCGCGGCGCGCCCGCGAGGGGCAGGACGCCGGCGCCGAGGGGGGCACCGCGGGCGCGGCGCGATCCGCCGGGTCGGACGCCGCCGTGGGGCAGGGCGCCGGCGCAGGCGGGGGTGCCGACGGCGCGTCCCTGCCGCCCCCGGCGGCGGGCGACCGTCGCGAGCTGGAGCGCAGGCTGGGCTTCGCCCTGCCCGCCGAGGTGGCCGACGCCGTCCTCACGGTGGACGACGCCACCCTGGCCGCTATGCGGCGGGACCTGCTGGGCCTGCTGGAACGCCTGCTGGAGCAGGGCATCAAGGAGGACCAGCTGGCGGCCACGCGGCTGCGGCTGGGGGAGGAGATCGACGGCCTGGACTACCCCCGGCCGCTGCGGGACTTCCTGCGGCTGGTGGGGGGCCGGGCCCTGCGCCCGAACCTGATCTTCGACCGCGAGGGCACCGAGGAGGCCCGCCGCCGGGCGATGGAGCAGGTGGACCCGGTGATCATCGTGCCCGGCGAGGTCATCGTCGAGGCGGGCGAGAAGATCACGGAGGAGGACATGGTCCGCCTGCGGGACGCCGGCCTCCTGCAGGAGAGCCCGTGGAGCCTGGCCGGGATCTGGGCCGGGACGGCGCTGCTGGTCCTGCTCGGGATGGCGGCGGGCGGCTTCTACCTGGCCACCTTCGACCGCCGCGTCTACGAGGACGAGCCCCGCTTCGTCCTCTTCGGCCTGGTGCCGCTGATCACGCTGGTCTTCGCCCGGCTGCTGCAGCCGGTGTCACCCTACCTGATGCCCGTCGCCACCGGGCCGATGCTGCTGGCCGTGCTGCTCAACCCGCGCACGGCACTGGTGGCGGCGATGCTGCTGGCCGTGGCGGTGGGGGCGATGGCGGGAGACGGGTTGCGCTTCGGCACCGTCGCCTGGTTCGGCAGCGCGGCGGCCGCCTTCGCCGTCTCGCGTCTCGGCCATCGCTCCGACTTCATCCGGGCCGGAGCCATCACCGCCGCGGTCAACGCCCTGGCGACCCTGGCCCTGGCCCTGATGTTCGGCAGCCCGCCCCTGGTCGACCTCGCGGTGTGGAAGCAGGTGGGCTGGGCCGCCTTCGGCGGGCTGCTGGCGGCCGTCCTCACCCTGGGCCTGCTGCCCTTCCTGGAGAGCTTCTTCGGCCTCGTGACGCCGGTGCGCCTGATCGAGCTGGCCAACCCCAACCAGCCCCTGCTGCGCCGGCTGCTGGTGGAGGCGCCGGGCACCTACCACCACAGCCTGATGGTGGCCAACCTGGCCGAGGCCGCCGTCGAAGAGGTGGGCGGCAACTCGCTGCTGGCCCGGGTGGGCGCCTACTACCACGACGTCGGCAAGGTGAAGCGGCCCTACTTCTTCATCGAGAACCAGTTCGGCGGCGAGAACCCCCACGACAAGCTCTCCCCGAACCTCAGCGCGTTGATCATCACCGCCCACGTCAAGGACGGCATCGAGCTAGCGCGCCAGCACGGCCTGCCGGAGGAGATCATCCGCTTCATCCGCGAGCACCACGGCACGACGCGGGTCGAGTACTTCCTGCGCCGGGCCCAGGAACGGGGCGAGCCCGAGGTCCTGGAGGGCAACTTCCGCTACGACGGGCCGCCGCCCACCACCCGGGAGACCGCCGTGGTCATGCTGGCGGACGCCGTCGAGGCGACGATCCGCTCGCTGGGGCACCTCACCCCCGGCCGCATCGAGCAGGTGGTGCGCAAGATCATCAAGGACCGCCTCAACGACGGCCAGCTCGACCGCGCCGATCTGACGCTGCGCGACCTGGACCGCATCGCCGACACCTTCGTGCGGGTGCTGACCGGTGTGTTCCACCACCGCATCGAGTACCCCGAGGCGGTGCTCAAGGAGATGGAGCGGTCCCGCCGCAAGGAGGCCGCCGCCAAGGAGGGCGCGGGCAAGGAGGGGGCCGCCAGGGAGGGCGGCGGGGCCGGCGCCGGCAAGGGCGCCGGCCCGAAGGACGGCCAGGGGGAGCGCGGTGCCCGGCCGGGCCGGCCGGCCCGCGCCGGCCCGGCCGCTGAAGGCCCCGGCAGGGGCCCGGTCGACGGACGCGGCGGCGCGGGAACGGCGGCTGGGGCGGCGGAGGCGCCGCCGGCCATCCGGGCGGGCGGCGCGGGGGACGACGATCCCGGTGCCGCATCCGCCCCCGGGGAAGGAGGCGACGGACGCCCATGGCAGGGAGCCGGGAACGGCGAGGGCCGGAACCCGTGCTGAGCATCGGGAACCGGCAGGAGCGCCTGGCGGTTCCCGGCCACTGGCAGACGCTCCTGCCCGGGCTGGTGCGGCGCCTCCTCGAGGCGGAGGGCCTCGCGCTCCCGGTGGAGGTCGCCCTGACCTTCGTCGACGACGCGGCCATCCGCCAGCTCAACCGGCGCTACCGCGGCAAGGATGCGCCGACGGACGTCCTCTCCTTTCCCCAGCTCGAACCCGCGGAGATCCAACGGCTCAAGGCCGGCGCCCGCGGGTCCGGGGGCGCCGGTGCCGGGGACGAACCGGCCCCCGAGCCCGAGCCCGTGCCCCTGGGCGACGTGGTGATCTCCCTGGAGCGGGCGGCGACCCAGGCCCAGGCGTACGGCCACTCGCTGGACCGGGAGGTGGGCTACCTGCTGGCCCACGGTGTCCTGCACCTCCTGGGCTACGACCATCCTGACGCGGAGGGCGAGCGGCTGATGCACCGGAAGGCGGAGGCGGCCCTGGCCGCGTGCGGCCTGAGCCGGCCATGAGGCGCCGGGGCCACGGATCCGCCGGCGGCACGGGCGAGGCGGCGCACCCCGGTGCCGGCCGCACCGGCTCCCGCCCGCCCTCCCGCCCCGGACCCGGCCGCGCGGGCAGCCTGGCCGAGTCGTTCCGCTGCGCCTGGGCGGGCTTCCTCTGGATCTGGCGCACCGAGGCCAACATGCGCCTGCACCTCGCCGCCGCCACGCTGCTCTTCACGGCCGCCTGGTGGCTGGGCGCCACGCCGGAGGAGTGGGCGTTGCTGCTGCTGGCCGCGGGCCTGGTGGTGCTGCTGGAGTGGATCAACACGGCCATCGAGGGGGCGGTCGACCTGGCGACCGAGGGGTTCCGCCCCTTGGCCGGCCGGGTCAAGGACGTGGCGGCCGGCGCCGTCCTGGTGGCGGCGCTGCTGGCCACCGTCACCGGTCTGGTGGTGCTCGGCGCGGAGCTGCGCCGGCTACCGGGCCTCCTCCTGGTCCACGCCAGGGACCAGCCCTGGCGGCTCGGGCCCCTGCTGGTGGCCCTGTACCTCGTCATAAGTTCGCGCGCGGTGCGCCAGGCCGCCCGCCAGGGACCCGCCAGCGGGGACGAACCGGCCGGCGGCCGCGGTCCCCGGCCCCGCAACGAGGAGGGAGAAGGTTGACGACCCCGACCCCGGCGACCTCCCCACCCCCAGCGGTGACGCGGGGCGCTGGCCCCGGCCCCGCCCGGCGGCCCGGTCCCGCCCCGAGCTCCGGCCCGGGCGCCGGCCGGTCCCCGCGGCCTGCGGCCCTCACCCCATCCGTCGCGGACCCGACGTCCCGCCCCCGCAGCGCCCGGCGCCTGGTCGTCGCCGCGCTGCTGGCCGCGTCGGCGCTACTGGGGGCCTGCGGCCCCTTCGGCCCCGCGACGGCCCCGGCCCCAACGCCCGGGAGCGGCGCGCCCCCGGCGGAACCGCCGGCGCCCGCCCCGCCGCCGGTGAATCCGCTGACTGGCCTGCCGATGTCCCGCCCCGACCTGCTCCGACAGCGTCCCGTGCTGGTCAGCATCGACAACCATCCCGACGCGCGGCCCCAGGCGGGGCTGACCGCCGCCGACCTGGTCTACGAGGTGCCCGCCGAGGGCGGCATCACCCGGCTGCTGGCGCTGTTCGTCACCCAGCGCCCCGAGCGGGTCGGCCCCGTGCGCAGCTCGCGCCACTACTTCCTCGACCTCGCCCTGGAGTGGGACGCGATCTACGTGCACGCCGGCGGCAGTCCCCAGCACTACGCCCGCATCGTCCGCACCGGCCTCGACGACCTGGACGGGGTCCGGGCCGATCCCCGGGGCGGGGGGCGCCGGGTCTTCACCCGCGACGCGCGGCGGAAGATGCCCCATAATCTTTATGCGTCGCTGCCCGTCGCCCTGACGGCGGCGGAGGAGCGGGGCTGGGCGCTCACCGCGCCGCCCCGTCCGTCCCCCTTCGCATTCCGCAGCGCGGGCGAGGAGCCGACGGGCGAACGGGTGGACCGCTTGGTGATCCACTGGCCCGGGTGGCGCCGGGGCTGGGTTCGCTATCGTTGGACGGGCGCCGGTTACCTGCGGGAGACCGCCTTCGGCCCCCACGTGGCCGAGGAGACCGGCGACCCCCTGACGCCGGCCAACCTGCTGATCCAGCTGGTGCCCGCCCGGACCATCGCCGGCGACGCCGAGGGACGCCTGGAGGTCGAGCTCGCGGGGGAGGGCCGCCTGCTCATCGCCAGCGGCGGCCGGCTGCGGGAGGGCCGCTGGCAGAAGGCGAGCCCGACGGCGCCGACCCGGTGGCTGGAGGCCGACGGCCGGCCGGTCCGCCTGGCGTCGGGCCCAACCTGGGTGCACCTGGTGCCGGCGTCGGCCCGCATCGAGGCGTCGGGCCCGCCGTCGTCCCAGGGCTCGGGGGAGGAACCGGCGGAGGGGGCGGAGGGTCTCGAGGGGACCGGGGGGCGGTGACGGGGGCGCCGCCGGCCGGCCGGGGGACGGCAGGCCTCCGGACCGCGGGCGCGGCCGGGGCCGCGGCCTGCGGGTGCGCCGAAGGCGCGGAGGAGGGGAGGAGCGGTGCGATGACGGGGACCGGGCCGCATCCCGGCGGCGAGCCGGCACGATCCGGGGCGGAGGCCGGCGGACGGGCCGCCGGCGCCGCGGCGGGGGGCGGGGAGGGCGAGACGCCCTTCCGCTCGGGGTTCGTCGCCCTGATCGGCCGGCCCAACGTCGGCAAGTCGACGCTGCTCAACCAGCTGATCGGGCGCAAGATCGCCATCATGTCCGACAAGCCGCAGACCACCCGCACCCGCATCCTCGGGGTGCTGAACCGGCCCGGCGCCCAGCTGATCTTCGTCGACACGCCGGGCATCCACAAGCCCCAGCACCTGCTGGGCCAGCACATGGTGCGCATCGCCCGCCGCACCCTCCAGGAGGTGGAGGTGATCTGCTGGCTGGTGGAGGCGTCGGACCGGGAGCCCGGCCCCGGCGACCGCTACATCGCCGAGCAGCTGGCGGAGGTGGCGACGCCCAAGATCCTGGTGGTCAACAAGATCGACCAGGTGGCCCCGGGCGAGGTGTCGGCCATCGCGGAGCGCTTCCGCCAGCTGGGCGCCTTCGTCGCCGTCCACTGCATCTCCGCCCTCCAGGGCGTCGGCGTCCCGGAGCTGGTGGCGGCCATCGAGGGGCTGCTGCCCGAGGGGCCGCGGTTCTTCCCGGAGGACATGATCACCGACCAGCCCGAGGCCCAGATCATGGCGGAGCTGATCCGGGAGCAGATCCTCCACCTGACCCGGGAGGAGGTGCCCCACGCGGTGGCGGTGCAGATCGAGCGGGTCGAGCGCCGCCCCAACGGCGTGGTCTACGTCCCGGCGACGATCTACGTCGAGCGGGAGGGGCAGAAGCGCATCCTGATCGGGGAGCGGGGCCGCATGCTCAAGGAGATCGGGCGGCGGGCGCGGATGGAGATGGAGGCGCTGCTGGGCTCGAAGATCTACCTCGACCTGTGGGTCAAGGTCAAGCCGGACTGGCGCAACAAGCAGGGCGCGCTGAGCAACTTCGGCTTCCGGGACTGACGGGGCCGTCGCCGCGGGCAGGGCCTCGCGGTGCCGCGGCCCCGGGCCCCGGAGCGGGTCCGGGGGCCACCCGGGCCGAGGGGGTGGGACCATGGCCGGCGGGATGGAGAGGGAGCGCACCGGCGGGTCCCCGGGGCCCGTCGGCCCGGGGGCCGGTGGGGCCCGGGGGGACGAACCGGCCCCGGCCGGCTCCGGCTCCGAGGCCGCGCCCGCCCACGGCGCGGCAGCGGCCAAGGGATGGGAGGAGCAGCTAGCGCGGGCGGTGGCGGCCGGGGAAGCCGAGGCCGCGGTGCGCCTGGCCGCCGAGGTCCATCCCGCCGACCTGGCCGAGTTCGTCCTGAAGATGCCAGCCGAGGCTCGCTCCCGCCTGCTCGCGTGGCTTCCGCCCGAGCAGGCGGCCCAGGTGGTGGAGGAGCTACCCGCGGCCGTCCAGTCCGAGGTCCTGGCCGTCCTCGGTCGCCGCCGGGCGGGCGCCGTGCTGGAGGAGATGTCCAGCGACGAGGTGGCCGACCTGCTGGGCGAGCTGCCGCCGCAACGGGCCGTGGACCTGCTGGGCCTGCTGCAGGAGGACGAGGCCGCCGACGTGCGGTCGCTGCTTGCGTACCTGGACGACACCGCCGGCGGCCTCATGACCACCGAGTTCGTCGCCCTGCAGGACGACCTGACGGCCGCCGAGGCCATCGACGCCCTCCGCCGGCTGGCTCCCGACGCCGAGACCATCTACTACGTCTACGTGGTGGACCGCGAGGAGCGGCTGCAGGGGGTCCTCTCCCTGCGGGAGCTCATCGTGGCGCCGCCCGAGACGCCGATCCGCCAGATCATGCGCACCCGGGTGGTGACGGTGCCGCCCGACATGGACCAGGAAGAGGTGGCCCGGGTGGTGGCCAAGTACGACCTGCTGGCGGTGCCCGTGGTCGACGGCGCGGGCCGCATCCTCGGCATCGTCACCGTCGACGACGTGGTGGACGTCCTGGAGGAGGAGGCCAGCGAGGACATCTACCGCTTGACGGCCACCCCCCACGGCGTCGCGGCGGCGGGGAGCCCCTGGCTGCGGGCCCGGCTGCGGCTGCCCTGGCTGGTGGGCCTGCTCCTGGGCGAGCTGGTGGTGGCCAAGGTGATCCAGGGCTTCGAGGGGACGCTGGAGCGGGTGGCGCAGCTGGCCTACTTCATCCCCCTGCTGGCGGCGACCGCCGGCAACGTGGGCACCCAGTCGCTGGCCACGGCGGTGCGGGGCCTGGCCACCGGGGAGATCGCCCGCGGGCAGGCGCCGCGGGTGCTGCTGCGGGAGCTGCAGGTGGGGCTGCTGCTGGCCGTGGCCCTGGCGGCCACCAGCGCCGTGCTGGTCTACGCCGTGCTGGGCGACGGGCCGGTGGCCGTGACGGTGGGGGTGGCCATGGGCGTCAACACGCTGGTGGCGGCGGCCATCGGCGTGCTGGTGCCCCTGGCCCTCCACTGGCTCCGGGTGGACCCGGCGGTGGCGTCGGGACCCTTCGTCACCACCACCCTGGACGTGGTGGGGACGCTGGTGTACTTTCTGACCGCGACGTGGCTGCTGTTCCGGGCGGCGGGGTGAACCGGCGCCGGGCGGCAAGACCGAGGGGTGACCGGGAGGTCGGCCCGTGCCGCTGTACACCGTCGAGGGCGTCGTGCTGCGAACCCGGGAATACGGGGAGCGGGATCGCCTGGTCACGCTGCTGGACCGGGAGGGGGTGCGCCGCACCGTCCTGGCCAAGGGGGTGCGGCGTCCCAAGAGCTCCCTGGCCGCCGGGGTCCAGCCCTACACCCACAGCCGGTTCCTCCTCTGGAAGGGGCGCTCGCTGGACGGCGTCAGCCAGGTCCAGGTGCTGGAGGCGCTGACCGGGCTGCGGGCGAGCCTCGAGGCCCTGGCCGCCGCGGCCTACGTGGCCGAGCTGGCCGAGGCCTTCACCCAGGAGGGGGCCGCCAGCCCCGGCGTCTTCCCGGTGGTGCTGGCGGTCCTGCGCCGGCTGGACGCGGCGCCCGCCGACGGCCGTGTCCACGCCCTGTGGCTGCGCCACGCCGAGCTCAGGCTCCTGGACCTGGCCGGGTTGGGCATGCAGCTGGACGCCTGCCAGGGCTGCGGGCGACCGCTGGCGGCGGAAGCGGCCCCGACCGCGGCGGCGGGCGACCCGCGGCCGCTCCCCGGCGCGGGCCGCCCGGCGGCCTACAGCGCCGAGGCGGGGGGCGTCCTCTGTGAGCGATGCGCCCCGGAGCGCCCGGCGGCCCTCCCCCTGGACCCGGCCACCTGGCAGGTGCTGCGGCGGGTGCGCCGCCTGACGCCGACCCTGGCCGCCCGCCTGCGGCCGGGCGACACGGTCCTGGCCCGGGCGGCGGAGGTGGTGCAGACCCACCTGGTCTACCACCTCGGTCGGCCCTTTCGGTCCCACGGCTTTCTGGCCATACTGGAGGAAGCACGGTGGTCGTCGGGGGCGCCGCGCTAGCTCGCTCGCCCAAGGCGGGGGACGGGCCCGGAGCGGGTGGGGCGCCCGCGGCGGCGTCCAGCGGGACGGGACGCCGGCGCCGTGGCTCCCATGGGCGGGCGTCGGCGACCCCGTGCCGGATCCGGCGGCCGGGCCGGAGGGGGTGAAGCGGGTGACGGAGCTGGAGAAGATCGACATCCTGCGGGAACGGGCGGGGGTCAGCTACCGGCGCGCCAAGGAGATCCTGGATGCGTGCGGCGGCGACGTGGTCCAGGCGCTGATCCGGCTCGAGGACGAGGCCCGTCGCAACACCTGGCAGGAGCGCATCCAGGTGCAGGGGGCCGAGCTGGTCGACCGGGTGCGGCAGCTGATCAACGAGGGCAACGTGCGGCGCATCGTGATCCGCAACCAGGACGGCCAGACCCTGGTGGAGCTGCCGGTCACCGTGGGGGCGCTCGGCGCCCTGCTGGCGCCGATGCTCGCCGTGGTCGGCGTCATCGCGGCCCTGGTCACGCGGGCGACCATCGTGGTCGAACGCCGCAGCGACAGCGACGGGCAGGGGCCGGGTCAGGGCACCGGCGCCGCCGCCGGCGGCGCCGGCCAACCGCCGTCGGGCGGCGCGGCCGGGGGCTCGGGGGCGGAGCCCGGGCGCGGTGGCGACGACGAGGGCGCCCTCGGGTAGGCCGCGCCCCACCGGTCGGCGACGGCGGCCGCAGGCGGGCGCGGGCGGCGACGGGTCGGCGGACGAGGCGGCGCGCCGGCGCACGGCACGCGTCGGCGCACGACGGCCCAGGGTGACCTTGACAACGGCAGCGGCGGGCCGGGCGCGCCCGGCCCGCCGTCCGAAGGCGGCGAGGATGGGGAGGAGTACCCCGGTGCACCCGGATCAGCGAGCCGGCGGCGGTGGGAGGCCGGCCCGGGAGCCGGGCGAAGGCGCCCCGGAGCCGGTGGGAGGAAAGGCGGGCCGGCTGCGACAGCCCCGAGCGTCCCCCACCGGGGGGCCGAGGCGGGCCATGGGGCCGCCGGGCGGTGGCCGGTCCGACCGAGTAAAGCCCACGTGGACGAGGTGGGTCCTCCCGCCACCCCGGCGGGGGACCAAGCAGGGTGGAACCGCGGGCGGCACGGGCCGCCCGTCCCTGAGGGGACGGGCGGCCCGTGCCGTTGTGGCCCGCGCAGGCGGTCCGTCACGAGGAGGGACGAGCCCCGTGGACTTCCAAGCGATGATCCTCCGGCTCAACCGCTACTGGGCCGAGCAGGGCTGCGTGCTGGCCATGCCCTACGACGTGGAGACGGGCGCCGGCACCATGAACCCCCTGACCTTCTTTCGCGCCCTCGGCCCCGAGCCGTGGCGGGTGGCGTACGTGGAGCCGTCCCGCCGGCCGGCCGACGGCCGCTACGGCGAGAACCCCAACCGGCTCTACCAGCACTGGCAGTACCAGGTGATCCTCAAGCCGTCGCCGCCCGACGTGCAGGAGCTCTACCTGGGCAGCCTGGAGGCCCTGGGCATCCGGCCCGAGGAGCACGACATCCGCTTCGTCGAGGACAACTGGGAGTGGCCCAGCGGCGGCGCCTGGGGCCTGGGCTGGGAGGTGTGGCTGGACGGGATGGAGATCACCCAGTTCACCTACTTCCAGCAGGTGGCGGGCTTCGAGTGCAAGCCGGTCTCGGTCGAGCTGACCTACGGCCTGGAGCGCATCGCCACCTACCTGCAGGGCGTGGACACCGTCTTCGACATCCGTTGGGTCGACGGCGTCACGTACGGCGAGATGTTCCGCATGGCGGAGTACGAGCACTCCGCCTACAGCTTCGAGCGCGCCGACGTGGACATGCTGCGCCGCTGGTTCGACGACGCGGCCCGCGAGGCGGCCCGGGCCCTGGAGCGGGGCCTGGTCCTGCCCGGCTACGACTACGTGCTCAAGTGCTCCCATCTGTTCAACGTGTTGGAGGCCCGCAACGCCGTCAGCGCCAACGAGCGCACGGCGCTGCTGGGCCGGGTGCGGGGGCTCGCCCGCAAGGCGGCGGAGGTCTACCTGGCCCAGCGGGAGCGGCTCGGCTACCCGCTGCTCGAGGTGGGCGCGTGGGCGGCCGGTTCGTCCCGGTCGGACGAACCGGCCGTGCGGGTCGCCGAGGGCTAGCCCGCGCGGCCGGCCGGCGTCCCACCCCGCGGCCGGGGTGGGACGACGATCGGGCGGCCCACCCACGGTGGGCCCGGCCGAGCGGCCCCGGGCCACCGGGCGGGATGCGGCCGACGGCCCTCCCGATGGGCGCCTCCGCGCCCCGACGGGATCGGGACGGGAGGGACGGGATCGGAGGGGATGGGGTCCCGGGGCCGGGCGGCCCCGGCCCGACGGCGCCGGGGCGGGCCGCGGGTCTCGCCCCATCCCGGGAAGGAGCGGAAGCCATGGAGGAGCGGCTGGATCTGCTGGTGGAGGTCGGTTGCGAGGAGATCCCGGCGGCCGACTGCGCCGAGGCCCGCCGCCAGCTGGCGGAGCGGGCGGGCACCGTGCTGGCGGAGGCCGGCCTGCCCTACGAGCTGGTGCGGGCGCTGGGCACGCCGCGCCGGCTGACCCTGGTGGTCAAGGGGCTGGCCGCGCGCCAGGCGTCGCGGGAGTCGTGGGTCCGGGGCCCGGCGCGGGCCGTCGCCTACGGACCCGATGGGCAGCCCACCCGCGCCGCCCTGGGCTTCGCCCGGGCCCAGGGCGTGGCGGTCGACGACCTGGTCGTCCGGGAGACGCCGCAGGGCGAGTACGTGTTCGCGCGCAAGGTGGAGGAGGGGCGGCCCGCGGCGGCGGTGCTGGCGGAGACGCTGCCCGGCATCCTCGGCGGCCTGGAGTTCCGCCGCACCATGCGCTGGGGGGCGGGGGAGCACCGGTTCGTCCGGCCGGTCCACTGGCTCGTGGCCCTGCTGGGCGAGGAGGTCCTGCCCTTCGCCTTCGCCGGGGTGCAGGCGGGCCGGGTGAGCTACGGGCACCGCTTCCTCCACCCCGGGCCGGTGGAGCTGGCCTCGGCCTCGGAGGAGGAGTACCGGCGCCGCCTGGCCGACGCCTACGTGGTGGTCGACCCGGAGGAGCGTCGGGAGCGCATCGTCGAGCAGGCCCGGGCGGCGGCCGCGGCCGTGGGCGGCGAGGTGGAGGTCGACCCGGAGCTCCTGGCCGAGGTGGTCGACCTGGTGGAGTACCCGACGGCCTTCGTCGGATCCTTCGCCGAGGGGATGCTGGAGCTGCCGCGGGACGTGCTGGTGACCACCATGAAGGTCCACCAGCGCTACTTCCCCGTGCGCCGGCCTGGCGAGAGCCGGCTGCTGCCCCACTTCGTCGCCGTCCGCAACGGGGACGAGCGGCACCTGGACACCGTCCGGCGGGGCAACGAGCGGGTGATCGGCGCCCGCCTGGCCGACGCCCGGTTCTTCTTCCAGCAGGACCTGCGGCGGCGCCTGGCGGATCGGGTGCCCGACCTGGAGCGGGTCTCCTTCCTGCCCGACCTCGGCACCCTGCTCGACAAGACGCGGCGCCTTGAGCGGCTGGTCGCCTGGCTGGCGGAGCGGCTCGGCCTGCCGGCGGCGGAGCGCGAGCACGCCGTCCGGGCGGCCCGGCTGGCCAAGGCCGACCTGGTCACCGCCATGGTCTACGAGTTCCCCGAGCTGGCGGGCCGGATGGGCCGGGAGTACGCGCTCCGCGACGGCGAGCCGCCGGCGGTGGCCGAGGCCCTGGCCGAGCAGTACCTGCCGCGGGGCGGGGACGACGACGAGCTGCCGTCCACCTGGCCGGGCCTGTTGCTGGCCATCGCCGACCGGGCGGACACCCTGGCCGGCTGCTTCGCCGCGGGCCTCGAGCCCACGGGCTCCCAGGACCCCTACGGCCTGCGCCGGGCGGCCGTCGGCCTGCTCCGGCTGCTGGCCGGAGACGCCGCCCGGGGCGCGGATGCCCCGCAGCAGGGCGGCGCGCAGGCCGTGGACCCGGCGGGCGGGCAGGCGCCGGCCGGCGACCCCGCGCCCGGGTCGGATCCGGTGCGGCACGCCCCGTCGCGCGACGAACCGGTGGCGTCTCGCGGCGTCCCAGGGACCGGTCGCGGTGGCCCGGACCGCACCGCTGCCATGGGGGTGGGGCGAGGGCTCGTCTTGCCGCCGGGGGCCGCCATGCCGGCGCTGGACGCCGTGCTGGACGAGGCCCTGGCCGGTTACCGGCCGCCCGTGGCGCCGCCCACGGTGGAGGTCCGGTTCGACCCGGCGGCGGTCCGGGACCGGTTGCTGGACTTCCTGGCGGCGCGGCTGCGGGTCTTGCTCGCCGAGGCGGGCTATGCCCATGACGTGATCCAAGCGGTGCTGGCGGTGGACCGCACCGACGTGGCCGGCGTCTGGGCGCGGGCCCGGGCGGTGACGGAGCTCCTGGCGTCGCCCCTGGCCGCCGACGTGCTGACCGTACACCGGCGGGCGGCCAACCTGGCCGGGCGGGCCGAAGGTGGTCCCATCGATCCGGCCCTGTTCCGGGAACCCGAGGAGGGCGAGCTGCACGCGGCGTTGCAGTCCGCGGCCGAGGCCGCCGGGCGGGCGCTGGACGCCGGCGACTACACGGCCTATTTCCAGGCCGTCGCCCGCCTGCGTCCAGCGGTGGACGCGTTCCTGGACCGGGTGCTGGTCATGGCGGAGGAACCGGCCCTGCGGGCCAACCGCCTCGCTCTGCTCAAGGGTGTGGCGGACCTGGCAGGCCGGGTAGCCGCTCTCGGGGAGCTGGCGGTGACCCGTTCTTAGCTTTCGGGAAGCCTGTGACGGAACCTGGCTGTCCGTCTCGACCCGTGGGTGGTCGTGCAGGAAGAGGTGGAACCTGCGCGAAAAATATTTACAGAAAGTCTGTTCGCGAGGGGTCTTTTGTGTTGAGCCTGCATCTCGTACCTGATGACATTCGTCAGGACTATGAGATCCATGAATGGCGAAATGCTCTGGCCGTACTTCGAGGAGCTCATGAAACGGAGTGGAACGATCTCCTTGAAGTGCTGAGGGAATTCCATTTCACAGCGAAAGAAGTCTTAGAGGGTGGCGGCAGCAAGTCAAAAATGGCTAGGCGACTCGATGAGGGATTCGGTGCTCGTGGCTGGAAGGAGAAGTCCTTCGATGTACAGATAATGGTGGATGGCAAGGTATACGAAGCACCCACTCATAAAGTGGACTTTTACAAGAATCGCGTCGCTGTAGAGGTTGAATGGTCCAACAAGGATCCGTTCTTTGATCGAGACCTTAATAACTTCAGGTTGCTGTTCGACTTAAGGGCAATCGATGTCGGCATAATTATCACAAAATCAGACGAACTAGCAGAGATATTTAGAGAACTCGACGTCTGGGATAAGTATGGATGGTCTACTACGTGGATGAGAAAATTACTGCCACGTCTTAATGGGGGAGGTGGCGGGGGATGTCCGATCCTCGTAATCGGGATTCGCAAGAGCCGGTTTATAGACAATCGATAAGACCTGCCCATGAGTTCTTCCTAGAAAACCGGCCCTTGAAGTCTGTTGGTGAAGAACTCTTAGAACGATTTGGTGGTCAGAAGTTTGGAACCATATTGGCTGATCCTCCGTGGCGATTTTCGAATCGGACGGGCAAGGTGGCGCCTGAACACCGCCGCTTATCCCGCTATCATACAATGGACCTGCAAGAGATATTGGAGCTTCCTATAGCACAGTTAGCTCTACCTCAAAGTCATCTTTATCTTTGGGTACCAAACGCTTTGCTAGCAGAAGGGCTTGAGGTTATGCGACGGTGGGGGTTTACCTATAAGACAAATATTATCTGGTACAAAGTCAGAAAGGATGGTGGCCCCGACCGCCGTGGTGTTGGATTTTACTTTCGCAACGTGACAGAAATGGTACTCTTTGGGGTTCGGGGTGGGCTTCGTACGTTCAAGCCAGGGCGACGCCAAGAAAACATTATTGTGGCTCGTAAGCGTGAACATTCACGTAAGCCCGATGAATTATACGACATCATTGAAGCCTGTAGCCCTGGCCCGTATTTGGAGTTATTTGCTCGTACAGAGCGTCCAGGGTGGTATCAATTCGGAGATGAGCTAGGTCGCTACCAGCCCCCTGATTACCCGGCGTATACCCGTAGATCGGGTGATGAGCGGCAACAGATTGCGCTTCCGCTTGTCCGGGACCGTAGAGGTTGCAAAGACAGAGAGGGGAAGGATTCGTGGGTACGGTATTGATGCACTGCCTGAATGAAGCAGACCACCGGCATCTGCCTCGGGACGTCCGCGTAAACATGAGGCCACCAGCAGATGCGCCTGTAATTGCGGCGCTATGGACTAGGACCGGGCGGTGGCGAACTTACTGGCGTCGCCGCTGGCAGCCGACGTCCTCACCGTCCACAGGCGGGCGGCCAACCTGGCCGGACGGGCCGAAGGTGGTCGCATCGATCCGGCCCTGTTCCGGGAACCCGAGGAGGGCGAGCTCCACGCGGCGCTGCAGTCCGCGGCCGAGGCCGCCGGGCGGGCGCTGGCCGCCGGGGACTACACGGCCTATTTCCAGGCCGTCGCCCGCCTGCGTCCCGCTGTCGACGCGTTCCTGGACCGGGTGCTGGTCATGGCGGAGGAACCGGCCCTGCGGGCCAACCGCCTCGCTCTGCTCAAGGGTGTGGCGGACCTGGCAGGCCAGGTAGCTGCCCTCGGTGAGCTGAACAGCAACGTGTAGCAAGAGGGGCCGGGCTTATCCCGGCCCCTCTTGCCATCCGCCTCAAGGGCTACCCACCGTCCTTGGTCCCGGGCGGGCCAGGCCTACCTAGCGGTCCAGGCCTACCTACCTGATTCGGATTGCAGCCGGTGTTTAAGGATGGGGCGATCCGGCTTACGCGTTGTTCGTCCCGGATGAAGTGGATCGTAAACAGGTTACCTGCCCTGGCATTGCGGGGCACTAAGTGACTTCCCGCCGGCGCCGGCCGTCCAGGACTTCCTGACGCCATTCCTGCTCGCAGACCGCGGCCCGGGTAGCCCGGCTACGGGTCGTCAGGGGACACGGCCAGGGGTTTCGCCTTCCATGTCGAAAAGTTTCCAAGGAGCCCCATTGCACCCGGCGAACGGCGCCATTGCAGGCGCGTGTTTATCGGGGACGATCGCAGCGGCGGCAGTTCGAATCATCCACAACGAGGGGTCCGCCGGGAGAGGAGCCGGGAACCTTGATCCGCCGCCTGAACGAAGCAGATCGCCAGCCGGTGTTCGACTTCCTGGCCGAGGAGAGCGCCTTTAACCTGTTCATCCTGGCGGACATCCAGAACTACGGCTTCGAAACCGACTTCCAGGCCGTCTGGGGAGACTTTGATGAATGCGGCCGGCTCCGGGCCGTGTTGCTGCGCTACTTTCGCAGCTTCATCCCTTACGGGCGGGGTGACTTCGACGCCGAGGGTCTGGCCCGCATCATCGCCCGCCATGCCGCCGAGCCCGCCCGGGGCGGAGCCGAGCTCGCAGGAAAAGGCGAGGTGGTGGCCCGGCTGCGACCGTACACCCAGGCCGTCCTGGACTGGTCACGAAGGCGGTCCCTTCACTTCGCGGAGTTGAGTGATGCCGGGCGGCTCGCCGCCCTGAGCGGGAATCTGCCTGTCGACGTCCGCCCACACCGGATGACACCGGCCGACGCACCCGTAATCGCCGCGCTGTACAGTCGAATCGTTGAGTTTCACAGCTTCGACGACCAGCGGAAGCGGGAGCTGCGGCACTCGCTGGAGACGGGGGCCGCCCGCGGCTACTGGCTGGAATACGACGGCCGCGCCGTGGCCGCCGTCAAGACAGCGGCGGAGAACCCGTTTTCCGCCATGATCGTGGGTGTGGCCACCGACCCCGGCTTCCGGCGCCGGGGCTTCGCCACGCAGCTCATGGTGCGGCTGTGCTCCGAGGTGCTGGCCGAGGGGAAGCGGCTCTGCCTGTTCTACGACAACCCGGAGGCCGGCGCCATCTACAAGCGCCTCGGCTTCCGCGACATCGGCCGCTGGGACATGGTGCCGCAGCGGTAGGGTGAGGGGGTCATAGCGGGGTGGGTGAACCGGTCGTCTTCATCGTCTCCGACTCCCTGGGCGAGACCGCCGAGCTGGTGGCGCGGGCGGCGGCCAGCCAGTTCAACGGCCACCGCGCCACCTTCCACCGGTTTCCCTACGTCGACCGGATGGAGACCATCGAGACCATCGTCCGGCGGGCGCGCGAGGAGCCCCGCAGCCTGATCGTCCACACCCTGATCCTGGAGGACCTGCGCCGGGCCCTGAACGAGAAGGCCCAGGCGGCGGGGATCCCCGTGGTCGACATCATGGGGCCGATGATGGCCGCGTGGATGCGGGTGGCGGAGCGCCCGCCGCGGCTGCAGCCCGGCCTGCGCCACCGCCTGGACGAGGAGTACTTCCGGCGGGTCGAGGCCGTCGAGTTCGCGGTCAAGTACGACGACGGCAAGGACCCCCGCGGCCTGCTGCAGGCGGACATCGTCCTCCTGGGCGTCTCCCGGACCTCCAAGACGCCCGTCAGCATGTACCTGGCCCACCGCATGTACAAGGTGGCCAACGTGCCGCTGATCCCGGAGGTGGAGCCGCCCCCCGAACTGTACAAGGTGCCGCGGAACCGGTTGGTCGGCCTGATCATCCGGCCGGAGGCCCTGCAGCGCATCCGCCGCGAGCGGCTCAAGGCCATCGGCCTCGACGAAGACGCCAGCTACGGCAGCATGCAACGCATCCAGGAGGAGCTGGCCTACGCCCAGCGGATCTTCCGGGAGCTGGGCTGCCCCGTCATCGACGTGACCAACAAGGCCGTGGAGGAGACGGCCAACCAGGTGCTGGAGATCCTGGCGAGGGGGGAGCGCCGTGAGCACGGGGATCGCTGAGAGCGCGGCCCGTCCCCAGGCGGCGCCGCGGCGGTGGGTCTACTTCTTCGACGAGGGATCGGGCGCGGACCGCAACCTGCTGGGCGGCAAGGGGGCCAACCTGGCGGAGATGACCCGCATCGGCCTGCCCGTCCCGCCGGGCTTCACCATCACCACCGAGGCCTGCAAGGCCTACCTGGCCGCCGGCGGCCGGTTCCCGGCCGGGCTGATGGAGCAGGTCGAGCAGCAGCTCGAGCGGCTGGAGCGGGAGATCGGGCGCCGCTTCGGCGACCCCGGGCGGCCCCTGTTGGTCTCGGTCCGTTCGGGGGCCCCCGTCTCCATGCCGGGGATGATGGACACCATCCTCAACCTGGGCCTGAACGACGAGGCGGTTCGGGGACTGGCGCGGGAGACGGGGGACGCCCGCTTCGCCTTCGACTGCTACCGGCGGCTGATCCAGATGTTCGGCGACGTGGTCCTGCGGGTGCCCGCCGGGCGCTTCGAGCACGCCCTGGAGGCGGCCCGCCAGCGGCGGGGGGTCCGATTCGACCACGAGCTGCCGGCGGAGGAGCTGGAGCGCCTGGTGGAGACCTTCAAGGGCATCGTCCGGGAGGAGGCCGGCCGCGACTTCCCCCAGGACCCGCGGGAGCAGCTGGAGCTGGCCATCCGGGCGGTGTTCGACTCCTGGAACAACGAGCGGGCCAAGGTCTACCGCCGCATCCACAAGATCCCCGACGACCTGGGCACCGGCGTCAACGTCCAGGCCATGGTCTTCGGCAACACGGGGCCGGACTCGGGCACCGGCGTGATGTTCACCCGCAACCCCTCCACGGGCGCCCGCGAGCTCTACGGCGAGTACCTGCCCAACGCCCAGGGCGAGGACGTGGTGGCCGGCATCCGGACGCCGGAGCCCATCGCCCGGCTCAAGGAGGAGCGGCCCGAGCTCTACCGCCAGCTGGAGCAGGTGGCCCAGCGGCTGGAGCGCCACTACCGCGACATGCAGGACATCGAGTTCACCGTCGACCGCGGCCGGCTCTTCCTCCTGCAGACCCGCAGCGGCAAGCGGACGGCGGCGGCGGCGGTGCGCATCGCCTGCGACATGGTGCGGGAGGGCCTGATCGACCGGGAGACGGCGCTCTTGCGGGTCGACCCGGACCAGGTGGCGCGCCTGCTGCACAAGCAGGTGGACCCGAAGGCCGACGTGGAGCCGCTGGCCCAGGGGCTGCCGGCGTCGCCGGGGGCCGCGGTGGGGGCGGTGGTCTTCGATCCCGACGAGGCGGAGCGGCTGGGGCGGGAGGGCCAGGCCGTGATCCTGGTCCGTCCCGAGACGACGCCCGACGACATCCACGGCATCGTCGCCGCCCAGGGCGTGCTGACGAGCCGCGGCGGCATGACCAGCCACGCCGCCGTGGTGGCCCGCGGCATGGGCAAGCCCGCCGTCTGCGGCTGCGAGGCGCTGCGCATCGACCTCGAGCGCGAGGAGTTCCAGGTCGCCGGCCGGGTCTTCCGCAAGGGCGACGTGATCACCATCGACGGGGCCACCGGCCGGGTCTTCGCCGGCGAGGTGCCCCTGGTGGAGCCGGAGCTGTCGCCCGAGTTCCGGCAGCTGCTGGAGTGGGCGGACCAGGCGCGGCGCCTCCGGGTGCTGGCCAACGCCGACACGCCGGACGACGCCCGCCGGGCCCGGGAGTTCGGCGCCGAGGGCATCGGCCTCTGCCGCACCGAGCACATGTTCATGGGACCCGAACGCCTGCCCGCCGTCCAGCGCATGATCCTGGCGGAGACCCGGGAGGAGCGGGAGGCCGCCCTGGCCGAGCTGGCGGTGATGCAGCAGCGGGACTTCGAGGGCATCCTCGAGGCCATGGCCGGGCTCCCGGTGACCATCCGGCTCTTGGACCCGCCGCTCCACGAGTTCCTGCCCTCCCTGGAGGAGCTGGTGGTGGAGGTGACGCGCCTGGAGCTCGAGGGCGGCGATCCGGCCCGGCTCGCAGAGCGTCGCGAGCTCCTGCGCAAGGTGCGGGCGCTGCACGAGGCCAGTCCGATGTTGGGCCATCGCGGCTGCCGCCTGGGCATCACCTTCCCCGAGGTGTACGCGATGCAGGCGCGGGCCATCTTCCGCGCGACGGCCAACCTGCGCCGCCGCGGCGTGGACGCGCGGCCGGAGATCATGATCCCGCTGGTGGCCCACGTGCGGGAGCTGGCCTTCCTGCGGGAGCGGATCGAGGCGGTGCGCCGGGAGGTGGAGGCCGAGACGGGCCTGGACCTCGAGGTCCGCATCGGCACCATGATCGAGGTGCCGCGGGCCGCCCTGACGGCGGGCGAGATCGCCCAGGTGGCGGAGTTCTTCTCCTTCGGCACCAACGACCTCACCCAGACCACCTTCGGGTTCAGCCGCGACGACGCCGAGGGCAAGTTCCTCCACCACTACCTGGCGGAGAAGATCCTGCCCGAGAACCCCTTCGTCACGCTGGATGCGGCCGGCGTGGGCCGGCTCATCGAGCTGGCCGTGGCCGAGGGCCGGCGAACGCGACCCGATCTGAAGGTGGGGATCTGCGGCGAGCACGGCGGGGACCCGGCCTCCATCGCCTTCTGCCACCGGGCGGGGCTCGACTACGTCAGCTGCTCGCCCTTCCGCGTGCTCATCGCCCGGCTGGCGGCAGGACGGGCGGCGGTGGAGGAACGCGGCCGCTGAGCGGCCGGAAGACCCGTCGCGCCGGGGAAGGGTTCGTAAGCTGCCCCAGGGCCCTCGGTCGACACCGGGGTTGGCGCCGACGCGCCACCGTGGTACGGTGGCGCACGGGGGTGGGAGGGAGGGGGATGGGGCGTCGGTCGCGTCGCGACCTGCGCGGCGGTTGCCATGCCCTCTCCCACCGTCAATCCGTGGGCTCGAGGGGGTCGACCATGTCCGACATCCGGGAGTCGGACCTGCCGGGCATCGGGCGCAAGTTCCAGATCGAGACCCGGGCAGGGGACCGGCTGGCCATCATCGTCCACGACGACGGCCGACGGGAGATCTTCCACGTGGATCCCGACGATCCGGACAACTGGGTGTCCGTGGTGACCCTGGACGACGACGAGGCGCGCCAGGTGGCCGGGATCATCGGGGGCCTCGCGTACCGGCCCAAGGGCCTGGAATCCGTCGAGGTGGTGTTGAACCGCCTCGTGATCGAGTGGTACAAGGTCGAACGCGGCGCCCCCTGCGTCGGCCGCACCATCGGCGAGCTGGAGATCCGGCGCCGTTCGGGGGCGACGGTCATCGCGGTCATCGAGAAGGACCAGAGGCGGGTGATCAACCCCGGGCCGGACTACCGCATCCCCGCGGAGGCCACCTTGGTGGTGATGGGTGACCGGCAGCAGATCCGCGCCTTCCGGGAGCTGGTGGAGGGTGGGACGGGCCCGGCGGCCGAGGGGGGTCGGTGATGGAGCACGTGGTGTGGGAGATCGGCCTCGCCCTCGCCATCATGGCCCTGGCCGGCTACGTCGCCAACCGACTCCATGTGCCCATCGTCCCCCTCCTCATCCTGGCCGGTATGGCCGTGGGCCCGCACCTCCCGGACACCGGGTTCCTCGACCTCCGCTTCGAGGCGAGCAAGCCCCTGATCGACTTCATGGGGCGCATCGGGGTCCTCTTCCTGCTGTTCTACCTGGGCCTGGAGTTCTCGTTGAACCGCCTGATCCGGGCCGGCCGCAAGATCCTGGTGGGCGGCAGCATCTACATCGGGATCAACTTCACGCTGGGCCTTCTCTACGGGTGGCTGGCCGGCTTCCCCCCGCGGGAGGCGCTGGCCATCGCCGGCATCACCACCATCACCTCGACGGCCATCGTGGCCAAGGTGCTGGTGGACTTGAAGCGCACCGCCAACCCCGAGACCGAGATGATCCTCGGCATGATCATGTTCGACGACGTGTTCCTGGCGGTGTACCTGGCGGTGTTGTCGGGCCTGGTCCTCAGCGGCGCCACGTCCGTGGGCGGGGTGGTGCTGGCCGGCTTGACCGCCGTCGGCTTCATCGCGGTGGTGCTGGTGCTGGGTCGGCTGGTTCGGCCCTGGCTGAACCGCCTCCTGGACATCCCGTCCGCCGACGTGTTCCGGCTGGTGGTGTTCACGGCGCTGTTCCTCCTGGCGGGCTTCGGCGAGACGGTGCACGTCGCCGAGGCGGTGTGTGCCCTGCTGTTGGGCCTGGTCCTGGCCGACACCGAGCACCGCCAGCGGATCGAGCACGTCGTCGTCCCCTTCCGGGACTTCTTCGGATCCGTCTTCTTCTTCAGCTTCGGGTTGGGACTCGACCCCACGGCCCTGGGCGGCGCCGTCGGGATCGTCCTGGGCGCCGTGTTGCTGACGCTGGTCGGCAACATGGTGGCCGGCCAATTGGCCGGTCGCACCGCCGGCCTCTCCCCGCGGGCCGCGACCAACATCGGCGTGACCATCACGGCCCGCGGCGAGCTGTCCATCGTCATCGCCAACGTGGCCAAGGCCGGCGGGCTCTCGCCGGCGGTGCAGTCCTTCACCGCCCTCTACGTGCTGGTCCTGGCGATCCTCGGTCCCCTGCTGACCCGAGAGTCCCGCGCGGTATACCGGGCGCTCAACGCCGTGTTCAAGTGGGAGCCGGTCCAGCCCGGCCGCTCCCGGCGGGCCCTCGCGGGCGAGGCCTCGCCGTCGCCCGCCAGGCCCGCCCGGACCGCGGAACCGGGCGGATCGCCGGTGGCGCGCCCGGCGGACGGAAGGGGCCACCGGGGGGACGGGCACGATCCGGGGACGTGACGTCCCTGGCGGATCCGTCGCCCGCCCCCAAAGACCCTCGCCCTCGGCCCGGCCGCGGCGCGCCGAGGGCGCGGGGTCGCGGCCGCGCCGGGGGGCGCGGTGGCTCAGGAGGGCGAGGTCACCTTCAGGCCCACGATCCCCGCCACGATCAACAGGATGCACCCGAGGCGGATCGCGTCGCGGGATTCCCCGAACAGCACCATGCCCAGCACCGCCGTTCCCACGGCGCCGATCCCCGTCCACACGGCATAGGCCGTTCCCACCGGGAGCTCCCGGAGGGCCAAGGCGAGGCACAGGAAGCTGGCGATCATGAAAGCCACGGTGGTGACGCTGGGCCAGAGGCGCGTGAAGCCCTCCGACAGCTTCATGCTGACGGCCCAGACCACCTCCAGCAAGCCCGCGATGACGAGGAACGTCCAGGCCACCCGGGATCACCCCTCGCTCCTGGGTTATCGTCCAAGGCGGTTTGGACCCCGCTTTCGTCAAGTTGCGTCAGGGCCGGAGGAGGTCCGATCCCTCCTCGTCGGTCGCCGCCGGGACGGTCGCCGCCGGGGCGGTCACCGCCGGGGCCGCGCCGTCGCCCTCAGCGGCCGGGGACGCCGGCGGGACCGGCCGTGGTTGCGGCGGTCGCCCGGCGCAACACCGCGAGACCGCTGAGCCCCGCCAGGGTCGAGGCGGAGAGCACGCCGATCTTGGCCTGGTCCAGGTGCGGCGTCCCTTCGAAGGCCAGACCGGCGATGAACAGCGACATGGTGAAACCGATCCCCGCCAGCAGGCCGACGCCGGCCATGGCGGCCCAGTTCACCCCCGCGGGCAGCGAGGCCCAGCCCAGGCGTACGGCCAGCGCGCTGGCCGCCAACAAGCCCGTCGGCTTCCCCAACAGGAGACCCAAGCCAACCCCGGCGGTCACCCGGTTGGGGACGGCGGCGTCCAAGGACACGCCCGCCGTGAGGAGGGCGAACAACGGCAGGATGGCGTAGGTCACCCAGGGCTGGAGCAGGTGCTCCAGCCGATGGAGCGGGCTGTCGGACCGCTCCGTCCCGGCGGAGGGGCCGTGGTGGGGGCCGCCGGCCCGAGGGGTCATGGGCACGGTGAAGGCCAGCAACACGGCGGCCACCGACGGGCTGATGCCGCCCTCGAGGGACCCGTACCAGGCGACCAGGCCGAGGACGGCATAGACGAGCAGGTGGCGGCCGCCCCCCAGGGTCCCGTAGGCCAGCGCGGCAGCCAAGGCGATGCCCATCAGGAGCAACGGCCCGGCCTGCAGGCCGCCGCTGTAGAACAAGGCGATGACCAGGACCGCCCCGAGGTCGTCGACGATGGCCACCGCGGTGAGGAACACCTTCAGCCCGACGGGGACCCGGCGGCCCAGCAGGCTCAGGACGCCCAGGGCGAAGGCGATGTCGGTGGCCATGGGGATGCCCCAGCCGGGCGCGCCGGGCCCGCCGGCGTTGAGCAGGGCGTAGATGACCGCCGGGGCCACCATTCCCCCGACGGCGGCGAAGATCGCCAGGGCGGCGCGCCGGGGATCCGCCAGTTCGCCTGCCCGCAGCTCCCGCTTGATCTCGAGCCCAACCAAGAGGAAGAACACGGACATCAGGCCGTGCTTGACCCAGTCGGCCAGCGGCATGGCGAGCGCCACGGGGCCGACGGTCACGGCCAGCGGCAGCTTCTTGAGCGTCTCGTAGCCGTGGCGGGCGGGGGAGTTGGCCCATGCCATGGCCAGGACCGCACAGGCGATGAGCAGGGTCCCGGCTCCCGCCTCGCTGGCCAGGAACGCTCGCCACGGCCGGCGGCGGGACGCGGTCTCGCGGCTGCTGGTCGGCATCGAGGCCCTCACCTCCGGGCGGGTTTGCGGTGGGGACCGAGGGGCTGGCGGGCGCGGTGGCGCTGGAAGCCCCCGTTGCCGGCTGGCAGGGCGGACGACCTCCCCGGAAGCGCCACGACCGGCCTCTACAACCGGCGCGGCGGGGGTCGCCCCCCGCAGGATACCACAGGCGGCATCCCCGCGGCAGGCGCGTCACAGGGTGACGGACGTCCCGGCCCGCGGGAGACCCGGGCCGGCCCTGCCCCCACCACGCGGACCGACCGTCCTCCACCCCGCGGGCCGCCACGCCCGCCCGTCACGCCGCCGTGCCGGCGGGGACGCCGGGACATCCGTCCAGCACCTCCGGCGCGGCCATGGCACGGATGGGAGGGGAGGGACCACCCGTGTTCGTGGACCTGGGGAGCTTCGCCAGTCTTCGGGACGTGGAGTGGGTGCAGCGGGGGTTGGCTCTGCTTCCCCCGGAAGACGCGCGTCTCTTGGCACGCCGCTGGGGGCTGGCGGGTCGCCCGCCCCAATCCATCGCCGAGCTGGCGCGCCAGGAGGGGATTCCACCCATCGCCATGGCGCGGCGGCTGCAGGAGGCCGAACGCCGCCTGCTCCGCATGCTGGGGGCGGCCCAGCGGCCCCGGTCCGCCACCGGCTCGCCTGCTCCCCGGCGGGCGAATCCGGGCCGCGGGACAGCGGGATCCTCAGCCGGGTCCGAGTAGTCGTAGTGGAGCCGCCGATCGGGGTTCGCCACAGGCGCCCGGCTCCCGGGTCGCGCCCGGCTCCCGGGTCGCCCCGCTCCGCGCCGCGGCGCCTCCGTAGCCTGCGGGGCCCCCCGCCTCACCCGCGGCGGAAGGCGGCCACCGGGTCGGCCACCGGGACCGCATCGGCCAGGAAGGCCTCGCCGTAGCGGACGCCGATGCGCAGGCCGTAGTGCCGCGCCCGGACCACCGTGGCCTCGAGGTAGTCCTCGACGCCGAAGTACTTGTGGTCGATGGGGGCGGTGGGCTCGACGAACTGGCTGGCGAAGGCGCGCATCGCCTCGAGCTTGGCGTCGAAGGTCGCGGTGACGTCCACCACGAAGCTGGGTTCGACCCACTCGTTGACGGGGAAGAACAGCAGGGCGTCCACCACGTGGTGCGGTTCGCCCAGGTCCAGGTTGCGCAGGGCGGCCTGGAACACCGCGCGGCGGACCAGCGCCGAGGCGCCCCGATGATCGGGGTGGCGGTCGTCGCCGTGGTGGGTGAACACGACCCGCGGCCGACAGCGGCGGATCAGGGCGGCCACCTTGCGCCCCAGGGCAGGCGAGTCCTCGACGCGGTTGTCGCCCAGGTTGAGGTTGAACCGGAACCGCGCACCGTACACCCGGGCGGCGAGGGCTGCCTCCTGGGCCCGCCGCTCCGGGGTCCCCTTGCTGCCCAGCTCGCCGCGGGTGAGGTCGATCACCCCGATGCGGTACCCCAACCGGTGCAGCTTGACCAGGGTGCCGCCCATGCCGATCTCGGCGTCGTCGGGGTGGGCGCCGATGACCAGCACGTCGACGGGTTCCAGCTCCCCTTCGGCGGTGGGGACGGCAGCCGGGGTCGCCGCCGGCCGGCCCCCGGTCGCTCCGGGACGCCCGGGCAGGGGGGACCCCGTCGGGCCGGTGCCAGGGTGAGGCCGTCCGCCTTCGCGCTCGCCATCGCCTCGGGTCGGCTCGATCTCCTTCACGTCCTCCAGCCTCCTCCGTCCTCCAAGGCCTTGCGACGGACTCCCGCGGCCGTGCCCCGGTGCGGCGGTCCATGCGCCGCCCGCCGCCAGGGCGGCCTCGCCCAGGCCGACCCGCGCCGCCACCGGCGCACGCTGTCCGGGCGGGGCGGGCGGCCCGACGGGCCGCGGCACCGGACCCTGTGCAGGCGCCCGCCTCGACAGGGCGGGCCGGACGGAGCCGGTTCGTCCGCCAGGGGCCGAGGCGAGACCCGCGTGGCCCGCAGGGCCGGGGCGCCCCGGCCGGGCAAGCCGTCAGGGTCCGGGGGTGCCGGTGTCCTGCCCGCGGCCGTGCGGCGATCCTTCGCCGCGGTCGGGCTCCCGGCCCAGGGACTCCAGCGCCACCAGCGCCGCCCAGCTGACGAACCCGGCGCAGGTGGCGAAGGCCGGCCCCGTCCGGACTTCGCCCGTCGCGGCGTCCACGGTTTCGCACGCCCAGCCGCCGTCCATGGGCGCCCGGGCAAGCCAGGCCAGGTACTCGGGTCGGCCCGCCAGCAACCCTGCGGCGACGCTGAGCAACCAGGGGTGGCGGGCGTGGGGGCAGGTGGGCGTCGCAAAGGGCCCGGGCGGCGGCCCAAAGGGATTGTGCTGCGAGTAGATCCACCGCACCGTGTTGGCGTACACCGCCTCCACGTCCACCGGGTCGTCGGGCTGGCGGCGGGCGAAGCCGTAGGGCCCCAGGAGCTCCAGGGTGCCCGGCGGCTCGTCGTACAGGACCGCGTCCGCCCCCTCGGGCCCCGCCACCGCCCAGGCGAACTGCGGCCCCCAGGGACCCGGGACCACGCAATGGCGCAGGACGGCATGCCGGGTCAGCCGGGCCCGCGCCTCGAGCCACGCGGCCCAGGAGGGGTCGCACCGGACCGCGGCCGGGGCGGGGTGGGGGGTGGCCTCGGCAGCCGCAGGGCGCTGGGCCGTCGACGTCGAGAGGACCCGGGCGAGTTCGGCCAGGGCCTGGGCGTACAGGGCGTTGGCGTAGGTGAGGAAGGGCCGCGGGGCCGGGTCGTCGGACGGCATGAGGAACGTGGCGACGAGCCCCGTGGCCGGATCCCGCCGCGCCTCGGCGGCCTGGAGGGCGGCGGCGACCCCGCGGGCCACGGCCGGTTCGTCCAGGACGGAGGCGTCACCGGTGGCCCGCACGTAGCGGGCCAGGCTCAAGGGCCACGCGGCCGCCTGGTCGAGCTCCCAGCCCGGGTAGAGCACCGTGCCGTCCAGGTACTGGCTGTGCTCGCCGGGGTAGAGGGTGTAG
The DNA here is from genome assembly GCF_004634385.1 of Thermaerobacter sp. FW80. NCBI lineage: Bacteria > Bacillati > Bacillota > Clostridia > Eubacteriales > Clostridiales Family XVII. Incertae Sedis > Thermaerobacter > Thermaerobacter sp. FW80. The sequence goes on along the minus strand of NZ_CP037895.1, from coordinate 596,649 downwards.
CGGTCGAAGGCCGCCACCAGGAGCTGGCGGGCCAGCTGGCGATCCGCCGCCAGCACGGCGGGGAACGCCCAGAGCAGGCTGTCGCGGGTCCAGTGGGCGCCGCTGACGTAGTACCGGGGACTGCGAGAGGTCAGGTGGACCCAGCCCTCCCGGTCCACGGTGCGGGCGTGGGCGAAGAAGACGGCGAACCACAGGTTGCGGCGCACGCGCTCGGCCAGCTCGTCGGCCTCCCCCTCGTCCAGCAGGCCTGCCGCCACGGCCCGCGCCAGGCCGGACCGTCGGCGGGCGGCCCGCTCGGTGGCGTCGCCGGCGGGCGGCGCATCCGCGGCCGGGGTCGCGCCGGGGACGGCCGGGGCGTAGGGCGTGGTCGGGGGCACCGCCGCGGGACGGGCAAGGGATGGAAGGGGTGCTCCCGGCGGTCGATGGCGCGGGGACGGTGTGGCCGGGGGCGCCCCCGGCCAATGGGCGAGGGGGGCGTGCGGCCCGCTGCCGGCCTCGGGGACGGCCTGGGACCGGAACGGGTCCCGGGCCGCCAGCCATCCCACGGTCTGGCCGAAGAGCACGTCCCACCCCACCCGGGCGAGGTGGACGGCCGTGGCCGCGGCGCCGTCGCCCTCGGGCGCGACGCCGCCATACACCACCAGCTCGCCGTCGCCCGGCCGCGCCCAGAAGACCCATGTCCCCGCGGCGCCGCCGGCCGCCGGTTCGTCCCCCGGCCCCGACCGCAACGCCAGGGCGCCCAGGGGGGCCGCTCCGGGTGCCTCCCAGACCAGGGTGCGGGTCCACCGGTGCGGACGGGGTCCCTGCGATCCGGGCAGGGGCCGCCGATGGTAGACCGTCCGGAACACCGCACCCGGACGAACCAGCAGGCCCAGTCGCAGCGCCGGCGGCACGGGTTCTGCCGCCGCAGGTCGCAGGCCGATGAGAGCCGGCGCCGGGGGGCGGTCGCCGGCCCCCGGCGGTGCCAGTGGCGCCTCGGGCCCGCGCTGCGCGCCGCGGGATGCCTGCGACGCGCCGGGCGGCGACGCGGGATGGAGGATCAGCCGCGCACGGACGGCAAACCCCCGCTGGTCCACCGGGGCCAGCCAGGTCAGCTCGAGAAGCAACCCGGGCATGACGGGCAAGGGGATGAACCAGCGCGGGATCCAGCCGGCCATGTAGTGGGGCGCCCGTCGCGGTGGGCGGACTCCCGGCCCCTCGGCCTCCGCCGGGGGGCGCGTCGGGGTCCCCGGCGAGGGGGCGGGCTCGGGCGGCCAGATCCGCCGACCCTCCCACGTGACCACGGGGACCAGCAACGGTCCCGTCGGCCCGTCGGGCTCGCCGACGGGTGGGCCGCTGGGGCGGTCGCCGCGCGGTCGGGCATGGGGTCCCTCACCATGGGTGGCGCGGTCGGTCGTCGACTCCGGTTCGGGGGCGCCGGTGAACTCGATCAGTCCCCGGGCCGTCTCGCTGACGATCCCCACGGAGCGGGCCGCGCCGGTGGCGGGATCGAGGTCGGGCAGCGAGACCCAGAAGTTGCCCGTGAGGGCCACGGGCTCGACGTCGGCCAGCTCGTCCGGCACGGTGAGGATGGGTGCATGGCGTCGCCCCGGCGCCACGCGCCCATGGGGACCCTGGGGTTCAGGGGATCCACGGGTCGGGACGGATGCCTCCGCGATGTCGCGCTCCACCGCTTCTGCCTCCCGCTGGCGGGACCCGGCGCCGGAGCCGGCCCGGCGTCCTGCCCGGTCCCGCCCGCTTCTGCCCCGTCCCCGCGGCCTCCCGCCGCATCCGCGACGGGGGCGGGAACGCGCCGCCGCCAGGTCCGGGTCGAGCCCGTCGTGACCCAAGTTCGCCTCGCCCGGGGCGCGTCCTCCCCACCGCGGGGGCGGGCCGGCCGGGGGACCGGGACGGCGGGGGTTCGCGGCACAGGAGGTCGGCCGGTCCGCGGCGAACCGAGAGGCAGCCCGATGGGCGGGCCAGTCCGCGAGAGGGGGATGGGGCGTGGTCAAGTTGGTCGCCCTCTATCGGCAGCCCCAGGACCGGGAGGCCTTCGACCGCCACTACCGCGAGGTTCACCTGCCCCTGGCCCGGCGCATGCCCGGTCTGCGCCGGGTCGAGGTGGCGCGCATCACCGGCGCCCCCGGCGGCTCGTCGCCCTACTACCTGATGGCGGAGATGTACTTCGACGACGCCGCCAGCCTCGAGGCGGCCCTGCGGTCGCCGGAGGGACGGGCCGCCGGCAAGGACCTCATGGGTTTCGCCGGCGAGATCGTCAGCCTGCATATCGCCGAGGTGGTCCAAGAAAGCTAATCCGGTGCATCGGTTGGGGGCCTGGAATCCGAAGGCCAGCAACGGGCGCCCCGCCGCTGGGAGGCCGTCGCACGGCCGCGCGGCCGCGGGCGCGGCGGTCCCCGCCGCCCGCCGGGCGGGCGGCGGCGGACACGGAGGTGGGGGGCAGGGTTGATCCGGGCGTGGCGATGGTCCGAGCGCGGTCTGGTGGCGGTGCCCTTGCCCGACGGCGCCGCGGGCCAGGCCGCGCCGGGATCGCAGGGCAAGGGGGCGGCCGGGGACGCCCCGGTTCCGGACCCGGGCGAGGAGCCGCCGTCCGAAGCCGGGCCGGATCCGGCGGCTGTCGCGGCCCCTCCGTCGGAGGGGACCGCCTCGGCGTCCGCCGTCTTGTGGCTCGACGTGCGAGCCCCCACCGACGACGACTGGGCCGTGCTCCGTCGGCGGCGGGCGCTGGCCCCCTTCCTGTGGAGTCGCCTCCAGGCTGGCGCCGCACCCTACGGCGTCGAGGCCGCCGGCGGCACCCTGGTCTTCCAGGCGCTGCTGCCCAGCGGGCGACCCTGCCTGGTGATGCTGGCCCCCGGCGAGGTGACCACCGTCTGCGACGGCGAGGCGGACGAGTGGCAGCGGCTGCGGGAGCGGCTGGCGACCGGGCCCGCCACCGTGCCGCGCACGGCGCCGTGGTTGCTCTACTTCCTGCTGGAGGACGTCCTCCATGCCTATGGCGATCACGTGCAGCGCCTGGAGCACCGCCTGGAGCCCGTGGAGGCGCGCTTCCTGCGGGACGAACCCGGCCCGCGCGAGGGCGCCTTCGGGCCGGGCCGCGCCCGGCCCGAAGGCGCCCCGCGGGCGGGCGAGGGCCCCGACGGCCGCGGCCGGCGCCGCAGCCGCGACCCCGACGGGGTGGCGCTCCTCAGCATGCTCCACCGGCGGGCGGGACAGCTCCAGCGGCGGCTCAACGGCCTGAGCGAGGTCCTCGACCGCCTGCTGGAGAGCGGCTACGAGGGATCGGGCGAGGGGCTGGGGGGGCGACCGCTGCGCCCGTACCTGCGGGTCCTCCGCGACCACGCCGGCCGCCTCAGCAGCCGCCTGGAGAACGTCCGGGAGCTGGTGGCCACCCTGATGAACCTGCGCCTCGCCCTGGCGGCGGAGCGGACGAACCGGCTGATCCTGCGCCTGACGGTGCTCTCCACCATCTTCCTGCCGCTGACGTTCCTGACCGGCATCTACGGCATGAACTTCGAGCACATGCCCGAGCTGAAGCTGCCCTGGGCGTACCCCGCGCTGCTGGTCTTCATGCTGGTGCTCGGCGTGGGGCTGTGGTGGTTCCTCCGGCGCGAGTACGAGGGGTGAGGTCCGCCGCCTGCTGGGCCGGTTCGTCCCAGATCGGCGTGCCGTGGGTGCGGGCGTACTCGCGGAAGTCGGCCATCAGCTGGCGGGTGATGGGCCCGGGCCGGCCGTCCCCCACCTTGCGGCCGTCCACCTCCACCACCGGGCACACCTCGGCGGCCGTGCCGGTGATGAAGCACTCCTCCGCCACGTAGAGGTCGTGGCGGGTGAAGACGGCCTCCTCCACCGGGATGCCCCGGCGCCGGGCCAGCTCCATCACCGTGTCGCGGGTGATGCCCTGGAGGATGCCGAGGTGCGGCGGCGGGGTGAGCAGCCGCCCGTGGCGGACGATGAAGATGTTGTCGCCGGTGCACTCCGCCACGTAGCCCTCGTCGTTGAGCAAGACCACCTCGGCGAAGCCGGCCAGGTTGGCCTCCAGCCGCGCCAGGATGTTGTTCAGGTAGTTCAGGGACTTGACCCGCGGGTTGAGGGCGGCCGGCGAGGTGCGGCGGGTGGCCACGGTCATCACCCGCATGCCCTGCTCGTAGAGCTCGGCGGGGTACAGGGCCAGGCGGTCCGCGATGATCACCACCGTGGGCCGGGGGCACTTGCGCGGGTCGATGCCCAGGTCGCCGGGACCGCGGGAGACCACCACGCGGATGTAGGCCTCCGACAGCTGGTTGCGCCGGCAGGTCTCGACCACGGCGGCGGCCATCTCCTCGGGGGACAGGGGGATCTGGAGCAGGATCGCGTGGGCGGACTCGTAGAGGCGCGTGATGTGCTCGTCCAACTTGAAGACCCGGCCGTTGTAGGCGCGGATGCCCTCGAACACGCCGTCGCCGTAGAGGTAGCCGTGGTCGAAGACGGACACGGTCGCCTCCTCCTTGGGGACGAAGCGACCGTTCACGTACACCAGCATACCGTTCGGACCCCCTCCGTACCGCGGGCGCCTCGAATATGTTAGCGTCGAAATTACCACGCATCGCCACCGCGGTCAAGCAAGAAGGGGCACCCCTTGTGACGAACTTCACATGAAAAGCAGGAAAAGGGCGAACAGAAAGGGGAAGCGGGGACGGGCGAGGCGGGTGGGGGTGCCCATCGGCGGGCGTCGGAGGGGGTGTCGCCGTGACGGCCGAGTGGACCTTCCTCGACCACACCTTCCGCATCGGCGAGGAGACCCTGCCCTACGTGCGGCAGGGGCTGAACGAGGAGACGGCCCAGAAGATCTGCGAGATCATCCGCGACATCGCCGAGGTCGACGCCGTGGCCGTCACGGACCGGCAGACCATCCTGGGCTACGCGGGGCTGGGTTGCCCCTTCATGGTGCGCCACCAGCCCATCCTCACCCAGGCCACGCGCAACGTGCTGGCCACCGGGCAGCTGCGGCTGGTGACCTCCAAGGCCGACTTCGAGTGCCCCATCGCCAGCTGTCCGTGCCCGCTGCAGGCGGCGGTCATCGCGCCGCTGAAGGTGCGGGACCAGGTGGTGGGGACGCTGAAGCTCTACCGCACGGATCGCAACGACATCCCCGGGCTGATCCACCGGCTGGGGGCGGGGATCGCCCAGCTGCTCAGCCTGCAGATGGAGCTGGCCGAGGCCGAGCGGCTGCGGGAGCTGGCGGCGAGGGCGCGGCTGGAGGCGCTGCAGGCCCAGATCCGGCCCCACTTCCTCTTCAACACCCTGAACACGGTGCTGATGTTCAGCCGCACCGACCCCGACCGGGCCCGCGGCCTGCTGGTCAAGCTGGCCGAGTTCCTCCGGCGGGCGCTGACGGTGCGGGACGAGTTCATCCGGCTGGAGGACGAGCTGGAGTACGTGCAGATGTACCTGGAGATCGAGCAGGCCCGCTTCGGGGAGAACCTGCGCTTCCGCGTGCGCATCGACCCGCGGGCCTTCGGCTGTCTGGTGCCCGTGCTGACCATCCAGCCCCTGGTGGAGAACGCCGTGGTGCACGGGCTGGCCCCGCGGGAGGGCGGCGGCCGCCTGACCGTCGCCGCCCGGGTCCGGGGCGGGCACCTGCACGTGGTGGTGGCGGACTCGGGGGTGGGGATCCCGCCCGAGGTCCGCCAGGAGATCTTCCGGCCGGGGGTCGGCAAGGGCATGGGGCTGGGGCTCTCCAACGTCAACCAGCGCCTGGTGGGGCTGTACGGGGAGGCGTACGGGCTGCGGGTGCGGAGCCGGCCGGGGCGGGGGACGCTGGTGCGGCTGGTGGTGCCGGTGCAGCGCCAGGCGGCCGGGGCCACCGGCACGCCCACCCCGGCGGCCGAGGGAACCGGCGGGGCTCCCGCTCGCCCGGTCGCCGGGGAGGCGGGGGATGGGACGGCCGCCGGGCACGGGCGGGGCCGGGGCGATCCGCCGGCGGGCGGCGCCTCCCCGGCGGGATGGGGGAGCGACGGCGCCTCCCCAGCGGCGCGGGGCGTCGGGGCGGGTTGACGGTCGACCGGGGCGCGACGAGGGGGCGTGAAGGAGGAGCCGGTGTCATGACGGGATCCCTCAGGGAAAGGGAACGAGAGGGCCACGGGGGCGACCCCGGCACCCCGGCGGGCCCGGGCGGTTCGCCAAGCCGACGCGGGGCCGGGGCGGAGCCGACGTCCGGTTCCCCGGGGGCGGTCGACGCGGGTCCCGAGACCCGGGCCGGGGGCGGTGGTGGCGGGGAGCCCTCCTGGGATGGAGAGGGCGACCCTGCCCTGGGTCGACCGATCCGGGTGCTCATCGTCGACGACGAGTACCCGGCGCGCGCCGAGTTGCGCTACCGCCTGAGTCGCGAGCCGGGGGTGGAGATCACCGGCGAGGCGGCCACCGCCCGGGAGGCCCTGCGGCTGATCGAGGCCCTGGAGTACGACGTGGTGTTCCTCGACATCGCCATGCCGGGGCTGTCGGGCCTGGAGTTGGCCGAGCGACTCAAGCAGCGGCCCAGCGCCCCCTACGTGGTCTTCACCACCGCATACGACGAGTACGCGGTCAAAGCCTTCGAGGCGCGGGCCCTGGACTACCTGCTCAAGCCCTACAGCGACGAGCGCCTGCGGGAAGCCCTGAGCCGGGTGCGAGAGCGCCTGGCTATGGCGGGGGGCGGTGGCGCCGCACCCGGGACGAACGCGGCCGCGGCAGGGTCCGGGAACGCGGCCCCAGCAGCCTCTGGAGGGGTGGCTGCCCCGCCCGCGGCGACATCGGCGGCCGGCCCCGCGGGCGGCGACCGCGCGGGAACAGGCATTGCGGGAGGCGGCCGGACCCGACCCCGGCCCCGGTGGGTCATGGGCGTGCGCGACGAGGCGGCGGTCCCCATCCCGGTGGAAGAGGTGGTGTACGCCGAGGCGGACGACGATCAGGTCTTCGTCTACACCGCCAGCCAGCGGTACCCCACCCGCCACACGCTGCGGGAGCTGGAGGAGCTGCTGCCGCCGGACCGCTTCTTCCGCTGCCACCGCGGCTACATCGTGAACCTGCGCAAGGTGCGGGAGATCAGCCCGTTCTTCAACGGGACCTACAACCTCACCGTGATCCACGCGGGGCAGCCGGTGACCATCCCCGTCGCCCGCAGCCGGGTGCCGGAGCTCAAGCGCCACTTCTGGCCGGACGCCGGCTGAGGGCCCGGCGGCGGTCCGCAGTCCCTTTAGTCCCTTGCGCCGCCGGCCTGCAGCCCCTTGCGCCGGCGGCGGCCTGCGATCCCCTCCGCTCCCCGCGGCCCCGTCCCGGGCGGCGGGGCGGCGCTCCCGGCGGGCCGGGGCGGCCGCGAGTGCCGGCCCGCCGGGGCCTTGTCGCGTTGGGATGGGTGCAATACCATCGCATCGGATCGGTGATCGGTGGGCGCGGGCCGCGCCCCGCTGCCCGGACGGGAAGGCGTGAGGACCATCGACCCCGTCTTCGTCATCGCCGCCGTCAACGCCGCCATCAACGCGACGAGCGCCGTGGTGATCGCCCGGGCCTACCGGCGCATCCGCCGCGGCGACGTGGCCGGCCACCGCCGCGGCATGCTGCTGGCCACGGGCCTGCAGGCCGCGTTCCTCGTGCTGTACCTGACCAAGGCCACGCTCTACGGCACCACGCCCTTCGTCGGGGACCCGGTGATCCGGGCGACGTACCTGGTGCTGCTGGGGGCCCACAGCCTGGCGGCCACCCTGACGGCCCCCCTGGTCCTGGTGGCCCTGGTGTGGGGGCTGCGCGGGCGCTACGACCGGCATCGGCGGGTGGCCCGCTGGGCCTATCCCATCTGGTTCTTCACCTCGGTCACCGGCCCGCTGACCTTCTTGATGCTATACGGCTTCGGCCGTCCGGGCTACGGCATCCAGGCCTTCGGCGCCTGGGGCGGAGGGGCGGCGGCGGTCCAGCTGGCGGCGCAGGCGGGTGCCCTGGGGATGGTCGGATGAACGCGGCGAGCCCGCCGGCCATCGAGGTCGAGCACCTCTCCCGCCGCTTCGGGGCGGTGGAGGCCGTGCGCGACGTCAGCTTCCGCGTGGAGCGGGGGGAGATCTTCGGGCTGCTGGGCCCCAACGGGGCGGGCAAGACCACGACCATCAAGGTGCTGCTGTCGCTGCTCAAGCCGTCGGCCGGCCGGGTCCGCATCCTGGGCGTCGACGTGGCGCGGGATCCCGACCGGGCGCGCCGCCACATCGGGTGGGTGCCCCAGGAGACGGCCGTCGACCCGCTGTTGACGGGGCGGGAGAACCTGCTGCTGGTCGCCGGGATGTACCACCTGCCGCCAGCCGCGGCGGCCCGCCGGGCGCAGGAGCTGCTGGAGCGGGTCGAACTGGCCGGTGCCGCGGACCGGGTGGTGCGGGAGTACTCCGGCGGCATGCGCAAGCGGCTGGACCTGGCCATGGGCCTGGTCCACCGGCCGGCGGTGCTGTTCCTGGACGAGCCCACCCTGGGCCTGGACATCCACACGCGCCGGCGGCTGTGGGAGTACATCCGCGCCTTTCGCGAACAGGGCACGACGATCCTGCTCACCACCCACTACCTGGAGGAGGCCGATCGCCTCTGCGACCGGGTGGCGATCATCGACGCCGGCCGGATCCGGGCGCTGGACACGCCCGCGCGGCTCAAGGCCCGGTACGGCCGGGAGCGGCTGGAGCTGCGGCTTGCCCCGGGCCTGGCCCCCCAGGCGGTGGCGCGGCTCGTGCGGCGCCTCGAGGCGTTGCCCCAGGTGGTCGCGGTCGAAGGGGCCGGCGCCGGTGGGGCGGGCGGCCCGGATCCGCAGCTCTGGCTGACGGTGCGCGACCCGGTGGCGGCCCTCGAGCCGGTGCTGGCGGCATGCCGCGCCGAGGCGGTCGCCGTGGAGTCCCTGGAGGCCCGCCGCGCCACCCTGGACGACGTGTTCATCCAGTTGACGGGCCGGGCGCTGCGGGACGCGCCGGAGGCGGCGATGGCATGACGAACGGCAGGCGTGGGCGGCCGCCGGCGGCGGGGAAGGGGGTGGGTGAGGGTGGGCGCGTTCTGGCTGGAGAACCGGATCCTCCTGCTGCGGTGGTGGTTCCGCCTGCGGCGCGAGCCCCTGACCCTGCTCTCCACCTTGGCGCAGCCGGTGCTCTGGCTCCTGCTCTTCGGCCACCTGCTGGCGCGCATGGCCGCGGGGGAGGTGCCCGGGGGCGACTACCTCCGGTTCATGACGGCCGGCGCCATGGTGATGACGGTCTTCAACGGCGCCGTCAACGGCGGCGTCGAGCTGCTCTTCGACCGGGAGACCGGCTTCCTGCAGCGCCTGCTGGCGGCGCCGATCCGGCGGCTGTCCATCGTCACCAGCCGGTTCGCCTACATCGTGGCGGTGACGGCGGTCCAGAACCTGCTGATCACCCTGACCGCGTTCCTGATGGGCGTTCGCTTCGCCACGGGCCTGGGCGGGGTGGTGGCGGCCCTGGCCATCGGCGCCCTGTTCGGCGCCGGGGTGGCCACCCTGTCCATCGCCCTGGCCTTCGCGGTCCCGCGCCACCCGGAGTTCTTCACCATCACCGGCTTCTTGAGCCTGCCCCTGCTGTTCTTGAGCTCCGCCCTGGCGCCGCTGGAGTTGATGCCGGGCTGGATGCAGGTCCTCGCCCGGGTCAACCCCATGACCTACGCCATCGAGGCGACGCGGGTCCTGGTGCTGCGGGGGTGGGATCCGGCGGGGGTGACGTCGATGCTGGCCGCCCTGCTGGCCTTCGACCTGCTGGCCCTGGCGGTGGCCGCCCGGGTGTTGCGGCGGGGCTTGGCGTAGCGCCGCCGCGGCGCGGCATGGGGGGATGGGGGATGCGCTTCGTGGTCTTCGGCGGGGGCGGCGACATGGGTCGCCGCGCGGTGGAGGAACTGGCGCGCACGCCCGGGGTGACCCGGGTCACCGTCGCCGATCGGGACCTCGAGGCCGCGCGGGGGGCGGCCAACAGGGCGGGCGCCGTCGCCGTCCCCGGCTGCCGGGTCGAGGCGGTGGCGGTGGACGTGCTGCGGCCCGGTGCCGCGGCGGCGCAGATGGCGCAGCACGACGTGGCCGTCGGCGCGGCGGGCCCCTTCTACCTGCTGGAAGAGCCGCTGGTGCGGGCGGCCATCGAGGCGCGCCGGCCCTACGTCAGCCTGTGCGACGACCACGACGCCGCCCGCCGCGTCCTCGACCTGGACGAACGGGCCCGGGCCGCGGGGGTCACCGTCCTCACCGGCCTCGGCTGGACGCCGGGCCTGACGAACCTGTGCGTCCGGCACGCCGCCGACCGCATGGAACGGGTGGAGGCCGCCCACATCGCCTGGGCGGGCAGCTCCGCCGACGCCCGCGGGTGGGCGGTGGTCCTGCACACCATGCACATCTTCAGCGGCAAGGTGACCAGCTTCGCCGCGGGCCGGTGGGAGGAGGTCCCCGCCGGCAGCGGCGCGGAGCCGGTGCGCTTCCCCCCGCCGTTGGGCCTGGTCACGGTGTTCCACGTCGGCCACCCCGAGCCCGTGACCCTGCCGCGGTTCCTCCCCGATCTCCAGGAGGTGCGGCTCAAGGGCGGGCTGACGGAGCCGGTCCTGAACCGCCTGGCGGTGGCGTTCGGCCGCTGGGGACTCATGGCCACCCATCGCCGGCGGAGGCTGGTGGGCGCGGTGCTCAGACCGCTGCTTCCGCTGCTGGAGCGGGTCGGGGCGCCGTCCCAGCCGGCCTCGGGCCTCGTGGTCCGGGTGCGGGGGCGGCGGGAGGGGCGGCCGGTGGAGCGGGTCTACCGGGCGGCGGCGCCCATGGCCCGCCTGACGGCGGTGCCCCTGGCCGTCGGCGCGCTGTGGATGGCCCAGGGGAAGATCCAGGGCCCGGGCGTCCTGGCTCCCGAGGCGCCCGGCGGACCGGAGCCGGAGGCCTTCTTCCGGGAGCTGGAGTCGCGGGGGGTGCGGATCGAGCGGACCCCATGAGGCGGCGTCGCCCAGCTGGGGCCCGGCCCCTGCCCGTCCTCCGGACTCGACGCCCCCAGGTCGACGCCTCGAGGCGCGTTCCCGACCCCCAGGTCGACGTCTCGAGGCGCGTTGACGGCGCCGCGGGGCCCCTGCTATGCTGAAACCAAACGACCGTTTGTTGGTTTACCAGGAGGAACCATGCCCCGCTCCACCGCCCGCCGCGAAGAGATCCTGACCGTGGCCGGCGAGCTCTTCCGCCAGAAGGGCTACCACGCCACCTCCATGCAGGACATCGCCGACCGGCTGCAGCTCCAGCGGGGGAGCCTCTACGCCCACATCGACAGCAAGGAGGAGCTGCTGTTCGAGATCGTCGACCGGGCGGCGGACCGGTTCCTGGAGGGCATCGAGCGGGCGTGGCGGGAGGGGCGGACGGCGCGGGAGCGGCTGCGGCGGGCGCTGGCGGCCCACATGTCCGTCATCGCGGACCACCGGGACACCGCCAGCGTCTTCTTCCACGAGTGGCGGTTCCTGCGGGACGACCTGCGCCGGCGGATCCAGGTCAAGCGGGACCGCTACGAAGCCCGCTGGCGCGAGCTCATCGCCGACGGCGTGCGGCGGGGCGAGTTCCGCGCCGTCGATCCCCGGTTCGCGGCGCTGCTGGCCCTTTCCGCCGTCAACTGGGCGTACCAGTGGTACTCGCCCGAGGGTCCGCTGAGCCCCGCCGAGGTCGCGGAGGCCTTCGCCGACCTGATCCTGCAGGGGCTTGAGGGGCGCGGGGCCCCGGCGACGGCGGAGCTGGCGGCGAGGGCCGGGGCTGCGGCGAGTCCGGGATCCGCGCCCCCCGGCGCCGCGGGGGCCGACGACGGTGCCGGCAGCCGGTAGCCGGCCGGTTCGTCCGCCGAAGCGGCGCGGAGGGCGTCCGGACCCCGTCCGCTTCCGACCCCGGCCAGGGGTCCAGGGTTCGATCGGCGCCGCGACGGCATCGACGGCATGCAGGGTTGGACCAGGGTTTCGACGCTCTTCAGGTCGGTTTTGGCGGGTTTGCGTTCTTGGGGACGCGTCACCCGGGGGAGCGAATCGAGCGTCGGCCGCCAGCGGGTGCGGTGCCGGCCGCCCAGGGAGGGGAGATCATGGCCGATGGCGGGCTGCGCGGCGCGGGGATGGCGTCGGCGCGAGCCGATGGCCCCCGCGACTGGCGCGAGGAGGAGCGCCTGGCCGAGTTCACCGCCCGCATCGAGCGGGGGGAGAAGGTCGAGGCCGACGACTGGATGCCCGACGCATACCGGCGCCAGTGCCTGCGGCTCATCCAGACCCACGCCAACAGCGAGATCATGGGCGCCCTGCCCGAGCGGGAGTGGATCCCGCGGGCGCCCACCCTGCGTCGCAAGCTGGCGCTGATGGCCAAGGTCCAGGACGAGGTGGGCCACGCCCAGCTGATCTACCGCGTGGCGGAAGACCTGGCCGCGCCCCTGGGCGTCACCCGCGAGGACATGATGGACGCCCTGGTGGCGGGCAAGGCCAAGTTCCACAACGTCTTCAGCTATCCGGCGCCCACGTGGGCCGACGCGGGGATCATCGCCTGGCTGGTCGACGGGGCGGCGCTGATCACCCAGGCGGCCCTGCTGCAGACCAGCTACGCCCCCTACGCCCGCATCCTGCGCCGCATCTGCGCGGAAGAGGCCATCCACCTCAAGCATGGCGAGGACATCATCCTGACGCTGATGAGCGGCACCCGGGCCCAGCAGCGGATGGTCCAGGACGCCCTGAACCGCTGGTGGCGCCCGCTGCTGCACTTCTTCGGCCCGCCCGACGAGATGTCGCCCAACCTGGAGCAGGCCATGCGGTGGCGCATCAAGGTGCGCACCAACGAGGAGCTGCGCCAGGAGTTCCTCAGCAAGTACGTGCCCCAGATCCGCGCCCTGGGCCTCGAGATCCCCGATCCCGAGCTGCGCTACGACGAGGAGCGGGGCCGCTGGGTCTACGGCGACCCCGACTGGGACGAGTTCTGGCGCGTGGTCAAGGGCAAGGGGCCGAGGACCGCGGCCCGCCTGGCGATCCGCCGGCTGTCCCACGAGGAGGGCCGCTGGGTGCGGGAGGCCCTGGCCCGGGCGGCCGCGGCGGCATGACCGCTCCCGCGGACCCGCCGGCGCACCCACCGCCGGGAGCCGCCGGTGGCGCGCCGTCCGACGCGGGCGGCCGGCGGCGCGGTCGGGCCGCAGCCGGGGAATGGCGGCGGTCGGCGACCCGCGGCCGGGGAGCCGCGGGGACCGGCCACCCCCGGCACCCCGGGCGCCGGGGAGGCGCCGCGGGGGGGCCGCGGGCGGGGTCCGACGGGGGCGCGTTGCCACGGGGTACCATGGACGGCGCCTCCCAGCCCGGTGGGGGTCGCGGGCCGGGGGCGGTCCGGGGTGCGCGGCGGGCCCGTGGGCGACGGGTCCGGGACGGGGTGACGGGGAGGAACCGGCCATGGAGGGCACGATGCGGGTCTACGAGGTCTTCGGCCAGCCGCGGCGCGGCGAGCCCTACCTGCACTGCGGCAGCCTGCTGGCGGGGGATCGCCGCAGCGCCCGGCTCCTGGCCCTGCAGCTCTTCTGCCGGCGGCAGGAGTACGTGAGCCTGTGGGTCGTCCCGCGGGCGTGCATCGAGGCCGTGGGCGAGGGCGACGACGACTGGTGGCAGCCTGCCACCGACAAGACCTACCGCCTCGGCGAGGGGTTCGCCCGCACGCGGGAGCTGTGGCGGCGCTTCGGCCGCGGGGCCGGCGGCGGGGGTCCGACGCCGCGGCCGGCTGCCGCGGCGGCGCCGGGCGGGCGGGCCGGTTCCTCCGGCCCGGAGACCATCCCGGGCCCCACGGCGGCCGCCGCGGCGGACGAACCCGGCGCGGCGTCCGCTGCCGGCGGGCTCGGCGCCAGCCTCAACCGCCGGGGCCACGTGCGGGTGCGCCGGGGGCCGCGGCGGCAGGATCGGCGAGCGGGCATGGAAGGCACGGGAGGCACGGAAGGGAAGGGTGGCCGATGAGGGAGCCGGGCGACGCCAAGGCGTCTCCGCCATCGCCGCCGGCCGGGGCCGAGCCGTCCAGGGCGACCGTCGCCGCCGGGGGTGGGCCGGTGCCGCAACCACCCGCGACCGATGCCGCCCTCTCTGCCCTGCTCCTGGCCCTGGCCGACGACGAGCTCATCGCGGGCCATCGGGCGTCGGAGTGGACGGGGGTCGCGCCCTTCCTCGAAGAGGACGTGGCCTTCTCGTCCATCGCCCAGGACGAGGTGGGCCACGCCGCCCTGCTGTACCGGCTGCTGGCCGATCTCGGCCACGGCGGCGGCGACCCCGACGCCCTGGCCTTCGGCCGCGGGCCCGAGGCCTTCCGCAACGCGGTCCTGCTGGAGGCTCCCAACGGCGACTGGGCGGCGGAGATCGCCCGCCACTTCCTGTACAGCGAGTACGAAGCCGTGCTCTGGCCCGCCCTGGCGGACTCCCCCTATCCGCCGTTGGCGGCGGCCGCGACCCGCATCGCCCGCGAGGAGGCGTACCATTGCGCCCACTTCCGGCAGTGGGTGGTGGCGCTGGGGCGGGCGGGCGGGGAGGCGCGGGACCGGCTCCGCAGGGCGCTGGCCCGGGCCCTGCCCCTGGCGGCCGGCTTCTTCGAGCCGCTGGAAGACGAGGACCGGGCGGCCTACTGGCGGGGCATCACCCTGGCCGAGCTGGAGGCGCGATGGCGGGCGGGGGTCCACCAGGTGCTGAAGCAGGCCGGCCTCGCGGAGGACGGCTCCGACGGGTCCGATGGGCGCCGCGGCCCGGGGACCGAACCGGTGGGTGCCGGACCGGGGTCCGCGGGCGGCCTCGCGGGTCCTGGGGCCGCAACATCGGAGGGGGCGCCCGTCCCGCAGGCTACCGACGGGAAGGTGGCCGGTCCGCCAGCCGGCGCGGCGGAGGGGGGCGGACCGGGGGCGGGTCGGCCCGGGTTCGGCGGCCGCCGAGGCCAGCATTCGCCGGCCCTGGCGCAGCTGCTGGAGGAGATGACTTCCGTCTACCGGTCGGAGCCGGGCGCGGCATGGTAGGCGGCGGACGCGGCGTCGGGAGGGGGTGGACGGGATGGCGACGGGGGCGCCTTCGCCGGCGAAGGGCGGAGGACTCGTGGAGGCGCTCTGGGCGGCGCTGGCCGAGGTGCCGGACCCCGAGATCCCCGTGGTCAGCGTGGTCGACCTGGGCATGGTGGAGCGGCTCGAGGCCGATGGGAATGGCACGGTGCGGGTCACGCTGCTTCCGACCTTCGTCGGCTGTCCGGCGCTCGAGCTGATCCGCCAGGGCGTGGCGCGGCGGCTGGCGGCGGTCCCGGGCGTGCACCGGGTGGAGGTGCGCGTCGCGTACAGCCCGCCCTGGTCGACGGATCGAATCACTCCTGCAGGCCGGCGCAAGCTGGCCGCCTTCGGCATCGCGCCGCCGGCGGCCGCACCCGCGGCCGCCGGCGGCGCGTGCCGGGCGGCGCAGCGCATCGCAGCCCCGGTCCCGCCGCCCGTGCCCGGCGGCAGCCTTGCCGCGCTGGGGGAGGGGCGCTCTGCGCCCGGCGGTGCGCCGCGGACCGGGGTCGACGGCGTGCCCTGTCCCCTCTGCGGCTCCCGCCGCACCCGCATGGAGAACGCCTTCGGCCCGACGCCGTGTCGCAGCCTGTGGTACTGCCTGGATTGCCGGAATCCCTTCGAGCAGATGAAGGCCCTCTGAGCGAGGCTCGGGGAAGGCGGCCACGCGGGACCGCGGAGCCCCTCCGGGTAGCGGCCCCGGCCACGCCGACGAGGCCGGCGACCCGGCGGTTGGGCCAGGGGCCTTCCAGCACGGGTTCGTCCCACCAACGACGTCGATCCCGACCCCACCCCTCACGGCCGTCCATGGCGCGCCACCCCCGGCAGCCCAGGCCGGCAGAACGGGGCGCCCCCGCCGCAGCCTGCGACGCCCTGCGCCCGGCGGAAGCGAAACGTCGGCCGATGCGCGGCATCCCCAGTTTGACCCATCCCGGGAGGGGCTGGAAGCCGGGCTCCCGCCCCTTCCACCAGCTGGTGCCATCGGGCCCCGTGCCGCGGATGCACCGCCGAAGCGGGCTGCCCGGGCCGCCCGGCCACCCCGGGGCGGACGGGCTGGCCGGGCGGCCCGGGATCGCCAGTGGCCGCGGGACTGCGGGCGTGCCCGGGGCGTCGCGGAGGCCCCCCGATGCCGCGGAAGCCCGGAGGGACCGGGACGGCCGGGACCAGGGTGCAAGGAATCGGGGCCCCCGCCGGCCAATGCCTTACAGCGCGGCCGCGCTTGCAGCGCAGCGGCCGGTGCGGGACCCATCGGGAGGGGATGGCCGACATGGCCAGCGGCGACGGGCGCTACACCACCATTCTGGCCGCGCGGGAGGGGGGCGTCCTCACCCTCACCCTGAACCGGCCCGAGGTGCTCAACGCCTTCAACCGGACGATGACGTCGGAGCTTTTGGATGCCCTGCGCCAGGCGGAGCGGGATCCCGAGGTCCGCTGCGTGGTGATCACCGGCGCCGGGCGAGCCTTCTCCGCCGGGGAAGACCTCAAGAGCCGTCAGGAGGGCGGCGAGCGGTCGTTCATCGCATCGCTGCGGGAACGGTACAACCCCCTGATCTTGCGCCTGCGGACCATGGAGAAGCCCGTCATCGCGGCCGTCAACGGGGTGGCGGCGGGGGCCGGCCTCGGCCTGGCCCTGGCCTGCGACCTGCGCATCGCCTCCGAGCAGGCCCGCTTCGGGCAGGTGTTCGTCAAGGTGGGCCTGGCCCCCGACTCGGGGACGAGCCTCTTCCTCCTGCAGCTCGTCGGCCTTGGCAAAGCCCTGGAGATGGCCTTCTTCGGCGACCTGGTCCCCGCCGACGAGGCCCTGCGCCTCGGCCTGGTCAACCGGGTGGTGCCCCACGAGGAGCTGGCGGCCGCCACCCGCGAGTGGGCCCAGCGGCTGGCGGCGGGCGCCACCCGGGCCATGGGCCTGGCCAAGCGGGCCTTCAACTTCGCCGCCGGGGCCGCCCTCGCCCAGGTGCTGGAGTACGAGGCCTACCTGCAGGAGATCGCCGGCCACACCGAGGATCACCGCGAGGGCGTCCGGGCCTTCTTGGAGAAGCGGGAGCCCCGCTTCCAGGGGCGATAGCATGGCACGGCGCCACCCGCCAGGCGCACGGCACCGCCCCCCTGGCCGGGCGGCGGGCACCGGACGCCCCGGCTCGCTCGCGCAAGGCCCCCAGGGCGTGGGGCGGGCAGAGCGGTCCGGTCGCGGCAGGGCGGGAAGCCGGTCGGGATCGGGGCAGGGGATCGAGGAGGACTGGCTCGCGATGCTGCGTTCCTTCGCCGACGAACCGGCGGCGCGCCGCCGCACGCCCAACGACGGCGGCGATGGGGAGCCGCCCCCGGGCCCGCGGCCCGCCGGGGGCGACGGTCCCGGTGGCTCCGGCTCCGACCGCGCGCCCGGCAGGGCGGCAGCACCTCCGGCGGGACGGACCGGCCCCGCCGCGGTCCTCGCCGTCCTCGGCGCCGGCACCATGGGCAGCGGCATCGCCCGGGTGGCGGTCGAAGCCGGCTACGAAGTGGTCCTCTACGACGTCGCTCCGGCCGCCCTGGAGCGGACGCGCGAGCGCCTGGCCGCCGCCTGGGAGCGGCACGAGCGGGAGGGCCGGGTTCCTCCCGGCACGGCGGCCGCGCGCCTCGGGCGGCTGCGTCCCGTCACGGACCTGGACGCCCTGGCCCCGGCCGCCGTGGTGATCGAGGCGGTGCCGGAGGACCTCGGGCTCAAGCGGGAGCTGCTGGCCGCCGTGGGCCGCCGGGTGGCGAGCGATGCCCTCATCGCCAGCAACACCTCGTCCCTGTCCATCACCGCCCTCGCCCAGCCGGTGCCGGAGCCGGCGCGGGTCATCGGCCTGCACTTCTTCAACCCGGTGCCCGCCATGCGGCTGGTGGAGGTGGTGGCCGGCGCCCTCAGCGCCCCCGCGGCCGTCGCCCGCGGCATCGAGGTGGCACGGCGGCTGGGCAAGGAGCCCGTGCTCTGCGCCGACACGCCGGGGTTCGTGGTCAATCGGGTGGCCCGCCCCTTCTATGGCGAGGCCCTGCGCCTCCTGGGCGAGGGGCTGGCCGACGTGGCGACCATCGACGCCCTGGTGCGGGCGGCCGGGTTCCCCATGGGGCCGTTCCAGCTGATGGACCTCGTCGGCATCGACGTCAACCTGGCCGTGACCCGCTCGGTGTTCGAGGGATTCGGCGGCGAGCCCCGCTACCGCCCCCATCCGATCCAGCAGCAGCTGGTGGCGGCGGGCTGGCTGGGGCGCAAGACCGGCCGCGGCTTCTACCACTACGACGAGGCGGGGCGGCCTCGCGGCGTGGCCTGGCGGGGCTGGCGGCAGGCGGTAGCCCTGGCGGACGAACCGGCAGGCGGGGGCACCGCCCCGGCGGAGCCGGTCCCGACCGCCCCCAACCGCGCCGCGGCCCCGGCCGGGACGGGCGGCGCGGGCGATGGCGGGCCGGCTGCGGCGGCTCCGGCGACCGCCGAGGCCCCTGGGCGGGAGCGCGACCCCCGGCCCCTCTGGGTGGTCGGTGACGGCCCGCTGGCCTCGGAGCTGGCGCGCCGCTGGACGGAGGCGGGGATCGGCGTCATTCAGCTGGCCAGCACCGCCGTGGCCGCCGCCATGGCAGAGGGCGCGGACGGTGCCGCGGCTGCGGCGCCGGCCCCCGCACCCGCCCGAGGATGCGCCCCCGGACCCGCCGCGACGCGCGCCGCAGCCGACGTGCGGACGCCCGCCGCCGTCGCGGTCACCTGGGAGGAGCTCGATCCCCTGGATCCCGGCCACTGGTCCGCGGCCCTCTCCCGGTTGGGCCGGCTGGCGCGTGCGCTGCCCGCCGAGGTGCCGATCCTCGTGAGCATCCTGCCCGGCTCCGCAGCGGAGCAGGCCCGGGCCGTGGCGAACCCGCAGCGGCTGGTGGGATGGGCTGCGGTGCCGCCGCTGGGATCGGCGGTGGAACTGGCCGGGGGCCCGGCGACCGCCGAGGCGACGCGGCAGGCGGCCCGGCGCTGGCTGGGGGCGGCCGGCCTCCAGGTCTTCGCGGTCGGCGACGCGCCCGCCGGCGTCGCGGCGCGGGTGGTCGCCATGCTGGCGCAGGAGGCGGCCGTGGCCGAGGCCGAGGGCATCGCCGCCGGCCCGGCCGTCGACCGGGCGATGCGCCTGGGAACGGGGTATCCGCGGGGTCCCCTGGAGTGGGGGGCCCTGTGGGGCTGGCGGCGGGTGCTGGCGGTGCTGGAGGGGTTGTGGCGCCACTATCGCGAGGAGCGCTACCGGCCGGCGCCCGCCGTTCGCCGCCGGGCGGGGGATGCGTGACCCGCACGCCGCCCGCAGCGGGCCGGCGCAGGCGCCGGGTTGCGGTGCGACCTCGGCCCCACGGCGGCGCAACCCTGGCCCGCCCGGGAGCCGGTGGTGCCGAGGCATCCCTCTCGGCGCCCGGGAGCGCCGCGGACGGGAGGGGTTTCCGCACCCCGCGCTCCACCAGGGGGTCCCGGCGCCGTCGGGCCACGGGCGCGCGGGCTTGCCGGGATGGACGATCGGGCTTGCCCGGTTGTACGGGCTGACGGTCGCCGGGGCCGGGGTGGCCTGGCGGACGGCGCGGTCCGGTCCAGCGAGCAGCCTTGGGCGAGGGAGGGGACGGCGGTGGCAGAGCCGGTGATCGTCGCGGCGGTGCGCACGCCCATCGGTCGGCACGGCGGCGCCCTGGCGCCGGTTCGTCCCGATGACCTGGCGGCGCTGGTGATCCGCGCCGCGGTGGAGCGGGCGGGCATCGACCCGGATGCCGTGGAGGACGTGATCCTCGGTTGCGCCAACCAGGCCGGCGAGGACAATCGCAACGTGGCGCGCATGGCCGCCTTGCTGGCCGGGCTGCCCCAGCACGTGGCCGGGGTGACGGTCAACCGCCTGTGCGGATCCGGACTCGAGGCGGTGCTGCAGGCGGCGCGGGCGATCCGGAGCGGCGAGGGCGAGGTCTTCGTCGCCGGCGGCGTGGAGAGCATGAGCCGGGCGCCCTGGGTCATGCCCAAGCCCGAGCACGGCTACCCCCGCGGCAACGTCCAGGTGTACGACACCACCCTGGGCTGGCGCTTCGTCAACCCGCGGCTGGCCGCCATGTTCCCCCCGGAGTCCATGGGCGAGACGGCGGAGAACGTGGCCGAGCGCTACGGTATCGCCCGCGAGGACCAGGATCGCTTCGCCCTGGAGAGCCAGCGCAAGTGGGCCGCCGCCCAGGAGGCGGGCAAGTGGCG
Organism: Thermaerobacter sp. FW80; assembly: GCF_004634385.1. Classification (NCBI taxonomy): domain Bacteria; kingdom Bacillati; phylum Bacillota; class Clostridia; order Eubacteriales; family Clostridiales Family XVII. Incertae Sedis; genus Thermaerobacter; species Thermaerobacter sp. FW80. The sequence continues at coordinate 576,447 of NZ_CP037895.1, read as the reverse complement.
GGACGAGGTGGTCCCCGTGGAGGTGACCGACCGCCGCGGCCGACGCACGGTGGTGGCGGTGGACGAGCACCCGCGCCCCGACACCACCCTGGAGAAGCTGGCCAGCCTGCCCCCGGCCTTCCGCCCTGGCGGGACGGTCACCGCGGGCAACTCGTCGGGGATCAACGACGGCGCCGCGGCGCTGGTGATCATGGCCGAGGGGCGGGCCCGGGCCCTCGGCCTCCGGCCCCTGGCGCGGGTGGTGGCCGGCGCCGTGGTCGGCGTCGACCCGCGGTACATGGGGATCGGACCGGTGCCCGCCACCCGCAAGGTGCTGGGTCGGGCCGGCTGGCACATCGCCGACCTGGATCTGATCGAGCTCAACGAGGCCTTCGCCTCCCAGTGCCTGGCGTGCATCCGCGAGCTGGGCCTGCCCGAGGAGCGGGTCAACGTCAACGGCGGGGCCATCGCCCTCGGCCACCCCTTGGGGTGCAGCGGTGCCCGCATCCTCACCACCCTGGTGCACGAGATGCGGCGGCGCGGGGCGCGGCGTGGCCTGGCCACCATGTGCATCGGCGTGGGCCAGGGGATCGCCGCCCTGGTCGAGGCCGTGGACTGACGGCGCCTGCCGCGGTCCGGCGGGGTCGCGGCTTCCGCCACGTCTTACAGGCCCTGCCGCCCTTATTAAGATTTGTTATTAAAATAGATCGTGGGCAGGAAGCCGGCGATCCGGCGCGAAGGGGAACGGGACGGGGAGGGTCGCGGCTTGTACCGCCTGGACGAGCGGATCGTCGACGAGATCCGCCAGCGCCTCGACATCGTCGAGGTGATCGGCGAGTACGTGCCCTTGCGCCGGGCGGGCCGCGAGTACGTGGCCCTCTGCCCGTTCCACCAGGAGCGCACGCCCTCCTTCACCGTGTCGCCCGCCAAGCAGATGTTCTACTGCTTCGGTTGCCAGGTGGGCGGCGACGTCTTCACCTTCGTGATGAAGAAGGAGGGCTGGACCTTCCCCGAAGCGGTGGCCGAACTGGCGCGCCGCGCCGGCGTGCCCCTGCCCGAGCGGCCGCTGTCGCCCGCCCAGCGTAGGCTGCGGGACCGCCAGGAGCAGCTGCTGCGGGTGCTGCGCCTGGCGGATGCGTTCTTCCGTCAGGCGCTGCGGTCGCCCGGCGGCGAGGCCGCCCGGCGCCATCTGGAGGAACGCGGCCTGCCGCCGGCCCTGTGGGACCGTTACGGCCTGGGGTACGCGCCCGCCGGCTGGGACGGGCTGGTGCGGGCCCTGCAGGAGCGCGGGGTGCCGCCCGCCCTGCTGGTCGAGGCGGGTCTCGCCCAGGCGCGGCCGGGCGGCGGGTACTACGACCGCTTTCGCCATCGGCTGATGTTCCCCATCAGCGATCCGCGGGGCCGGGTGGTCGGGTTCGGCGGGCGTTCCCTGGATGGGCAGGAGCCCAAGTACCTGAACTCGCCGGAGACGCCGGTCTTCAACAAGCGCCGCCTGTGGTACGGGCTCGACTGGGCGCGGCCGCGGCTGCGGGAGACGGGGACGGCGGTGGTGGTCGAGGGCTACCTGGACGCCATCGCCGTCGACCGGGCCGGCGTGGGCTACGCGGCGGTGGCCTCCCTGGGTACCTCGCTGAGCGCGGAACAGGTGGAGCTGCTGGCGCGGTACGTCGAGCAGGTGATCATCGCCTACGACGCCGACGCCGCGGGCCAGCGGGCCACCCTGCGCGGCCTCGAGCTCTTCGCCGACGCCGGGGTGGACGTCCGCGTCGCTCAACTGCCGCCCGGTCGCGATCCGGACGAGGTGGTGCGGCGCGAGGGACCGGATGCGCTCCGGCGGCTGCTGGACGCCGCCGTGCCGGTGGTGGAGTACCGGTTCCGGCAGATCATGGCGGAGTTCGACACCGCCACGCCGCGGGGACGCGCCGAGGCGGCCTCCGCCCTGGCGCCCTGGCTGGCGCGGGTGCGGCACCCCGTGGAACGCGCCGAGTACGTGCGGCGCTACGCCGTCGCCCTGGGCCTCGAGGAGGGGGTCCTGTGGCAGGAGGTGCGACGGTCGGTCCGCATCCGGCGCCGTGCGTCCCCCTGGGCGGGCGGACGCACCGGTGGGAATAACGTCCAGGCGGGCCGGCATACTAACCGTCGGGTCCCGGCGGAGGGGATCCCTGCCGGCGTGGTCCGGGCCGAGCGGGGCTTGCTGTCCGTCAGCCTCTTCCACCCCGAGTGGCGGGAGTTCGTCGCCTCGCGTCTCGAACCGGGGGATTGGGTGACACCGGCCCACCGGTTGCTCTTCGAGCTGGCGGGGCAAGCGCAGGCGTCCGATCCGGGTCGCCTCTTGTCGAGGCTGCACGCCTTGGCCGCGGCGGCCCGGGAGCGGCCGGCGGATGCGGCCGGCGTGGCCCCGACGGCGAGGGAAGAAGGAAAACCCGATGCCGGTGATGAATCAAGGAAAGATCGGGTCGCTGCGGTCACGCCCGGCGATGCGCTGGTTCCTCCACCCGACAGGCGGGTGGTCGAGCAGGCCATCGCCGTGCTGGCCAGCCTGATGCAACGGCCCGCACCCGGGCCGGACGAGCCCGGTGGGATGGAGAGGATTTTAGAAGATTATATCAAAACCTTGAAGCGACATAGCCTATGGAGAATCCAGCGCCGCATCGCCCAGCTGGAGGCGAGCGGCCAGGCCGTACCTGTCGAGCTGGTGGCACGGTTTCAGCTGCTCTCGGCGCAGCTGAAGGGTCGGGCGGGGGGATGAACCCGCCGCCATCGCCCTCGCCGGTCCAGTACCGGAAGGGACGGGGACCGGCGAATCCTTTTCTGACCCGAGTCATGCGGCCAACGCCCCACGGTGTCGGATGGGGCCACGGCGGAAAGGGGGGAAGTCCGATGGACGCCAGCGAGGTCAAGAACCCGCTGCTGGAGATCGATGAGGTCAAGCGGCTGGTCGACCGGGGGCGCGAGCAGGGCGGCGTGCTGTCCGAGGACGAGGTCAGCGACGCCCTGCAGGCCGTGGAGCTCGATCCGGACCAGGTGGACGAGGTCTACCAGCTCCTGGAGGACATGGGCATCGAGGTGGAGACGGCGTCCCGGCGGTCGCGGGGCGGCGCTCGCAACAACCGGGCCAACCGTCATCACCGGGCGCGGAGCTCGAGCCGTGCGGCGAAAGACGTCGAAGGCGTCGTCGACGAGGTCTCCCTGGACGGTGTGGGCGACCTCGACCGGTCCGGGGATCTGGACGGCGACGCGGTGGAGGGAGCCGCCGAGGGCCGCGACCGGGAGGCCGGCGACGGCACCGACGTCGACCAGCTCGGCGAGCCGGTCGACGATGATGACGATGACCTGTCCATGCCCGACGGCGTCGCCCTGGACGACCCGGTGCGCATGTACCTCAAGGAGATCGGGCGCATCCCCCTCTTGACGCCGGAGCAGGAGATCGAGCTGGCCAAGCGGATCGAGCAGGGCGACGAGGAGGCCAAGCGCAAGCTGATCCAGGCCAACCTGCGCCTGGTGGTCAGCATCGCCAAGCGTTACGTGGGGCGCGGCATGCTGTTCCTGGACCTGATCCAGGAGGGCAACCTGGGCCTGATCAAGGCGGCGGAGAAGTTCGACTACCGCAAGGGCTTCAAGTTCAGCACTTATGCCACGTGGTGGATCCGCCAGGCCATCACGCGCGCCATCGCGGATCAGGCCAGGACCATCCGCATCCCCGTGCACATGGTGGAGACCATCAACAAGCTCATCCGCGTCCAGCGCCAGCTGGTGCAGGAGCTCGGGCGGGAGCCGACGCCGGAGGAGATCGCCAAGGAGATGGGCATCGAGCCCGAGAAGGTCCGGGAGATCATGAAGATCGCCCAGGAGCCGGTGTCCCTGGAGACGCCCATCGGCGAGGAGGAGGACAGCCACCTGGGCGACTTCATCGAGGACGAGGACGCCCTGGCGCCGGCGGAGGCGGCCTCCCAGCTCCTGCTGCGCGAGCAGCTGGAGGACGTGCTCCACACCCTGACGGATCGCGAGCAGAAGGTGCTGCGGCTGCGCTTCGGCCTGGATGACGGGCGCCAGCGGACGCTGGAAGAGGTGGGCCAGGTCTTCGGCGTGACCCGCGAGCGGATCCGCCAGATCGAGGCCAAGGCGCTGCGCAAGCTGCGGCACCCGTCGCGGAGCAAGAAGCTCAAGGACTTCCTGGAGTGAGGCGGCGCGATGCCCACCCCGGCCCCCTGCGCCGGGAGGCGTCGCCGCCGCATCGCCGCACCGGCAGCCGGGTAGGGGGAGCGCACACGCAGCCAGTCGGGGGGCGCCCTGTGGGCGCCCCCCGAATGGCTTCCCGGCCCTTCAACGGGGTAGCCGCTTCTCCAGGATCAGCTTGGGCTCGCCCTGCTGGTCCACGTAGACGCCGATGATGTCGAATCCGTGGCGCAGGTTGAGGATCAGCATGTCGCGCCACTTGTTCTTCGTGGCGGTGCGGATGGTACCGTAGCCCTGCTCGCGACACCACGCGTGCTGGCGGCGCATGAGCTCGCTGGCGATTCCCCGCCGGCGAAAGCCGGGCGCCACCGCCCCCACCCAGCTGTAGAAGTGACCGGGTTTCCGCTCGTAGCCGATCTTGTAGCCCACCACCTGCTGTCCCGCCAGCGCCACCAGCGTCAGAAGGCGGTGCCGGTTGCGCGCTTCGCGGAGCATGCGATCCGCTTCGCCAGCGCCGAAGACGAGCTCGTGCAGCCGCAGAAGATCGGCGAGGACCTTGCCGTCGGGGAGGCCCTCGAACTGCCGGTATTCGACGCCGGGTCCTGGTTCCACCGCCGAAACCCTCCCGCTCCCCCAATCCCGCGATGCGACGCCAGTATCCCACGGCTGCGGGGAGGTGGCAACGCTGCCGAGCCGCGCCGATCCGCCTGTGGGTCGGCGAGCGGCACCCACCGGGGCCCCGGGCCCGCGTGCGACGGGCGGGACCGACGGGTCCCAGCGATGGGGCCGGGTGGGCTGCTGGGGTGGGGCGTTGGGGGGCGGGGATGTCCTGGAAGGGGCCGTTCGACGAAGAGGGGAAAACAGGACGGAGGGGTTGCGCTGCCGGACCGCAGCACGCTGCGGGAGCCGCAGCACGCTGTCGGACTCCCGGCGCGCTGTCGGACCCGTAGAGAGATGCTCTGGTGCCTGCCCCCGCCGCGGCCCGCGGGCCTGGCCGCGGGCCGCGGCGGGAGGAGACATCGGCAAGGGGCGAGGAGGGGTGGGACGCGATGGCGATGAAGGCCTGGCAGCTGATGCGGCCCGCCGATGCCCGCACGGCTCCCCTGCGCCTCTCGGAGGTGGACGAGCCCGAACCGGGACCGGGGGAGATCCGCCTGCGGGTGCGGGCCTGCGGCGTGTGCCTGACGGACGTCCACATCGCCGAAGGCGATCTGGTTCCGCCGGAATACCCGGTGACCCCCGGCCACCAGGTGGTGGGGGTCGTCGATGCCGTGGGTCCCGGTGTCGAGGGCATCCGGCCCGGGGAGCGGCGCGGCGCCTACTGGCTGCACCAGGCGTGCGGGCGCTGCGAGGCGTGCCGGCGGGGCGAGGAGAACCTGTGCCCCCACGCCCGCTTCACCGGGCTGCACGTCCCGGGCGGTTACGCCGAGGCGATGGTGGTGCCGGCCGCGTACACCGTGCCCGTCCCGCCCGCCTTCGACGACGCCACCGCGGCGCCGCTGCTGTGCGCCGGCGTCATCGGTTACCGTGCCTTGCGGCTGAGCGGCTTGCGGGCCGGGGAGCGGCTGGCCCTGTTCGGCTTCGGCTCCTCGGCGCACCTCGTCCTCCAGGTGGCCCGGCACCAGGGTTGCCAGGTGGTGGTCTTCACCCGCAGCCCGGCCCACCGGGAGTTGGCCCGCCGGCTGGGCGCCGCCTGGGCGGGCGGCGCGGAGGTGCTACGCCGGGACGAACCGGCCGTCCCGGGCACGCCGGCCGCCGCGGGGGACGGGCCATCCGAACCCGGGCTCGGGGGCGCCGCCGCCAACGGCAGGACCCATCCGACCCCGGCCCGAGCCGAGATCCCCCTCCCCTGCGATCGGGCCATCGTGTTCGCCCCTGCCGGGGAGCTGGTCCCCCTGGCGCTGCGCGCCGTGCGGCCCGGCGGGACGGTGGTGATCAACGCCGTCCACATGTCGGACATCCCGTCCTTCCCGTACCGGTTGCTCCACGGCGAGCGGGTGCTGCGATCCGTGGCCCACGTCACCCGGCGCGACGCCGAGGAGTTCATGGCGCTGGCGGCTGCGCTCCCGCTGCAGGTGGCGGTGCAGCGGTATCCGTTCGACCAGGCGAACCGTGCCTTGGCCGACGTCAAGGAGAGCCGGGTGAACGGCGCGGCGGTGCTGGTGGTGGGCGAGGCGCCGCGCAGGCGGCCGCATGCGGGGAGGCAGCCGTGATCCGTCGTCGAACATCCGCCCAGGCGCTGGCGGGCCGGCCGCGGCGCGCCAGGTTCGCGATGTCGGCCGGCGGCCCGTCGCGCTACGCGGGATCCATGGGTCCCTGCGGATTCAGGCGTCGTGGGCTGCCCGAGCGCGTCGGGGCGGCCCCGCCGGTCCGCGGTCCACGAAGGGAGTCGGTCGCGATGCCCGCGCCGTCGGATGTACCCATCGCCGTCGAGGAGGTCGTGCCGGGGGTCTACCGGATCGCCATCCCCATCCCCGCCCCGCTTCGGGACGTCAACGCCTACGCCCTGCGCGGCCCCGGCGGTTGGACGCTGGTCGACGCCGGCTTCCACACGCCCGAGGCGGAGGCCGCCTGGCACCAGGCGTTCCGACAGTTGGGGATCGCCCCCCGGGACGTGGAGGCCATCGTGGTCACCCACTTCCATCCCGACCACCTCGGCGCGGCGGGATGGCTCCAGACGCTGACGGGCGCACCGGTCTACATGCACGAACGGGAGATCGACGTGGCCCGGCGGGTCTGGCAACCGGCGGCCCTGGACGGCTACGCCGCCTTCGCGGACCGCCACGGTGTCCCGGACGAACTCGGCCCCACGCTGACGGCGCGACGTCGCAAGGTGCTGGACTGGGTCGCCCCGCCGCCGCGGCCGACGCCGATCCGGCCGGGCGAGGCGTTGCCGCTGGGAGGACGGCGGTGGGAGGTGGTCTGGGCGCCGGGCCACACCGACGGCTTGGTGGTCCTCTGGCAACCCGAGGAAGGCTGGCTGCTGGCGGACGACATGGTCCTCCCCGGCATCTCTCCCAACATCTCCGCGGGGCCCCAGGCGGCGCCCGACCCGCTGGGGCGCTACCTGGAGTCGCTCCGGCGCGTGGCGCGGCTCCCGGCACGGCTGGTCCTTCCCGGGCACCGGGCGCCCTTCACGGATCTGGCCGCCCGCTGCGCCGAGCTGGAGGAGCACCATCGGCGCCGGTTGGAGGCGATCGAGGCCATCGTGGACCGGGGCGGCGAGGTGACTGCCTGGCAGGTGGCGACGGAGCTGTTCGGGCGCGTCATGGACACGCCGGCCAACGTGGAGTTCGCGTTGGGGGAGACCGTCGCCCACCTGGACTACATGGTGCGGCGGGGGCGACTGCAGGCGACGTGGAGGGAACGGACCCGGACCCCCGGGACGGACGCGATCCCCCCGGCGGTCGCGGCGGCCGACCCGGGGCAGGCGCCGGGGCTCAGCCGGTCCGCCCCGCAACGGGCGGTCATCGTCTATCGCCGGGCCTGAGGTCGATCCATCGCCGAGCCCGGACGCTTTCACCCAGGCCGCGCACCCAGGCCGCGTTCCCTCAGGCTGCTCAGGGCGGCCGTGCGGGGGCTGGCCCGACCCGGGGCCGTCGGCCCCGGCTCGGGCCAGCACCGTCCCCGGCGACGGCGACCGCGGGTGACGGCTACCGCGCCGCCAGGCCCAGTTCGGAACGGGCTGCCAGGACGCGCTTCCACGCCTCGGCCCGCAGCGGCCGGTCGAAGCTGCGCAGCTCCGCCAGCCGGAAGCCGTGCTTGCGCGCCAGCTCCTGCAGCCAGAGGATGGTCTGCAGGTTGAGGTCGGCCCCCAGGCTGGTGTGCTCGTAGTGGTGCTCGAGGGCCAGCATCATCGTCTCGGCCATGCAGGCGTAGACCAATCCTCGCTCGAAGCCGAAGTTCCATCCCATGGACGGCCGGCCGGGCACCTCGACCACGCCGCCGTCGATGACCAGCACGTCGGGCCGGGCGTCCCGCACCTCGCGGCTGACGTTGGGCGGCCGGCTGAGGTCGCACACCACGGCGCCGAGCTTCACGTTGGCCGGCGTCACCAGATGGGCGGTGCTGCTGGTGGCCGTCACCACCACGTCGGCCTGGGGGAGCGCCGCGTCCAGGTCCGTCGTGATCACCAGCGGGCAACGCCCGGTCGCCAGCCAGTCCTGGAGGCGGGGGAGGAAGGCATCGGGACCCTCCTCCGGCGCGGGCCAACCGCCGAAGTCCAGCAAGGCGCGGCCCAGGGGGCCTAGGCCGGCGAGGAGCTGCTCCCCGCGGGACCGCCCGGCGCCGTGCGCCAGGGCCGGGGTCGGAGGGGCGCCACCCGCGGGGCCCGGGGATGCGCGGCGGGCCTGCGAACCGCCGCCGGGCCGCTCGCCTGCCGCCAGGCTCACCACGTGGCGGCAGAGGTCGGCGGCCACCCGCAGCAGCCGGCGCCGGCTCTGCTCCGGCCGGGCCGGGTTGCCGACCAGCACCAGGCGCCGCACCTCGGGGCCTAGCAGGAGGGCGATGGCGCGGCCGATGGCCCCCGTGGCGCCGACCACCGCGACGGTGCCCTGCGCCAGCGGGAACCCCAGGCGCCGGGTGGCCTCGGCGATGGCCTCCACCGCCGCCACGACGGTGAAGCTGTTGCCCGTGGTCAGCGCCACGCCGGCGTCGCGCAGGTGCAGGCCCCCCCGCGTCACCACCGAGGTGTACGCGCCGAGGCCGACGATCTTCGCCCCGCCGTCCCGCGCCAGCGCCAGGGCCGCCTCCACCGCGGCGACCGCCTCCGCCTGGGGCATGGCCAGGAGCTCGTCCGCCGTCCGCGGCACCACGTAGAACTCACCGTAGGCCGTGGCCCCGGTGGCGGAGACCACCCGCGTCTGACCGATGCGGAAGGGCTCCAGCAGGTGGTTCCACCGCCCCGCCAGCTCCGCCAGCTCCTCCCGGGTGAAGGCGGCCAGGCTGGGGTCGAACTCGGCATAGTTCTCCAGGTCCAGGGGATGGACCAGGAAGGCGAAGCGGCCCTCCCGGGGATCGCCGCTGGGGGCGGCCGGTTCGTCCGCGCGGCATGGGCCGGAGCGGAGCGGTTCCCCCGTGCGGATCCAGCGATCCGATGCCCCCGGCGCCGGCGGGGTCTCCGGACCGCGAGCCGGGTGGCCGTTGCGGCTCGAAGCCGCCGCGGGCGCGGCCCAGGCCGAGCGACCCGTCACCACCCGCCCGACGGCCGGAGCCGTCCCGGCTGCCGGTCCGGTTCCCCCTCTCGGCGGGGTACCCCGCCGACCGACCAGGTGGCGCAGCAGGGCGGCGGTGTCGTCCCGGTCGATGATGGCCACCGCCCGCTCGATGGCTTCGAGGGCGTAGTCGCACTCCTCGCGGGTGGCGATCAGGGGCGGCTCGATGCGGATTACGTCGGCGCCGTTGAGGGTCGGCGCCACGCGCAGCCCCTCGACGTTGAGCAGATACGACGCGATGACGGGCGTGAGCAGCTCTTGCTCGCCCAGGACCCCCAGCAGGTTGCCGGGGAAGGTCTCGCGGGTGACGCCGAACCGGATGCCCAGCATGAAGCCGCGGCCCCGCACCTCCCGGATCACCCGGGGGTGGCGCCGCTGGATGGCCAGCAAGCCCTGGCGCAGGTACTCGCCCGTCTCGGCCACGTGGCGGACCAGGGCCTGGTCGTCCCGGGTCAAGAGCTCCAGCGCGGCCAGGCCGGCCCGGCAGGCCAGGGCGTTGCCGGCGAAGGTCGAGGAGTGCTTGGTGGCGAACGCCTCGCTGTAGACCGCTTCCGTACAGAGCACGGCGCCGATGGGCACCAGCCCGCCGCCCAGGGCCTTGGCCAGGGTCATGGCGTCGGGCGTCACGCCCTCCGCTTGGCAGGCGAACAGCGTCCCCGTGCGCCCGAGGCCGGTCTGCACCTCGTCGACGATGAACACCACGCCGTGACGGCGGCAGATCGCCTGGGCCTCCCGCAGGTAGCCCGGCGGCGGCACGACGATGCCGCCCTCGCCTTGGATCGGCTCGACCAGGAAGGCGGCGTACTCGCCGGGGCGGGCGGCCAGGGCGCGCTCGAGGGCCTCGGCGTCCCCGTAGGGCACCCTGTCGAACCCCTCGACCGGGGCGAAGAAGGCGTCCTGGTAGGCAGAGCGGTGGGTCGCCGAGAGGGCCCCCAGGGTCTTGCCGTGGAAGGCGTTCTCGGTGGAGAGGATCCGCTGGCGGCCGGTGGCGGCCCGCGCCAGCTTGATGGCGGCCTCCACCGCCTCGGCGCCGCTGTTGGCGAAGGTCACGTAACGCAGACCCGGGGGTGCCACCTCGATGAGGCGCCGGGCCAACTCGCCCGCCGCCTCCAAGAAGGAGGGCTGGACGAAGGACGGCTCGCCCGCGCGTCGCACCGCCTCCAGCGCTTCCCAGATCGTCGGCGGGTTGAAGCCGAAGGGCAGGGCGCCGTAGGCCGCGACGAAGTCCAGGTAGCGCCGGCCCTCGTCGTCCCAGAGCCAGCAACCCTCGCCGCGCACGAAGCGCTTATCCATCTGGATCTGTTCGAGGAGCTCGCCCAGGTGGGGGTTGACGTACTGCCGGAACGGATGCATCCGGTGCCCTCCAATCCGCTTCGCCCGTTGGAACTGTTCTCCGCTCGTCGAGCCCGCAGGTTCGTCGGGACCGATGCGCCGCGACCCCGCGGCCGGGCCGGTTCGTCCGACGGCCGGTGGGCTCGCGGGATCCCCCTCCCGATGCCGGGGCCGTGCCACCGCGGGAGCCCTCGCTCCGTGGCAGGCACCCAGGGGATTCCCCCGCGGCGGGTGGGTCGGACTCACCCGCCGCGGGGCGCGTCGGCACCGGCGGTGCCGTCGGTGCCGGTCCCGCTCACGGCGCCGAGGGACCCGACCCCGCTCGCCACCCCGTGGCGGGACGGCCGCCCGTCGTCCCGGTCCCGGGCGTTGCGCAGTTGGCGGATCACCTGGCGGATCGCCTCGGGGTCCAGGTAGCGGTCCTCGGTGATGGGCGAGGTGCCGATCTGGATGCCCGTCACCCGATCGGGGCCCAGCAACGCCTCGACGAGCCGAATCCGCATGTCGGAACCGAGGAAGATCAGGTGGTCCAGCTCCCGGGCACGCGCGATCAGCGCCATCACGTCGTTGAGCAGGGCCGCCCCGCTGCGCTCGCCGATGAAGCGGCGGCGTTCGTCCTCCGTGAGCAGCCAGACGAGGTCGACGCCCTCGCTGCGCGCCACCTCTTCCAGTTCCTGGCGATTGCCGACGGGGAACCCGACCAGCCCTAGCCTCTGGCCGCGCCGCACCTCGCCCAGGCTCTCCAGCCGCGAGACCAGGGTGCGGTCGACGCCCAGCGCGTGGGCGACGTCCTGCTGGGAGAGGCCGGAGGCGCGCAGCTCCAGGATGCGGTCGACCATCCGGTGGATGCGCTGCCGGTCGATGACCTTCTCGCCGATCCGCACCAGGTTCACGCCGCCGACCCCCGCACCGCCGGGTTTGTGCACAAGGTTGAGCACAACCCGAGTATACCCCAGCACCGGGGGCGATGGTACCCCGTCGCGCCCGGGAGACGGGGCGACGGGCGCCCCAGGGGGCCGACCGCTGCGTGCCGGCGGGCCAACGGGTGACTGCGGTCACTACCGCGGTTCCCGCGCGGTCTCTACCATGGGAGTCGAACCGCGGCGCCCCGCGGTGCCGCGGGTGTCGCGCGGACGCGGTCCGTGGGAGGCAAGCCGTGCCGCCGTCCGGTGCCGTGGGCGTCGCGGGAACGCGGTGGAGGGGGAGGAGGAGCGGCGATGACGACCCCCGCAGCGGAGCACCGCTCCGAGCCCATGTTGGTGGTCCGCAACCTGGTGAAGCGCTTCGGCGACAAGGTCGCCGTGGACGGCGTGTCCTTCGAGGTCTATCCCGGGGAGAGCTTTGGGCTGCTCGGCCCCAACGGCGCCGGCAAGAGCACCACCCTGGCGATGATCGCCGGCCTGCTGCGCCCCGACGCCGGAGAGATCGAGGTCGGCGGCCTTCCTCTGGCCACACGCCGCCGGGAGGCGCAGCGCCTCCTGGGCGTGGTACCGCAGGACGTCGCCCTGTATCCCGAGCTGACGGCCGCCCAGAACATGGGCTACTTCGCCGCGCTGCGCGGGCTGCGGGGCGCCGAGGCGCGCCGGCAGATCGAGGAGGCCCTGGCGCTGGTCGGGCTGACGGACCACGCCGGCCAGCGGGTGGAACGCTTCTCCGGGGGCATGAAGCGCCGCCTCAACATTGCCGTCGGCCTCTTGGGCCGACCCCGGCTCCTGCTGCTGGACGAGCCGACGGTGGGCATCGACCCCCAGTCCCGCCGGCACATCCTGGAGGCCACGCGGCAGCTGGCCGCGACCGGCGTGGCGGTGCTCTACACCAGCCACTACATGGAGGAGGTCGAGTTCCTCTGCCGCCGGGTGGCCATCATGGACCACGGCCGCATCATCGCCCAGGGGCCCATGGACCAGGTGCGGGCGCTAGCCGGCGATGCCGCCGTGCTGCGCCTCCCCTGGGACGGCGTCCTGCGCGATGAGGACCCCGCCGCCCTGGGGCGCCAGCTCGGGGTGCCCGTGGAGACGACGGGCGGCGAGGTGCGCTTCATCCTGCCCCGGGGGCCCGAGCAGGCCGTGGAGTTGCTGGGCGAGCTGGTGCGTCGCGGGGTGCCGGTGCGGGGGATGCGCCTCGAGACCCCGGACCTGGAGACGGTGTTCCTGGCGCTGACCGGCCGCGCCCTGCGCGACTAGGAGGTGGCGTTCGTGCGCGACTCGCTGCGGCAGGCGAGCGCCGTTGCCCTGAACCAGCTGCTGCGCTTCGCGGCCGACTGGCGCGGCGTCCTGATCCTGTTCCTCATCCCCCTGGCCTTCAACCTCGTGCTGGGGGTGAGCCTCCGGCAGGCCTTTGCGCCGGACTTCCGCCCGGATCGGCCGTACCGGGTGGCGGTCGCCGTCCCGCCTGCCCACCCCGCTGCAGACGTCCTCCAACGGGTCTTGACCGGGGCCGAGGCCGACGGGTGGATCACGGTGCAGGAGGTCGCCGGCGCGGACGCCGCCGTCGCGGCGGTGCGCCGGCGGGTGGTCGAGGTGGCGGTGGTGATGTCCCCGGACTTCCCGGAAGACCCGCTCCAGGTGGTGGCCGAGCCCGGCACCGTGCCGGCGTCGTTGGTGGAGTCGCTGGCCCGGGAGGCGGCCGCGGCAGCGACCGCCGGGGCCGGCGGAGCCCAGCCTGCGGGGCCGGTTCCCGTGGACCTGACCCTCCGGCCCGCCCCCCTGCCGGACGAACCGGCCGGTGGCGAAGGCTCCGCCGGGCCGCCACCGGTGGACGCCATGGCCTACTACGCGGCCGGCATGGCGGTGATGATGGTGTACTTCGCCACCCGCGAGGGCACCCAGGGCTACCTGCGGGACCGGGCCACCGGCGTCTACCTGCGGGTGCGGGCGGCCGGCACCGGCCGCGCGGCCTACCTCGGCGGGACCTTTGCCGGCAGCGTGGCGGTCGGCTTGGTCTTCATGACGGTGATGGCCCTCACCACGCGCCTCCTCTTCGGCGTCCACTGGGGAGACCTGGGAGGCTGGGCGCTCCTCACCCTGGCCTCCGTCCTCGCGGCGGCGGGGGTCAACACGCTGCTCCTGGCCTTCGCCCGATCGCCGGAGGTCCAGGAGGGGGTGAGCACCGCCCTGGCCCAGGTTCTGGGGTTCTTGGGGGGCTCGATGATGCCGTTGTTCATCTTCCCGGACATCCTGGCGCGGGTGTCGCAGTGGGTGCCCAACCGTTGGATGCTGGACGGCTATCTTGCGCTGATGGCCGGCGCGGCACCGGCGGCTGTTCGGGACGAGGCCCTGCACCTGGTGGCGGCCGGCGCGGTCCTCCTGATCCTGGGCTGGTTCCTGGACCAGCTGGCTGCCCGTACGGCGGGGGAGGCGTGAGCCATGGATGGACGTCCCATGCCGGCGTCTCGGCACCGAGCATCCCAACCGCCCGCCGGAGGCGCCGGCGCGGTGGTGCAAGGCGCGGGGGGAAGCGGGAGCGCCGGGACGGCAGGCGGGGAACGGCGACACCCGGTGCCGGGTGGCGGCACCGGCCGCCGTGGCCGGGTGCGTCCCGCGGTGGGTCCGCTGGCGGGTACCCTGGGGCGCGTGGCGGCCATCGCCGCGACCAGCACGCGGCGCACCCTCCGACGGCCGCTGAACCTGCTCTGGCTGCTGCTCGTCCCCCTGTTCTTCGGGGTGCTCGTGGCGGGCCTGTTCGTCCGGTCGGACGACGTGCCGGTGCTGGCCGTCGTGGTGGAGGACCGCGGGCCGTGGGTCGGCCCGCTGCTGCAGGGTCTGGAGGCGACCCCGATGACCTTGCGCCGGCTCGACCGGGAGGAGGCGGTGGCCCGGCTGCACCAGGGCCGGGAGCGCGTGGTGCTCTGGGTGCCCCCAGGCTTCTCGCAGTCGGTGGCGGCCGGCAGGCCGCGCGTGGAGCTCTGGTACGGGCCGCGGCAGGAGCCCGGCGCGGAGGCCGCCCGCATCCGGGCGGTGGCGGCCGGGCTGGTGACGGGGACCCCGGCCGGGCCTTTGCCGGTGGAGGCGGTGGCGCCGCGGCCGTCGGTTCGACCCGAGGACTACGAGCTCCTGCGGGCGGTGTTCGGCTTCTACGCGATGTTCGCCCTCGTCACCCTGATCACCCACGGGGCGGCCCTGCACCACGAACGCAGCTTGGGGACCCTGCCCCGCTCCTTGCTGGCGGGGGCCACCTACGGCGAGGTGGTGGCCGGGCACGCGGTGGCGCTGTTCCTGATCGGCGCCCTCCAGGCGGCGGCGATGCTGGGAGCCACGGCGCTGTTGGGGGCGCCCTGGCTGGCGGCCGGAGTCCCTGCGCTGGCCCTGGCCGTGGCCGCGTCGCTGGTGGCCGCCTGCGGCGTCGCCCTGGCGGTCGCGGGGTTCACCCAGACGCCGCGCCAGATCACGGCCGCCGGCATCCTGGTGGGGACCATCGCCGCCATGCTCGGAGGGGCCTTCTGGCCGCTGGACGTGGTCCCCGCCACCCTGCAGGAGGTGGCGCGCCTCAGCCCGGTGTATTGGGCCCTTGACGCCCTGCGGGAGGCCTTCGTCTTCGGCGGCCCCGGCGCCCCCCAACTGCCGGCCGTGGCCGTGCTGCTGTTGTTCGGACTGGTGGCGGGGACGGCAGGCGTCGCCGGACTGCGGCGCTGGGCCCCGTGAAGGAGCCCGCCCGCGCGGTGGCCGGTCGAGGGGCGGGGCCGGTCCCGCCGGGTGGGTCCCGAACCGATCCCGCGTGGCGCCGCGGGCCGTGGCTGCGAAGTCGTCGAAGAGACGGGCCCGGCTCCACCGCGGAGACGGGCCCGGCTCCACCGCGCCGTGGCTCGGCGCGAGAAGGGAAGCCGCCGCCCAAGCCGCCGCCTGGCGCGGGCGCTGGCCGGGGCGGTCCTGGCCGCGATCCACCGCCCTCCGCCATCCATGGGTTCGCGATGGGCCCGGTGCTGGTGGAGGGCCTCGCAACAGCCCGGTGCCGGTCGAGGAACGCACGACGGCCCGTTGCTGGCCGAAGGAGTCGAAGGACTCGGAACGGCCCGGTGCTGGTCGAAGGCCCACCCTGGCAACACCCTGTCCATTGGAAGGCGATCAGAAAGCAGCTGCGCTCTACCTGGGACACCCGCGCGGGTTCCGGCCACGGGTCGGCAACGGGCCGCGACGGCGTCCGCCGGTGAGGCCGCGGGTGTTGGCGGGCTGAGCCGCCGCGAGAGACGAGGTGGGGCCTTGGATCCCTGGAAGCTCGAGCGATCCCAGGCGCCGGAGGAAGCCGGCTATCAGCTGACGCGGCTCGTCCTGTTCGCCGCGGGGGCCGGGGCGTGGTTGCTCGCCGTGCCGCGACCTGCTCCGGCGGTGGCGCTGGCCCTGGCGGGAGCCCTGGTGCTGGCCGCGGGGGCGCAGGCCAGCCCGCCATGGCCCAGCGGGTCCAGGGCGGCGGCCGCCCCGTGGCGGGCGGCCGCCGCCCTGGGTGCCGGCCTGGCGTGCGCACTCTGGGCGCTCCACCGCAGCGGCGAGGTGGGGCTCGTGGGGCCGGCGGCAGCCGTGGTCATGGGTGTGCCGTCCGTGGTGGGCCGGCGCTGGGCGGCCTGGTGCAGCGCGGCGGCCGTGGCGGCCGGCGCCGCCACGGCCGCCGCGGTGGCCGGCCCGCGGGGGGCGCTCTTCGCCGGCGCCGCTCTGCTGGCCGCCGCCTGGAGCGGCGACCTCCACGCCGCGCACCGGGCCGAGCGACGCCGGCTGGAGCGGGCGGTGGCCGAGCTCGCGACGGCCCAGGTGCGGCTCGCGGAGCTGGCGGCTCGCAGCCGCGAGGTGGCGGCCCGGCGGGAGCGGGAAGAGCTGCTGGGTGCCCTCCACGACGCCCTGGGGCACACCCTGACCGCCCAGCTGCTCCAGGTCGCCCTGGCCCGCCGCCTGCTGAGCGTCGACCCTGCGGCGGCGAGCGCCCGGCTCGAGGCGGTGGAGCGCGGGCTGCGCGGAGGGCTGGACCAGGTGCGGCAGCTCCTGCGTCGCTCCCTGCATCCCGCCCGCTTGCCGCTGGCCTCGGCCCTGGAGCGCCTGGCCGATGACTTCAGCGCCGCCACCGGCGTCGCCGTGCGGGTCGTTCTGGATCCCGACGCCACCGGCGTGTCCGACGTGGACGACGAGGTGGCAGGCATCGTCCTGCGCGCCGTCCAGGAGGCCCTGACCAACGCCGCCCGGCACGGCGGCGCCCGCCGGGTGGAGGTCAGCCTGGCGATGGCCGGGCCGCGGGTGCGCTTGTTCGTCCGCGACGACGGGATGGGGGCGGCCACCCTGGTCCCCGGCATGGGCCTCGGGCGGATGGCCGCGGCGGTGCAGCGCGTGGGCGGCACCGTGCGCTTCGAGACGGCGCCCGGGCGTGGCTTCGGCGTGGAGATCGGCCTGCCGCGCCGGTTGCCTCCCCAGCCGCATCATGCCACCGATCGCGGTGGCGGGTCCGGGCCCATGCCGGACCATCCCGGCGCAGGGGTACCGCAGGCTCCGGCGGGGCCGGTCGCAGGGCAGGCGAGGAGGTCCGCGCCGCGTCCGGCGGGCAGGACGGAGGCCGGTCGGCCGGGACCGGCGGAGGGCGCATGATCAAGGTCCTGCTGGCGGAGGATCAGGCGCTGGTCCGCGAGGGATTGCGCCTGTTGCTGGAGCTGCAGGGTGACCTGGCGGTGACCGCCGTCGCCGACGGCGCGGAGGCGGTGGAGCGGGCGCGTCACGAGGCCTTCGACGTGGCGCTGCTCGACGTGCGCATGCCGCGGGTGGACGGCGTGACCTGCCTGCGCCGGCTGCGCGCGTTGCAGCCGGACCTGCCGGTGCTCATGCTGACCACCTTCGATGACGACCGGCTGGTGCAAGAGTGTCTGGCCGCCGGGGCGACGGCGTACCTGCTGAAGGACATGGCGGCGGAGGATCTGGCCAACGCCGTGCGTCTGGTCGTCCTGGGCGGGCAGCTGATCCCGGGCGACCTGGCTCGTCGTCTGGTGGCCCGGGCGGACGCCGGCGCCGGGACGGCTCCAGGGCGTCCCGCCGAGGAGGGGCGGTGCCAGGGCCCATGGCCGCGGGACGGTGGAAGGTCCCTGGAGGCGGCCCCGGCGGGCGGGGAAACGGTCCCCGCCGACCGGTGCCGGGGACGTGGGGTCGCACCGTCGCCCGCCGCGCCGGGCGACGGGTCGGCCGCGGCGGCGACGGGGGGCTCGTCCCGGGGCGGGACGCCGCCGGCCGCGGGCGCGCAGGCGCCGTGGGGTGCCGGCGCGCCCGCGTCGGGGATCCTCGGACGTCTGACGGCCCGCCAGCGGGAGATCCTGGCCCTCTTGGCGCAAGGGCTGACGAACCGGGAGATCGCCGCGCGCCTCCATCTCTCCGAGGGAACGGTGAAGAACGTGGTGAGCGAGATCTACGCGCGCCTGGAAGTGCGAGACCGGGTGGAGGCGGTGTTGCGCGCGCGGGGTTGGCTCGGTGGGCCGCCGGGTGCGGGTGGGGGCTAGGCCGAGCCGGTGGGCCGCGGCCTCTCCCCGCCCGGGCCGGTGAGCGCGCCCGAGCCGATGAGCGGCCGTGGGACAGGCCGATCCCCACGGGCGGGGCGGACCGAGACGCCGTCCTGGTCCGAACGGGTTGGGACCGCCTCCTCGCGGACCCCCCCGTCGGGGTTGCAGGGAACCACGGCGGGACCCGGGTCGGACCAGGGACGTTGTGGGGTATTCAGGCCGGGCCATAACGGGCCGCCGCGGATACCCGGATCGGACCGAGGTGCCGCCAGAGACGTTGGGGGGCCGGCGCCCGGATGCGGTCGAGCCGGTGCCCGGGCGCGAGTCGATCCGGCCGGGACGGGGTGGGGTGCAGTCCGAACGAGGCTTAGTCTGAGCCCGGGGGCCCAAGCACGCGCGCCGGCGGCACCCCGCCCGGGGTGCCGCCGGCGCCGGGGGAGCGCACCTGCCGCGGCCTCGCCGCCGGGCCGCGTTCGTCCGACGCGCAGGCAGGCCGGGGAGCTGCGCCGTCCGCTCCCGCCGTCACTCCATCGGATGGCTGAAGTGCATCTCCACGTGCTCGATGGCGTCGCCGTCCAGCACGAAGTGGGCGGCCGGCCCGGTGATGCGGATGACGCGGTTCTGCAAGTCGAACTCCGTATCGCCCAGGTGCAGCTCGAACTTGCGCCCCGAGGCCAGGGTGACGATCAGCTCTCCCCAGCGCTCCAGCTCGGCCTTGACCTGTTCCATCCGCATGCCCTCCACCTCCTCGGGGTTTGATGCGGTGCGGGCCGCCGCCGGCACGGACGCGGCTGGGGCCGCGCCGAGGCCGGGCACCCCGGCATCCGCGGGCACGGCCGGTGCGGCGTCCCCTCCGTCGGCCCCCGCCGCCGCGCAGACGCGGTGGACGCTGCGGGCCGCCGGCCCCTGCGGCCCGGGGCTGCGCCCGGCCATGGTAAAGGATAACATGCGAGCCCGCGGCGGTCGAAGCGGGCGGCTGCGCCAGGTCGTACCGGTGGCGCTCGCGGCGCCGGGCCGCGGGGGCACGTTCTGCGCCCCTCCACGCGATGGGCGCGGGGCGGAGCCGATGGCCGTCGCCGAGGGCGCACGGGACGATGGCGTTCCTTCCCAGGCCATGACAGACTCCCTCCGCTGGGTGCTCGCCTATAGCAATTCCTTGGCCACCGACGGCCATTCGTGGGCCGATGGGCAGGCGTCCCCTCAGGGGCGGATGCCAAGCCGTCCCCTCAGGGGCGGATGCCAAGGCGTTCCCTCGGGGGCGGTTGCGAAGGCGTTCCCTCGTGGGCCCATGCGCCGCACGCCGCTCGGCGACGGATGGGCACGCGTTCCAAGAGCGGGCTGGGGCGGCTTGCGGTCCTGGGGCCCGGCCTGGGTCCCCGCGGGGACGATGAAGGTCGCCATGCGCAGGCCCGTTGCTG
This sequence comes from Thermaerobacter sp. FW80, assembly GCF_004634385.1. Lineage (NCBI taxonomy): Bacteria > Bacillati > Bacillota > Clostridia > Eubacteriales > Clostridiales Family XVII. Incertae Sedis > Thermaerobacter > Thermaerobacter sp. FW80. Next base: position 556,873 of record NZ_CP037895.1, on the reverse strand, counting down.
CTCCATGGCAGGCCCGCAGCGGCGCCTGTGGGCAGGCCCGTAGCGGCGCGCTGCGGGCGGTCCGCAGCGGCGCGTGTGGGCGGGTCCGTAGCGGCGCGGTGGGGGTCCGCCCGCAGCGGTGGGGTGCGCTGCCCCGTCACCGCGCACGACGAAGGCCTGTCGCTGCACCGTGCACAGGCTCTCGCCGCGCGGTGCGCAGGCCCGACGCTGCGCCGCCCGCAGCCCCGTCCCTGCGCCCATCGCGGGCCCTCTGATGCGCAAAGCGCGGGTCCCTGCCGCGCCGCCGCGCGGCAGGGACCCGCGCCCTGGGCCGTCGCCAGCCGCCGTCCTCTCCCGGACCGGGTCCGGGGCCCCGGACCCGGTCCGGAGTGTGGCCCCAAGGGGAATCGAACCCCTACCTCGGGCTTGAAAGGCCCGCGTCTTAACCACTCGACCATGGGGCCCCGTCCTTCACCCTCGGACCCGCTACCCTCCGCATTATACCGGCCGTCCCCCGGCCCGACAAGGAAAGGGCTGCGAGAGGGCTGCAGGCGCGCCGGCGCCTTCGTCCGCGACCCGGTCTACTGAGCCACCACGGCGCCCTCACGCGCCTCCCCATCCCGGCGCGGAACGAAGCCGTGGACCGCCACTCCTCGGACGAACCCATGGGCTGCCGTTCCTCCAACCCGCCCCTGGGTCGCCGCGCCTCGCCGGCTTGCCGCAGCCGGATCGAAGCAAGCCGACGAGCCGCAGCCGGATCCCGGCTGCCCGCCGAGCGCTGCGCGGCCACAGGCTGGCTGCGCGGCCACGGGCTGTGGGAAGGGCCATGGGCTCTCGGATCGGCATCCCGGGCTCTCGGGTCGCACCTTCGCCGGCGCCACGGGCTGGCGGATGCGCGCTGTTGACGCGAGGTGCGGGGAGCCGGCACGTCGGCACCAAGACCGTACGAACAGCAGAGCCGTTCGGAGCGCGGTGAGCCACAGGGAAGCGGGGCGAGCCCCAAGGGGCCGGGGACCGGACCCCTACCACGGTCTGCACCGGATCCCCGGAGAAGCCACCGGCAGCACCGGCTTCCCCCAGCGGACCGCCATCGCCGGCACCCGATCCTCGAAGCACCCGATGAAGGAGCCGATCGTCGGCATCGGATCCGACGGATCCCCGAACCGGGACCTGCACCGGACCTCCGGGGGTCCCGGCGGCGAGGGGCCGTGCAGGACCCCTCGCCCGCCGCCGATCACCCGATCCTCTCGTTCCGACGCGCACGAACCCCGGGCGCCTGGTGGGATTCGAACCCACAACCCACGCCTTATGAGGGCGCTGCTCTGACCGTTGAGCTACAGGCGCGCGCTGGCAACGGGGCCGACCGTGCCGCGGCCGGTGAGGCGATGGCCGGGGCGCCGTCCCCGCTCGTGCCCCGTCGTGCAAGGTCAAGCCGATGATCCCGTCGTGCAGGCCGATTATACCACAGGCGGTGGCACGTCACGGACGGTGTCCGCCGCGCCGCGGCCTCCCGCCCGCCGACCCGGGCATCGACCATGCGAGGGCGCGTCCGCCCAGATCCAACCGCCTCGCACCGGCCCCACCGCCTCGAGGCGGGGCACCTGCCGGTGCAGCCCGCCGCGGGCCGTCATAGCCTCCAGGTTAGGGGCCTCGCAACCGGTGGGGTCGACGAAGCGGCTCTGGGTGAGCCTGCGCCCTCGCGCCCGCTGGTTCCTCCGCTGGACGAACCGGCCCACGCCGCCAGGGCGACCCAGGCCTCGATGGCTGACGTCACCACCACGGCCTGGATCCACCACGGCCTGGATCAGGTCCGCGTCGGTGATGCGCGCTCGCCCGCTGCGAGGAAGGCGGTGGTCCCGACCATCCCATCCGCCCGCGGGCCCGCGCATCCTCCGCCGGGGGCAGGGGCCGGCGCGTGGGGGTCCCCGGGTCATCCGCCGCCGCCGGCGGATGGCGGCGGTCGACCCGCGCGCACCGTGCGGCGGTGGCAACGGGCAGGCCACGGCATCCCGGCATACGATGGCCCCACGATGGCGCGGAGCCGGCGACGCCACCCGCCGCTCCGCGCAGCGATCGGGTGACCAAGGGGGACGGCGATGCCCAAGGTCTTCCTGGACCCCGGCCACGGCGGGCGGGATCCCGGCGCCCTCGGCCACGGACTCGTCGAGAAGGACCTCAACCTCGCCATCGCGCTGGCGGTGCGGCGTCACCTGGTGCGCCACGGGTTGACGGTGCGGATGTCGCGCACCACGGACCGGACCGTACCTCTGCGCGCGCGGACGGACCAGGCCAATGCATGGGGCGCCCACGCCTTCGTCTCCATCCACTGCAACGCCCACACCGAGCCGTCGGCTCGGGGATTCGAGGTCTGGCACTCCGTCCTCCCGACGTCGCCGGGGCGGATCCTGGCCCGCTACCTGGTCCAGTGGCTCGACCGCCTGACCCCCCTCGCCAATCGCGGCGCGCGCTCCCGGGCCGGGCGGGGCGGTCGCGACTACTATCACGTCATCCGCGAGACCCGCATGCCCGCGGTGATCGTGGAGTGCGGGTTCCTCACGAATCCGGACGACGCCCGCTACCTGGGCTCGGCAGCCGGGCAGGCCCAGGTGGCGGAGGCCATCGCCCGCGGGATCCTCCAGTTCTTTGGACGCCAGTGGCTGTCACCCCATGTGGCGCGCCGGCAGTCGCCGGCGCCCAGCGATCGCGCCTCCTCCGCACCGGCGCCGTCGCGATCGTCGGCGGGGGTGTGGTACCGGGTCGTGATCGGGTCCTTCCGCGACCGGTCCTATGCGGAGCGCTTGGCCCGCCGGGCGCGGGAGGCCGGTTTCGACCCCTGGATCGACCGCGTGCACCTGTGAGCCAGCCCGACCCCGCAGGAGAGGGGCGGCCGGATCCAGAAGCCCGGCCCATGGATGCGGCCGTCCCCACCGCGCCCGGTGGCCTGGGAGCGGCCCGTGGGACCGATCCCCCATGCGTTTCCCTGGCGGGCGCCCGGCGCCGGCCCTCTCCCGGCCACGGCCCCGTGCAGGGGATCGGGCGCCTTCGACAGAATCCCCGCCTGGGACGAACCGGCCCGGCCGATGGCGAACCGGGTCGCCTGGGGGCGGACCCCGTGGCAGCGAACCCCGGCATCCGCCATGTCGCCGGTCGGGGCGGAGACGTCCGGCCGCGCCCCGGCGCTGTCCCGGCGCGGCTGCTGCGACGGAGGACGGGGACCACCGTGACGGCAGGACGGGACGGATGCCCCCGGACGTCGGGGGGCCGCGACGGCATGCTGGACGAACCGGCGGTCTTCGCGCGCCTGCGCAGCCTGGTGCGCAAGGGGCAGGTGCGTCTGCGGCTGGACCGCGGCGGCGTGGTCAACCTGTACCTCCAGCGGGCCCAGGTGGAGTCGGCCCTCTACCTCGGGCTCCTGGCGCGGGCGTACGCCCGGTTGCTGGCGGGGGTGCTGACCGGCCTGGGCGCCGCGTTCCTCCTGACCGGCCGACCCTGGGCGTGGGCGGGACTCGCCGTCGCCGGCGCCCTGGTCGTCGGGGCGGGCGCGGTGGTGGCCCGGTGGCGGCAGGAGCGGCGCTGGATGGCCGAAGTCCACCGCAGGCTGCTGAACGACCCGGTGTTCTTCGCCCAGGCTTACGAGGACGGCCTCTTCACCCTCCAACGGGGACGGCGCACGTGTCGTTACCCGCGCCCGTGGCAGGCGATCCTGGGCGTCGACGATCCTCGAGCCGGCGAGCCGGCCCCGCATGTGGTGGTCCGCCCTGGGCCGCACGGGGAGGCGGCAGGGGCCGGCGGTGCGCGGCAGGCGGCGGAGCCCGTGACCGGTCTCCTCGCCGCGGCGGGGTCTTCATCCGGCAGGGTGGGTCCGGTTCATTCGCGTCGGCCCTCCGGGGCCGAGAGGACCTCCACACCGGGCTGGGGCGCGTTGCCCCACCGCGAGGCCAGCTCCGCGAGTCCCCCCGGGTAGACGGCGGGCAGATCCTGGTGCAGGATCTGGCGCAGCAAGGTGCGGACGGTGCCGTACTGTGCGGCCAGGAGGACCAGGGTGCGCCCCAGGTAGGTTGTCCCGGCACTCCGGTGTTGGGCGGCGTGCTCGTAGAACCGCCGCCCCTCCCGCTCCAGCTCCTCTTCGCGGTACGGCAGGGATTGCCCCGCTCCACCCGGTCGAGCGTCCCTGCGGTCTCCCTCCGCCCCCTCCGCCTTGCGCGGTTCGCAGGACCCCGTGGCCGACGCGGCCGCGGACCGCGCTCCTTCCTCGGGGGCCGGCGCCGCTTCAACGGGCTCCACCGCGACCGATGACAGGAACAGGGTCAGGTCGCCGAGCCGGCGATAGATGGAGAGGCGTTCCGGCTCGGCGGCCAAGAGGGCGACCTTGTTGAGGCTGGCGAGGTCGACCTCGGCGAGGGGGAGGCGGAAATGGCGCCCGCCGAGGGTGAAGGCGGCCATGCCGGGCGGCGTGTAGGCGAAGCAGGCCAGCAGCTCGGCGAGGTAGTGGACGGTCCACGGGGAATCCAGCAGGCCCTCCCGCTGACCGCGGGCGGCCGGAGCGTCGCCGGCCTCGTCGCCGCCCCGCTCGCGCCCCGCCAGCCAATGGGCATCGGGCCGGGCCGGTTCCGCCCCGCTCGGTGCGGCGGCCTGCGCGGCATGGCCGCGGGGATCGCCCCGGGACGGGTTCGTGCCCTCCGTCCCGGCGGACCGCGCCGACCCCTGCACCCGGCTGCGCTCCTCGGCCCGACGCCGGTAGAGCAGCACGGAGAACAGCAGGTAGGGACTGAGGTCGCGCGCCGCATCGCCCTGGCGCAGGGCCTGGTGGGTCCGGCGGTCCTCCAGGGCTCGCTGGATCGCCTCGCCGCCGTCCCGCAGGAGTCGCGCGATGCGATCCCGGGCGTCGCTGCGCGGGGAGACGGCCGCCGCGAGGAACGCGAAGTCGGCGTCGGTGAGGTGTTCGAGCGGGAGCAGGTTGGCGGGCACCGCCGATCCCTCCTACCCTATTTTAATCCAGCCGTAGCGGCCGTTGCCACCGGGCGCACCGGGATGCGGAGGTCGTAGCCGCCGTGGATCGGATTTTCGTAACGCAAGCCCTTCTGATCGATGTCATCCGTCTGATCCAGGAGGTCCAGGGGGCGGGCGGCGCGACCCGGCCGGAGGGCAGACCCTCCCCCGGCCGAGGTCAGCCGGCCGCCGGTCGGGGGGATCCGGCGGCGAAGGTGCCGTCCACCGCGCCCGCGGCGACGCCGGCTGCGACCGGGGCCGCGGGGGCGAGCCGGCCGGTCCCGGCGGCCGACGCCCTGCCGACACCGGCCAAGAACGCCGCAGCAGCTCCTCGGCTGCCGTCGCCCCCGGCCCTGGCGGCACCCGAACCGCCAGTCCCCAGAGCGTGGGGTCCCCCGGCGGGGTCGCCCAGGGCTCGCCCCGCCGTCCCGCCACCGGCCGTTCCCGCCGCACCCGCGCCGGAGACCGTCGGCTCACCGGCGCCGGTGGCGCCCGGCGCGCCGGGCCTGCGCGCCGGGGCCACGGCGCCGCCCGCGGCATCGCCGTCGACCGCCATTGGGCTCGGTCCCCCGGCACCGGCGGCCGTGGGTCCCCCCGGGGTGCACCCGGCGGAGGCGGCTCCGCCTCCGCCGTCCCCGTCGGTGCCCGTCGCCCTCCGTCCCCTGGATCCGCCGCCTGGGGCGCCAGCCGGCCCTTCGCGTCCGGCGTCGGACGCGCCGCCCCCCTCCGCGGGGACGCCTGCCACCCCGGCAGGGGAGCCGGTTCCTCCGGGGCTGTCGGCAGCCGGGGCGCCGGCTCCATGGTCGGCACGGGTTGGCGGGGACTCGGTCCCTGCCAGCCTGCCGACCCCGTCCGGGCGGGGGGATATGGGCGATTCGCCGGGCGACCGCCGCCTCCCTGCTGCTCCCTCCCAGGCGGGCGGCGATGCGGGCGCACCGGCGCCCACGACGGCGTCCGCGGCCGCGGGCCGGACCTGGACCGCGGCCGCGGACGCGGTGCGCCCGGCCGACGGCCAAGGGGGTCGGGCCGGGACGGGCGGTGGGCGGCCCCAGCCCTGGGCCGTCCAGATCGGCTGGGAGCTGCCCCACGCGGGATCCTGGCAGGTCCGGGTCGCCGGTGTGGGCCGCCGGGTGTTCCTCCACCTGGTGGTGGACGCGCCGGCGGCCACGCGTCTGGAGGATCGCGGCTGGGACGAGGCGGCCCTGCGGCGGCTCCTGGAGGCGTGGGGCCTCGAGCCGGCAGGGGTCTCGGTGCGGGCCGTCGTCCCGCCCACGGCCGCAGGGACGCCCGCCGACCCGGGGCGACCCTAGCCCCTCGGGGTTGCGGCAAGTGCGACGTGGATCCGCCGCGGATCGCCGGCAGGGCGGGGAGGGGACGGGACGCCAGGTCCCCGGCGGCGCGAGGCCATCATCCCCTGGGGCGCTCCGGCCCACCGACGGCCCGACGGGGGTGCGGAGCCGGGCCTGCGCCGGCGGGGAGAGGCTCGCGGGGTGGCCCCCTCACGGCTCGCGGGCGGGGAGAGGCCCACGGCGCGGCCCCCTCATGGGCTCGCCAGCCGACGGCGACCGTTCCGGGCCCCTCGCTTGGAAAGGGCCCCGGCCCCTTGCCTGGGAGGGGCGCCTGGATTACGTTGAGCCCGACGAGCCGTCCTCGGGAACCGCTCGGGAACCGGCTCGGGAGCCGGTGCAGGCGGAACCGGCCGCGGGCGGGAGACGCGCCCGACGCCGGCGGCATGAGGTGAGACGGTGACGGCCGACGCACCCCAGCAGCCTCCGGACCCCGTCGCCCGCCACCCGGCAGGGGGGCCTGGCCGGTCGGCCGCGGACCGCGCCCGGCGGGGCGATGCGGGGGCGAACCATGGCGCGGGCCGGGCTCCCGCGGCGGGTGGCGCCGGCCCCGGGGGCCGGCACCGCCGGTGGCGGGCCGCGGCGGCCTTGCGGTATGCACCGGCCGAGGACGCCGCGCCGCGGGTCGTCGCTGCCGGCTTCGGGGCCATGGCGGAGGCGATCCTGCGACGCGCCCGCGAGGCCGGGGTGCCCCTGGTGCGGTCGCCGCTGGCGCCCATCCTCGCCCGCGTGCCGCCCGGCCAGGCGATCCCGCCGGCGCTGTACGAGGTGGTCGCCCGGATCATGGCGCTGGCCCTCGAGGTCGACCGCCAGCTGGCGGAGAGCCGCGGCCTCGCCGAGCGATGGGGCCTCACCTCCGAATCGGCCGCCCCGGCTGCGCCCCCGGCGGCCGTGCCCCCGTCGCGGGCCCCGGCCCAGGACGGGCCGCGGCCGCCGGCCCGGTTGACCGCCCCGGGGCCCGGCGGCGGGGCCGGGGCAGGGAGCGTCGGCGGCGCCGCGCCGGCCGGCACGGTCCGGGCTGTTCCGGATCCGGAGGGCGGGCCCCCCCGGGGCAGACGGTGAGGAAGGGGGAGCGGCGGTGATCCAGCCCGTGCGCTACGAGGGAGGCGTGCTCCACCTCCTGGACCAGCGCCGGTTGCCCGCCGAGGAGCGCTGGGTGGCCTGTTCGTCCGTCGAGGAGGTCGCCCGCGCCATCGAGGCGATGGTGGTCCGCGGGGCGCCGGCCATCGGCATCGCCGCGGCGTATGGCGTGGCCCTGGCGGCGGTCCGGGCGGCAGCGGGTGCAGCATCGGCGGGGTCGGACGGGCCGCGGGCGGACGAACCCGGCCAGGACGGGCGGGACCGGCAGGGGGCCGCATCGAGCGGGGACCCAGGGACCACCGCCGGCACCGTGGCCGAGGCCGTCGACGCCGCCGTCCGCCGACTGGCGGCGACCCGCCCGACCGCGGTCAACCTGCACTGGGCCCTGAGGCGGATGGCGGACCGGTCCCGCGAGCTTGCGGCCCGCGGCGCTGCCCCCCGGGCGGTGGCGGCGGCTCTCGAGGCCGAGGCCCGGTCCATCCAGGAGGAAGACCTGGCCATGTGCCTGCGCATGGCCGAACACGGCGCGGCCTTGTTGCCCGCGGGGGCGCGGGTCCTGACCCACTGCAACACCGGCGCCTTGGCCACGGGCGGACACGGGACGGCCCTGGGCGTCATCCGCACCGCCTGGCGGCAGGGGCGCCTTCGCCACGTGTGGGTCGACGAGACGCGGCCGCTGCTGCAGGGAGCCCGCCTGACCGCCTGGGAACTGGAGCGGGAGGGTATCCCCCACACCCTGATCGTCGACGGGGCGGCGGCCGCGGTGATGGGCGCCGGCCAGGTGGACGCGGTGCTGGTCGGGGCCGACCGGATCGCCGCCAACGGCGACACGGCCAACAAGATCGGCACCTACATGCTGGCCGTGCTGGCCCGCCATCACGGCATCCCCTTCTACGTGGTGGCGCCGTGGTCGACCGTCGACCCGACCCTGCCCTCCGGCGACGCCATCCCCATCGAGCAGCGCGGCGCCGACGAGGTCCGGGCCCTGGGAGGGGTGCGCTGGGCGCCCGCGGGGACCGCCGTCTACAACCCGGCCTTCGACGTGACGCCGGCGGCGCTGATCACCGCCATCGTCACCGATCGCGGCGTGCTGCGTCCGCCCTACCGGGAGGCCATCGCGGAGCGGGCTGCGGCTCCGGCGGCGGAGGGCACGGGTCCGAACCGGGCCGCCCCACCGGCCGGCGGGTCGTGAGCGCCGGCGCTCACGACCCGCCGGCCGGGCGCAGGGGCGCGACCTCGAGGCCTCGCCGCGGTCGACGTCGGGATCGGAGACCCCGCTGGGGTGCGGTGGCGGCGACGGACCGCGGCGACCGCAGGCGGGGCTCTGGTGGGCCGGGAAGTTTGCGCCGATGGCCGGGTCGCGCCAAGTACCGGGTGCCGCCGGATGCCGGCAGCCGCCCATGGGCCCAGCGGACCGGGGTGTCGGCCGCCGCCCATGGGCCCACGGGCCCAGCGGACCGGGGCACAGGCCGCCGCCCCTGCGTCCCCGTCGCCGGGCCGCCGGCCTGCGTCTCCGTCGCCGGGCCGCCGGCCGGCGCCCCGGCGTCACGGGCGGCCGGTCTGGCGGGGCCGGCCGCCGTCGGCGGCCGCTGGGGCATCCGGGCCCGCGGGAGCCGCCGGGGCCCACAGGCCGCTGGCGACACCCGCCAGGGCCAGCAGGCCGGTCAGCAGGTTGATCCCCATGGAGAGGCCGTGCAAGGCGCCGAAGGCGTCCGTCCCCCGGGCGGCGTGGGCCGCGGGCAGCACCAGCTCGCGGTTCACGGTCACCAGCACCAGGGCCGCCACCGCCAGCGCCAGACGGCGGCCGGTCCCGGAGAGGCGCGGCCGGATCGGGGCTGCCGGCGCCCCGGGGTCGGGGGCTTCGGCGGCCTCCGGGCCGGCGGCCGGGCCGGAGGCCGCCCGCCCGCCGGGCGGCCGCTCGCGCGGGCCGGTTCCTCCGCGGGACTGGGGCGGCGGGGTGGAGCCCATGCGGCGGCTCCGGAGCTCCAGGAGTGCTGCCAGCGTGGCCGCCAGGGCCAGCACCTCCCCCAGCCGGAAGTACCCCGGGAAGAGGGCCGCGACGATGCGGCCGAACTCCGCCGGGAAGGCGCGGGTCAAGGTCGGGGTCAGGATGCCCGTGTAATAGCCCATGATGCCGAACCAGGCGGCCATCAGCAGCACGTACAGGTTGCGCCACGCGGTGGCCATGACGGGACCTCCTCACCTGCCCGCGTCGGCCGTCCGGTCCCCGGCCCGTCGTCGGCCGTCCGTGGGGCGGGCCCTGCCCCGATTCCCTCGCCGTTCCCCGCACCCGCCGCCCCCTGCCGTCCCCCTCGCCGTGGCCCCGCCGCTCCAACGCCCGGCCGGGCCCCCGGACCTCCGAGGGGCGGGCCCTCTCCGAGGGGGTCAGGCCGGTGCGTCCCCCGTTCCGCGGGCCACCTGCCCATGCCGCCGGCCGACCGCCTCCCGATCCCGCAAGCCCGCACCGTCGGCCCCGTGGGTGCGACGGGGCCGGTCGCGGTGGGACCCGCTCCGGTCGGCCCGGTCACGGCGCGGGATAGGCGACGCCGACCAGGACGGCGCTGATCAGGGCGAGGACGAAGGGAGCCGCCGGCCGGCCCTCGGCCCGTCGCCCTGCGGCGACGCCCATGTGGGCGAGGACGGCCGCCGCTAGCATCAACACGGGGTGGCGCCAGCTCACGGTGGCCGTCCCCACCGTGGCCAGCAGGGCGATGCCCAGCAGCGCTTGCAGGTCGAAGAGCCCGATGGTCAGGCCCCCCAGCATCCGGGCGGCCGGAAGATCGCGGCCGGCCAGCATGCGATAGCCGGTCCAGACCACCCGCAGCACGGCGAAGGCGAAGACGATCGGCCCGAGGAAGCCGTGGATGAAGGCGACGGTGGACATGCCGGGTTCCTCCTCCTGGGACGGGTTCCTCCTCCTGACACGCCATCGGGACCGGGGTCGGACGTCCGTCCGATCCCGGCCCTGCGATGCCCGTCCCATGACGCCCCCATCGTAACCGCCCTGCCCCCGCGAGGGAAACCGGGCAGGGTCCCGATTCGGCGCAGGCCGCCCCCTGGCAGCCCCACCCCGGGAGGTCGACGCGGATCGAGGGAAGAACTCCGATCGAGCGAAGGACACCACGAGGAGCCCACGAAGGGCTCCGCGGCGACCGTCGCTCGGACTCGGGGATGGCCGGTGGGATGCACCGGCACGAAGAACCCTACGGAGAACGCCGCTTGGTCTCGCGGGGACGGCCGGTGGCGTGCGGCGGACGAGGAACGCCATGGAGGCCGCCGGTCGGACTCGCCAGGGTAGCGGATGGGGTTCGCCGGCCCTCCCGCGGGATCCGCGGGGTGGGCCCGGTCCCGGCGGGCCGCCCGACGGAACCGGAGCCCACAAGAACCGGCGCCCGTGGGGAGGGCCGCGGCGACGACGCAGCCGGGAGGGGGTCGTTGGATGGACCGGAGGCACGAGCGGGACGCGGTCCTCCCGGGGGCGGGTTCGTCCGCCGGCAGCGAGGCCGGGCGGGGTGGCGACCCCGCGGCGATCCAGGCGTTCTTCGGCCGGCACGCCGAGGCGTACCGACGCAGCCCGGGGCACCGGGCCGGGGCCGACCTCCACGCCCTCGTGGAGGCCCTGGATCCCCGCCCCGACCAGCGGCTGCTGGACGTGGCGACGGCCACCGGCCACACGGCGCTGACCTTCGCACCCCGGGTGAAGCTCGAGGTCACGGGGGTGGACCTGACGCCGGCGATGGCGGAGGCCTTCGCCCGGGAGGCGGCGGAGCGGGGTGTCGACAACGCCCGCTTCGTGGTGGGCGACGTCCACGCCCTGCCCTTCCCGGCGGCGTCCTTCGACCTGGTGACCTGCCGCCGCGCCGCCCACCATTTTCGCGACGTCCCCCTGGCCCTGGCCGAGATGGCACGGGTGCTCCGTCCCGGCGGGCGTCTCGGGGTGGTCGACATGACGCCGCCCCCCCTTCCGGCGGCCGCTGCCCTCTTCAACGACCTGGAGCGCCTCCGCGACCCATCCCACGCCTGCGCCCACCCGCCCGGTCGGTGGGCGGCGATGGTGGAGGAGGCCGAATTGGAGCTGGAGCGCCTCGTGGTCCTGGACGACCCGCAACCGCTGGAGCACTGGCTGGCGCCGGTCCCTCCGACGCCGGAGCTCCTCGGCCGGCTCGAGGCGCGATGGAATCAGGACGAACCCGCCGTCCGGGCACGGGTCGTGGCGAAGGGCCCCGCGGGCTGGGTGTTCCGCAAGCGACGGGTCCTGCTGGTGGCGCGAAAGCCCTGACGGGCTCTGGCGGCTCGCGCGGGCAGAGGCCCTCCCCGCCCGGTGGCGTGCGTGGCCGCGCCCTCCGGTGGTCCGAGCCTTTGCGGTCCTTATCCCGGAGGCGGTCTACCGCGAGGCCGTGGTGGAGGGGAAGGCGCACGGCTACGAGGATGCGCTGGTGCTGGAGAGGAACGTCCAGGCGCGGCGCATTCGCGTCGTGAACGCGGGCGACGAGCCCCTCGGTGCCGAGGCCGTACTCCCGGATCGCAACCGGAGGGGCCACGGCACCTCCACCGGCCCCGGGGGCAGGCTCCCAGGCGCTCCTTCACCATGACCACGCCCCGGTTGGAGACGAAGCGGCGGGAACGCGCGGACTGATCGACGAGCGGTGCGCCCAGCGCTGGAGGTCCTCAGTACATGGACCGCACCTCGACGCGGCCCTCGTCGTCGTAGATGTAGAGCACACCCTCCTTCTCGTCGCGGGTCCGGCGATGGGAGCCGTCGCAGAACGGCTTGTTCTTCGAGAGGCCGCAGGCGCAGATCCAGATGCTCTTCTCGGCACCCTCGGGACGCACCTCGTACGGACGATTGCGATCGTGGCGGACCAGCCGGCTCATGTCGGAGCTCCCTCCCCTTGGCAGCGTGGTTCCCCTCTTCCAGGGTCGACCCTCTGCCTTCCAGTGTTCACGGCCGCCGCGGGTGCGTCAACGCGGTGGCCGGCGGCGGTGCAGCCATCGGCGGCGGGCGGCGGGCCGCGTTCGTCACCGGTCCCGGGCCTCCGGGAACGGGCCCTCGGGCAAGGGGGCGGGATCACCGCGGGCGCGCCTCGCCCCGGTGGGGGCGGAGCCGGACGGAGCCAGGCCCAGGCCAGGGCGCCGGCCAGGGCGCGGTCGCGGTCATGGCCCATCGCCCCGTCCCGCTGCGGTCCACGGGGCGCAGCCGGCCGCGTCGGGGAGCCCGGCGACGGTCCGGGTCGCAGGTCCCTCGCCAGGCCCCGCAAGGCTTCGAGGGGTGGACGGGGATATGCCCCGGGTGGCCCGTGCACGTTAGCGTCGGAGGTGACGCCATGGCCACCGACTGGGCCCTCTTGCGGGAGCTGACCGAGGCGCCGGGGGTCTCCGGCTACGAGGCTCCGGTGCGGGAGGTGCTGACCCGATACCTGGGTGCGCTGGCGGCGCGGATCGGGACGGACAACCTGGGGTCGCTCATCGCCGAGCGGCCCGGCGCTGGCGCCCACCCGCGGGTCATGCTGGCCGCCCACATGGACGAGATCGGCTTCATGGTCAGCCACGTCGACGACGGCGGGTTCGTCCGTTTCCAGCCCATCGGCGGCTGGTGGAGCCAGGTCATGCTGGCCCAGCGGGTGCGGGTCTACACCGCCCGGGGGCCGGTGACCGGCGTCATCGGGGCCAAGCCGCCCCACATCCTCCCGGCGGACGAACGCAGCCGTCCCGTGGACGTCCGGGACATGTTCATCGACGTCGGCGCCACCAGCCGCCAGGAGGCGGAGGCCCTGGGCATCCGGCCGGGCGATCCGGTCGTACCGGCCAGCCCCTTCGAGCCCCTCGGCCCGCCCGGCGCCTTCCTGGCCAAGGCGTGGGACAACCGCGCCGGGTGCGTGGTCCTGGTGGAGGTCCTGCGCCGGCTGGCGGCCGTGCGGCACCCCAACACCGTCTACGCCGTGGCCACCGTCCAGGAGGAGGTCGGCCTGCGCGGCGCCACCACCAGCGTGCGGGCGGTGGCGCCGGATGTGGCGCTGGTGATCGACACCACCGTCGCCACCGACACGCCGGGCATCGACCGCAGCCGTCTGCCAGCCTCCTGCCGCCTGGGCGGCGGGCCCGCCATCTCCCTGTACGATGCCAGCATGATCCCGCACCTGCGGCTGCGGGACCTGGTGGTCGACACCGCGCGGGACCACGGCATCCCCATCCAGTTCGACGTGATGCCGGGCGGCGGCACCGACGCCGGCAAGATCCACACGGCCTCCACCGGCGTGCCCACGCTGTCCATCGGGATCCCGGTGCGGTACATCCACAGCCACGGGTCGATCCTGCGTCTCGCGGACCTGGAGCAGGCGGTCCGGCTGATCGTCGCGGTGATTCAGCGGCTGGACGCCGCCACGGTGGCGGCGCTCAAGGCGATGGCGCCCGCCCGGGCGACGGCAGGGGCGGGAGCGGTGGCGGCCGGCGCGCCGGGAGCCGCTGGGCCGACGGCGTGGGCTGCGCCGGTGGCGGACCCGCCGTGGACGGCGGCGGGAGCGGTCCCCCTTGCGGCGACGGCCGGGTCGCCGGCTGGGGTGCCGGCAGGCGGGACGACGGGGAGCCCGGCCCCCTGGGTGACACCCCCAGGCGTGGGGACGGTCCCTGCCGTTCCGACTCCGGGGATGTCGCCGGCGCCGGGCACGGCACCGGGGGCCGGCCTCGCACCGGCGGGAGTCCCCGGGTCCGATGGTGCCGGGGCCATCGATCCCCGGGGGGCGACGGGCGGGGCCCGGGTCCGGGGCGCCGATGCCGGCGACCGGGTGGGGCCCGCCGCACGGCGTTAGCCCGCCACCCCGCGTCGCTGGGCACGGGAACGCCGGCGGATGGGAGCGCAACGAGGGATCGTCGGCGGGCGCCCGCGGACGGCAGCGGATGCGGGGAGGGTGCGGGCCCCTGGGATGCGAGCGCGCAGGACGGATCGGCGCGGGACCCTGCGGACGGACCGACAGGCGGCAGGCCGCAGGCCGGTTCGTCCCGTTCGCGTTGCCAGCCGGCGGCTTCGCATCGCCAGCCGGTGTGAGGATGAGGGCGAGCGGTTCGCCGCGGGCGCCGAACCCCTGGGCGCGGGATGGAGCAGGAGCCGACTCGCAGTGCGAAGAACAGCCGATGCGGGGTCGCCCATCCCATGGGGGCTCGTTGCTGCGGCGGGCCCGGCGGCGCGCCGCCACGGCAAGGGTGGGGGACCGGCGCAATGCACCGTCTGGGGGCGGGCGAGATGAAGCAGCCAGGGCTGGGGAGCCAGCCGCGTGGGAGAGGGGGTCGGGGAGGGTCCACCGGCGCCCTTCTACTGTCGAGCGGCCTCCTGCTGGCCGCTTTCCTGGAACAGGCGGTCCTGCTCGGCGGGCATGGGGGCGATGCGTTCCCCGCAGACGTCTACCCGCCCTCCGTCCCGGCCCGCCATGAGGGGTTTTCGATCGCGGCGGCGTGCCCGAACCCAAAGGGCCTCGAGCGCCCGGAAGCCGTCGAGGTGGAGGAACTGCTGCGGGTCGTCGAGGAGCACGCGGCCGCCGTGCGGAGGGGCGACCTCGCGGCGGCGAAGCGGACCACCGATCCCGCCTATTGGCCCATCCTGGACCAGCAGGAGGCGGTCCGCCCATCCGCTTCCGCCGAAGGCCAGGACGGCGTGGAGGGCGCCGGCGAGATCGGCAGCAGCGAGATCGGCATCGGAGAGATCGGCCCGGCGGCCCAGTCCCCGCACGCGGATCTGATCGCCAACAACTGCGGGTCCGGGGTCATGGCAGCCACCTGGTGGGTGGCGATCTTGCCCAGCGGCGCCCGCACCGCCGCCGACGCGCCGTCCCTGGTGAGCCACCTCTATCTCATCCGGCGCCAGGGCCGCTGGCTGATCTGGGCCATCGACTAGGCGGGACCAGGCGACCCGGCGCAACGGCACTAAAGCGCCTCCAAGGGCGGGGACCGGCGGCACCCGCCGTCCACCCACCGGGGCGATGGTCACCGGACCCGGCTGAAGGCAACGGTTCCCAGCGCCGTCATGGCGGCCGCCAGCACGAAGAGCACCGCCACGTCGGTGCCCAGGTCGAAGCGGATCAGCTGCGCCTGGCGCATCAAGGCCTCCAGGGGCCCGGTGTACAGGGCGTGGCGCAGGGCGTCGACCCCGTAGGTCAGGGGGTCGAGGTGCATCAACACGCGCATCCAGGTCGGCACCTGGTCGGTGAGGGGGAACATCGCGCCGCTCAGGAAGAACAGCGGCATGATGAGGAAGTTCATCACCGCCTGGAATCCCTGCATGCTGGCCATGCGCGACGCCACGGCCAGGCCAAAGGAGGTCAGCGCCAGGGCCAGGAGGAAGGCGAGGCCGAGCATCTGCGCCACCGCCGCCGCGGTGAGGGGGATGCCGGCCAGCGGCGCCAGGGCCAGCAGGATCGCCGCCTGCAGGGTGGTCACCGTCGCCCCGCCCAGCGCCTTGCCGAGCGCCACCGCCCCCCGGGGGACGGGGGCCACCAGCACCTCCTTGAGGAACCCGAACTCCCGGTCCCAGATCACGCTGACAGCGGAAAACACCGACGTGAACAGGATGGACATGCCCAGAATGCCCGGGTACATGAACGTGACGTAATCGAGCCCGGCCGGGGCGCCGCGGATGCCCATGGTCGACGCGATGCCGCGCCCGATCACGAGCAGGTACAGCAGGGGCTGGGCGATCATGCCCACGATCCGCTCCCGTTCCCGGGCGAAGCGCCAGATCTCCCGCAGCCAGATGGTGTAGGCCGCATGGACGTATTCGCCGACGGCTCCCACGGCGATCCCTCCTGCCCTGCCCCCGACCCCGGACGAACCCGGCCACCAGGCAGGCACCCCACCTCCGCGCAGACCTTGCGCGCCAGGGGGGCTCGACCCCCCCCCTCGACCCGTAGGGGGTGCTCCGCCGGACCCTGCCGGTCCCGGCCTCCGGCAGGCGATCGCGCCGCCGACAGCCGGCGGCGAGGCGGCCGGACGGGGACCTGGGCTACCGACGCCCACCCCAGAGGCGGGCACGGGGAGGGCGCCACGAGCCATTGCCCGCGGGCTCCTCGTCCCGGATGGCACGGCCCGTCAGGGCCAGGAAGACGTCGTCCAGGGAGGGCTGGCGCATCTCTAGTGCGACGACCTCGGAGCCCACCGCCGCCAGCAGGCGCGGCGCCAGAGTGGAGGCGTCGGCCGTGCGCACGGCGACGCGGTCCCCCGCCACCTCCGCCTGCACGCCCAGGTCGGCCCCGAGTCTTTTGGCCAGTGCGGCGGGCGTCACGCCCTCCCGCGGCCGCAGATAGACCACGTCCCCGCCCAGGCTGCGCTTGAGGGCCGCCGGCGTGTCCAGGGCGACGGTGCGCCCGTGGTCGATGATGGCGATCCGGTCGCAGTGCTCCGCCTCGTCCAGGTAGTGGGTGGTCATGAAGACCGTGACGCCCGTCCGCTCCCGCAGCCTGTGCACGTAGTCCCAGATGGCCGCCCGCGTCTGGGGATCGAGGCCCACGGTCGGTTCGTCCAGGAACAGGATGCGGGGGAGGTGGAGCAGCCCCCGGGCGATCTCGAGGCGCCGCTTCATCCCGCCGGAGAAGGTGGCCACCAGGGCGTGGCGGCGATCGGCGAGGCCCACCATCTCGAGCAGTTCGGCCGCACGCTGGCGGTACACAGCCGCCGGCACCCCGTACAGACGGGCGTGGAGGCGCAGGTTCTCCTCCGCCGTGAGCCGGTTGTCCAGGGATGGATCCTGGAAGACGATGCCGATCTGCCGCCGTACCTGGCGCGGCTCCCTGCGGATGTCGAAGCCGGCCAGGCGAGCGGTGCCGCCCGATGGCGGCAGCAAGGTGGCCAGCATCTGGATGGTGGTCGACTTGCCCGCCCCGTTGGGCCCGAGGAAGCCGAAGATCTCCCCTTCCCGGACGGTGAAGGAGATGGCGTCCACGGCCGTCACCGCCCCAAAGGTACGGGACAGGCCCTCCACTTCGATCACCGGGCGCCCGCTGCGGGGACCGGCCGAGGGGTCGTGCCGAGGCGCGAGCGGGCGGTGCGCCACCGCGTCCGGAGGGCCACCGCCCGGAGGAGCGGTGGGGGCCGGCGCGACATCCCTGGCATGAGGGGATGCGGGCGTACGATCCACCGTGGGCCCACCTCCTCGCGTTGCTGCGCGCCGTCCGGGTTCCCGTCTTGTTTTTACGCCCGCAGGAGATCTGCGGCAAGGAACGGTGCCGGGCCGGGCGGCAACCCCTTCCGGACGATGGGGCTGCTGCTGGCGGGGCTCGGACTGGCCGTGCGCCTGGCGCCCGGCGACCCCAGGCGCCGGCGCCCTCCGCGTAGGCGGGCCCTTCGGCCGCCGCGTCGCTCCCAGGGCTGCGCCCGGGCCCCCGCCCGACCGGGGCGGGGGCCCGGGGCGGCACGTCTGTTGCTGCGGCGACAGCAACCCGCGGGAGAACTTCCGATTTGGGACAAGACGGTGCGGTTGACAAGACGGTGCGGTTTTAGAGCCTAGCGCACGGCCTGTCCTCCCGGTTCCTCCCGCACGTAGAAGCAGGGCGCCGCGTAGCGCAGGCCCGTGCCACCGACGCCGTACAAGCTCTCGCTCCCGCCGACGAAGAGCACGCCGCCCGGCCGCAGGCTGGCGGCCAGGTTCGTCCACACCCGCCGCTTGACGGGCTCGGTGAAGTAGATCACCACGTTCCGGCAGAGGATCAGGTCCCAGTCGGCGGGGTAGGGGTCCTGGACCAGGTCGTGCCGGACGAAGCGGACGCGGCAGCGGACCTCGGGATGGAGGACCCAGTTCGCCCCCTCCCGGCGGAAGTACCGCAGCCGCCAGGGGGTGGGGACGGCGCGCACCTCCAGCGGCTCGAACACGCCTTGCCGGGCCCGCTCCAGGGCGTCGGCATCGATGTCGGTGCCCAGCAGCTCGTGGTGGCCGGCGGGGTCGAGCTCCGCCAGGAGGATGGCCACCGAGTAGATCTCGGCGCCGACGGAGCAGCCCGCGCTCCAGATCCGCAGGCTCCGCCGCCGCGCCAGCAGCGCCGGCAGGAAGCGCTCCCGCAACAGGTCGAACCGGTCAGGGTTGCGGAAGAACTCGGAGACGTTGATGGTGAGGAAGTCCTCGAACTGGCGGGCCAGGGCGGCGTCTTCGCGCAGCCGGGCGGCCAGGTGGGCGTTGTCCACCAGGCCGTGGCGGGCGCGGAAGAACCGGAGCCGGCGGTCCAGCTGCTGCGAGCGATAGGCGTCGAGGTCGATCCCCAGGACGTGGCGCACAGCCGCGGCGAGAGCCGCGAACTGGGCGTCGTCCAGCGCACCGGCCATGGGTGGGGTTCCTCCCGCGTCACGGTCTCACCGGGGTGGCCTCGGCGCCGGGATCGGTCAGGGTCTCGACGAGCCACGCCGCCAGTTGTTCCGGCGTCCCCGCCCGCTCGACGACGCCCAGGGCCGCGGTCGCCACCGGCATCCCGGGGACCACGCAGCTGGCGGGCTCCTGTACCCAGATGCGCGCCCCGTGCTCCCGCAGGTAGCGCGCCCCCGCGGCGCCGTCGACCCCCATGCCGGTCAGGACCAGGGCGATGGTGCGCCGGGCCAGGGCGGGGGGCACCGAGGCGAAGGTGACGTCCGCCGCGGGCCGCACACCGTGGCGGGGTGGACTGCGGTCGAGGCCCAGGACGCCGCCCGGACCCACGTGCAGGTGGTGATCCCCGGGGGCGACCCAGGCGGTTCCGTCCACCAGCCGGCTCCCCTCGGCCGCTTCGCGCACGCGCAGGCCGCAGACGGCGTCCAGGTGCTCGGCCAGCGCCCGGGTGAAGCCGGGGGGCATGTGCTGGACCACCACCACGGCGGCGGGGAGGTCTGCCGGGAGGCCGCCCAGCAGACGGTACAGCGCTCCCGGTCCCCCGGTGGAGGCGGCCACCAGCACCAGGTGGGTCAGCCGCGCCGGGGCCGGCACCGGCTTCCGGATGATGACGGCACCGTCGTCCTTGCCTTGGGCGCCCCCCGTCGCCGGCGTCCTCGCGTCGCCGGCGGCCACCGCGCCCCCGGTCCCGTCGATCCCCGCCTCGGACGCCGCACCGCCCGCTGCACCGCCAGCGGCGGAGGCCCTGGCTGTCCGGGTCCCGTCGGCGGACACGACGGGGGTTCCGGCGCCGACCGGCCTGGCGCGGCCCCGGGCCGGCAGCGGCCCGGGGCCGCGCCGCGGTACGGCCCCGGGGGCGGACCGGCCCCGCCGGTCCGCCCCCGGGGCGGTCCCCGGTGGTGGGGGCAGGAGGCGCTCCGGGGGGATGGCGGCCGCCGCCTTCACCTTGGCCACCAGCTCGGCGGCCACCCGGTCGAGATCCAGCGAGACGGCGCCGGACGGCTTGGCGACGAAGTCCACCGCCCCCAGGGCCAGGGCGCGCACCGTCGCGGCGGCGCCGCGCTGGGTGAGGCTCGACACCATCACCACGGCGCAGCGGTGCACCGCGAGGATCTGCGGCAGGGCTCCGAGGCCGTCGAGGCGCGGCATCTCCACGTCCAGGGTGACGACGTCGGGCTGGAGCTGGGCTGCCCGGGCCACGGCCTCGAGCCCGTCGCGGGCGGTGCCCACCACCTGCAGGGCCGGGTCGGACTCGAGGATGCGGCGAATCACCTGGCGCATGAAGGCCGAGTCGTCGACCACCAGGATGCGGACCGGCCGGCCGGAGCCGGTCCCGGGGGCCGAGGCCGGGGGCGCGTCCGCCGGGGCGGATGCGGGGTCGTCGGGCGCGGGGCGCGCGGAGGGGGGGTGCGCCGCTCCGCAGCCGCCATCACCCGCCGCGGTGCCGCCGCCACGCGTTGGGGGGCTGCCGTCACCCGCTGGGGCGCCGCCGCCACCCCTTGGGGCGCCGGCGTCGCCTGCCCGGGCACCGCGGCAACCCGCGGCGGCGCCGCCGCCCGCCGCGGGCATGGGCGGGTTCGGGGGCGCCGGGGTCATCGGCTCCCGGCCTCCCCGCTACGGACGGCCGCCGCCACCGACGGGGGCGGCGGAGCCTCGCCCCCTGCGCCGACCGGCGCCGCCTGCAGGCCCAGGGCCCTCGGGCGTCCGGTGGTCCCCGTCCCCGCCTGGGCCAGGGCCGCCGCGCCCCCGAAGGCCAGCTCGGTCACCAGGGCCGGCGTGTCGAGGATCAGGGCCAGCCGCCCGTCGCCCAGGATCGTGGCGCCGCTGAGGCCCCGCGTGCCCGCCAGCAGCTCGCCCAGCCCCTTGACCACCACCTCCTGTTCCCCCAGCAGGCGGTCCACCACCAGCCCCACGGGTTGCCCCTGGTGTTCGACCAGGACGGCCACCAGCGCCGTGCCGTCCGGGCGGGGACGGAAGCGGGGGTCGGCGAACTGGCGCAGCCACAGCAGCGGCACCACCTGCCCGCGCACCGTGGTGGCCCAGCGGCCCTGCACCGATCGCAGCTCGCCCGGGTCGACCCGCACCACCTCGCCCACGTCGGCCAGCGGCAGGGCGTACAGGTGCCCCTCCACCCCGACCAGCAGCGCCCGCAGCGTGGCCAGGGTCAGGGGCAGGACGAGGGTGAAGGTGGTGCCCGCGCCGGGCCGGGTGGCCACCTCCACCCGGCCCCCGGCCTGCTCCAGCTGTTGTCGCACCACGTCCAGGCCGACCCCGCGCCCGGATACGCCGGTGACGCGCTCGGCGGTGCTGAAGCCGGGGAGGAACATCAGGTCCAGGGCCTCGCGGTCGCCCAGGGCGGCCGCCCGCTCGGGGGCGATCAGCCCCTTGGCCACCGCCGCCTGGCGCAGGCGCTCGGGGTCGATCCCCCGGCCGTCGTCTTCCACCCGGATCAGGACGTGGTGGCCCTCGCGGGCGGCGGCCAGGCGGAGCCGACCCGCGGGCGGCTTGCCGGCCCGGCGGCGTTCGTCCGGCGGCTCGATGCCGTGGTCCAGGGCATTGCGGACCAGGTGGAGCAGCGGGTCGGCCACCACCTGGTGCAGGGTGCGGTCGAGCTCGGTGTCCTCGCCCGCCAGCTCCAGCTGGACCTGCTTGCCCAGCATCACGGCCAGGTCGCGCACCAGGCGGGGGAAGCGCCGGAAGAGCCGGGCCACCGGCAGCATCCGCGCCTGCAGCACCGCATCCTGCAGAGCGCCGGTGATGCGCGCGATCTGCACGTTGACGCGGAAGAGCTCGTCGGCCACCTCCGGGGCCCCGGACAAGCGCGCCAGCTCCTGCCCCAGCTGGGCCAGCCGGCCGCGTTCGACCACCAGCTCCCCGACCAGGTTGAGCAGGCGGTCGAGCAGCGCGACGTCGACCCGGATGGTGCGGTCGTCGGGCGCTCCGGCGGGCGAGGTCGCGGAGGAACCGGCGATCCGGGAGGCGTCCGCCGGGACGGTGCGGTCGTCGGTCGGTGCCGCGGCCGCGGCGGCGGCTGGGAGCCCGGCCGCGTCGCGGCCGGCCGCCGGGGCCGTGGGGGCCGCCCCAACGCCGGGTGCCGCCTCCGTGGCCGCGCCGCCCTCGGCGGGTCCACCGCGGGGGGCGTCACCCCCGCTGGCGCGGCGCACCCGCACCGCCACCACATCGGGGACGGCGGCGACGGCGGCCTCCAGGTCCGCCGCCGAGGCCTCGGCCGCGACCCGGGCGCGCACCGACCGACCGCTCCACGTGGCCTCGAGGCCGTCCCGCGCGGGCTCCGAGGCAAGCAGCGGCGCCCGGTCTTCCAGCGCGAGGAGGACCTGGAGGGCTCGGACGGCGGGCATCGGGCAACCGGGGTCGAGCTCCGCCTCGACCACCCAGGCGTCGGCTGGGGCCGTCGCGGGCGCCTCCAGGGTCGCCAGCAGCTCCGCCGGCGGTGGCGGCGGGTCGTCACCCGCCGCCACCGCCGCCAGCATCGCCCGCAGGCGGTCCACCCCGGCCAGCATGGCGGCGACCTCGCCGGCCTCGGGCTCCCCCTGGCCGTGGCGCCACGCGTCCAGCCGGCTCTCCATGGCGTGGGTCAGCCGGGCCATGCCGTCGAGCCCCACGGTGGCCGCCGAGCCCTTCAGGGTGTGGGCCGCGCGGAAGACCGCGTGGACGGTCTCGGGCCCGCCGCGTCCGGCCTCCAGGTCCAGGAGCCCGGCTTCCAGCTGCTCGAGGAGCTCGGCACCCTCCGCCAGGAACAGCTGGCGTTCGTCGTCGCCCAGTTCGAGCCAGGAGCCGGCGCTCACGAGGCCATCCCCCCCGGGACCGAGGCGCCGTCCTCCTCGCCATCGCCGCGTCCCGTGCTCCCGGGTGCGCCGGCGGCGCCGCCCGTCGCCTCGGACCCCCCATCCGCGCCCGCTGGCGGGCCATCGCCGTCCGCCGCGCCGGCGTCGCTCGAGGGGTCCGCCCCAGGGTCCCCTGCGGTCGCCGAGGCGTCCGCCCCGCCCGCCTCCTGGACGGCCCGCACGGCCTCCCACTCCGGCGGGGCCAGCACCTGGTCGGGCTGCAGCACCAGGATCAGGCGGTCGCCGTGGCGGGCGATCCCCTGGACGAACCCGGCGTCCACCGCCAGGACCTGGGCGGGCGGTTCGACGGCGTCCGCGGGCAGGCGGATGACCTCCGAGACCGCGTCGACCACCAGCCCCACCACCGCCTCCTCCCGTTCCACCACCACGATGCGGGTGCGGCGATCCCGCTCCCCTTCGGGAAGCCCCAGCCGGCGGCGCAGATCGAGCACCGGGATGATGTGGCCGCGCAGGTTGATGATGCCCTCGACGAAGGGGGGCGTGCGGGGGACGCGGGTGATCTGCTGCCATGGGATGATCTCCCGCACCCAGCCCACGTCGAGACCGTAGTCCTCGCCCGCCAGATGGCAGAGGACGAGGATCCGCGCCGCCTCCGCGCCGCCTCCGGGGGTCGGGCGTCGGGACGCGTCCGCGCCCGTTCCCGGGAGTGCGCTCCCGCGCGGGGACGACGCCCCGGGCCCGCTCCCGCCGGCCCGGCGGTCCGGGGACGGGGCCGCCTCCGCGGCGACGTCCGCCGCCCCGGGGCTCCCGGGCGTCTCCGGGGCACCCGGGGCGGGCCGGCCCTGCGGCTCCAGGGCGATGTCAGCGGCCATGGCCGTCACCCCCCGCGCCGGCGGCCACCGGCACCGCCGCGGCGACGGAGCCGCCGACCGCCCCGGTCACCGCCCCGTCGCGGGCGGCCGCGGGGGCGGGCGAGCCGGCCTGGGCCCGCTCGGCGCCATCCGCCGCGTCGGCCGCCAGCTTGAACCGGTCTACCTGCCGCTGCAGCTCGGCCGCCACCTGGTTCAGCGCGGTGGCCGACTCGGCGACGCGCCCCGCCGCGGCCTTGAGCTGGTCCACGGCGGCCGACACCTGTTCGGCGGCCGCCGCGTTCTCCTGGGCGACCGCGGCCACCCGCTCCACCGACTTGCCGGCCTGGCTCGCCCCCGCGGCCATCTCCTCGGTGGCGGCGGTGTTCTCCTCGGTCACCGCCGCGACGGCGTCGAAGGCCCGGACCACCTGTTCGGTGCTGGTCCGCAGCTCGGCGGCGGTGTCGGCGATGGCGCGGACGTCGTCGACCACCGCCCGGACGGCGGCGAGCACCGCCTGCAGGGCCTCCCCCGTCTGGTTGGCCATGATGCCGCCGCGTTCGACCTGATCGGTGGCCTGGACCATGGCCTGGACGACGCCCGTGGTCCCCGCCTGGATGCGGTCGATGAGCCCGGCGATCTCCCGCGCGGACACCGCGGACCGCTCCGCCAGCTTGCGCACCTCGTCGGCCACCACGGCGAAGCCGCGTCCGTGCTCGCCGGCCCGGGCGGCCTCGATGGCGGCGTTGAGGGCCAGGAGGTTGGTCTGCTCGGCGATGCCGGAGATCACCTGGGTGATCTCACCGATCTGGGACGAGAGCTGCTCCAGGTTGCGCAGCCGCTCCGCCGACTCCTCCACCGCGCGGCGGATGGCGTCCATCACGTCCAGGGTCTGGCGCACCACCTCGGCGCCCTGGTCGGCCGTGCTCCCCGCCTCCTCGGCCCGCTCCCGCGCCCGGCCGGCGCTGGTCGCCACCGACGCCACGGCCTGGTTCATCTGGTCCAGGAGGTGGGACGTGGCCTGGATCTCGCCGGCTGTCTGCTGGGCCCCGGTGGCGATCTGCTCCGTGGTCTGCCGCAGCTGTTCCACGGCCTGCCGCATCTCGTCCGAGGCCTGGGCCTGCTCGGTGACGCCGGCCGCCACCTGGCCCACGGCCTGGGCGGCCTCGGCCGCCCCCTGGGCCGACTGCTCGGCGGCGGCGCGCAGCTCCTGGGCGGAGTCCAGCACCGCACGGCTCGACGCCTGGACGGACCGCAGCACCTCGCGCAGGGCCTTCAACATGTCGTTGAACGCCCGCGCCATGTCGCCGACCTCGTCGTGGCTCCGCACGGTGACGAACGGCACCGTCAGGTCGCCGTCGGCCACGCGGCGGGCGGTGACGGCCACCCGCCGCAGTGGACGGACGATCGCCCGGGCCAGGGCGAGGGCGACGAACAGGCCCACGCCCAGGGCGAGCAGCGACGGCACCAGGATGAGCAGCCGGGCCCGGCGCTCCGCCGCCTGTTCCTCCGTCACGATCTGCTGGTGCCGGGCTTCGCGGTTCTGCACCAGCCGCTCGATGGCGGCCTCCAGCCGGGCCTGGGGATCGCGGATCCGCGTGAGCGCCGTCAGGACCTCGCTGGGCGTCGTGGGCCGGACCGCCATCACCGGCGCCACCGCCTGCCGGAAGGCGTTGGCCGCCGTGCCCACCTCGTCCACAGCCGCCTGGGTCCCCGCCTGCGCCGCCAGGTCCCGCATCTGGGTCAGCAGGTCGGCCATGGCGGTGCCGGCCTCCTGGGCGGCGTTGCGATAGGCGGGGTCGCCCGTCAGGAGGAACCCGCGCACCGCGGACACCTGCTCCTCGCCCAGGGCGCGCACCTGGGCCGCCAGGGTCAGGGTGCGGCCGATGCGGTCGAGCTCGCCGCTGATGGCGGTCAGCTGCTGGATGGCGGCGAAGCCGGTGTACGCCACGATGCCGAAGAGGAGCAGCAGGGCTCCCATGGCCAGCCACAGCTTGGCGGCGATGCCGAAGCGCATGCGTCGCATGCTTCCGCCCCTCCTTCCAGGCCCGCGCCCGACGGACCCGAGCCGCTGCGACCGACCGGTGCCTGCCGACGGTCCGCGCGGGGGTCCGCGCGCGGGGCCGCGTTCGTCCCGCCCGGGCCGGGGCTCGTCGGCCGGGCAGGGTCCGGCCAACGGGCCGCGTTCCCCCGCGAGGGGTTGGGTCGCGACCCGCGCCGGGCCGCGCTCATCCCCCGCGACGGGCCGTGCTCGCCATCCGCGAGGGACCGCTCACCCGCTCAGCGCCCGCTCCACTGCGCCCAGCACCCGATCGGGCTGGAACGGCTTGACGATGAAGTCGCGGGCGCCGCTCTCGATGGCCTTGAGGACGATGGCCTGCTGCCCCAGGGAGCTGCACACCACGATCCGCGCCCCGGGATCGAAGGCGCGGATGGCGGCGATGGCCTCCAGGCCGTCCATGACGGGCATCGTGATGTCCATCAGCACGAGGTCGGGCCGCTCCTGGCGGTACCGCTCGACGGCCTCGGCCCCGTTGGTCGCCTCGAGCACGGTGTGGCCCGCCTCCGTCAGCAGGTTGGCGAGGCGCATGCGCATGAAGGCTGCGTCGTCGGCGATCAGGATCCTTGCCACGGCTCTGCCTCCTCCCCTCAGGCGCGGGCCGGCTGACCCGCCGGACGCAGGGCCACGGCCAGCTGGACCTCGCCCAGGGGCGTCTCCAGGGGCACGATCAACCGCTGGATGCGCCCGTTGGAGATGATGGCGCCGCGCCCGATGATCACCGTGGGCGGCGAGATGGTGCACTGCCAGCCCTGCTGTTCGAACAGCACGGAGGCACGGCCGGAGACCACGTTGCCGAACTCCGCGAAGGCGCTCTCCGCCATCTCGTCGAAGACGGGCGGCAAGGTGCCCGTGACCGCCTCCACCATCCGGCGGGCCGTCGCCTTGGTGGTGCCGAACATGGCCGTCCCCTCGATCTCGCCCGTCAGGCCGATGATGGCGGTGACCTCCTGGGTGGTGTAGTAGCTGGTCTCGATGCGCAGCTCGCCCCGCTCCACCCGGTCGACGCCGAAGTCCGTCTTGAGCACCTCGACCGCCGCCGCCAGGAACGGGCGGATGTACTCGGCTCGCACGCCGTCTCACCTCCCCGCGCCGGCGGGGCGCGGGGACCCCGCCGGCCATGCCGGTGGTGCCGCGGACGCCGGCCAGGCCACGGCCCAGGCCGTGATCTGGCGGGTGCGCTCCTCCAGCAGGTCGATCACCCCGGCGGCTGCCGGACCGCCGGCCCCCGGGCCCTCGGCCGCGGGGCCGGCGGCCGCCGGCGCGCCGGGCGGGGCCTGGCCGCGAGGCCCAGGAGCGTCCGGCCCCTCGCCGCTCCTCCCCGCCGGGGCGCGATCCCGGCCGGCCTCGCCGCAGCCGGCCCCATGCCCCAGACGAACCGGCAGCAGCCGCACCTTCGGTCGCAGCCGCCGCGCACCGGCAGAGTCGACGACGATACCCCACGGGCCGCCGTCGACCTGGACCAGGGACCCCGGCGGGTAGGGGTGCAGCACGCCGGCCAGCTCGCGGATCACGTCATCCCCCCAGAGCCGGGGCCCCTCGGCCAGCAGCCACTCGTACGCCTCGTGGGGCAGCCAGCCGGGCCGGTGGATGCAGCCCTCGAGGGCCAGGGTGTAGGCGGTGGCCGCGGCCATCCGGCGGGCGGCCGGGTGGATCGCATCCCCCTGGAGGCCGTCCGGGTAGCCACGGCCGTCCCGTTGCTCGTGGTGCTGGGCCACCAGGGCGCGGACGAGCCCGCCCAGCTCCACCCCTGCGAGCCACCGCAGGGTCCGGTGGACGTGGGCGAGGGCGGGCTGGTGTGCGGCCCGGGGCGGGTCCAGCGCGGCCGAGGGGTGGCACGGGGGCGCCGCGTGCGCGGACCCCGCCCCATCGGCGTCCGAAGCCGCCGCCCCGCTGCGGTCCGGAGGGGCCTCGGCCCGCCGCCCCGGCTCCGCCGGGTCGGCCTGCGCCGTGCCCTCGGGTGCAGGGCGGCACGGCGGATCGGGGGCCTGGTCCCCTTGTGCGCGCCGGTCGTCCCCGGCCCCGCCGCCCTGAGGGGCAGGCGGGGCCGGAGGGGCCGGCTGCGGGAGCGGCGGGGCCGGCTGCAGCAGACCGGCATCCTGCAGCCACGCGGCCAGCACGAAGTCCCGCGCATGCAGGTGGTAGGGCCCCGCCAGGGCGAGGAGCCCTGCCAGCACCCCGCGGTTCATCGCCCCGGCGACCCAGGCGGCCCGGCCGTCGTCCGCTGCCGGGACCGTGGGATAGGGGAGGGGGGCCGTCGGCCCGGCGGCCACCGCCTCCAGCTCCTCGACCACCTGGCCGGCCAACGAAACCAGCTCCGCGCGCAGGGCGTCGGGCAGGGCCGGGGCGCCCGCCACCACCGCCTCGGCCACGCGGTGGAGGGCGCGTTCCACCCGCAGGGCGGTCGGGGGCGCCAAGGGCTCGACGGCGTGCACCTGGCCCACCGCCGGTTCTTCCACCCAGACGAACCGGATGCCGAAGGAGGTCAGGCGGTGGAGCAGCGAATGGGTCAACGGATGGCCGGCCCGCAGGACCGGTTGCCCATTGGAGGCGTACAGGGTGCGGGCCAGCACGGCGCCGGGGGACACCGCCTCCACGGCGACACGCAGCATGCCGGTTCCTCCCCGGGGCGCCGGCGCGCCGCGGGCGGCGTACCGACCCCTTTCCGGACCGGCCGGGGCCCGCACCGGTCCGCCGCTGCAGGCACCGGTCCGCCGTCGCACACGGCGGTCCGCCGTCGCTGCGGAACGGTGCCTCCGGTCGACCTCCTCGTCGATGGTCGACCTCCTGCGGGGGCGGTGGACGTGGAATGCGGTGAACCGCCACCGCCCCGCGGGATCCACGCGGCGCCGCGCCCGGAAGATCATGGAACCCTCATAGGGCTTGTGGCCTCCTTATCGATTGGGACCCTGGGCCGATTTAGGCGGCCACGCACCGCGCCTGGCCGCGCGAAGGAGCTTCGTCGATGCGCCCCGGGGCTTGCGCGCCCGGCATCCGGCGGGTGCGGCGCGGCGACTGCGGATGGGCCGCCCAAGGGGATGCGGCCCGAGCGGGATGGGGTCGGGGGCTTGCGCGCCCCGCATCCGGCTGGTGCGGCACGCCGGTCGACGATGGTGCCGAAGACGGGGATGCGGCCCGAGGCTTTCGCAGCTCAGCGTTCCGGGGTGCTGGGACCGGCAAGGGAGATGGCCGCCGTGACAGGGGCAGGGAGAAGGGCGGGTAGCGATCCTGCGGCGCGCCTGGTCGCGCGGCTGCGGCAGGCCATCGGCGATGCGAGCCGGGTCCGCACGGGTCCGTCGGAACGGCAGCGGCACGGCCGCGATCTGACGGTGCACCCGCCGCGCGACCCGGATGTGGTGGTCTACCCGGAGTCCACCGCCGAGGTGCGCGCGGTGCTCCAGGTGGCGGCGGCCGAGCGGGTGCCGGTGGTCCCCTTCGGCGCCGGCAGCAGCCTGGAGGGCCACGTGATCCCCGTCCGGGGCGGCATCAGCCTCGATCTCACCCGCATGGACGCGGTGCTCGCGGTGGACCCCGTGGGGCGGACGGTGCGGGTCCAGCCGGGCCTGACCCGCTCGCGGCTCAACGCGGTGCTGGCGCGGGAGGGCCTGTTCTTCCCGGTCGACCCCGGCGCCGATGCGACCTTGGGGGGCATGGCCGCCACCAACGCCAGCGGCACCAACGCCCTGCGGTACGGGGCCATGAAGCACCAGGTGCTGGGGCTCGAGGTCGTGCTGCCCGGCGGCGCGGTGCTGCGCACGGGCACGCTGGCCCGGAGGGGATGCCCGGCGACACGGTCGCCGGGTGCGGCCACCGCCGGGGAGGCGGACGAGGCCGCCCCAACCGGGGCCGGCGCGGCGGGCGGGCACGCCGCCCGCCGCGGCGCACCGGGCCGCAGCCCACGCCGAGGCGCCTCCGTGGGGGCCTTGCCCCGGTGGGACGCCACGGCGCTCTTCATCGGTTCCGAGGGGACCCTGGGCGTCATCACCGAGCTGGAGCTGCGGGTCTACCCCGTGCCCGAGGCCGTGGTGGCGGCGCGGGTCGGCTTTCCCGACCTCGCGGCGGCGGCGCGTGCGGCCGTCGCCATCGCGCGCCGTTGCCCGTCGGCCACGCGCATCGAGCTCCTCGACGAGCGCACGCTGGTCGCCGTCAACGCCTATCGCGGGACCGCCTACCCCGCGCGGCCGACGCTCTTCCTGGAGTGGTCGGGGATGCCCGCCGCCGTGGCGGCCGACGTGGAGCGCGGCCGTGCCGCGTGCCTGGATTGCGGGGGGATGGACTTCACGGTGGAGCGCGATCCCGCCGGGCGGGCGCGGCTCTGGGATGCGCGCCACCACGCCGGTCTGGCCGTCACCGCCGTCGCGCCGGGCCGGAAGAAGCTCAGCACCGACGTGTGCGTGCCCCTGTCCCAGCTGCCCGCCGCCATCCGTCACGCCCGGGCCACCGTGGACGCCCTGGGCTTCGCGGCGGGGATCGTCGCCCACGCCGGCGACGGCAACTTCCACGTGCTCTTCGCCGTCGACCCGGACGACCCGGACGAGCTCCGTCGCGCGCGCCAGGCCAGCGCGGCCATCGTGCGCGACGCCCTGGCGCGGGGCGGCACCTGCACGGGCGAGCACGGGGTGGGCCTGGGCAAGCGGCAGTATCTGCCGGACGAACACGGCCCCGAGGCCGTGGCCGTGATGGCTGCCCTCAAGGCGCGTCTCGACCCGCTGGGGATCATGAACCCGGGCAAGGTGTTACCGTAGCCTGCCGGCGCAACGGGTTGCCGGAGCCCGGCGGGGCGAGGTGGGGCCGGAGCCCGCCGCGCGTTGCGATTGCGATTGCGTCGGGCCCGGCCTGCGTCGGACCCGGCCGGGCCGGTGCGGCCGTTTGACGGCCCGCACGGTGACGGCTATAATGGCCGATGCAGCCGGCCCGACGCGGCGGCCTGCGGGCGCGTAGCTCAGCGGTTAGAGCGCTTGACTCACATTCAAGAGGTCGGAGGTTCGAGTCCTCCCGCGCCCACAGCCAAAAAGCCCAGGCGCGACAAGCGTTTTCGGGCATCGGGACAGACGAGCAAGGGCGCCGCGGTGAGGTAGCTGACAGGAATCTGACAGGAGCCGCGGCGAAAACAGTACCGAGGGACGGTCACATGGCCGTCCCTTTTGTCTACCCAGCGTCAGTAGAACAAAGCCTAATGGCCAAATGAAAGAGTTCCTGAGCAACCCCTGGCCACATCTAAGGCGGGAGCTACCGGTTGCGGGAAGAGCACCGATCGGAGTCACCGAGGAGGATGATTGCACCCAAATTCCAATCGGTGGTGGGGTAATTACTTTAACTGCCCGATGGTGGGTGAAAATTCAACCGGCCCTGAAATTAGAAAGGATTTCCCGGCGAAACCGCGAACCTGCGTGAGGTAGCACGGCGCCCTTGCGCCCCCGCGACCTGAATAGAGAGCGCAGCTCGCCCCGTATAGTTGCGTTCCGTTCCAGTTATTGCCATCCCTGCCCTAGGCGGTGCTGTGCGCTTCAGATCCTGCCAGTGGGAGGCTGTGAAGCTATGCAGGTTTGGCGCTGCCATCTGAACACGGCGCACGAGCCGGCCGTGGACCCTCACCAGGTTGCGGTTAAGCGCGGAGTGGTAGGGGTGGGGTGGCGCGTCGACGCGAATTCGTCCCCTACTACATGGGAGGAGTACGTGCGGTTGGCCGAGCCCCTTCACGGTGACGACAAGAGCTGGCTCTCAACCCTCAACGCGTTGCGGAACAACATGAAGGTTGATGACCTGTGCTACATGCGGGATCGGGGAGGGACCTACTGGTTAGGGCGCATCACCAGTGAGTGGCGTTATGATGGTGACCCCGAGCTGTTTTCTGCGGACCTGGTCAACGTCAGAAGCTGCGAGTGGTACTGCGTGGGATCTGCCGATGCCGTTCCTGGCAAGGTGGCGGCAAGCTTTCGCGCACGAAGGACGCTCCAGCGCATCAGCGACGTGGAGCTGTATTCGAAGATCCTGTATAACCGCTTGTCGCAATCCAGCTACTATTGCGTCGACGCCACGGACGTTGGGAGTAGGGAGTTCTGGGCGCTGCTTTCGGATGAGGACTGTGAGGACCTGGTCGCCATTTACCTGCAGGTAGAGCGTGACTTCGTCATCGTCCCGAGCACCTGCAAGCGCGACACCGCTGGCTATGAGTACGTCCTTGTTCACCGGCACACGGGACAGCGGGCGGTGGTCCAGGTGAAAAGCGGTGACACCCCTGCCACGGCGATGAGCGTTCAGGACCCTGGCACCAAGGTGTTTCTGTTCGCCGCCTCGGGAAGCTATGGCGGGGATTGCTCGGGATGCGTGTGCCTGGACCCGAACGAGGTGCGCGATTTTGCCCTGGAGAAGACCCAGATTCTTCCGCGGCGCATCCAGGCGTGGATAGAGGAGTGGCGCCGGTTGTCTAGAAGTTCCGCCTGATGTCCCAGGCGTAAGCTTGAGCATTGGAGCGGTTGGCTGGCGTCGGGGGGTCGCGGGAGCCAGCGTGGTCTTGCGCCCCTCGGGTATATCGCCATCAGCTAGGTGCGGCGCCGCGCAATCTGGGCGCGACGCCGATCGCCTGCTGGTTGCGTTGCGCCGCGGGCGCACCTATCGTCCCGCCCGCTACGTGGCAGGGGTGTTTGAGTGGCAGGTCGAATGTGCTGCACGCAGCCAGCCGGTCCGACTGCCTTCGCCGTAGCGGCAAGATGCGCCGGAACAACCCGTCTTCCGCGCTTTAGGACCTGCTTCCAGGATTGCACCGGGACTCATCGCGAGCCCCCTCCGTGCTATTCCGTGCTTGTGTGACCCTGCCGGTGAAGGGCTTCAGTTGTCGGCACCCACGGAGGTTAGGGAGTGAAGCCGCCTTCTGTGGAGGGGGTTTTCGCCGCGCCAGGGACAAACCGATGTGAGTTCTGCAAGACGGGAACACGATGAATGTCAACCCAATGTCAACCCAGGGACAGTCCTCGGGCACGCCCTTTGTCAACATAGCACGGTAGCAGGGCATGTCCTTGCGAGTGGCCCCACCGAATAGGCTCGCTTCCGCCCAGATTACCTCTGTGCCTTGTCAAATTCTTGTCGCCTGTCCTTTACTCAACGCTCACTGCGATGTGCCGTGCAAGGTTGTCGGGGTCAAGTCCCGAACTGTCTGTAAAAGCGGTCTGGGTCATGCCACGGTGGCAGCGGGTGAAACCTCTTTCTGCGCCGCTCTTTGCCGTTGCCGCTCCTCGATGTAGCGCTCCAGCTGCTTTCGTTCGTGCTCGCTGAACTGCACCCGCCGCCAGCGCTCACTCGCCCGCCACAGCACGGCGAAGACTAGCTTCAGGCACTCCCGCTCGCTCCGAAACCGCGGGATCACCTTGGCGCGCCGCCGCTCCTCCTCGAAGCTGCGCTCCACCAGGTTGGTGGTCCGGACATGCTTGCGGTGGGCGGCGGGTAGCCGCAGGTGCGCCAGGCTCGCTTCCAGGTCCTCCTGCAGGCTCCGCATGGCCGAGGGATACTCCCGCCCGAACCGCTCCACCACCTCGGCCACCAGCCGCCGGCCCTGCTCGATATCCGGTGCGTCCCGGATCGCCTCCAGGTAGGGCTTGAGCACGGGCCGCGCCTCCTCCGGCACCTTGTCCAGCACGTTCCGCATCTTGTGCACCCAGCAGCGGATGCGCTCCGCCTCCGGCCACATGGCTTCCACCGCCTGGATCAGCCCCGGCGCCCCGTCCGTCGTCACCGTCAGCGGCGTCTTCAGCCCCCGGCGCACCAGATCCCGGAAGTGCTCCAGCCAGTCCTCGTAGCGCTCCTTGTTGCCCAGGCTCAGGTGCACCAGCACCTTGCTGCCGTCGCTCAAGATGGCCCAGGTGACCAGGATGCCCTCACGGCAGCCCGCCTGCCGGCGCAGCGACTCGTAGATGGCGTCGGCGAACAGGTACACCACGTCGAGGCCTGACAGGTCCCGCTGGGCAAAGGCCTCGAACTCCTCGTGGAGCGCCTCGGTGATCCGGCTCACGGTGGACCGGCTCAAAAGCGGCGCTTCGCTGCCCGCCAGCTCCGCCAGCGCATCCTCGATGTCCCGGGTAGAGAGGCCCCGGGCGTACATCTCCACCACCAGGCGCTCCAGCACGTCCGTCCGCCGCTTGAGGGCCCTCCACAGCGTGGGCTGGCACAGTCCCTCCATGCCCCGCACCTGGGGGACGTCGATCTCGAGCCGCCCCTCGGCGCAACGCAGCGTCCGCGGCTTGTAGCCGTTGCGGGCGCCTTCCTGGCCAGGCTCGCGCCGCTCGTAGCGTCCGCGCCCCAAAAGCTCCGTGACCTCTGCCTCCAGCAGCTCCTGGATGAGCTTGCGGGCGCCCAGGCGGACGAGGGCATGGGTCAGGTCCTCGACCTCCGTACCCTCCCGGGCCTGCGCGGCCAGCTGCCGGGCCAGCTCCGCCAACTGCTGGCTGGGTGGTATCCTGGACATAGGTCTGGGTCCTCCTCGGTGTGCCCCAGCTGGGGCGAGTTTTCCGACGCCACCGATGGTAGCCCAGACCGCTTCGCGTTTACAGACAGTTTAGGACGTCACCGGTTGTCGGGGGCGTGCTTTTAGGACTTGAAGGCTTGCTGCCCCGATTGCCTACAACGCAGCCACGGCCCTGAGCGAGGAAGGATTCGATCTTTTGCTTGATCTTCGACGGGTCAGACACCCAGCCCCTGCAACGTAGCCACGGTGCTCACCGTGGATGCAACAGGGTGATATGCAGGCGGGCGTCATCGACGAGTTTCGCCTGCAACGTAGCCACGGTAGTGCCCGTGGATGTAATCGGGGTACGTGGCCTGGGCCGGGTGCCACATCGTCTACCTGCAACGTAGCCACGGTACTCACCGTGGATGCAACCACAGGTGGGTGTGGCGGCTCACAGACAGGGGGTCCTGCAACATAGCCACGGTATTCACCGTAGATGCAACGCGGTCGTACTTGCGAGCGATCCGGTCGACGGCCTCCCTGCAACGTAGCCACGGTGTTCACCGTGGATGCAACGTCGCCTCCCTATTGGGGCCTGCGGGACTATGGCGTCCTGCAACGTAGCCACGGTATTCACCGTGGTTATATTTCGACTTGCAGATCAGTTCTCCGCACCAAGCCACTCTTGGTTGGGGACCGTGGACATCATGGTGACCGACGTTAACGGCCGGTGGGTATCGTTTGCGCGGGCAACGGGACGTTTCATGGCTGAGTTTGTCTTCATGGCGCTGACCTTTGGACTCGGTTACCGCCTGTCTGCCTTCACGAGGCGCAGGCAAGCGCTTCATGACCTGATCGCAGAAACCTTGGTTATCAGGCGTCCGGCACAACGGGGCGCTGGACCGGGTGGCCGGCGTACACTGTAGGCGCAGCCTTGCGGACCGGAGGACCATACCCGCCCTGACGGCGTCCGAACAACGAGAGTGGCACCCACACCGGGTGCCGCACTCGCGAAGCTCGCTTACTAAATCGTTGTCGAATGGTAGGGCTACCGAGCTCTCAACCCTGAGGCGGCTGGCGACCGTCTCCACTTTCATCGTGCTAGGCGGGTATGTGGTACATGATGGTGCAAGAGGGTGTGGTCATGCGTGCGTTCGTAAAGACGGTCCTCGCATTGCCGTACTGGTAGGTGTCGCGGAGACCGGGGTCAACGTCGCTGCGGAGCACGCGCTCCCACGACCGAGTGTACACCCCATTGTGGCCACGTTCCGCGAACTGATCCGACTCGAGCCCCTCGTCGCGGTAGCCAATCAGCTGCTCGCATGCCCCACCCCTGCCGAGGAAAGGGCGGCGCAACCGATGTGGCGGAGCGCCGGGTTCCGACGAGGAAGATAGCCACAAAGACAGCGGTGAAATCGTCGCCCAAGCAGGGTTCTCCAGAGGTCAAGGTGGTACAGCTTCCCGCGGTGGTTAACCCCCCGAAGGTGCATCGCACCGGGACAACCTGCGGGGCACCAGGGCTTTCCTGGCTCGAGACTGATCCACGGGTAATAACCATGGCTACATTAGAAAGTGTATTAGGGCACACCTTCCCCGCTCCATGTAACAAAGGTCGCCTGGCCCTTCGGGCCAGCGGCTGCAAACAGTCTGGCCCCTATCTTTAGGGGCGTTCTCCTCGGCCCTGCTGGGCCAGCAACGCGATGAGCACAGTGCCTTCCACGGGGGGTAGACGGAGAGAATCGGCGCGCAAGGAAGAGCCTCTCAACGGTCAAATCAAAGCGGTCCATCAAATGCAAGTCATATGACACGCAAGATTGCACGAATCGCATCATGTATCGCCGCGGTAGTGTCCCAGGTGGAGGTGCAAAGCAACGGGCTGTAAGGCCCCGGCCGGGTGGCCCTTGACCAGGAAGGTCACCGGCGGCTCCCCCTCGGTTGGACGAGAAACAGCCCGAAGGGAGGGCCGCTCATCGGTGACCGCTGCCTTCAGGATGGCACTTCTTGGGCTTGTGCGCAAGGGGCCGGGGGAACAATCGGGATAGCTTTATCAAGCCTCCCTCTCATTTGCGTAGTAGGTTGCTTTGTCTAACTGTCTAAAAAGGAACGATATAAAGCTAAGTATGTCCAAACAATCTTGTTTGGTTATGGGCCACATAACCGCTGGCTCATGGGCAGTAGGATTTCTAATTGCCTGCATTAACCCAGCGGACAAGAACTTAATACCGTCTTGCACGTTTCTGTCTGTTTCTGTTTCGCACTTAGTAACCTTCAAGACGCCACTTGAGCTATTGAATACATCCATCATGAGTTGGAATCCATCCTTTTCAGACCGAGATTTATCCTTGACCGCGCGGTTATAAGCTTTGGCAGCCTCAAAGACTGCATGGAAGTAATTCCCTTGAAGAAATAGTCTTCTTGAGTGTTTATGAACTTCTTCGTGGAACCCCCTATTCAAGAAGTCGTTCAGTTCATCTTTATAAACTATGTTGTATGGTAGTCCGTTCTTTTCTAGGATCTTTACGACTTGGTCAGCGTACTTATCGCCTGCGAGCTCTTTACAAAACCTAACAAGTAACATATGCCTCTCGTCGTTATTCATTTTCTTTGCTGCCAATGTCATGATCCAATCATAAATACGTTGCGCCCGCACGGAGGTTATTGAGTCATTCGGGAATCTG
Organism: Thermaerobacter sp. FW80; assembly: GCF_004634385.1. Classification (NCBI taxonomy): domain Bacteria; kingdom Bacillati; phylum Bacillota; class Clostridia; order Eubacteriales; family Clostridiales Family XVII. Incertae Sedis; genus Thermaerobacter; species Thermaerobacter sp. FW80. The sequence continues at coordinate 520,313 of NZ_CP037895.1, read as the reverse complement.
GATGCATCAAAGTTGAAAATTGCTCTTGCAATTCTGTCTATTTCGTTGACAGAAGTGTCCCATTTTAGCAGATCTCCAATCTGGATTGCGATAAGCTGGTAATTCACTGTCACCATACCCCCTGGAATCCGTATTTTCCAGGATGCTTGGCCGGCGACCGTATTGGTTTGTCTCAATGACCGGCGCTTACTCGCTTTACCCCGCCTCGGGGCCCGAAACCCCTTGAGAGAACTGCTTCAGAGCCTGTTTCACGAACCCAGGTATTTCCGCAGGATTGCACCCACGTGGGTTTAAGTGAGGCCATGGATTGGAATTCTCCGTCGCCCGAGGTGTCCCTATGGCCTACAACTTCCGCCCGGTGAACCGTGACCAACTGTACCTGCTTCCACCGAGCCTTCGCGACTGGCTGCCTGAGGACCATCTGGCCTGGTTCCTGATCGATGCGGTGGAGCAGATGGACCTGCGGGCCTTTTACGAGAAGTACCGCGCCGACGGCTGGGGTGGAGAGAGTTACGACCCGACCATGATGGTGACGCTGCTGCTGTACGCCTACTGCGTCGGCGAGCGGTCGAGCCGGCGGATCGAGCGGTTGTGCCTCGAGGACGTGGCCTTCCGGGTGATCACCGCCAACCAGAAGCCGGATCACGTGACCATCGCCCGCTTCCGCCAGCGCCATGCGCGGGAACTGGCCGAGCTGTTCACGCAGGTGCTGCGGCTGTGCCGCGAGGCGGGGCTCGGGAAGGTGGGCGTGGTCGCCCTTGACGGGACGAAGATGAAGGCCAACGCCTCGCTGGCGGCCAACCGAACCTACGATGCGATTCGCCAGGAAGTGGAGAAGATGCTCCGGGAAGCGGAGGCCACGGACCGAGAAGAAGATGAGCGGTACGGCCCCGGGCGTCGTGGGGACGAGTTGCCGGAGGAGCTGCGCCACCGTGCGAGCCGGCTGGAGCGGCTAAAGGCATGCAAGCGGCGGCTGGAGGAAGAGGCGGCCCGGGAAGCCGCCCGGCAGCAGGCCCGCATCGACGAACGGAAGGCCCAGGAGCAGGCGACCGGCAAGAAGCGGCGGGGGCGGAAGCCGAAGGCGCCGGATCCCTCGGTGGATCCGGCAGCCAAGGCCAACATCACGGATCCGGACAGCCGGATCCTGAAGACCCGGCAGGGCTTTGTGCAAGGGTACAACGCCCAGGCGGTGGTGAGCGAAGACCAACTCATCGTGGCCGCGGCGGTGACGCAGGACGCCAACGACGTGGGCCAACTGCACCCGATGCTCCAGCAGGCGCAAGCCAACCTCCGGGCCGCGGGCGTGGACGAGCCCATCCGGGCCGTGGTGGCCGATGCGGGGTACTGGAGCGAGGCGAACGTGAAGCAGGCGCCGGCCGAAGGGCCGGAGCTGTTCCTGGCGACGAGCAAGGAGTGGAAGCATCGTCAGGCGGTGAAGGATGCACCCCCTCCGCGGGGCCGGATCCCCAAGGGGCTGAGCCTGCGGGAGCGGATGGAACGCAAGCTGCGGACCCGGCGAGGGCAGGCGATCTACGCCAAGCGCAGCCAGACCGTGGAGCCGGTGTTTGGGCAGATCAAGGCCGTGCGAGGCGCCGACCGGTTCCTGCGTCGCGGTCTGGCGGCGTGTGACAGCGAGTGGAAGCTGCTCTGCTTGACCCACAACTTGCTGAAGCTCTGGCGAAGGGTGACGGAGAGATCCGCGTCCTTACCCTTTCGTTGCACTGCTGCGGCGCCGGCGTAGAAGGGCAGCGACCGGGGCCCCCTCACCGACGCGATGCTGACCGCCAACCCATGCGATGTTGCTGTATAGGCTCAGTACCTTCCAGCCCGTCCCGATCAAGTCAGTGTCCGTGAAACAGGCTCTTCAGCGGCGAAGATTTCGGAGGCCAGCTGTCGGTGCAGATCGTGTAGGTACTGGCCGGCGAGCCGTCCTTGTTGGAGGCACAGCAGCGGGGGTCGTCTAACCAGGCGACGGGATGATGGAGGCTGACCCTCCGGTTGCGGTGGCACCCCCCGACGCCTCAGCGACCCACGCGCCGGTTGTCGACGCCTCCGCCGCGAGGAGGTTCATGGACGATCCAGAGGACTTGCTCGAGGAGACCGCGGTCTACTGATGGTGCGATTTAGGGGATCCGCTGGCGAAGGTAGGCCAGCACCCTCTCCCGGGGGACACGGATGAGGCCCTCGCTGTTGTGCTCCGCGGCATCTACCTCGCCAGCGTCCTCCGGCCAGCCCCGCCGTCGGCAGACCGCCACCACTTGGGCCGCCTGATCTTCCGGCACCCCGTGCTCAAGCAGCAGGCGCCGAATGCGACGCAGGCGGCCGGCACGGCGCTTGCGGATGCGGCGCATGCGGCGTTTCTCCGCTCGGCCCTTAATGCGGTGTCGGATATGGTCCTGCCCGTGCTCCAGATCCACGACCAGCATGTAAACCGGCTCAGCAGGTCCCTTGTCCGGGATCTGGACGACCGAGAGGCCGATGTAGCGTTGGGATCCATCCCTAACCGATAGCGTCACCCAAGGCTCCCCCTCCCCGGCGGCCATGAGCGGCCCGGTCGACTGCGAAAAGGAAGACCTCATCGCTCTTGAAATGGCTGGTGTTGGTTCCTCGCGTCTCAATTTTACAGTGCGTTCTGGCCTTCTCCAAATTTAGGCGCCTTGGCGAAGCACACTGAATGAGCGTCGAGAAGAAATGGAAGGGAGGGTAGGATAGCGGCTGTCCGAAACGGTCGAGGGCACTTAGAGACTATCGAGGGTGCGGAGGAGTTCGTCGAAGTCGGCCATCGCGAACGCCTTCGTGTTCTAGCACTCGTCGAGCCCGAGACGGTCTATTCGATTCCGCATACGGCGATCCGCCATCGCCACCGCAGCATACGGAGGTACCGCTCCGAGATCCTCGATGTCCATGATATCGCCTTGCTTTTACCTCCGGCATTTATGGGGCTCCTGAGACCGCCGGCTCTGGACCCGACACGATATATGCCATCGAGATCGGAGCGGTTGCCACGCGCGGTTTACACCGCCACAAAGGAACTCACGTGGCTCTGGAGAATTACGGAAACACGTTCTTAGGCCAGGGATGAGGGGGCCAGGTAGTAGCTTGCCAATCCTGCAAGCAGACTGGCGGCTGGATTTGGTCGGCCCCTCGTCCCGGCTTCGATCAGGACAGGAGGTTAAGGCGATGGTTGAGGGATGATTTTTCAATCTATACGGGTGCCTGTTCTAAAGACATCATTGTGACGAAGTGCAAGAACATTATCATATGACGACAGCCATATCTCAATTAATGCCTTACCAGGCGCCATAGTGAGGAAAAAGGCCACTCTCGGAACTGAAAGGGGAGGTATAAACTATGCCGAGGACATCACCCATCCAACGTCGACTGTTGGAGGAATTCAAGAATTATATTTGAGCCTGTTTCACGAACCCAGGTATTTCCACAGGATTGCACCCACGTGGGTTTAAGTGAGGCCATTGGTTCGCATTCGCCATCGCCCGAGGTGTCCCTATGGCCTACAACTTTCGCCCGGTGAACCGTGACCAACTGTACCTGCTCCCACCGAGCCTTCGCGACTGGCTGCCTGAGGACCACCTGGCCTGGTTTCTGATCGACGCCGTCGAGCAGATGAACCTGCGGGCTTTCTACGAGAAGTACCGCGTCGACGGTTGGGGCGGAGAGAGTTACGACCCGACCATGATGGTGACGCTGCTGCTGTACGCCTACTGCGTCGGCGAACGGTCGAGCCGGCGGATCGAGCGGTTGTGCCTCGAGGACGTGGCCTTCCGGGTGATCACCGCCAACCAGAAGCCGGATCCCGTGACCATCGCCCGCTTCCGCCGGCGCCATGAGCGGGAGCTGGCCGCGCTGTTCACCCAGGTGCTGCGGCTGTGCCGCGAGGCGGGGCTCGGGAAGGTGGGCGTGGTCGCCCTTGACGGGACGAAGATGAAGGCCAACGCCTCGCTGGCGGCCAACCGAACGTATGATGTGATTCGCCAGGAAGTGGAGAAGATGCTCCGGGAGGCGGAGGCCACGGACCGGGAAGAAGAGGAGCGGTACGGCCCCGGGCGCCGTGGGGATGAGTTGCCGGAGGAACTGCGCTCCCGCCAGAGCCGGCTGGAGCGGCTGAAGGCATGCAAGCGGCGGCTGGAGGACGAGGCGGCCCGGGAAGCGGCTCGGCTGCAGGCACGCATCGAGGAGCGGAAGGCGCAGGAGCAGGCGACCGGCAAGAGGCGGCGGGGGCGGAAGCCGAAGGCGCCGGATGCCTCGGTGGATCCGGCGGCCAAGGCCAACGTGACGGATCCGGACAGCCGGATCCTCAAGACCCGGCAGGGCTTTGTGCAAGGGTACAACGCCCAGGCGGTGGTGACCGAAGACCAGCTCATCGTGGCCGCGGCGGTGACGCAGGACGCCAACGACGTGGGCCAACTCCACCCGATGCTCCAGCAGGCGCAAGCCAACCTGCGGGCAGCAGGAGTGGACAAACCCATCCGGGCCGTGGTGGCCGACGCGGGGGCCTGGAGCGAGGCGAACGTCAGACAGGCGCCGGTCGAGGGGCCGGAACTTTTCCTGGCGACGAGTAAAGAGTGGAAGCAGCGCCAAGCCTGGAAGGATGCACCCCCTCCGCGGGGCCGGATCCCCAAGGGGCTGAGCCTGCGGGAGCGGATGGAACGCAAGCTGCGGACCCGGCGAGGACAGGCGATCTACGCCAAGCGCAGCCAGACCGTGGAGCCGGTGTTCGGGCAGATCAAGACCGTGCGAGGCGCCGACCGGTTCCTCCGTCGGGGTCTGGCGGCGTGTGACAGCGAGTGGAAGCTGCTCTGCCTGACCCATAACTTGCTGAAGCTCTGGCGGAAGGTAACGAAGGGGTCCGCATCCTCACCCTTTGGTTGGATGGCGGCCGCGTTGGCGTAGAAGGGTAACGACCGGGCCGGGTCAAGTCCCGAACTGTCTGTAAAAGCGGTCTGGGTCATGCCACGGTGGCAGCGGGTGAAACCTCTTTCTGCGCCGCTCTTTGCCGTTGCCGCTCCTCGATGTAGCGCTCCAGCTGCTTTCGTTCGTGCTCGCTGAACTGCACCCGCCGCCAGCGCTCACTCGCCCGCCACAGCACGGCGAAGACCAGCTTCAGGCACTCCCGCTCGCTCCGAAACCGCGGGATCACCTTGGCGCGCCGCCGCTCCTCCTCGAAGCTGCGCTCCACCAGGTTGGTGGTCCGGACATGCTTGCGGTGGGCGGCGGGTAGCCGCAGGTGCGCCAGGCTCGCTTCCAGGTCCTCCTGCAGGCTCCGCATGGCCGAGGGATACTCCCGCCCGAACCGCTCCACCACCTCGGCCACCAGCCGCCGGCCCTGCTCGATATCCGGTGCGTCCCGGATCGCCTCCAGGTAGGGCTTGAGCACGGGCCGCGCCTCCTCCGGCACCTTGTCCAGCACGTTCCGCATCTTGTGCACCCAGCAGCGGATGCGCTCCGCCTCCGGCCACATGGCTTCCACCGCCTGGATCAGCCCCGGCGCCCCGTCCGTCGTCACCGTCAGCGGCGTCTTCAGCCCCCGGCGCACCAGATCCCGGAAGTGCTCCAGCCAGTCCTCGTAGCGCTCCTTGTTGCCCAGGCTCAGGTGCACCAGCACCTTGCTGCCGTCGCTCAAGATGGCCCAGGTGACCAGGATGCCCTCACGGCAGCCCGCCTGCCGGCGCAGCGACTCGTCGATGGCGTCGGCGAACAGGTACACCACGTCGAGGCCCGACAGGTCCCGCTGGGCAAAGGCCTCGAACTCCTCGTGGAGCGCCTCGGTGATCCGGCTCACGGTGGACCGGGTCAAAAGCGGCGCCTCGCTGCCCGCCAGCTCCGCCAGCGCATCCTCGATGTCCCGAGTCGAAAGTCCCCGGGCGTACATCTCCACCACCAGGCGCTCCAGCACGTCCGTCCGCCGCTTGAGGGCCCTCCACAGCGTGGGCTGGCACAGTCCCACCATGCCCCGCACCTGGGGGACGTCGATCTCGAGGCGCCCCTCGGCGCAACGCAGCGTCCGCGGCTTGTAGCCGTTGCGGGCGCCTTCCTGGCCAGGCTCGCGCCGCTCGTAGCGTCCGCGCCCCTAAAGCTCCGTGACCTCTGCCTCCAGCAGCTCCTGGATGAGCTTGCGGGCGCCCAGGCGGACGAGGGCATGGGTCAGGTCCTCGACCTCCGTACCCTCCCGGGCCTGCGCGGCCAGCTGCGGGCCAGCCGTGTCAAGTCAGCTAAAAATGTTACCCAACGGGTCCTGATCACTCACGTAAGGATGTTACCGAACACCTCAATCGGCGGACATGGCCGTTTCCGGGGGTTGCTGGAGGCCAGCGATCAGGTCGTCCAGCTCCCGATGGAGCTTTAGGGGGTTGAGAGACTGGCGAAGGGCCAGCCAGCGCGCCCGTTCCTCGGGCGAGAGCACGTCGCGCTCGAGGATGCGATCCAGCGGGGGCCGGGCGGCGTCGTAGGATTTGCGCACCCGGGCGCCGTCCCGGACCTTGTTCTTGAGTTTCCGGGTTGGGAGGAACAGGTTGGCGTAGAGGTCCAAGCGGGCGTAGAGCCGGTTGAGCTGTTCGACCTGCTCGGGGCGGTCGTAGCGGGCATAGCCGACGATCTCCCGGACCAGCTGGCGGTTGCGCTGCTCGACGTGGGCGTTGTCGTTCTTGCGATAGGGGCGGCTGCGGGTGAACGTCAGGTGGTGTACCTTGGCGTACCGCTGCAGGTGATGGTTGACGAACTCGGCACCGTTGTCGGTGTGCAGGCCCCAGACGGGATAGGGCCATTGGGCGATCAGGTCCTGGATGGCTTCGTGGACGGCGCGCTGGCTTCGGCCGAGCAAGGCGCGGCGGCGGCTCCAGCCCGTCACGATGTCGACCATGCTGAGGGTGTACGCGTACTGGCCGGCGGTCGAGCCGCCGTTATGTTCGACCAGATCGACCTCCAAGGCCCCGGGCCGGGCTTCGTCCCAGTCGTAGGTGGCCATGGGGATCTGGCTTTGCAGAAGCCCCGGTCGCGGACGAGGAAGCCGACGGCGCGGCTTGGGCGAGGGCATCGCAGCGAGGCGGCGGGCCAGGGTGGCGCGGCTGATCTTCTGGAGGGCCTCGCGCACGGCGTCTGTGAGGACGACTTCCCCGTGGGCGGCCAGGTGCTCGGCCATGGGCAAGAGCACCGGGTGAAGCCGTTCGGCGCAAGGGTAGTCCAGTGCTTCCCAGATCCGTGCGATGACCGGCAAGGCCTCGAGGTAGCGCAGGGCCCGCTTGCGACGGCGCTTGGCCGGGGCCGGCGGCGTGGCCTGTCGGAGGACCCGGATCGCGTACTTGCGGTGATACCCACAGACTTGCTGGACTTCGTTCAGGATCTCGGTTCGTTCCCGGCGGGTTCGGGCCGCCCAATACCGTTCTCGCATGGTGGCGAGATACTCCCGGCGGCTGGCGAGCGACATTGGCACAGCACGTCCCTTCGGTAAGATTTCTCCGTCAGTGATCCGGGACCCCTTCGGTTACATTTTGGCTGAGTGATTGCGCGCCATTGACGCCAAGGACCGCAGGTGGCTACGATATGATTAAACGATTGTGAAAGTGTTAAATGAGGGGGAACCACCCGGTGACCACAGCGCGGGAAGGAGCCCGCAATGACGTGTGCTCGAGCTTCGACCCCAACGGCGAGCGCGTCACTGCCCTGCGCGAGCGACTCGTGGAAGTGGCGGGTCTGTCCGAGTTGTTCCGGGCCCTGGCCGACGAGACGCGGACCAAGATCCTCTACCTGCTGGCGGACGAGGAACTCTGCGTCTGTGACCTGGCGGCCATCCTCGACCTCAGCCTGCCCGCCGTCTCCCATCACCTGCGCTTGCTGAAGACCATGCGCCTGGTGAAGTACCGGCGGGAGGGCAAGAACGTCTACTATTCCCTGGCCGACGAGCACGTCTTGCGGCTTATCCAGGTGGCCCAGGAGCATTACGAAGAAGAACGCTGACCCGCGCTACTGAGCGTGCTGGAGGGATTGCGGGTGAGCACGGACACACGGCGAGAACGCATGCAAAGCTATGTCCTGGAGGGCATGGACTGCGCCAGCTGCGCGCAGCGGATCGAGGATGCCCTGCGCCGCGAGCCGGGCCTGGAAGAAGCCACCGTGAGCTTCGCCACGGGGTCCGTCCTCCTGCCCCCGGAGCGGGTCGAGCGCGCCCGGGAGATCATCGCCCGCGTCGAACCGGGGGTCCGGCTCGTCCCGCCGCGTCAGGATACCGGGGCTGCCGCCCGGAACGGGACTCTTCAGGAGAGCGTTCTTCCCCACGGGCCGCACCCGGCGCCGGGCGCGGCGGCCCATCCCGCGGGGGAAGCCGTGGCAAGGGCCACCGGGGAGGCGGTGGCGCCTGGTTCTTCCGCCAAGGAAAGGACGGGCGCGACGGGCCAGGCGGAGCGGCCGGCTGAAGAGGAGGAACGTCACTCCACCTACCGCCGCCTGGCGGCCATCGGCCTGGCCACCCTGGCATTCCTGGCGGCGACCTTCCTCCACCCCCGGCTGGAGGGCACGTCCCTCGCCCTGGCGGTGGACGCCGCCTTGCTGGCCGTTTACGTGTGGGTCGGCCACGGCGTGATCGGGGCCGCCCTGCGCAACGCGCGGCGCGGGCAGTTCTTCGACGAGAACTTCCTGATGACCCTGGCCACCGCGGGCGCCATCGCCATCCACGAGCTGCCCGAGGCGGTGGCGGTCATGCTGTTCTACACCGTCGGCGAGTTCTTCCAGGACCTGGCCGTGCAGCGCTCCCGGCGCTCCATCCGGGCCCTGATGGACCTCCGGCCCGACTACGCCCACGTGCGGCGGAACGGCGAGATCTTGCGCGTCCCGCCCGAGGCGGTGGCCGTGGGCGAGGAAATCGTGGTCCGGCCCGGCGAGCGCATCCCCCTGGACGGGGAAGTGGTGGAGGGCTCGTCCTTCGCGGACACCTCCGCCCTCACGGGAGAATCGGTACCCCGGCGGGTGGAACCCGGCGACGAAGTGATGGCGGGCATGGTCAACACCCGGGGCCTGCTCACCGTGCGGGTCAGCCGGCCCTTCGGCGAGTCGTCGGTGGCCAAGATCCTTCGGCTGGTGGAGACGGCGGCCGCCCGCAAGGCGCCCACGGAGCGGTTCATCACCACCTTCTCGCGCTATTACACGCCGGCGGTCGTGGCGGCGGCCCTGGCCGTCGCGGTGATCCCCCCGCTGGTGGTGCCCGGGGCGGCGTTCGGCGACTGGCTCCGGCGGGCGCTGGTCCTGCTGGTGATCTCGTGTCCGTGCGCGCTGGTGATCTCGATCCCGCTGGGTTACTTCGGCGGCCTGGGCGGCGCCTCGCGGCGGGGCGTGCTGGTCAAGGGCTCCAACTACCTGGACGCCCTGACGCGCCTGGACACCGTGGTCTGGGACAAGACGGGCACGCTGACGCGGGGCGTCTTCAAGGTGGTGGAGGTCACGCCCTTCAACGGGTTCTCCCGCGACCGGGTCCTGGAGCTGGCCGCCCACGCCGAGGCCTTTTCCAGCCACCCCATCGCCGCCTCCATCGCCGAGGCCTACGGCCGGGCCGTAGAGCGGTCGCGCGTGGCGGGCTACGAAGAGGTCGCGGGCCACGGCGTGCGTGCCCGCGTGGACGGGCAACTGGTCGTTGCCGGCAACGACCGGCTCTTGCACCGTGAGGACATCCCCCACGAGACCTGCGAGGCCGAGGGCACGGTGGTCTACGTGGCGGTGGACGGCGTGCTGGCGGGACGCATCGTCATCGCCGACGAAATCAAGCCCGAGGCGGCGGCGGCCGTGCGCGCCCTGCGGGAACTGGGTGTCCGGCGCCAGGTCATGCTGACGGGGGACGACCGGTCCGTCGCCGAGAAGGTGGCCGCGGCCCTGGGCCTGGACGAGGTGCGCGCCAACCTGCTGCCCGAGGACAAGGTGGAGGCCGTGGAGCGGCTGGACGCCGAGCGGCGCCGCGAGGGACGAATCGGCGCCCTCGCCTTCGTCGGGGACGGCATCAACGACGCGCCGGTGCTGACCCGGGCGGACATCGGCGTGGCCATGGGCGGCCTCGGCTCCGACGCGGCCATCGAGGCGGCCGACGTGGTCATCATGGACGACAGCCCGGCCAGGCTGGCGACGGCCGTGTCCGTGGCCCGGGCCACGCGGCGCATCGTGAAGCAGAACATCGCCTTCGCCCTCGGGGTCAAGTTGATCTTCGTCCTCCTGGGGGCCGCCGGCGTGGCCTCCATGTGGGAGGCGGTCTTCGCCGACGTCGGCGTCTCCCTGCTGGCCATCCTCAACGCCACCCGCGTTCTCCGCGCGGGGTAGGACCTTCGGCCTTCGTATGCGGCCGCGGTGGACCGGCATTTCTATAGATGAGAATGCGGGGCCTTTGCCGCGGCGCGCGGCCGCCCGCCGGCGGCGCGCAGGGTGGAAGGAGGTAGGTGTGGAGGCGTGCGGCTGGAACACGTCAAGGCGGAACTGGAGCGCTGGGGCGAGGTGATCGTGACCCTTGCGTCCGGCCAGAAGTTCGAGTTGCACCTCGGGGACACCCAGTTTGACCTGCCGAACCGCCTGATCCGGATCACCGCGCCGGCGGCGCAGTTCGTCCTGGACGGCGACCAGATCGAGCACCTCGAGATGCATTTCAGCCATCCCATGTCGTGACCGAGGAGTGGCGGGTCGCTAGCCGCCCCGCCGGGCGCTGCGGCGCCACGGGGAACCGCCATCCTCTCCCGGGCGGCCGGGGACCAGGAGCCCCGGCCGCCTCTTCTTCTTCCCTTTCCCCCCATGATGTTCCCCGCGTGATTGGCCGTGTCACCTGTGATCGAAGTCAAGGCGCCAGCGATCAAGCCACTCTTCGCCGACGGTGGGGTTCCTCGAGGATGTCAGGCCAAAGGGCCTCGGCCACCGCATCCCAATCGACAACAGCCTGTGCCGCCTCCCTCAGGCGCCGCTGCTTTTGTGCCACGAGCTGCGGCTTCGCCGCCCGGTAAGGCTGGCCCGTAAGGAGCATGCGCCAGGCAACGATGAGGAGCTTGCGGGCCAAGGCCACGATGGCCTTGTGGCGCCCGATCTGACGCTGCTTCCGGTGGTAGAACGCACCCAGGGGGCCCTGATCGTGACGGGCGACGGAGTGAGCTGCTTCAACTAACGCGGTGCGGAGCAGTTTGCTGCCATTCCGGCTGATGCGCCCCCGGTGGTCCTGTTCACCGGATTGAAGGACGGACGCGTCCAGGCCGGCATACCGCGTCACCTGCTTGGCCGTTCGAAAGCGGCTCGGATCCCCAAGATACGCCCAGACGGTGGCCGCAGTGATGAGGCCCACCCCGGTGATCGTCAGCAGAAGCTGAACGCCCGGCTGGCCGGCCACCTGCCGCGCAATCTCCGCTTCCACGGCCTGGAGGTCGGCGTCCACAGCCTCCAGCTGCCGGAGCGTGTTGAGGAGAATGACGCGTTCGGCCTGCGGCAACTGGCTCAGGGCTTCTCGGTTCAGCCACTGCCGGGGGTCCACCTTCCGCGGGATGGGGAGCCCGTGTCGCTGGAACACGGACTTGGCCTGGGTCAGGTACCGCCGCCGGTTCCGGACCAACCGGTCCCGATATTGCAAAAGGCACCGGACGTCGCGGACCTCCCGCGGTGGCACCCACACGGCCGGCACCATCCCCAGGGCCAGCATCTTGGCCAGCCGTTCGGCATCCACGCGATCCGTGTGCCGACCTGCTCCCAAGCGCTTCAGCTCCAGGGGGTTGGCCAGCAGGACCTTACCGGCATACGACGAAAGCAAGTCGTGCACGTTGAAGGCGTTTCCGGTGACCTCGAGGGCGATCTCGTCATCAGCACGCAGTTGCTCAACGAAGGTCGCCCACCCGGCTTCCGAATTGGGGAACCGGAAATGCCTTCCCTTTTGCGCGTCCACCTGCCATTCGCAGCCGTGGACGTACCGTTTGTGAAGGTCCAGCCCGAAATACCGTGGCACGGCGTTGCTCCCCCTCTCCCGGGCTCTTGGGGCGCAGACGGCAATCGCAGCGCACTCACCTGTCCGGGCTATCGGCCGAAGCCGCGCCCATGTAGGCGGTTCGCAGGAGGGGGCCGACCAGACAACTCACCGAGCTCGAAGCCCACGACACGGCGCGGCCGTCCCTCCTGCCTGCGCCCCGCCAAACGGCCGCCTACGGGTCTGCACAGACCCTTACCGAGGCGGCCACGCTTGTCCTGCCGCCCGCTGGGGGCTTGTACTTCGATCATGCCGACAACTCAGCTAAAAATGTTACCCAACGGGTCCTGATCACTCACGTAAGGATGTTACCGAACACCTCAATCGGCGGACATGGCCGTTTCCGGGGGTTGCTGGAGGCCAGCGATCAGGTCGTCCAGCTCCCGATGGAGCTTTAGGGGGTTGAGAGACTGGCGAAGGGCCAGCCAGCGCGCCCGTTCCTCGGGCGAGAGCACGTCGCGCTCGAGGATGCGATCCAGCGGGGGCCGGGCGGCGTCGTAGGATTTGCGCACCCGGGCGCCGTCCCGGACCTTGTTCTTGAGTTTCCGGGTTGGGAGGAACAGGTTGGCGTAGAGGTCCAAGCGGGCGTAGAGCCGGTTGAGCTGTTCGACCTGCTCGGGGCGGTCGTAGCGGGCATAGCCGACGATCTCCCGGACCAGCTGGCGGTTGCGCTGCTCGACGTGGGCGTTGTCGTTCTTGCGATAGGGGCGGCTGCGGGTGAACGTCAGGTGGTGTACCTTGGCGTACCGCTGCAGGTGATGGTTGACGAACTCGGCACCGTTGTCGGTGTGCAGGCCCCAGACGGGATAGGGCCATTGGGCGATCAGGTCCTGGATGGCTTCGTGGACGGCGCGCTGGCTTCGGCCGAGCAAGGCGCGGCGGCGGCTCCAGCCCGTCACGATGTCGACCATGCTGAGGGTGTACGCGTACTGGCCGGCGGTCGAGCCGCCGTTATGTTCGACCAGATCGACCTCCAAGGCCCCGGGCCGGGCTTCGTCCCAGTCGTAGGTGGCCATGGGGATCTGGCTTTGCAGAAGCCCCGGTCGCGGACGAGGAAGCCGACGGCGCGGCTTGGGCGAGGGCATCGCAGCGAGGCGGCGGGCCAGGGTGGCGCGGCTGATCTTCTGGAGGGCCTCGCGCACGGCGTCTGTGAGGACGACTTCCCCGTGGGCGGCCAGGTGCTCGGCCATGGGCAAGAGCACCGGGTGAAGCCGTTCGGCGCAAGGGTAGTCCAGTGCTTCCCAGATCCGTGCGATGACCGGCAAGGCCTCGAGGTAGCGCAGGGCCCGCTTGCGACGGCGCTTGGCCGGGGCCGGCGGCGTGGCCTGTCGGAGGACCCGGATCGCGTACTTGCGGTGATACCCACAGACTTGCTGGACTTCGTTCAGGATCTCGGTTCGTTCCCGGCGGGTTCGGGCCGCCCAATACCGTTCTCGCATGGTGGCGAGATACTCCCGGCGGCTGGCGAGCGACATTGGCACAGCACGTCCCTTCGGTAAGATTTCTCCGTGAGTGATCCGGGACCCCCTTCGGTTACATTTTGGCTGAGTGATTGCGCCAGCTCCGCCAACTGCTGGCTGGGTGGTATCCTGGACATCGGTCTGGGTCCTCCTCGGTATGCCCCAGCTGGGACGAGTTTTCCGACGCCATCGATGGTAGCCCAGACCGCTTCGTGTTTACAGACAGTTTAGGACGTCACCACAGTGGAAACGCGCTAGCCATCGTATCGCTGATATGAACGAGGCCGTCAAGCCCCGTCCGCAACAGCTGCGGTAGTCGGGTGAGTCCCGGGTATGCTTCCGACGGTTGGCACGCTGATATCCGCGGGTTGGTTACCGCATCCCACGCCATCCGTCGGGGGCTGCCTCAGACTAGGAGCACGGGTCGACGAGGCCGTGCCTGCCGCATAGCGACCGTCGAGGGTTCCCCCGTACCGGTCCCGGAATTCAACCCGCCTACCGCAAAACTGCCTTCACCCCCACTCCTTACGCTGGTAGACCCTCACGCAACGGTCTGGTCGTCCTGCTGCTGCCTCTCTACCCAACAAGCAATCGCCCACATGAAGCCCAGCAATTCGCGAGCGACGGCGGTCACCGCGACGGCGTGCGGCTTGCCCCGCGCGATCATGCGCCGGTAGCGGCGGCACAGGCGCTCCTGCGCCTTCCACGCCATCCGCTGCACCTCTGGCGGTTGCCCCTCGTAGCGCTGCCGAATCTTCGCCTTGAGCGCCGGCGGGTGGCGGTAGGACCACGCCGCCTCCACCAGCACCCGGCGCAGGTGCGCGTTGCCCGTCTTGGTGATCGCACCGCGCCTGCGGCGTGCCCCGCTGGAATACTCGCTGGGCACGATCCCCGCGTACGCCATCAACTGCCGCGCCCGGGCAAAGCGTAAGAACGACCCGACCTCGGCCACCGCCGTCACCGCCACCACCTCGCCCACCCCGCGCAACGCCTGCAGAGCCTGAATCACCGGCGCGTGCACGCTGGCCGTGGCCTGCTCGTGGATCTCCGCTTCCAGGCGCTTAAGGCGCTCCTCGATCTCATCGATGGCGTGGACGTACTCCCGCAACACCCGCTGCAGGACCGGTTGCCCCAGCTCCAGCCCCTCCAGCCACTCCCGATACCGGCCCGACCACCGGCGCACCCCCTGCGGCGGCCGGATCCCGTGCCGGAGCAAGAACTTGCTCAGCCGGTGGCGTGCACGCAAAAGGTCCTGCTTGGCATCCTCCCGCGCCCGCACCAGGTCGCGCAGCGCCTCGTCCTCCTCGCCGGGCACCCACACCGGAGCCAGTTCGCCGGCCCGCAGCAGCTCCGCCAGACGCACAGCATCCCGGCGGTCGGTCTTGACCCGGTCCCCGGGGCGCGTGGGCGTCAGCGCCGGGGCCACCACGATGCACTCGATCCCCAGGGAGGCCAGCAAGCGCTGGAGCCCGTATCCGGTGGGCCCTGCCTCGTAGCAGACCAAGAGCCGCTCCTTGGGCCCCAGGTTAAAGTCCCGGGTAGTGGTGGACTTTCCGGCCAGGGTTTAGGCGTGGCTGGTGGCCGTTGACAGCAGCGGTCACCGGCGGCTTCCCTTCGGGTTGGACAAACCCGAGCACGAAGGGAGGTCGGACCACCGGTGACCGCTGACTTCAGGATGGCACTTCTCGAACTGCTGCGCCAGTACCAGGGCGAGCCCGAGGTCGACGCCCTGCGGGAGGGCCTGCGCTGGCTCGCCCAGCAGCTGATGGAGGTCGAGGTCAGCGAACTCATCGGCGCCCAGCGCTACGAGCGCACCCCGTCGCGCACTACCTACCGAAACGGGTACCGCCCCCGGCGCTGGGACACGCGCGTGGGCACCATCGAGCTGCAGATCCCGAAGTTACGCCGCGGCAGCTACTTCCCCAGCCTCTTGAAGCCGCGGCGGCGCGCGGAGCGGGCCTTGCTGGCCGTGGTGCAGGAGGCCTACGTGCACGGGGTGAGCACGCGCAAGGTGGACGAGCTGGTCCAGGCGCTGGGCGTCGGGGGCTTGAGCAAGAGCGAGGTCTCCCGCATCTGCGCCGAGCTGGACGAGCACATGGAGCGCTTTCGGAACCGGCCGCTGGAAGGCGAGTACCCCTACGTGTGGCTGGACGCCAAGGCGGTGAAGGTGCGGCAAGACGGACGGGTGGTGAACATGGCGGCCGTGATCGCCGTGGGTGTGCGGGAGACAGGGGAACGGGAGGTCCTGGGGTTCGACGTGGGCGCGGCCGAGACGTACGAGTTCTGGCTGGACTTCCTACGTCGCCTGGTGGCCCGGGGGCTGAAGGGCGTGCGGCTGGTGATCTCGGACGCCCACGAGGGCCTCAAGCGAGCCATCGGTGAGGTGCTGGCAGGCGCCACGTGGCAGCGGTGCCGGGTGCACTTCATGCGGAACCTGCTGGCGCGGGTGCCCAAGCACGCCCAGTCCATGGTGGCAGCGCTGGTACGGACCATCTTCGCCCAGCCGGACCGTGCCTCGGCTCGGCAGCAGCTGGAGCAGGTGGCGGCAAACTTGGAGCGGCGGTTCCCCCAGGTGGCGAGCCTGCTGCGGGAGGCCGCGGAGGAGGTTTTGGCCTACATGGACTTCCCGCCGGAGCACTGGCGGGGGATCCACTCGACGAACGTCCTGGAGCGGCTGAACCGCGAGCTGGCGCGGCGGTGCGACGTGGTGGGCATCTTCCCGAACGTGGCGGCGGTGCTGCGCCTGCTGGGTGCGCTGCTGGAGGAGCAGCAGGACGAGTGGCTGGTGCAGCGGCGGTACTTTAGCCAGGCGTCGATGGCGAAGCTCAAGGGCGGTGACGCGTTGGGGAGTGACTCGGTGAGCGCCTTGGCTGTTGCAGCGAGGTAAGCCCATGGAACCCGAGGGGGAGCCGCTTTTCCACCACTTGCCGGGACACGGCCGGCCCCAGCTGCTCCATCAACCTGCGCACGGCTTCCGGGCGGTGCGGGATGGTACCCCAGTACCGCCCGCGACCGCCCTCGCGGTCCGCCACTCCGACCGCGATCGTGTCCCGGTGGACGTCCAGACCCACGAATTTCGTGATATTCTTCATACCACCGGCCCCTTTCGCATGTGGCTCTGCGCCTGGGACGCAGGCACGTCCAGCGTAACCCACGCACCTGCGAAACGGGGCCGGCCTCGTTCATTGTGACTAGCCCTCAAGATACCAAGCGAAATAGTTCAGCATCGTCTTCAGACAATGCCTCTTCAGGCAGCGAAGCCTTTTGTCTCAGTGCGGCAATGCGAGGGAAGGCGGTGCCAACCTCACTTCGGAAGCTCCCCTTTCCTTAATTGCACCTTGGCCGCCGGGCCTAACTGCCTCAACAGGGCCGGAGGGAGCGCCGTCAAGTCTGGTCCGTAAGCATCCACAGAGCGCCCAGGAGGAGTCGCGCCGCGGTTAACAACGCCTCGGGTTCGACCACGCCGGGAACGTCGGAAGGAAGATGGCTCCGGTCGCCGCCCGTGGCAATACCCACGGCGGGAAAGCCCGCCGCTGCAAAGGCACGGTTGTCGGAGGCCACAGGACCGAGCTGCAGGGGAATGTCCAGCGCCCGCCCGGCCCGGTCCAGGGCAGCCAGGAGGGGGTCTGCACCTGGACCGCCTTCCACCCAGACCGCGTCGCGGAGGCGGGCCACGGTGTCTACGTTGATCACCTGGACCAGACATCCCGGCCGTACCGGGGCCGACCGAGCCAGCATACGGGCAAGACTCCGGCTGCCCCGGGCGCCCAGTTCCTCCGCATCAAAGAAGACAAAGGCCAGTTGAAGGCCGTCGGGACGGCCGACCCGGGCCAGGATCCGCGCAACCTCTAAAACCACTGCCACGCCGGTGGCATTGTCGGACGCCCCCGGGAAGCGGGTCCCGTCCGTGTCATCCCCGACGCCGTCGTAGTGGGCACCGATCAGGACGAGTGCCTCCCCGATGGCACCAGGGAACCGGGCGAGGATGTTGGCCCCACGAACAACTTGCTCCGTGCTCCCCGGGAGGGCGACCTCCAGCATCCCGCCGGTTAAGTGCTGTGCCAGGTCGGCACGTACTGTAAGAACCGGCAACGGGAGAACTGGGCCCGTGGAAACATGCTTAGCGAGCCATCCATCGGGACCGGCGCGGCGAGGCACCACAACCCCGAGGGCACCCTCGGCGGCAAGGGTGGCGAGCAGCTCACCGCGCCGCACCTCTCCGCCCGACAGCAGAACCCATGCATCACGTGGGACAGTACGACCATCCCAGACCTTGAGCGGGCCACGGGCAGGCGCGGGAACCGGAGCGGAGCGCGGGTGCTCGGTGAAGTCGACCCAGCGTCGCAGTGACCTAGCTGGCCCTTTCAAGAGGGTCCACACGACAGTCGCCGTGCCCAGGCTCTGGCGGGTTCTCACCTGGAAGCGGTGTAACTCTGGGCGCAGGCCTAGCCGGCGGAGGCTGGCCATCAGCCAGCGCCGGGCCCGCGCCTGTCCCGGCGAGCCCGTAGCCCGCCCGCCAAGTTCCGGGCGGCAGAGAGCGCGGACAGTGGCCAGCATGGCCTCCGCGTCGAGGGCCGCCAGTGCCTGCCGCAACGGCTCTGGGATCGCCTTCTGCATCCCGTGCTCACCCCACAAACCGGGGCCCTTTCTGGAGACACTCCGGTTCCCGCGTTGCCGTGCCTGATCGTTAGCAGCAGTCGTCGCAGCACGCCGGCTCTTCGCAACAAGCCGTAGCCTGCTCAGGCGTATCGCCGCAGCACGACTCCTCGCCGCAGCAGCCGGTGGTCGCCGGCGCCGCGGCGCCGAAGCCGCCTGGCTGCTGGTGCCGGCGCTCGCGTGGATCACGCGTGTCCTTCATCTTTGTCACCCCCTTTCCGTCCAGGTCCGCCCCGACCCCCGCGTCCCGCGAGCGGTCCGCCGGTTCGGGAGGACGGGCTGAAGCTAATGCGGACAGCTTGTCGGCCAGCTCCTTGAGGACCGTGCGGTCCAGGGCGTAATAGGACCAGCGGCCGCGCCGGGTCTCGCGGACCAAGCCGGCTTGCTTGAGCAGACGGAGGTGGTATGAAACGAGGGACTGACGGAGGCCGAGGAGGGACTCGAGTTCGCAGACACAAAGCCCATCGTCGGGTCCCGCCGGAGTTCTCTGTTCCAACCCCTCGCAGCACGCCCGGCCCTCAGCCAGGAGCAACAGGATACGGATCCGGGCGGGATCGGACAGGGCACGCCCCATGCCGGCCAGCCAGCGCGCTTCGTCCGGTTCCGCGGCATCTACGGTTCTCGGTCTCGTTAGTTCCAGCACAACTGCCGCCTCCCATCAGTAGGCCACCGTTAACAGCAGGCGTTGCAGCAGGCGTTTGTCTGCGGCGCCACGGGACCAAAGCTTCCGGGTTGCTCCCCGCACCTGCGCCCACGGTCAGCCTGCACCCGGGTCATCGCCATCGCGCCCGAGTCCGCGGCCGACTCCGTAGCCTGTGACCTCCACTCCGGTTTGGTGGGAGGGAAGGCCGCCACGGCGGAGAGCATTGCAGACAAACTCCTGAGGACCCCGGACCATGACCAGCGAGTACGCAGGGGCTCACGAGCCCGAGAGCCATCTGTCATTCCTCGCAGGTGGTCCGGCATCCGGGACTGACCCCAGCCGAAGGTGGCCTCCGACTCAGCGTCCATTACTGCCGCCATCCCCTGGGGTTCCAACATGGCCCCCAGTCCCATCAATATATGTTGATGGCTCTATTATTAGATCAAGAAACCTTGATATGTCAATGGGCTATCCGTCCTGTCAAGTGGGGGGGCAGGTATTTACGCGGCTCAGGCCCCTGCCCTAGGTGCGGCGTTTTGGGGCCTACGGGTCGCGCCAACAAAAAAAGGCCCCTTCTCGGGGCCGTTAAGGGGCTCTCGTGACGATCCGCCGGAGGCCGTCAACCTGACCAGTAGCCAGGCAGCCGGGGATTGTCGGTGCCGGGCATTGCAACTTTCGCCCTCTATTCATCAAATTCAGGTGGCCTCCACCCCTCGAGGTACTTGTCTACCAAACGGAGTAGTTCCTTATCTTCGTCAGACAACGATTCTTCAGGCAACGATGCTTTAAGCCGGTTTACTCGTTGCCTGAGACATTCCTCGTCGCCGAAGACTTCAACCAAGGAATCCCAATAAAGTCGTGGCGATCGTCGAATAGCTCGGCTGCCTATTATTACGCTACGTACTTCGGTTCGTGCGGCGCGCAAAATGGCTAGGGTAAGTTCCGGCATGTCGGGAATTTCAGGGGCAGGTTCATCAGGTTCTGCATATCGTTTTGCAACCAGAAGTACCCGCAAAAGATCGGCCTCGTGCTTGAGCTCAGTAACGGGTGCGGCACGAACCTCGGACCGCCAGGTCCTTTCGAATTCGGCTGCTGCTGTCTCCGATACAAGTTTATGTCCCACGTGTTCACGATAACCCACAATGTCAATCAACTGTAGTTTGGCAGAAAGAGAAGTGAGTTCCGGCCAAATGGCCCTTACGGCGTTTTCTACAGCAACGGGATCGTTCAACGACCGCAGGAGCCGGTAGACCACGCGGCCCACGACGAGGCGAGGGTCCAGATCGAAGAGGCCTCGCGGACGCTCCGGGAGTTCGGGACGTAGGTTGAGAAGAACAATTGTCCCAGGAACTACATGTTCTTTAGAAAACCTATCTTCAAACACCTCTAGCGACGCGATCACATCCTCCAAGCGTTGCGGGTCAAGAGACCGCAAGTACGTCTCGAAGAGCTTTCTATCCGCCATTACTGAGAACGCTCGTTCTGCATCAGTAAAGGCCTGTAACCCCTCTCCGGCAACGCGCTCAAGATAAAGTCTCAGGATATCTTTGTGTGCGACGCGCCGCTTTCGGAGCCATATGTTTATCCACTCTGGGCCATAGACGTTGTTCTCGATGTGCCGTCGTGCCGCGGGAAACAGCCGTCGTATCATGGATTTGACTACCTCTGAGTGGGTCTCGTTTGCGTTGATAAGGGTATCGATCGCGGCCTTAAGGTGATCGTCGCTTCTACTTATGGAGTCCGACACTGTGGTAAGTGCGTCTACTGCGAAAGGTAGTTGAGCAAAGACGTCGGGAAGAAATAGGCGAATCGCCTCGAGCGCTAGAACATCAGTGAGTGCAATTTGTTCATTGAGACTCCTGACGGTGCCCCGTATTGTTGTGGCAAATCGACGGACGTCTCGCATATTGCGCACGAGGGGTCGAATAACTTCCATGAAGATATCAGGCCATGCGTCTGCGTAAAACGGTCCGGGATCGTCGATCCCCGCTAGGGCCTCATCAATGGCCTGGAGTAGTTGTCGCTGCAAAATGTCTGGGGTCACCGCCGGCAGATCTACGACGAGTTGAAGTATCTTCTCAAGGTAGTCGCGACCTGAAATTCCTGGCTCTCGGAGAGCCTTCTCAACCATGAGTCGGTCGAAGGCTAACACGTAGATGATGTTAGGAAAGCGAGCTATTAGTCGCACCAATTTGAATACTTCTCGGATTTCGTTTCTTGCCAACCGATCAATGTCGTCCATTACTACAATGATTGGTTGTGGCAGAGATAATAGGGCGTCTTCGACCCGTTTGCGGCGAGTATCAAGATCGGTTTCTCCATTGCCAAATATTTTTCTTAAGACATTTGCCACACTAACTACAAGGTCGATCCATGGGGTCATGCCGGAGAAGGCTGCAGCATATTCCTCGACAAGTTTAGCAACTTCCGATAACTCCTTTCGAAGCTTGAGTTTGGCAGTCAGCTCACTAAAGAAGTGGTTAAGCAACTGTTCAGTTCCGCTGAACATCCACGGGTTGAAATCAATAACAGTTAGTCCTTTGTCCTTGAGATAACAACAGGCAAGATTGATAAATGAGGTCTTACCGGAACCCCAAGGTCCGAGCACGCCGACAACGATGCCTTCTGATGCATCAAGTGACAGAATCTGTTCGGCAAATGAACGAGCTGCTGGCGCTCGACCTAAAGTATCATGCTCAGGTCGTCGGATGGGATTGTCAGCGATCACTAGGAACTGCACCTCGCATTCAATAGTGTGTTCAACAAGTAGAGCGAGGCAACCGTTGATGGACGACGCTCATGCACCCGCCGGCAATCCGGAGAGGCGCTCCGCGTACCGCTGTCAGACGAGCACCCTCATTTCAATCCGGACCAGCTCTCGTTATGCTCATGCGTAGCCTCGCGCTGCCCTCCCTCCAGAGAGCGAACCGCATCTGCTGGGGCTGCACTTCCGGGCGTCGGATTTGCAGGGGCTTTCGCTCACCTCCTTCGTGGGCGTCTTACGCCGGCGTAGGCGCTCTACCCATTCCAGAAACTCTTCCGCCAAGGCCAGGAAGTCCTTACTGGCCCGTCGCTTCGGCCCATAGTCCAGCACCGGCAGCCCGTGATCCGCCGCCTCCGCAATCGCCACATGGACCGTAATGTGCGTGGTTTCAAACACAAGGGATCCCTTCTTTTCCCAGACGGCTGGCCGCTACCTCATCCCGTAGGCCAGCGCGGTACAGCCGGTAATTCAGCACATAGCCGATACATGGGGCCTCATGACTTGGAATCCGTAGAAGGTCCTCCACCAGCTACTCAAAGGTATCGAGCCCTTGCAGTGCAAACGGCTCCGGCTCTAGCGGGATGAAGTCTGCGGCAAGCAGGCCGATGGTCGTCAGGGTTCCCGCAGACGGGGGAGTGTCCAGGAGCACGTAATCAAAGGGCTCCTCCGCAGTTAGGAGCTCGTTCAGTTTCTCCCGGAGCATGCCGTAGAACTTGCCGACATCGCCGATGCACCGGCCCGGAGCCTCGCCAACTGCGATCTGGAGCAGCAACACGTTCGCAGTGTGGTCGATCTCATCCCCCCCAAATCATCCAGTGGCGCCAGCCAGAGACGCTAATCCACCTTCGCCGGAAGAAGCCGGAAGAATGATCTCCCACAGGGGCTTTCGCCCGTCAGCCCCAGTCACATTCACTCACACCAGACCACGCTGAGTCACGCAAGTAGGTCAAGTCCCGAACTGTCTGTAAAAGCGGTCTGGGTCATGCCACGGTGGCAGCGGGTGAAACCTCTTTCTGCGCCGCTCTTTGCCGTTGCCGCTCCTCGATGTAGCGCTCCAGCTGCTTTCGTTCGTGCTCGCTGAACTGCACCCGCCGCCAGCGCTCACTCGCCCGCCACAGCACGGCGAAGACTAGCTTCAGGCACTCCCGCTCGCTCCGAAACCGCGGGATCACCTTGGCGCGCCGCCGCTCCTCCTCGAAGCTGCGCTCCACCAGGTTGGTGGTCCGGACATGCTTGCGGTGGGCGGCGGGTAGCCGCAGGTGCGCCAGGCTCGCTTCCAGGTCCTCCTGCAGGCTCCGCATGGCCGAGGGATACTCCCGCCCGAACCGCTCCACCACCTCGGCCACCAGCCGCCGGCCCTGCTCGATATCCGGTGCGTCCCGGATCGCCTCCAGGTAGGGCTTGAGCACGGGCCGCGCCTCCTCCGGCACCTTGTCCAGCACGTTCCGCATCTTGTGCACCCAGCAGCGGATGCGCTCCGCCTCCGGCCACATGGCTTCCACCGCCTGGATCAGCCCCGGCGCCCCGTCCGTCGTCACCGTCAGCGGCGTCTTCAGCCCCCGGCGCACCAGATCCCGGAAGTGCTCCAGCCAGTCCTCGTAGCGCTCCTTGTTGCCCAGGCTCAGGTGCACCAGCACCTTGCTGCCGTCGCTCAAGATGGCCCAGGTGACCAGGATGCCCTCACGGCAGCCCGCCTGCCGGCGCAGCGACTCGTAGATGGCGTCGGCGAACAGGTACACCACGTCGAGGCCTGACAGGTCCCGCTGGGCAAAGGCCTCGAACTCCTCGTGGAGCGCCTCGGTGATCCGGCTCACGGTGGACCGGCTCAAAAGCGGCGCTTCGCTGCCCGCCAGCTCCGCCAGCGCATCCTCGATGTCCCGGCTAGAGAGGCCCCGGGCGTACATCTCCACCACCAGGCGCTCCAGCACGTCCGTCCGCCGCTTGAGGGCCCTCCACAGCGTGGGCTGGCACAGTCCCTCCATGCCCCGCACCTGGGGGACGTCGATCTCGAGCCGCCCCTCGGCGCAACGCAGCGTCCGCGGCTTGTAGCCGTTGCGGGCGCCTTCCTGGCCAGGCTCGCGCCGCTCGTAGCGTCCGCGCCCCAAAAGCTCCGTGACCTCTGCCTCCAGCAGCTCCTGGATGAGCTTGCGGGCGCCCAGGCGGACGAGGGCATGGGTCAGGTCCTCGACCTCAGTACCCTCCCGGGCCTGCGCGGCCAGCTGCCGGGCCAGCTCCGCCAACTGCTGGCTGGGTGGTATCCTGGACATAGGTCTGGGTCCTCCTCGGTGTGCCCCAGCTGGGGCGAGTTTTCCGACGCCACCGATGGTAGCCCAGACCGCTTCGCGTTTACAGACAGTTTAGGACGTCACCCGCTCCCGTAGAGCCTTTACTCGGTGGGAATGTTGCAAGTCGCTCCCGCAACCCGGGAGGAGAAAAACGGAGGCTGTAACCGGCTGTATCCGCCTCATGATGATCGCCCCCCTTAAGGGTGCCTTCCAACCGGTACGATCCAGGCGGGGTCGCGGGTTCTTCCGGCGCTCCTTCCTACCCACCAGCAGTGAAGTTATGGCGGCGGCGCCAGGCGTCGGAGTGACTGCAATTGACTGCAATCTTACTGCAATCGAAGCAGGAAAGGTCCTGATGCACGGGGATGCACGGGGACACTGAAGAGCCAAGAAATCTTGCAGAACAAGGCTTTCCGGGACACAGGGGGATGAGACGCCCTAGGATCAAGTCCCCGTAGTCGGGGATGTGATCTTTGACAAAGCGGCTGCTGAGGAACGTGCCCGTGGGCGCTACGCGGCCTTGGGCTGTTGCCGCTGGCGACGAGCGGTCTCGAACACAGCGGCATTGTAGGGCCGGCGATCCCGCCACATGGCGAAGAGGACCCGGAGGGCGTGGTGGGCCACGATGCGCAAGGCTTCATGATGGTGACGCCCTCGGTCGCGGTGGGCCTGGTAGATCTCCCGGGCCCAGTCGTGGTGCCGGATGAGCTGCTGGGCGAGCTGCTGGACCGTGTTCCGAGCCTGCTTGTTGCAAGCGCGACGGAAACGGACCCGGACGGTCTTGCCGCTGCGGACGGTGACCGGGGCCGTCCCCGACCGGCATTGGACGGGGCGGACGCTGGGGACGGCCTGGCGGTCCTCCCCGAAGACGGTGATCAGGCCGGCGGCCAGGACCGTGCCGATGCCTTTCATGGATCGAAACAAATCCCCGTCCGGGTGCGCCTGCACGAGGGTCTCCAACTGCTGGTGACAGGCCTCGAGCTCGCGGCAAACGGCTTCGAGCTGATCCACCAGAAAGAGCATGCGGCGAGCCCAAAGGGCCACGGTGGCCGGATCGGCCGGGAGTTGGGGCTTGCGAGCGAGCTCGAGCAGTTCGGCGGTCTTGGCGGCGACGCCAGGGTAACGGTGCTGGCGCAACAGCTTCTCGATCCGGGACCGGCGGGCGCGGGCGAAGTGAGCCGGGGTCGGGAAGGCGCGCAAAAAGGCCCAGGCCACCGGCCGGCCCAGGTCGGCAAACAGCTCCAGGGCCCGCGGGTAGTAAGCCCGCAGGCAGGCGGTGAGCTGATTCAGAAGCCGGGTGCGTTCTTCCACCAGGGTCTGGTGATGGCTGTAGACCACCCGGAGCTGGCGTAGGGTTTCGCTCTCCAGGCGCAGGGGCTGGAGGCGGTGGCGGTCCGTGCGCAGGATCTCGGCCAGGACCAGGGCATCCCGGCGGTCGTCCTTGCTGCCGGCCGGGGAGAAGCGGTCCCGGTAGCGGTCCACCGCCTTGGGGTTGACGGGATAGACCTGGAAGCCCGCGGTGAGCAGGGCCGCGACGAATAGCCCCTGCCCCGAACCTTCGATGGCCACGTGAACCTGCGCCGGGTTCGGCTCCAGACGCCGGATCGCTGCGAGCAGTTCCTGCAGGCCGTCGGCATCGTTGGGGACCCGGAGGTAGGAAGGGGCCTGCCCCTCGGGAGCCAGGCAGACGTCGTGATGTTGGCTGCCCTGGTCGATTCCGACGCGCAGCATGCTCCAAACCTCCCGGGCTGGATGTCGATCGCCACCAACGGTGCCCTCGTGGAACCGGTGCTCACGGCACGACGCCCTAGCAACCGTTTGGTAGCGAATTCGCCAGGTGCCGGAGGGGTCGGTCTCACGTAGGCCGTCGCACGGCGAGGAGGGATTGGACCTCCTCCGGCCCTGACGAAACTTGGCGAAAATTGGGGTCCAAACCTGCTTGGACTATAACCCACGAGGGGGGATAACCGGCCGAGAACTCACATTCAAGAGGTCGGAGGTTCGAGTCCTCCCGCGCCCACCGAACGCCCACAAAAGAAGGCCAAGCGTGGCAAGCGTTTTGGGGCCATACCCGCACAGGGTATGGCCCCTTTGTCTCTCGCGAATGCTGCAGTCTTACTCCAACCCCGCAGACTACGGCGGTGCGGCCAGCGGCTGGTCCTGCGGCCCGGGCGGGAGAAGAGGACGTCCACCCCCCACGAACGACGCGGAACGACGCGCCGTTGCCAGGCCCACCGGGGCGCGCGTCGTGGAGTGGTCCCACGAAATTGGGACTTGTGGCCCATGTCTTCCCGCGGGATGCGCCGAAGATCTTTTGAAGTGAGTGGCATCGTCGATTCCATCATCCGCGGGGGTGGTCAGAGTGGGTCGGAAACGCCTGCTCGCCGTGGTTGTGCTTGCGGCTACGCTGGTGAGCGTCATGGCTGGCCTGGCCCTGGCGGGCGGCAAGCGCAGCGGGGACGCGTCGTCCAAGTCCGGCGCGGGCCCGTCGTCCCGAGGGAAGGCCGTCGTCGTCGATGGGAAGGCAGAGGCGCGCCACGACCAGGAACGGGACGACGGCGACCGGACCGAGCAGCGGGAGAAGACTCCCGAAAGGAAGGCTCCCGGGAAGAAGGCTCCCGCACCCCGGTCGAAGACCGTGGAAGGGGTGCTGGTGGCCGACGAGGACGGGTTCGTGATCGTCGCCGCCGGCGGCGAGTACGCCTTCCGCGTCGTGGCGCGCGAGGGGTTCGACCTGGCCCCGTACACCTGGAAGCGGGTACAGGCTCGACTGGAGGCCAGGGAGGGCCAGTGGATCGTCGTCGCGGTGAAGAAGGCCAAGGCGGTGCGGTTCGTGGCGGCACCTGAGCCCAAGGCGAAGAAGCCTGCTCCGCGGCCGGCGCCGGAACCCGAGCCGCAGCCCGAGCCGCAGCCCCAGCCGCAACCCGAGCCGCAACCTCAGCCGCAACCCGAGCCGCAACCCCAGCCGGAACCTGAGCCGCAGCCCGAACCGGCGTCCGCTGGGGTCGCGCGGACGGACTGAAGGGCGGGCTCGGCCGAGGAGCGCGGGCGGGCGCCGCGACGGGCGGCTCCGGGGACCGGGTTGGCGTGAGAGGCGACCCGGGTGAACCCATGGACCGGCGGCGGGTTCCTCCAGGTCGCGGCGCTGACTGGCTGCGGCACGGGTGCCGGACCTAGCCGGCCAGCTCGGCGACCACCTCGCCCGTCCGCGTCGTGTCGTAGCCGCCCAGGGCGGCGAGCTGGGCCCGGACCCACCGGTTGTCGAGGGTGCCCAGCAGCGCCTGGACCGCCGGTTCGTCCAGGTACTCCCGGCGCACCACCAGATCGTAGCGCACGGCCCGCAACGGGACGAACCCGAGGCCGTAGGCGGCCGCCACCGACGCCGTGCTGACCCCCGCGTCGGCTTGTCCGCCGGCGACGGCCCGCGCCACCTCCAGGTGGCCGGGTACCTCGCGGTCGAACCCGGCCACCGCCGCCGGCGGCACGCCCGCCTGGGCCAGGCACTGCTCGAGTAACAGCCGTGCGCCCGCGCCCGGCTCGCGGTTGACGATCGCCACGCCGGGCCGGGCGAGGTCGGTCACCCCCCGCACGCCCAGGGGATTGCCCGGGGCCACCACGAGCCCCTCCTCCCACACCCCGAGGTGGACGAGGACGACGGGCTGGCCGCCCAGCAGGCGACGGGCGAAGGGGGCGTTCTCCTCCCCCGTCGTGGGGTCCACCAGGTGGACGCCGGCCGCGTGGACGGCGCCCTGCCGGAGCAGGTGGAGGGCGGTGACGCTGTTGGCGAACAGGCGTCGCACCCGCAGGCCCGGGTGGGTGGTCTCGGCGGCCCGGGCCCAGAGGGAGAGCTCCGGGGAGCAACCGGCGATGACCACCGTTCGTGCCAGGTCCTCCGGCCGGTCCAGCAGGCGCACCCGCCAGCGCCGGGGGGAGGAACCCGGCCGGGCCAGGCCGTCGGCGGGGACCAGCTCCGTCGCAAAGGCCCGCTCTCCCCGCAAGGGGTGGGCCACCCAGCGGCCGCCCACGCGGGCCAGGGCGCAGCGGACGGGCGTTGGTCCTGGGGCCGGCTCCGTCTCGCCGGGATCGATCGTCACGACCTCGGCCTCGATCTCCGGAGGCTCTTCATCCAACCAGAAGAGGTCTTCCACCCGGCACCCCAGGGCCCGGGCCAGGCGCAGCGCCACCGCCGCGGACGGGGCCATCGTCCCCGCTTCGATGGCGCCGATGGCCTGGCGGGTGACGCCCGTCCGCGCCGCCAGCTCCTGCTGGCTGAGCCCCAGGCGAAACCGCGCCTCCCGCACCCGGTTCCGCAGCCGCCCGCTCACAGCCACATCCTCCTCTCGGCCGCCGGCCCATGGGCCCTGCGCCGCCAGCGGGTGCCCGCCCAGAGGGACAGGGCCGCGACGGCGGTCAACAGCAGGGCGAGCCGCCCGGCCACGTCTTCCCGGCCTGCCTGCACGGCGCTGTAGATGGCCAGGGACAGCGTCTGGGTGGACCCCGGGATGTTCCCCGCCACCATCAGGGTCGCACCGAACTCGCCCAGCGAGCGGGTGAAGGCCAGGAGCACCCCGGTGACGATGCCGCGCCACGCCAGGGGCAGGGTGATGAAGCGCAGGTGGTCCCAGCCCGTGGCCCCGTCGATGGCCGCCGCCTCGTGGACCTCCGCCGGGACCTCTTCCAGGGCCGCGCGGGCGGGTTGCACGAAGAGGGGGAGGCCCACCACGGCTGCGGCCAGCACGGCGGCCGCCGGGGTGAAGACCAGGGTGCCGCCGAAGAGCCTTTCCGTCAGCCAGCCGACGGGGCCGGTGCGGCCGATGAGTTGGAGCAGGTAGAAGCCCAGGACGGTGGGGGGCAGGGCCAGCGGCAGGGTCACCAGGATGTCCACGAGGCCCCGGCCCCGCCACCCCGGCCGGGCCAGCGCCACCGCCAGCGGCAGCCCCGCGGCTACCACCAGGGCCGTGGCGCCGACGACGATGGCCAGGGAGATGCGCAGGGTGACCCCGAGCTCCGGGCCGTCCACCATCTCACCTCGGTTTCCCTCACGCCTCGGCTTCCCTCAGCGCGGCGGCAGGAAGCCGTGGCGCTGCAGCACCGCCTGGCTGCGGGCGGAGAGGAGGAACTCGACCACGGCCGCGGCCTCGGCGGGGTGGCGGGAGTCCTTGAGCACGGCCATGGGATAGACCACCGGCCGATGGCTGCCGGGCGGGGCCTCGGCGACGACCGCGACCCGGTCAGACGTGGCCGCGTCGGTCTGGTACACGATGCCCGCCTGGGCCTCACCCGCCGCCACGTGGTGGAGCACCTCCCGCACGTCCTGGTCCAGGACCAGCTTGGCGTTCACCCTCGCCCACAGGCCCAGGTGCTCCAGCACCTGGCGGCCGTACTGGCCGGCCGGCACGTGGGCGGGGTCGCCGATGGCTATGCGGCGGACCTCTTCCGCGGTCAGGTCCTGCCACCCCCGTACACGCCCGGCCTCACCCCGCGGGACGATGAGGACGATGCGGTTGCGGGCGAGGACGCGCACGGCGTCGCGGTCGACCAGACCCTTCTCGACCAGCCGGTCCATGGGCTGCTGGCCGGCGGCGATGAAGACGTCGGCCGGCGCTCCGGCCTCGATCTGCTGGGCCAGGGCCCCCGAGGAGCCGAAGTTGAAGCGCACGCGGATCGCCGGGTGATCCCGGCCGAAGTCCGCCATGGCCTCGCGCAGGGCGTCCTGGAGCGAGGCGGCGGCCGACACCAGCACCTCCAC
This sequence comes from Thermaerobacter sp. FW80, assembly GCF_004634385.1. Lineage (NCBI taxonomy): Bacteria > Bacillati > Bacillota > Clostridia > Eubacteriales > Clostridiales Family XVII. Incertae Sedis > Thermaerobacter > Thermaerobacter sp. FW80. The sequence continues at coordinate 490,776 of NZ_CP037895.1, read as the reverse complement.
CGGTCGGGCTGCGGCGGCGTCCTGGCCCGGCACCGGCCCTGGGGAGCTCGGTGCGGCCTGACAGGCGGTGACGCCCCCAGCGGCCAGGAGCACGAGGAGGAGCGCGCCGGCGACGCGGGCCGGGCGCGGGCGGATCCGGTAGGACACGACCATCCCCCGCTTCCGTCCTGGGGCACCTCGCCGCCGTTCGAGCCGTACCATCCGCCGGACCGGCGGGACGAGGTGTCTCCTTTCTAGCAACGATCGATGACTTGATGCAAGTGGCAGTGGCGATCCAGGACCACGGGCATCGCGCCCGGCGCAGCGCCGCGGCGACGCCGGCGGCCCCCCGCGAACCGCGCGGTGCGGACCTGCAAGCCGGCTGGGGGAGACGGGGTCGGCCATCGTGCCATCCGCCCGGCGACGGGGGATCCGTCGCGGCGTCGCGTCCGTCGGTGCCGGCCGGCGGGCCAGGCTGGCGCACCGGCTCCGCCGTGCGGGACGGTCCGAACGGGGCGGTCCGAAGGCCGGCACGCATTCGTGCCCGCGGCAGGAGATTCGCGTCCGCGGCGGGAGGAAGTGGAGCTTCCGTCGATAATCCTCTTGTGGGCTTGGAGGGCCCGACGCAGAGGCAGCCGGGTCGCCGGCGGTGGCCGGGCCGGTGGCCCCATCAAGCGTCCATTCCAGGGGGTGGGCCGCAGGTGCCGAAGCGCAGAGGCGCGTCGCTCCTCGTTGCGTTGCTCCTGGTTGCCTCCTTCGTCCTCGCCGCTTGCGGTGGCGGCGGCCAGCAGGCGCAGGAGGGCCAGGGCGGCCAGGAGGGGCAGCCCCAGGCGAAGGACCCGGAGGAGCTGGTGATGGGGTTCGTCCCGTCCCAGAACGCCACGACGCTTCAGGAGACGGCGGAGCCGCTGGGGGAGATGCTCTCCAAGGAGCTCGGCATCCCCGTCGAGGTCTTCGTCTCGACCAACTTCATCGGCCTCGTCGAGGCCATGGCGGCCGAGCAGGTCCACATCGGGTTCCTCAACCCCTTCGCCTACGTCATCGCCAAGGACCGCGGCGATCCGGTCGAGGTGATGTTCAAGACCGTCCGCCAGGGGGAGGACAGCTACCGGGCGCAGATCTTCGTCCATGCCGACAGCGGCATCACCGACCTGCAGCAGCTGAAGGGGAAGAAGTTCGCCTTCGTGGACCCCGCGTCGACCTCGGGGTACCTCTTCGCGGCGCACGTGCTCAAGCGCAACGGCATCGACCCGGAGAAGGACATCCAGCCGGTGATGGCCGGGAGCCACGACGCCGCCGTGCTCAGCGTGTACAACAGGCAGACGGACGCCGGTGCCAGCTTCGAGGACGCGCGGACGCTGCTCCAGAAGGACTACCCCGACGTCATGGACAAGGTCAAGGTCATCGCCTACAGCGATCCCATCCCCAACGACACCATCTCGGTGGTCAGCTGGTTGAGCGACGACCTGAAGCGCCGCATCCACGACGCCTTCGTCAAGATCGCCCAGACGGAAGAGGGCAAGAAGGTGCTGTTCGACATCTACGAGATCGAGGGGCTGACCGACGCCCAGGATGACGACTTCGACATCATCCGCAGCGTGGCGAAGGACATGGGCATCGATCTGGAGGAACTGGCCGACTGACGGGCGCAGAGCATGGACGGCAAGGTGAACCCGTTGATCGAGTTCCGACGCGTGAGCAAGGTCTACCCGGGCGGCGTGCGGGCGCTGCGGGACGTGTCCCTCAAGATCAACCCGGGCGAGTTCGTGGTCATTGTGGGCCTGAGCGGTGCCGGCAAGTCCACGCTGCTCCGGTGCATCAACCGGCTGGTCGAACCCACCGAGGGCCAGGTCCTGGTGGACGGCGTCGACGTGGGCAAGCTCAAGGGACCCGAGTTGCGGCGCCTGCGGTCGCGCATCGGCATGATCTTCCAGACCTTCAACCTGGTCAAGCGCTCGTCCGTGATCAAGAACGTGCTGGCCGGCCGCTTGGCCCATACCCCCGCCTGGCGGGCGCTGCTGGGCTGGTTCCCGCGGGAGGACGTCGAGCTGGCCCTGGAGTGCCTGGCGCGCGTGGGCATCGTCGACAAGGCGTGGGTGCGCGCCGACCAGCTGTCCGGCGGCCAGCAGCAGCGGGTGGCCATCGCCCGGGCCCTCTGCCAGCGTCCCAAGATCATCCTGGCCGACGAACCCGTGGCGAGCCTCGATCCGCCCACCTCCCACGCGGTGATGCGCGACCTGCGCCGCATCAACCGGGAGGACGGGATCACCACCATCGTCAACCTGCACTTCATCGACCTGGCCCTGACGTACGCCGACCGCATCATCGGCATGCGCAACGGCGAGGTGGTCTTCGACGGTCCCGCAGCGACGGTGACCGAGAGGACCTTCGAGGAGATCTACGGGCGGCCGGTCCGCGCGGAGGACTTCCGGGGCGGCGCCGAAGGGGTGGCGCTGGGTACGGGCCAGGGCGCCGTCGGTGCCGTGCCCGCCCAGGGGGAGGGGGACCGCCGGTGACGGCGCCGCGGGACGTGGGCGGGACGAGTCCCAGGGGAGCGGCGGCCGACCCCGATCCGGGCCCCAGCGGCCCTGGCCGGCCGGCCTGGGCTCGTGCCCTGCGCGGGCGGGTCGAGACCGTCTTCTGGTTGGTGGTGCTGGTCGTCCTCTACCTGTGGAGCTCCGCCGGCACCGATGTCAACCTCCGCAGCCTGTGGGAGGGCATCGACACCGTCGGCCGCATGCTGCGTCGCATGTGGCCGCCCGAGTGGGAGTACCTGCCCGAGACGCTGGGTCCACTGCTGGAGACCTTGCGGCTCGCCCTGCTGGGGACCACCCTGGGCGCCATCCTGGCGGTGCCGCTGAGCCTGCTGGCGGCCCGCAACGTGGCCGGCACGGGGTGGCTGTACCAGGTCTCCCGCGCGGTGATGAACCTGGTCCGCTCCATCCCCGACCTGGTGTGGGCCGCGCTGCTGGTGCCGGCCGTCGGCATCGGTCCCACCGCCGGCGTGTTGGCCCTGACCCTCTTCTCCACCGGCATCGTGGCCAAGCTGGTCAGCGAGTCCGTGGAGGCCATCGACCCCGGCCCCCTGGAGGCCCTCGACGCGGTGGGCGCCTCCCGCCTGGCGCGGGTCGTCTACGCGGTGGTCCCCCAGGTGTTGCCGCACTTCATCGCCTACACCCTGTTCATGTTCGAGATCAACCTGCGCACCTCCACCGTCCTCGGTCTGGTCGGCGCCGGCGGCATCGGCTCCACGATGATGACCCAGCTGACGTTCTTCCGGTACGACCGGCTGATGGCCATCGTGATCATGCTCTTCGCGCTGGTGGTGCTGGTCGACTGGATCAGCACCCGGTGGCGGCAGCGGCTGGTGGAGGGGGCCGCCGCGCCGGGCGCCGGCGACCGGGTGGTCCTGGCGGAGGAACCCGGCCTGGCGCGATGGCCCCAGGGCGCCGCGCTTCCCCGGGACGGGGCCGCGGTCCAACCCACGCGTCCGGCCGAGGTCGCGGGCGACGCGGGGACTGGGGCCGCTGCGACGGCGGCGGGCAGGCAGGGTTCGGGGGGGACTGGGACCGCTTCGTCGTCCCGCCCGCCGTCTTGGCCCCCGCCGCCGCGGCGGCCGTGGTGGCGGGTCGGGCTGGGCATCGGGGCGCTGGTGGCCCTCTACGGCTGGGCGCTCCGCGGGATGGACTTCGCCCTGGTCGGCGACGCGGGGCCCGTCTTCCGCGGACTGCTCTCGCCCAATTGGGACTACGCGGGGAAGGTCTTCGAGGGGGTCGCCGAGAGCCTGCAGATCGCGTTCCTCGGCACCTTGATCGCCGCGGTGATCGCCATCCCCTTCGGCTTCCTGGCCGCGCGCAACGTGGCAGCGACGGCCGCGGTGGTGGGCAAGGGGGTCTTGGACGCGATCCGCACCTTCCCCGAGCTGGTGCTGGCCATCGTGTTCATGGCGGCCGTCGGGCCGTCGCCCTTCGCCGGCGTCCTGGCGGTCGGGCTCCACTCCATCGGCACCGTCGGCAAGCTGTATGCCGAGGCGGTGGAGGCCGTGGACCGCGATCCCATCGAGGCCCTGCAGGCCGTGGGGGCGTCGCCGCTGTTGACCTTCCGCCACGGCGTGTTGCCCCAGGTGCTCCCGGAGTTCCTCTCGTACGCCCTCTACCGCTTCGAGATCAACATCCGGGCCGCGACGGTGGTCGGCGTCATCGGCGCGGGCGGCATCGGCACCTCGCTGATCTTCAACGTCCAGCTGCGCAACTGGGAGAACGTCGGCATGGTGCTGCTCGGGATCCTGGCCACGGTCCTGGTGGTCGACGCGGTCAGCTCGCGTCTGCGCGGGCGGCTGGTCTAGCGGCCGTCGAGGTCGGGGTCGCGTCGGCAGCCGGGGCGGAGGCGCATCCATCCGCTCAGACGTCCAGGACCACCCGGGCCCGCCAGCCGCCCCCGGGGGTGGCCCCGGCGTGGCGGCCATCGCCGCCGCGGTCGCCGTCGGCGAGCCGGGCGATCTCGAGCTGGTGATACGTGGCCGCCTTGATCTCGCCTTGCCAGCCCATGGCCTCGACGTCCAGCGGGGTGCCCCACCCCCGCGCCGCGAGCGCCCACCCGTCGTCCCCCGGGACCGGGTCCAGGGCCAGGGCGACGGGCACCAGCCGCCGGTCCTGGACCCAGTAGAGCAGCTCGTTGATCCACCCCACCAGCAGGCCCTCCAGGTCCGGGGCCGTGAGGCGTGCCTCCAACGGCTGGAGCCTGCCGTCCGGACCCGCCGGCCTGGGCTCCCCTCCGCCGGGGGCCGTGGAGGGCGGCCGGATCCCGGGCTCGCCGCGCGGCACCGGCGACGGCCGGTCCGGGTGGCCCTGCACCAGCCGGGGCGGACGCTCCAAGAGGAGGCCGAGAACGGCTTCCGTGGCGGCGTGGAAGAGGGCCGGCAGGTCGGGTGCCTCCGCCCAGAAGGCGACGTCGGCGGTGTGATCCAGGTAGCCCCATCGGGTGACGACCGGGGCAGCGCGAGGTCCGGGGCCATCCCCGGGCCCATGGGGTCCGGTTAGAAACGGCTTCCGCGTCATCGTCGAGGCCCTCCCGGCGGACGCACCTATCCCTTGACCACGATCAGCGGCCGCAGCCGCGCCACCCGCCGGCCGAGGCCGGCGCCCTCCACCGCCTCGACCACGTCGGCCACGTCCTTGTAGGCCTCGGGGATCTCCTCGTCCACGGTGGCACGGGTGGCGGCCCGCACCAGGATCCCCCGGCGCGCCAGCTCGCCCACCGCGTCCCGCTGGCGCGCCACCTTCTTGGCCTGGCTGCGGCTCAACCGGCGGCCGGCGCCGTGGCAGCTGGACCCGAAGGTCTCCGCCATGGCGCCCTCGGTGCCGGCCAGGACGTACGAGTACCGCCCCATGTCGCCCGGGACCAGCACCGGCTGGCCGACGGCGCGGTAGCGGGCGGGCACGTCGGGGTGGCCGGGGCCGAAGGCGCGGGTCGCGCCCTTGCGGTGGACCAGCACCCGGCGGCCGCCGTGTTCCTCCCACTTGGCGTTGTTGTGGGCCAGATCGTAGAGGACCCGCAAGCGGGTCGAACCCGGCCCGAAGCCGGCCCGCGTAAAGGCCTCGCGGGCGTAGGCGGTGATCACCTGCCGGTTGGCGAAGGCGAAGTTGGCCGCCGCGGCCATGGCCCCGAGGTACCCCTGCCCCTCGGGGCTCTCGATGGGAGCCGCCGCCAGCTGCCGGTCGGGCAGCTCGATGCCGTGGCGCCGCGCGGCCGCCAGCATGCGGTCGACGAAGTCCTGGCACACCTGGTGGCCGAGGCCGCGGGACCCGGTGTGGATCAGCACCGTCACCTGCCCGGGGAAGAGGCCGAAGGCCTCAGCCGCCTCCGGATCGTAGACGTGTTCGACATATTGAACCTCGAGGAAGTGGTTGCCGCTGCCCAGAGTTCCCAGTTGCGAACCGCCCCGTTCCAGGGCCCGCGGCGAGACCCGGTCGGGATCGGCCCCTGGCAGGGCGCCCCCGGATTCGATGCATTCCAGATCGCCCGGATCGCCCAGGCCCTGCTCCACCGCCCAGCCGGCGCCACGGGTCAACAGGCGCGGCCAGTCCGCGGCCGTGAGGCGCAGCTCGCGTCGTTCGGAGCCGACGCCGGCCGGCACCAGCCGGAACAGCGCATCGGCCAGCGCCTCCTTGCGGGGTTCCAGCTCCTCCCGCGTCAGGTCGCTGCAGAGCAGCCGCACCCCGCAATTGATGTCGAAGCCGACGCCCCCCGGGCTCACCACCCCACCCCGGCGCGGGTCGAAGGCGGCCACCCCGCCGATGGGGAAGCCGTAGCCCCAATGGATGTCGGGCAAGGCGACGGCCGGCTCGACGATGCCCGGTAGGGTCGCCACGTTGACCAGCTGGTGCAGGGACTGGTCGCCCTCCGCCTTGAGGTCGCGGGCGATGTCGGGCGACGCGTAGAAGACGGCGTCGACCCGCATGGCCCCCTGACGGGGGATGCGGTAGCGATACGGCCCGTCGCGCTCGATGCGCACAGCCCATCACCTCGGCGACCCGGAGTGTCCCCATCGCGGAACGGGTACCGCGACCTGGGTCGGGCGGATGCGGGAAGGGCCCTATCGCATGCGGGAAGGGGCCCTCTATAGGATAACAGGGCCGACACGAAGCCCGGGCCCACGCCGAGCCCAGAACGGCGAGATCGCGGTGGTCCTCGGGCCCGAGCACGAGGCCCGGGCCCACGCCGAGCAGCTGCGGACGGTGGCCGGCCGACGGGCGGGGCTCGTGGCCGGCGTCCCAAAGATGCTACCATTTCGAGGGGATGGCCCTGCGTTTCGCATTCGAGAGGGTGCGCCGCGTTTTGCGTAGGATGCGTGTGCCTGCCGACGGGATCCGCCTCCGAGGGGACGGGATGCGTCGGCGAACCCTCGCGCCCGGTGCGTCCGGCGTGACCGGGGCGGCGAGGGCGAGGAGGGACGGACGATGACGCAGCCGTCGGGGTCCTCCACCGCAGGCTGGGCGGCGGCCCGGGAGGGGCAGCCCGCGAAGCCGGGCGCCGCGTCGGCCGGTTCGTCCCGGTCGCTCCGGGTGCGGGTGCGCCTGTTCGCCGTGGTCGCCGAGCGGTTGGGCACCCGGCAGCTGGAGCTGGTCGTGCCCGGCGGCGCCCGGGCGGCCACGGTGCGGGACGAACTGGCCCGTCGCAACCCGGCCCAGCGCGGTCTCCTCGAGCTGTGTCGCCTGGCCGTCAACGGGCGCTACGCCGATCCAGAGGTGCCCCTTCGTGACGGCGACGAGGTGGCCCTGATCCCACCGGTCAGCGGCGGAGCCGCGGATCCCGGCGCCGCGGAGGTCGCCGCCCCGGGCCGTGGCGGGGCGGGGCGGATCACCGCCGGCCAGGACGGCCGTTTCTTCGTCACCGCCGCGCCCCTGTCGCTGGACGAGCTGTTCCGCGCCGTCGCCCGGGACGACCACGGGGCCGTGGTGCTCTTCGTCGGCATCACGCGCCGGTTCACCGGCCCGCGGGAGACGCGGCGCCTGGAGTACGAGGCGTACCTCCCCATGGCGGCCGAGGAGCTGGCGCGCATCGGAGCGGAGGCCGAGGCCCGCTGGCCCGGCGTGCGGGTCGCCATCGGCCATCGCACGGGCCCGGTGGCCATCGGCGAGGCCAGCGTGGTGGTGGCCGCCGCGGCGCCCCACCGGCCGGATGCCTTCGCCGCCGCCCGCTACGCCATCGACGCGCTGAAGGTGCGGGCGCCCATCTGGAAGCGAGAGCACTACGCCGACGGCCGGGTGGAGTGGGTCGGCGTGGGGACGGACCCCGCGACGGCGGCAGGCCCCGAGGCAGCGGGCGCGGCCGGCGGCGAAGCCGACGGCACCGGCGGTGGGGGGTGAGGGGCCGGAGCGGCATGTCGCGAGCCGCGGGCGCGCCGTGCGCCGCGGGCGTGCCGTTCACTGCGGGCAAGGGCGCCGCGCCGGGGCCCGGTGCACCGGCGCGGCGGCGGGCCAGGCCCAGGCCTAGACCTTGGAGGCCCGCGCCCCCACCGGCTGCGGTCCCACCCCGTCGAGGGGGAGGAGGGGACGGATCTCGTCATGGCGTCGACGCGGACCGGGCCGATCACGTGGGATCCGGCCGAGGTGCCGGAGCTGGTGGGATGGGACCGCCAGCTCCCGCCCATCCGCATCCCGGTGACCGGCAACATCCCCACCACCCGCCGGTTGCGAGCCCTGGTGGACAGTGCGGCCTTCCAGCGGCTGCGCCGGGTTCGTCAGACGGGTCCGTCCTATCTGGTCTATCCCGGCGCCGTCCACACCCGCTTCGAGCACTCCCTCGGGACCTACGAGATGGCGCGGCGGCTCGTGCTGGCCCTGCTGACGCGATCGCGGCGCACCGGGCGGGGTGGCGACGACGTGCCCGACGCGCCGGGAGGGGCGGACGGCGCCGACGCACCCGGGGAGGGGAGGGGCGGTGACCTCCTCACGCCCGACGACGTGGCGACCTTCCTGGTGGCGGCGCTGCTGCACGACGTGGGGCACTACCCCTTCTCCCACACCATCGAGGAGATCCCCGACGACGACCCGGTGCTGGCCGGCCGGCTCCCCCGCCACGAGGAGCGGGGTGCGGCCATCATCCGCGAGAACCCGGAGATCCGCCAGATCCTGACCGACCTCTGGGGGGTCGATCCGGCCCGCGTCTGCCAGGTGATCCGGGAGGAACCGGCCCCGGGCGACGCGGCCACGGCGCGCCTGGCCAACCTGCTGGCGGGTCCCATCAACCCGGATCGGCTGGACTATCTGGCCCGCGACAGCGAGCACATCGGCGTCCCGTACGGGCGCGGCATCGACTACCAGCGGCTGCTGGACGCGGTGTGCTGGACGCCCGACGGCATGGGGGTCGGGGTGACGCCCAAGGGCATCTCCGCCGTGGAGACCCTGATCTTCGCGTCCTACATCATGTACCGGGACGTCTACTGGCACCACACGGGACGCATCGCCGCCGCCATGCTGCGCAGGGCGCTGACCGAGGCCCTGCGGGCTGGTGCCTTCGCCATCGACGACTTCATCGACCTCGATGACGAGCAGGCCCTGGCCCTCCTCCGGGGCGTGCCCCACCCGGTCACCCGCGACCTCGTGGAGCGCCTGACGGGCGCCGGCCGCCGGCTGTACAAGCGGGTGGCCCGCCTCAGCTACCCCCGCGCCCTGGCGGGCGAGTACGGCACGGAGATCCGCGACCTGGTGCGAGCGGGCTACTGGGAGCGGGAGGCGTGGTCCCGCGACGCCTGTCGCGCCCTGGCGCGCCGCCTGGCGCGGCCCGTGGAGGAGCACCACCTGCTGGTGGACATCGTCGGCGGCGGCAAGGAGCTCTTCTTCGAGGTGCCCGTGGTGGCGGGCGACCGCGTCTACACCACCGCCGATCCCGAGGTCTCGGTGCTGGCCCCCAACATCGCCCGCAACTTCCGCGAGCAGGCCAAGTACGTCCTGCTGGCGGCGCCGGCCGAGTTGGCCGACGCGTTCCGGGCCATGCTGGGCCTCCCCGCAGGCTGGCAGCCCTCGTGACCGGCCGGCGGCCGTCCTCGGGGGCTGTCATCGTCCCGTAACGGAACGCGCAACAATCCTGCAAACTCCCGCCCGAGGACGGACGCCCACCGCCCGGGTGTAACGATTGCGACACCCGCCTCTTGCATTTCTGTTACACATCTGTTACTATCACCGCGCCATGAGCCACAGCGACCCACGCGCGGATGCACGACCGGCGAAGCTGTTGCAGGCAGGCGTGTGGACGGGCATGCTGCTCTGGGCCTTCACCGCCGTGGCGCCGCGCCACGACGTGCAGGCCCACGGGCCGGCGGCGCCGGTGCCGTCGGTGGAGCAGCGGGCCGAGGTCCACCGCGAGGCGGCGGAGAGCCGGGCGGCGCTGCGGGCGGCCGAGGTGGAGCGCCGCCACAAGCTCGCCCTGGGCCGGCGGATGTGGACGGCGCGGTGGGAGGAACGGGCGCGACGGGAGCGGCTGGCGCGGTTGCGTCAGCAGGAGGAGGCCCGCCGTCGGGAGGCTGCGCGCCAACGCGAGCAGGCTCGGCGGCAGGCCGTCCGCAAGGCGGAGGCGGCTGCACGGGCCGCCGCCCCCAAGGCGGAAGCCCGTCGGGCCTCGGCGCGCACCGCCTCGGCCGGCCGTCGCACCGCCGCCGACCGCGTCGCCGTCCGGCTCGACGAGCTGCAGCTGCTGGCCCGCATCGTCCAGATCGAGGCCGGTGGCGAGCCGTATGAGGGGAAGGTGGCCGTCGCGGCGGTGATCCTCAACCGGGTTCGGAGCCCGCGGTTCCCGGACTCCGTCCGGGCCGTGATCTACCAGCCGGGTCAATTCCCGACGGCGGCGGAGCGGATCCCGCAGATCCGGCCGAGTTCCGCCGCCCTGCGGGCGGCCCGGGACGCCCTGGCCGGCCGGGATCCGTCCAACGGGGCGCTCTACTTCTACAACCCGGCGCGGCAGCGCTGCGGCGAGGGGGGCGGCGGGTTCCTCTGCGCCCTCGAGGTGACCGCCAGGATCGGCAACCACGTCTTCGCCCGGTGAGACGGCCTCACCCCATGGGGCGCGCCGGCGGGCCATGGGGTGCCTGTGGCGTGGTGGCGTGCCAGGGGGCGTGCCGGCGGGGCATGGGCTTTGGCTATTGGTGGCGGGCCAAGGGACGGGGTGCCGGGCGCGGTGGCGGGTCGACGGGCGGGGCGTGGCGGCGGGCAGGCCATGCGGACGACGGTGGGGGGTGGGCGCAGGCCTGGCGCCACGCACGCCAACGGAGGGCCGGGGTCCGCCGCGGACCCTTGCCGCTGGTGCGATGAGGCACATCCCGGGGAGGGTGCCGGGCGAGGGCCGGCAGCCGGCGGCTGCCGGCCCTCGCCATGCCGGGGCGGGCGGCAAGGCCCAGGCGGTGGTCCCAGGAGGTGGCGGTGGCGCGGGGCGCGGGCAGGGGCAGGGCATGGGCGTACCGCCGCCCGCCCGCCACGAGGCCGCCCCCGCGCCAGCGTGCCGCGGCCGGCCCAGCGGCGGGCCGCCCACACGCCGACGGCGCCACCGCGCGCGCCGGCGGGCCGCCCACGCGCCGACGCGCCATCGCGCCCACCGGAGGGCCGCCCACACGCCAGCGCGCCACCGCGCCCACCAGCGGGCCGCCGCTCGGCGGCCGAGCGCCGGCCTCAGGGCCCCGCCGGCCGGGCCCGTCGGGCCCCGTGAAGCACGGCGGCGGCGCCCAGTCCGGTGAGCAGGGGCGCAGAGGCGGCCGCCAGCCCCCACACCTCGGGGCCGGGCAGCGTGGGATGCAACCCGGCCAGGTAGTCGACGGCGTCGTTGAACAGGCTCCACGCCGTGGCCGCCCCCACTCCGCGCAGCGAACCGGGGTAGGCGCGGAGGTAGAGCAGCGCCTCGAGGGCCATGCCGGCGTGGGAGGCGATGAGCAGTGCGGCCTCGCCGTCGACGAAGCCCGCCCGCAGCGCGTAGCCGCCCAGGACCACCACCGTCCAGAGGCCGTACTTGATCATCACCAGGTAGGCCCAGGAAGCCAGGGCCGGGACGGGCCGACGCGCCAGCTGCAGCACCAGCACCATCGTGAAGAGGGTCGAGGCCGTGGGCGAGTCGGGGACCACGGGCCACTGCCACGCCGGGGTGGCGAGGAGCTGGTCGCGATACCACCAGAACCCCCAGATGGAGCCCACGGCGTTGACCAGGACCAGCAGCGCCGTGGCAGGGCGGCTGGCGGGAAGGCGCCCGAGCCAGGCCAGCGCGGCCGCCGCCAGCCGGCGCCCCGGTCGACGCGGGGCGCCGGCCCCCACCCCCGGGTGACTCCCGGGCGGGGACGGCGCCCGTCTGGCCGGTGATAGCGGACGACGCGGGGCGTCGGCCCCTACCCCCGGGTGTCCGGACCCCTGGCCCGGCTGGGATCGGTCTCCGTCGCGGCCCATCGTCGGGTGACATCCCGCTCCTTCCCGGCCCCTTCCACCTTGTACCACCACCGTGCCCACCACCACAGGCTGGCGCTCCCCGGGAGCCGGAGGCGAGTACCGCCGGCCCCCTGGGCCGGCCGCCCCGCCCGGGGGCCCCGCACCTGGGAGGGTTCCCGTGCCGTCCGCCCCATGCCGCCCGTCGCCCCCGTTGGGCGGGGGCGCCACGACCGTGGGCCGCCATCGGGCCGAGGCCGGTGGCGGGAGGCGCGGGGCTAGGTTACATTGGTGGGCGGGGTGAGGACCGTGTCGCGCCCGTCCTGGCCGTGGATCGTCGTCCTGGCGGCCACGCTGGTCCTGGCGCCGTGGCTGGCGTGGCACCTGGGGCAAGCGGATCCCCTGGAGCGGGAGGCGCGGTCCCTGGAACGGGCGCTGCGCTGCCCCGTGTGCGAGGGCCAGTCCGTGGCCGACTCCAACTCGGCGGTCGCCCTCCAGATGCGCCAGGAGATCCGCCGGATGCTGGCCCAGGGCCGCAGCCGGGACGAGATCCTCCAGACCTTCGCCGACCGCTACGGCGCCTGGGTGGTGTACATGCCGCCCCGCCACGGCTGGTATCTTCTCGGTTGGGCCGGCCCCTTCCTGGCCGTCGCCGCCGGCGCCGGCGTGCTGGTCTGGTGGTGGCGCGGCCGCCGGCCGGACCTCGGTGGGCTGTCGGCCGGCGCGGCCCCCGCGGCGGCCAGCCCCCCGGATGTGCCTTCCCGGCCGGCCGCGGTCGCCAGCAGGGACGAACCGGCCGTCCGCGGCGCCCCCTCCCCCCAGGCCCCCCGGACGACGGCCGGCTGGACCGGACGGCGAGGACGGGCGAGGCCGCTTCCCACGACGAGCGGGCGCCCGCGGCGCCCCTGGATGACGAGGTCCGCCGGTGGATGTGACGGCCGACACCCGGTGTCGACACCCAGGAAGGGGCGGTGAGGTCGAACCCGATGGCCCAGGTGGGACATGCCTCGACGGTGCTCGCCCTGGGGCTGGCCGTGGCGCTGGCGGCGTGGGCGCCCCTCGAAGGGCGCTACCGCTGGCGGCTGCGCTTCCTGCCGCCCGCCCGGTGGCTGGCGGCCGCCCTGTTCGGCGCCGTCACCGTCGCCGTCGCGATCCTGGTCCACGCCCTCTTCACCGACGACTTCTCCTTCCGCTACGTCGCCAGCCAGTCGAGCCGGTACATGCCGATCCCGTACAAGATCAGCGCCCTCTGGTCCGGTCAGGAGGGCTCGCTGCTGTTCTGGCTGTGGCTGTTGAGCGGCTACACCGCGGCCGTCGCGTTCACGGCGCGGCAGGCCGTGCCCACCTTGCTGCCCTACGCCCTGGGCACCCTGGGCGGCGTCGCCGCCTTCTTCGCCCTGCAGGTGGCGGTGGTGGCCAGCCCCTTCGCGGTGCTGCCCGATCCGCCCAGCGACGGACGGGGGATGAACCCCCTGCTGCAGAACCCGTGGATGGTCTCCCACCCCCTGACCCTGTATCTGGGCTACGTCGGCATGGCCGTGCCCTTCGCCTTCGCCGTGGCCGCCCTGTGGACCCGCAACGCGGGGGACGCCTGGATCCGGGTGACGCGGCGGTGGACGCTGCTGGCGTGGCTCTTCCTCTCCATCGGCATCCTCATCGGCGCCCGGTGGGCCTACACCGAGCTCGGCTGGGGCGGGGTCTGGGCATGGGATCCGGTGGAGAACGCGGCCCTGATGCCGTGGCTGCTGGCCACCGCCTTCATCCACTCGTCGCTGGTGCAGGAGAAGCGCGGCATGCTGAAGCGGTGGAACGTGGGGCTGGCGGTCTTCATCTTCCTCTTGACCATCTTCGGCACGTTCATCACCCGCAGCGGCATCCTCTCGTCCGTCCACGCCTTCATCACCTCGCCCACCAGCCCCTGGTTCCTCGGCTTCCTGGGCCTGGTGCTGGCGGTGACGGCGTACCTGCTGATCGACCGGGCGCCGCTGCTGGCCGACGAACGCCGGCCCGAGTCGGCGTTTTCCAAGGAGACCGGGTTCCTCCTGAACAACCTCCTCTTGGCGGGGCTGACCTTCGCCGTCTTCTGGGGCACGATCCTGCCGCTGGTGACGCCGCTCTTCGGGGTCCAGGTGTCGGTGGGGCCGCCCTTCTTCAACTGGGTCGGCGTCCCGCTGTTCTTCGCCATGATGGTCCTGATGGGCGTGGCGCCGGTGCTCGCCTGGCGGCGGGCCTCGTGGCCGCGGGTGCGCCAGATGCTGGCGCTGCCGACCCTGGGCGCGCTGGCCCTGGCGGTGGCGCTGTTCGCCTTGGGGCTGCGCGAGGCCCCCATCGTGGCCGGGTTCGCCATCGCCTTCTTCGTCGCCACGGCCACCCTGGCGGACGTGGCGGCGGCCTACGCCGCGCGGGTCGCGGCCACCGGCGACCGCTCCCTCCGCGGCTTCTGGCAGATGCTCAACCGCAACCCGCGCCGCTACGGCGGCTACGTGGTCCACCTGGGCGTGGTCCTAGTGATGATCGGCCTGACGGGCATGTACGGCTACCAGCAGGTCCAGGCGGTGGGCCTCGCGCCGGGCGAGAGCTACACCATGGGCGGGTTCACCATCACGTACCACGGCCTGGGCGAGCGGATCTCCGAAGGCGTCCCGGCCGTGTACGCCGACCTCACGGTCTCCCGGGACGGACAGGTGGTCGGGCGGCTGCAACCCGAACGCCGGTTCTACCCAGCGTTCGCCGAGACCATGGGGGCCACGCCGGAGGTGGCCATGCTCACCTCGTGGAGCCGCGACCTCTACGTGGTCCTGGGCGGCTGGGAGGGGGAGACCGCCGGCTTCGAGTTCTACCTCAACCCCATGGTGGCCTGGGTCTGGGTCGGGGGCTACCTGCTGGTGGCGGGGACGCTGTTCTCGCTGTGGCCGCGCCCGGCCATGGCGTCGGTGCGCGCCCGGGTGATGGCCGAGCTGGCCGAGCTGGAGTACGACTACCGCGTGGGCAAGATCGGCGCCGCCGACTACGCCCGGCTGCGCCAGGGCCTGGTGGCCGCCGCCACGGCGGCGCTCAGCGGATGGTCCGAGGCGGAGCGCAGGGTGGCGGCGGAGATCGACGCCCTGGCCCAGGCCGGGGCCGGGCCCCGGGTCCCGGCGCCGTAGACGTGCCGATAGGGCCCCTGCCCCCTGTCGGCGAGGTGCAGCCAACGGAACGCACCGAAGGCCACCGTAGGCAGGGTACCGCGCGACGCACGCCGCCCGCCGCCCGGCACGGCGCCGGACCTGTGGCCCCGGCGTCCGGGTCCCAGACCCACCGCGGTCGCCGGGGCCGACCTTCGCGCGGGCGGCCGCCCGGGAGGAGGCGCCATCCTTGATCGAACAGGGCATTGCCGGAGCGGACCCGCAGACCCCGTCCCCCACGGCCGGCGCGGCCAGCGGTGGCGCCGCGCCCACCCATTCGCCGCTGGTGGTGGGATGCCACCTCTCCGTCGCCAAGGGCTTCCCGACGGCGGCGCGGGTGGCATCCCAGGTGGCGGCCAACGCGCTGCAGTTCTTCCCGCGCAATCCCCGGGGCGGGGCCCAGCGCCAGGTGGACGAGGCGGAGCGCGCCGAGTGGCTGCGGCAGCGGGACGCGGTGGGCCTGCGCTTCGTGATCGCCCACATCCCGTACACGGTCAACCTCGCCTCGCCCAAGGCCCAGGCCTATGCGTTCGCCCGCCGGGTCCTGCAGGAAGACCTGGAACGCTGCCGCTGGGTGGGGGCGGATGCCGCCGTGACCCACCCCGGCAGCTATGTGGAGGGGGATCCCGCCGACGGGATCCGCCGCGTCGTCGCCGCCATCGAGCCGGTGCTCCCCCTGTTGGACGAACCCGGCGCCCCCTGGCTGCTCTTGGAGACCATGTCGGGTCAGGGCACCGAGATCGGCGGCCGGCTGGAGGAGCTCCGCGCGATCCTGGACGGGTTGGGGTGGCCGGAGCGGGTTGGCGTCTGCCTGGACACCTGTCATCTCTTCGCGGCCGGCTACGACTGGCGCGACCCCGCCGCCGTCGATCGGCTGGTGGACGACGTGGACCGCGCGGTGGGGTGGGGGCGGGTCCGGGCCCTCCATGTCAACGACAGCAAGTTCCCGTGCGGCAGCCGGCGCGACCGCCACGAGAAGGTCGGGCAAGGGGCCATCGGGCGGGAGGGATTCGCCAACCTGCTCCGGCACCCCCGCCTGCGAGCGCTGCCCATGTTGCTGGAGACGCCGGTGGACCGCGAGCTGGAGTACGCCGACGAGATCCGCTGGCTGCGGGAGCTGGACCGGGCCTTGGGGGACAGCTGACGGCCCGCGCCCGAGGGCACCGGCAGCCCCACCGGCAGCCCCCCACCGCGCTCGGGCCCCCGGGTCATGCAGCGCGGACCGCCTTGCCACCTGGACGGTTCCGCCGAGGGAGCCCGGGGTGCGGCCGTCGGGGAGCCGGGGAGGGGCGCGCGGCCTGCGGACGCCAGCGATCCCGCCGTCGGCCCCGATGCCGCCCGGGTGACCCTGGCGGCCGGGTCCGGTGCCCTGGGGGATGCGTGTCAGCCTTTCCGCGGCCGGACGCGCCCGCCCCGCGACGGCGGTCAGCGATCGCCGGTCCGTCGATTTCCCGGGAAATGCGTCGGGACGAACCAGCCGCCGCCGACATCCTCCGGCATGTCGGGCGCGGGCTGCCAGGCGATGGCGAAATCCGCGGCGTCCACGGCGGCGGCCACCGGGAGGTCGGCCGCGAACCCCGCCTCTACCAGCAGGCGCCCGTGCCGGCAGCCGGCCAGGGCCTCGGCCAGCCGGGGCCGTGCGGTCTGCCAGAGCTGCAGGGCGGCGACGGCGGCGTCGGAGAGGCGGCACGGTCGGGGGCCGGTCGGCGGGCGGGCGGCCGCCGGGGGTGTCACCGCCGCCCCGGACGGGGCGGTCGGCTCGGGTCGGTGGGTTGCGCTGCCGGGAGCGCCGATCAGCGCCTCGATCACCGCCCCGGCGCCGATGGCGTCGTCCAGGGAGAAGCGGCCGTGGGTGCCCGCGCAGATCAGGGTGATCCGGTCGACGCTGGGGTCGGCCAGCAACGCGCGGGCGGTGGCCGCCCGGTTGCGCAGCGACGCGGCGAACAGCCGGCGACACCCACCGCGCAGGGATGCGACGGCGGCCCGGGTACCGTTGGTGGTGCACATCACCAGGGTGCGGCCCGTGACCCGCTCGGCGGTGAACTCGCGAGGGGAGTTCCCGAGATCGAACCCCGGCCGGCGTTCCATCCGCTCCTCCCCGGCCAGGAGGGGGGCGGGCGTGAGGCGTTCCCGCAACACGAGGGCCTTGGCGGGATCGGCCACGGCCACGACGGCGCGGGCCCCCGCGGCCAGGGCGGCGGTCATCGTGGTGGTGGCGCGCAAGATGTCCAGGAAGGCTGCTGCCTCGCCGGGCGCGAAGGCGTGGCGCTCGGCCTCGTCTGCCGTCCAGAGCACGTCGACGACCGGCTCGCTCAATCTGGAGGCCTCCTTCGACCGGTTGGTACCGCCGTGGTCATCCTACGACGCCAGCGGGCTGGGCTCCTACGACGCCGGGCAGCCGGGCGGCCGCGCTCTCAGGGCGGTCGGACGGGGACCCGGGGCAGCGCCACCCGGTTCCCGGCCTGCACCCCCTTCTGCGCCGGCGCACCGGCCCGGCGTGTCGGCGCGGAAGGTGCGGCCCAGTTCCCGCCCCAGCTCGAAGTAGTGCCGGAAATTGTAGATCAGCGGTCGCCAGGCCCGCGGGTCGATGTGATGTGGCCCTGCGACGATCTCCGGATGGGCGTGGACTCGCACCGCCTCGACCACCACGATCCACGCCGCGTCTCCAAGGGGATACCACCGGTCGACCCGGGCCTCGATCTGCAGGCGGCATTCGGCGACCCGGGGGGGGGGGGGGGGCGCCACCACCTGGTATCCATCCCGTAAGGTCGGTTGTCCGGGACCAGCCTCTCAACGCAGCGGATTGAGGACGCGGCTTCGGGCACGGATCCCGGCGCTGCACGGGCCCCACGCTGACCGCGAGTGGGTCCGGGCGCTCCGCCATCTGGCGGTCCTTTTCGTGGCATGACAAGACCGTGGACCGGGCTGACGCCTACCGAAGCTTGATGCAGTCGAGTGATCGCGCCGGGTTGCCTTTCGTCGGGGCCTGCGCTATGATTAGGGCTGCGCCGCGACGAGATGGGCGCCGCTCCGGGTGCCGGCCGCCAGCCGGTCGATGCAGGGGATTGTTCCAGGTGAGCCGACGCACCCGGGCGACCGAGGACCGAAGACGGTGTCTCGGGACATGCGGAAGGAGCTCAACACGCGGGAGTAGCTCAGTGGTAGAGCGTCACCCTCCCAAGGTGAAGGCCGCGGGTTCGATTCCCGTCTCCCGCTCCATCCTCGTCCCGCCCACCAAGGGGCCGGCAGGCTTGGCCTGCCGGCCCCTTGCATTGCACACGGCCGACTGGGTGCTCAACGGCGCGGGGCGCGGCCGGTCTCCTCCTCCTCCCGCTCCGAGGGGGCGACGCGGGCGCTGACCCCGGCCGCCGCCGGGTCCGTCCCTGCGCGGACGAACTCGGTGTTGCGGCAATCGGGGCACGGCGGCAGGCGATCCCCGGCGTCGTCCAACCGCACCGTCTGGCCGCACCGCGTGCAGGTGTAGACGCCCGGGCCGGGTTCCTCCCCCGTGCGGGGCATCGGACTCACCCCCGCGCATAGGGTGCCCCGCCTGCCGGGGGCGACCCCGTCGGCGACCGCGAGGCGGGCGCCGCGCCCTCCGGCTCGGACGGCCAGACGGAGGGCAAGGACGGGCAAGGACGAAGAGGGCCCACCGCCATCGCGGCGAGGGCCCCGCACGAAAAAGGCGCCTCGCGCGTCGACCGAGGCGCCAGGCGACGGTTCCGCCCGATGGGACTCGCGGTCGGGTTTGCACCCGATGCCGGCATGGGAGCGCGCCGCGCAGGCCTTCGCGCACCGGGCCGGCCCACGGCCTTCGGGGCGCCGGGCCGGTCCTCAGTCGCCGGCCACCGCCACCCCGACCCGCTGGAGCATGCGGCAGTGGGCGCATACCTCGGCGGTCGTAGGCTGGCCGCACACCCGGCACGGCCGGACCTCGACCCGTTCGCGCTCCTCCTGGAAGTGCGGTCGCCCATGCTCGAGGAACCCGAAGAGGAAGCGCGCCTTGGCGCCCGGGGACAGCTCCTCCAGCTGGTTGAGGATGTGCTTGTACTGGATGGATTTGGCGCCCTTGGCCATGGGGCACTCCTCGACGATGTAGTCGATGCCCCGCAGCACCGCGTAGGAGGCGATCTCGCGTTCCGTCAGCCGGTACAGGGGCTTGACCTTCTTCACCAGATTGGGCGCGGTGGCCTCCAGCACCGGCGACTGCCGCGCCAGGTACCCGGTGTTCCAGTGCAGCACGTTGCCCAGCAGGGTGGCCGCCTCGTCGTCCAGGTTGTGCCCGGTGACCAGGACGTCGTAGCCGCCCTCCAGGGCCTCGCGGTTGAAGATGTACCGCTTGTTCAGGCCGCACGCCGAGCAGGCGGGACGGCCGGCCTTGCGCGCCAGCTCGGTGGTGCCCAGGCCGTACTCCTCCTCCACCGAGACGATGCGGAGGACCGCGTCGCGCTCCTCCGCGAACTTGCGCACCTTCTCCGTGGAGCGCTTGGAGTACTCCCCGATGCCCAGGTCGATGTACAGGCCATGGGCCTCGTACCCGAGGCGCAGCAGCACGTCCCAGATGGCTAGGCTGTCCTTGCCGCCGGAGACCGCCACCAGGATCTTGTCGTCGTGGGTGAACATGCGGTGCTCTTTGATGGCCCGCTGGACCTGGTTGTCGAAGTACTCGAAGAAGTGCTCGGTGCAGAAGGCGGCGTTGTGCCGGCGGATCGGCACCACCGCCTGTTCGCCGCACTTGGTGCACTTCATCGACGCCACCTCCTTTCCCCGGCGGCGGGAACGGGTCGGGACGGACCGGAACGGGCCGGAACGGCCGGCCGCCAGTCAGAGCCTACGGCGGGACCCGGTGGGAGCCACCGCGGCTCGCGGCCGCGGCGCTCGCGCCGACCCGTCCGACCCCGCGAAGGGCGACGGAGCCGGTGACGAAGTCGGCCCGTGCGACGCCGGCGATGCATCCGCCGCCGGCGCCGCCCGACGGCGTCCCCTCAGCGGCCCCCACCCGAGATGGCCGGCCGCACCTCGATCTCGGCGTCGTCCGGCACCCGCGCATCCGGCGTCAAGAGCCGCTTCTCGTAGATCACGATCACCGACTCGTAGGGCAGGCCGAGTTCGTCCAGGATCTCCTTGACGCGCTTGGGGCCCTTGATCTCGTACACCTTGCGCACGGGGATCGGGACGGTGACCTTCATGGGAAAGCCCCCTTTGCGGGTTCGCCCCTTGCGTGCCCATGATAGCAGCGGCGGCTCGGCAGCGGCAAGGAAGGCGCTGCGGCATGGGCGACATGGCAG
Organism: Thermaerobacter sp. FW80; assembly: GCF_004634385.1. Lineage (NCBI taxonomy): Bacteria > Bacillati > Bacillota > Clostridia > Eubacteriales > Clostridiales Family XVII. Incertae Sedis > Thermaerobacter > Thermaerobacter sp. FW80. Next base: position 470,445 of record NZ_CP037895.1, on the reverse strand, counting down.
AAGCAGGCGGGGTCCAGGGGCTCCTCGAAGGCCCGGATTGCCCGGTGCCTGCCACCCCCGACGGGCGCCCGGCGCGCCGGCGATCCGAGGGCGCGGCATGCCCCCTTACGGGCGGGCGCGGCACGCCGTGGGCAAGCCGCGGAGCGGGACGCGTCGCACCGGGCCGCCTCCGACGCGTCGGGTCCGCCCGTCGCGCGACGGAAGGGGGGCCGGGAAGCGGGATGCCGAGGCGGCCGACAAACCATGGGAGCGGGGTCGTGTAGACGGTGAACCCGACCACCGGGCGGCGCCGATGGGACCGGCTGGGACCGCGCCTGGAGGCGGTCCTGGCGGCCGTCGGCCGCGCCCGGGTGCTGGCCGACGTCGGCACGGACCACGGCTACCTGCCCGCGGCGGCGATCCTGCGGGGCCAGGCGCAACGCGCCATCGCTACCGACCTGCGCCGCGCGCCCCTGGAGGCCGCCCGCCGCGTGGTGCGGGCAGCCGGCGTCGAGGGGGCGGTCGAACTCCGCCAGGGGGCGGGGCTCGAGCCCCTGGCGCCCGGCGAGGCCGACGCCGTGGTCGTCGCCGGACTCCACGGCAAGACCATCGCCGCCATCCTGCGGGACGGCGCGCCGCGGCTCCTCCCCGGCACCCGGATCGTCCTCCAGCCGACGCGCGGCGCCGACGCCCTGCGCCTGCCGGCGCTGGCAGCGATCCCCCGGGCAGCCTCCCCGGCGCCAACCGCCGGTCCCGCCGGCCGCGACAGCGGGGCCGGGCATCCCCCGGCGCCGCCTGGCCGATGGACCCTCTGGATCGCGCTCGAGGGCGAGGGGTTGGTCACCGAGGGGCGCCACACCTACGTGGTCATCCGCGGCCGGGTCGTCGGCCGCGGCGTGCCGCCGCCGGGCGAGGGAGGGGGACCGACGGGCGGCGGGGCGGCAGCGTCCCCGCACCCGAAGGGGGAGCCTGCACCGGCAGAGGCTTGGTTCGACATCTCGGACGAACCTGCGTTCGTCTGGCTGTGGGACGGCGCCACCTCGGCGGCGGCCCTGGCGCTGGCCGCCCTGGCGCGCCGCAGCGGCGTGGACCCGCGGGAGGCGGTGGCGCGCGTCGGCCCTGCCCTGCTGGTCGCGGAGCGGGGCGGGCCGCACCCGCAGCTGGCGCGATGGTTGGACGAGCTCGGTCGACTGTGGCGGCGCGCCCTGCAGATGAACCCAGGTTCGACGCAACGGGCGGTGGCGTCTCGCCGGCGCGCGGCGGCATGGCTCGCCTTCCTCCGCGAGGTGGGGCGGCTGGCGGGGGTGGCCGACGCGACGCCCGCGCCGAACTAGCGCGGGACGCACCAGGGGGCGGGCCGCACCGAGGACGGGCAGGGACGGGCGAGGAGGGTTGCGTGTGGGCGAGGGCCCGTGGCGACTGCACACGGACGGCGCGGCGCGGGGAAACCCGGGGCCGGCCGGCATCGGCGTCGTCCTCATCGATCCCCATGGCCAGGTGGCGGAGCAGCTGGCGCGCTACATCGGCACGGCCACCAACAACGTGGCGGAGTACACGGCGCTGATCGCCGGCCTCGAGCGGGCGCTGGCGCGCGGCGCGCGCCGCCTCGACGTGTACTCCGACAGCGAGCTCATGGTGCGTCAGCTCAACGGCGAGTACCGCGTCAAGCACGAGGGGCTCAAGCCCCTCTACCACCGGGTGCGGGAGCTGGCCGCGTGCTTCGACGCCGTGCGCTTCATCCACGTGCCGCGGGAGCGCAACCGGGAGGCCGACCGGCTCGCCAACCGCGGCATCGACCAGGGGGCCGCGCCCGGATAGGGCCGACGGGCACGGGGGCGGGCGCGGCGGGGACGGGATCCGGCGGCTGGTTCGTCCCGACGGAGCTGGCGCGGGGCCACCTTGAGCGCGGCGGTCCGGATCCGTAGAATGGCGGTGGTCATCCCGCTACAACTCCAACCGGTTTGTGTGGGTCGAGTCAGCCGGGTGATCGCGGGCGCAGGGCCGCAAGGCCGCGTCCGAGGAAAGTCCGGGCTGCGCAGGGCACGGTGCTGGGTAACGCCCAGCGGGGGCGACCCCCGGGAAAGTGCCACAGAAACATACCGCCGGCGGGTCGGCGCGCGCGGCGTCGCGCCGCGCGGCGGCCGGCCGCCGGTAAGGGTGAAACGGTGCGGTAAGAGCGCACCAGCGGCCAGGCGACTGGCCGGCTAGGCAAACCCCACCGGCAGCAAGGCCGAGTAGGAGGGCGATGAGGTGGCCCGCTGAGCCCTCGGGTTGGCCGCTCGAGGCCCCGGGCAACCGGGTGCCCCAGATAGATGATCACCCTCGACAGAACCCGGCTTACAGGCTGACTCGGCCCCTCTTCGTTTCGTCGCGCCGTCGCCCCGCCGCCGGTGGCTCGGCGCACCGACGCCCGGCGGCCGGAGCCGGGATCGGGCTGGCCCCGGGCCGGGCGGGTCGTGGGCCCTCGTCCCGGGGCGGCAGGAGGCGTGTAACCGGAGCTTTGGGGGAGATGCCCGTGCCGGGCCCCATCCACGGGCAAGGCGACGGCGCCGGACCCGGCGGGCCGGGTTCGTCCGCTCCAGCGACGCCGCCGCTTTCCCTGCCATGCCGTTCGCTGTGGCGCCGTCACCACCGGCCCGAGGATCCGGATCGCTTCCTCCAGGCGTTGCGCGACGAAGCCCGGCGCCGCCGGGCGCAAGGCGCCGAGGCCCTGGAGTTCCACGCCGACGCCTGCGTGCTGGACCCGCGCTACGCGGTCCCCGCCCCCTGGGCCGAGGCGGCGGCGATCCTGGCGGCCGAGGGGCTGGCGGCCACGGTCCACCTGCCCTACGCATGGCCCGACCTGACCGCGCTGGATGCCGCCGTGTGGGAGGGCAGCGTGACCTCCGTGGTCACCGCGCTCCGGGCCACCGCGCCCCTGCGGCCCCAGCTGGCCGCCGTCCATCCCGCGAACCACGCCACCCAAGCGCTGGTGCAGGCCACCCCTGCGGCCGACCGGCCCGCCCTGTTGGACCAGCTGGCCGCGCGCCTGGTGGCGGCGCTCCGGCGGATCCTGGCGGAGGCTCCGCCCGAGGGCGCCGCCGCCGTCGCCCTGGAGAACCTGGAGGGCGTGCCGTGGCCGCTCTTCGAGGCGGTTTGCCGGGAGGCCGGGGTCGCCGTCTGCCTGGACGTCGGCCACGCCATCAGCAACGGCGACGACCCCCTGGTCCTGTGCGCCCGCGTGGGGCCTCGGCTGCGCGGCGTGCACCTCCACGACGCCGTGCCCCCGCCGGTCCCGGCGCGCGCGGCGCCGCCGATGGCAGTCCAGCCCGGCCCGCCGACCGCGGGACGAACGCCGCCGGAGCCGGGGGCGGGGGCGGGCAGGCTGGGGCGGGCCCACCTGCCCCTGGGCGCAGGCCACCTGCCGCTGCGGGCGCTGGTGGCGGTGCTACGGGGCGCAGGCTTCCGGGGCCCCGTGGTGCTGGAGCTCGACGACGAGGAGGCGCTGCAGGCCTCCGCGGCGCGCTGGCGGGAGGCGGCCAGCTCGTGACCCAGGCGGCGCGTCACGGAGGCGGCGCGGCTGTGACCCAGGCGGCGCGGCTGTGAACGGGGCGGCCACGCCGTGACCCGAGCGGCCAGGGCCTGAGCCGGAGCGACCAGGGCGTGAGCCGGGGCTCGGCCGTGGCCCGGGTGGGCCGGCGGTGACGCGGTGCGCCGTGACCGAGACGGGTCGTTAGACGGGTCGATCGGGCCGGGCCGGCTAGGCCGTGACGCGATGGGGTGCCTTGTCGCCGCCGGCCGACGGCTGGGGGCTGCGGGATCCGCTGGGGAAGGCGGGCACCCCCTCGAGCCAGAGCGCCAGCCGGGGGAAGCGCTCGGCCAGCTTCGCCAGCACCGCCGTCATGGCGAGGCCCCCCAGCCAGTAGACGCCCCAGAGGTCGAGCCGCGGGTCGCCCACGGCGACGTGCAGCAGCAGGGACAGGAGCGGGAACGCCAGGCCCACGTGGAAGCCCAGCACCACCATGGAGTGCCGCCCCAGGTAGCCGAAGACGGCCCGCGGGAGGGGCCACGCGGCCAGTGCCCTCGCCAGCCGCACGGCGACGAGGCAGGCCGCCCAACCGCCGAGGTAGAACCACAGCGGCTCGCCGTAGGCGCGGGTGTTCACCGCCACGGGACCGTTGAGGGCCAGGGCCGCTGCCCAGACCCCCAGGGCCGCGACCAGGGCAGCGGGGTGCTCGAGCCAGTCGCGCCGGGCCGCCTGCCGGAGGAACCATCCCGCCCAGAAGAAGGGCTGGGCCGCCAGGGCCACGTCCGCCGCCCAGGGCAGGTGCACGCGCTGCCCGATCAGCACCCCCGCGACGCCCGCCCCCAGCGCCGCGACGGCCTGCACCGCCGGAGGACGCCCGCTGACGGCGCGCAGCAGCAGCCAGAACGACAGCTGGCCGCAGAAGGAGGCCGGCAGATACCACAGCGGCAGGTTGAAGGCCATCCAGTCGGCGTGGCTGCTGCCATAGAGCCAGCCCCACACCGGCCGATGCCAGGGGATGGCGGCGGCCGCCGGCTCCAGGGGCCGCCGCACCAGGAGCCAGAACACGAAGGTGAGCAGGCCCGCCGTGGCATACGGGATCAACAGCCGCCGCGCCCGTTGCCGCACGAGGCGCAGGGGTCGCTCGCGGTAGCGATCCCAGTTGAACAGGTAACCAGAGATGAAGAACAGGAAGGGCAACCGGACGGTGCTCAGCGGCCCGTTGAGCCAAGCGGGGAGCGTCGTGTGGCCGAGCACCACCAGGCTGACGCTCAAGCCCCGGGCCACGTCGACCACGGGCAGCCAGCCCGGGACCTGGGCTCGGACGGCCGCGCGGTCGCGCGGGCGGGGACCGGTTCGGTTGGGTGCCTCCGCGTCCTTGCCCATCGTCTTCCTTTTATAGCGTTCGAGCCGTGGTCGGACGAAGGCGGCCCGCCGCCATGGGGACCGCTGGCGCGGCGTCCCGCTGGGCCAGGGCGACCATGCGCCACCGGGACGCAGGAAGGCGGCGGGGCACACCGGTGTGCACCGGCGTGCCCCGCCGCGGGGCGACATGGCGACATGACGCGTTCCGGCCCGGGCGGCTTGGCGCCCGGGAGGGTGGGCTTGGCGATCAGCGCCGGCCGCCGCCGTGGCCCCGATCGCTCCCGGGCCGGCGTCCGGGGGATCCCAGCTCCAGCTGGTAGTGGACCGCGGTGCCGGAGTCATCGGGGGTCAGGTGGGTGACCAGCACCAGCTGGCGCTCGGCGTTGCCCCGACCCAGCGTGGCCTGCAAGGCGTTCAGGTCCTCCTGCCCGGGCTTGCTCCGGAGGCGGAAGTCCCGGGCCTGCACCTTGCCGTTGCGCTCGAGGTCGACTACGGTGACCAGGTACTGGACCGGCTGGCCGGTGGCCTCGCCGAGGCTTAGGAAGCCCTCCAGGCTGCTGCCGTCGAACGGCCCGGCGATCACCCGATCCCCCGCCTGGACGGTCACGTTGTCGATGAACCAGCCGTCGTTGCTCGGGTCGTCGTCGTTGCCGGCCACCGCCCAGTCGGTGACGTAGCGGAAGGCCAGGAGGACCCGCCGGCCGTCGTAGGCCGAGAGGTCGAAGGTCTCGTGGCGCCACCCGCCGGACGAACCGGTGAAGCCGGGCAGGTTCTCCCGCACCCGCGGATGGGCGTTGGGATCGACCACGTCGGTGGTGTTGGCGTTGGCCAGGCTGGTCCAGGTGGCGCCGCCGTCGGTGGAGACCTGCACGAAGCCGTAGTCCCACCCGGTCTCGATGTCGTACAGGTGGTCGAAGCGCAAGGTGCTGCCGGAGGCCTGCCGCAGGTCCAGGGAGAGCACCAGCCAGTGGTCGAGCAGGTCACCCGAGCCGCTCCAGAGGGCGTCGCCGTCGCCCCCGGCGGGCGCCGTCACCGCCGTCCACGGGATGGGCAGGTAGTCGTCGCCGTTGAACGCCACCCGCGTGGCGCGGCCGTCGGTGCGGCTCCAGGTGGCGGCGACGTCGGTGGCCCAGCCCGCCACGACGCCGTCGCCGTAGGTGGCCGCATCCAGGTTGACCCCGCCGTGGCTGCCGAACCGCCGGAGGTCGATGCTCGCGAAGGCGTAGCGGTCCGCGGCGCGCTCGCGGCCCGCGGCCAGGATCGCCACCTGGAAGTCCCGGTAGAGGGAGGGGAAGCGATCCCGGACGCCCAGTTCGGCCAGCACCGCGTCCACGCCCCGGCTGCCGTTGGCGGGGTGGGCCACCAGGCGGCGGATCACCTCGGGGCCGAACCGGTCGTGCAGGTACAGCTGGAAGAGGTAGGCGACGCCGTAGTCCGCCAGGATCTGGCGATCGCCCTGGTCGCCCCAGGCGGTCAGCGAGTTCTCCGGGTTGTCCAGGAACCAGTCCACGTGGCTGTCGGGATGCCCGTAGCCGACCAGGAACTCGGCGAAGTCCGAGATGCCCTCGTTGACCCACGTGTCCTCGTCGCTGTCGTAGTCGTCGTGGATCAGGTGCTGGAGCTCGTGGGCCAGGGTGGCCTCATAGAGGTGGGGTCGGCCGGTGGCCGGATCGCGGCGCCAGGGGGCGTCGTCGGGGCCGAGGCGCTGGGCCCAGTCGAAGGCGTCCAGGGTCACGATGTTGCGGTCCATGTACGCCTCGTAGGCCGAGGAGTAAAACCCGGCCACGTAGGAGGGGTAGGTCGGGTCGAAGTAGTTCTCGTCCTTGACGTTCTCCACCAGGATGATGTCCCGGGCCTTGCCGTCGGCGGACGTGTAGTAGCCGGGCGGCACGTAGCCCCATTCGGCCAGCAGCGCCTGGGATCCGTCGTGGACGTCCCACGGGCCGAAGAAGGCCTCCTCCTTGGGGCGGATGTTGTCCTCGTACTCGTCCAGCAGGTAGGCGACCTGCTCGTCGGTGACCTGGACCCGGTCGTTGCGCGGGTCGCCCGCCGGGAAGGCCAGGTCGTCGGCGACCCACACCTCGGCGTGCTCGCTCACGCCGCGCAGGGTGAACACCGTGGGCACGTAGACCCCGCGGGCGTAGTCGAGGGTGAAGAAGGTCCGGCGCGTGCCGGGCACCGGCTCGTACGCGGCGGAGGCGGCGCGCGCCCGCAGGCCCCCCTGGGGCTCGACGCCGACCACCGCGCCCTTACGCTGGACCGGGAAGAGCTTGTGACGGATCTGCGGGCCGACGTCCACCGGTTCGGGGTCGGCGGGGCCGGCCGCCGTGACCGCCGGGGTGCGGGGGCCAGGGCCCTGACCGACGCCGTCGTCGCCTGCGGCCGCCAGGGCGGCGCCCGCGGGAGCCAGGGCGGACCAGCCGGCCACCGCCCACGCGGCCACCGCCAGGGCGACCCACGGAGCGAGGCGGCGGCATCGGGAGCGTCCGGGCCGACGTTCCATCGGGGATCCCTCCTCGCTGCGACCTTGTCCCACCGACCTTGGATTCCCCTTCCACCCCGGCGATCCTCGTTCGAAACGGGACGAAAGGACGCGGGCTGCAGGGGCGATGGCTGGCGAAAGGGGCAGGCGCGCGTCGAGGGATGCCGACGACGGTCACCGGCTGTCGCTCGCGGCTGCGCAGGGCCCGCCGCAGCGCCCGGCACCCGGTGAGGATGCACCTCCCCGCCGCGCCGAGGGGGCCGCACCGGGGTTGGCGCCCGGGCCCCGCGCCTGGGGGCGGGGCGGGGGCGGGCGGCTCCTCCCCCGCCCGCCGCGGCGGGTCGCGCCAGTGCGCTTCGCACCCGGGGGCGGGCGCGGGCTCGCAGGACGTCAGCCTGGGTGCCGCGGCCGCGCAGGCGAGGGGCCGGTTCGTCCGGGAAGAACCGGCCGCCCGGTGGCGGCAGCCCCGAAGGGGCGCGGGCTTCGCTCGCCGCCGCGGGCGTCGCCGCGGGCGGCGTGGGGGCCGCCCGCCCTGCCGGACGGCTCGGGACGGCGAGGGGCCGATGCCCCGGCGCCGCGGGCAGCGAAGGCGGTCTTCCAGCCCGCCCAGGTGGGTCGCACCACCCGCCCGAGGCTCGGGGCGCCGGACGCCGTCGCCGGCGGCGGGGGCGGTGGGCAAGTGCAGGCCGGCGGAGCGATCGACGGAGGCGCGGACGCGGGCGTCGACGAACGGGCGCCGGTCGGCGCGGGTGGCGCGGTCGGGGACGGTGGCGAGCCGATGTCGGCCGGCACGGGTGGTGCGCTGGGCGGCGCAGGCGAACGGACGGCGTCCCGTTCGGCTGGCGCGACCGGTGCAGGCGGCGCTACCGATGCAGCTGGCGCGACCGGTGCAGCCGGCGCGACCGGCGTCAGCGGTGCGGCTGGCGCGGTCGGCGGAGGGGATGCGGGCGCGGTCGGGGAACCGGCCGTGTCTGCACCCCCGCCTGCGGCAGCGGATCCCCGGTCGCGGGCCGCACCGGACCGACGGGCGGGGCGCCGGCGGAGGCGACGGCTGGGGACGGCGCCACCCCCGCTCCGCCCCTGGACCGAGCCGCTCCCGCCGGGGGCTTCGTCCGCGCCGTCGGTGGGCCGGTGGGCCGGGGAGGGCGCGGCCCTGGCCGCGGTGCCGGTCGAGGCACCAGGGGCGGGCTGGGGCAGGACAGGGCGCGGAGCCCACCGGGGGAGCAGGGGCCGGGGCGGCCCGCCGCCGGGGGCGACGGGCGCCCGCGGCGCCTGCCCCAGGGACGCCGGCCGGGACGGATCCCCAGGGGCGTCCGCGGACGCTTGGCCGGCCGGGGACGGCTCTCCGGCCGGCGGGGGCGCGGAGGTCCCAGCTGGCCCGTCGGCCGGGGCGGCGCCGGGCTTGCCGCCGGCGCGGGAGGCCCCTGGGCTCGCGGCGCGCATCGTCACCACCGCGGGCGGCGCCGTCGCGTCCGCGCCGGCCGGTGTCGCGGTGAGGCACCAGCGGCTGACGGCGGCCGTCAAGCTGCCGGCGGCGGCGCCCGCCAGGCCGGCGAGGGCGGCGAGCGCGGCCCACCCCAGCGGCGTCGACGCGGCCCCATGGAGACCCGCCGGGACGGGACCGGCGTCCCAGCGACCGGTCAGCCCGAGGAGGGCGGCGTGGACGGCCCCGAACAACGCCGCGACGGCGACGGCCAAGGCCAGCTCCCGCGCCGCGGCACCCCACCGGCGCAGGGTCGTCTGCGGGCGGGCGCGGCGGGCGAGGGCACCGCGTCCGCCCGGCACCAGCCAGAGCAGGCTGGACAGGATGACGGGCTGGGCGGGGGCTGGCGTCTCGGCCTTGCCGGCCAGCGCCAGCATGATGCCGGTGCGGAGCACGGCGTAGGACGCGGCGGCCGCCGGTGCGTCGGCCGGTCGACGGGCCGACGACGCGGCATGGGCCAGGACCCAGGCGGAGAGGACCACCGACCCCAGGACGAAGGCCGTCGGCGGCAGGCGGTGGACGGGATGGTCCGCGGGCAGGGCGGCGAACTCCCACGGGGCGAGGGCGGCCAGGCCGAGCGCCAGGGCGGCGCCGTGGCAGGTCCAGCGCTGGACCGCGCGCCAGGGGTCGTCGGTGCCCGGCGGGGCGGCGACGTCACCCGCGATCAGGGCGGCGAGGACGGCGGCCATCAGCACCCCGAGCCCGGGCAGCGTCCACAGCTCCGTGCCCAGGGCCGGCAGCGGGGCGGAGCCACTCCCGCCGAGCCACGCGGACGCGGCCAGGCCGTAGCCGGCGAGGCCGATCCCCGCCAGGACGAACCGGCGCGTGCCGCCGGGCGCCGCTCTGGGGCGGGCGGGTGCGGCGTCGGGACGGCCGGGTTCAGCGTCGCGGCCGCAGGGTGCGGCGTCGGGACGGCTGGGCCGTCCCGACGCCGCGGGGGCTTCGCTGCGGTGGGACAGGCGGCCCGCGACGGCTTGGGCCGCCCACCGCACCGCCAGCAGCCCGAGCCCCGCGGCGGGCAGGGCCGCCCCAACGGCCAGCAACGGATGCCGGGAGGGCGGGGCGCCCGGGTCGCGCACTGCGGCGGCGAGGCTGAGGTAGAGCCCGACCACCGTCAGGACCGCGCCGGCGGCGGCGAACCACCCCCAATCCGCAGCGGGCGCCTTCCGTCGCTCCGATGTCCTCGCCCGGGAGCGATCCGCCAAGGGGACGAGGACCAGGGGTAGGGCCTCGCCTGCCGCGTCGCCGCGGGGGGAGGGGACGGCGGAAGCGAGGGGCACCGGGCGCCGGCTCCCGCCGTCCGCGCTGCGCGGCCCCGGCGGGCGCAGGGCGGCCCCGCGGGTTCCGGCCGGGACGGCGGGGTCGGGCGCCCGAGGGTCTTCAGCGATGGGAGCGGGTGGGCCGTACGGTGCCACGGAGATCCCTCCTTCGGGGCTGCGAGGGCTGTGGCGTCGCCGTTCCCGGTCGCGGCCCCCACGGCCCTCGCGGCGACCAGCCCGCGGTCGGTCGGACGGCACCGGCCGACGGCCGCCCCCGTACCGGCGGCCGGGTCGACGGCCGTCGTAGCCATGCTATGCAGGGGCTCGGGCGGACATGGCAGACGGGGCACTCTTCGTGGCGGCGGACTCGCGGGGCGGTATGACCGGGGCCCGGGCGGACATGGCAGAGAGGGGCTCTGCGGTTCCAGCTCTGCGGTTCCAGGCAGTGACAGGAGGAGTGGCCGCTCGCGGCGGGGAATGAGGCAGCCGGGAGGAGGGAGGACGTGGCGGCGATCCTCCGCTTGGTGTTGTCGGTGGTGGTCTGGCTTGCGGGGCTGGCCGCGACCCGCGCCGTGCTGGAGCCGGTGGTTCGCCAGGGCGGCGAGGCCTTCCCGCAGCTGGCCTGGCCGGCCTTGGCGGTGGCCCTGTTGGGGGCGACCGGGGCGTACGGCATCCTGGCCATGGGTTGGGGCCGGTGGATGGACGGCCGGAGTGCCTGGCTGCGGATCCCCGTTGCCGTGGTGTGGGCGGGGGTGGCGGCGTTGGCCCTCCTGGCCGCCGTGCGCGGCATCGTCCGCGTCGACCCGGCGACCGGTGCCGCGCCCACGGCCCCGGCGCTCCTGCTGGCGCTGCTTGGCTCCCAGCCCGCGTGGATCGCGGGGCTGCTGCTGGCCCTGGCCGGCGCGACCCTGGGCGCCCGGCCGCCGGAGCGGCGCCGGCGCCTGGGTGGGGGGCCGCCCCGCTTCGGCTGAGCGGTGCCGCGTTCGTCCGCGCGGTCGACGCCATGCGCGGTCCACTCGACGACGCGACCCGCGCGAGGCCGTCAACGCAACCAGCGGATGCGCCCCAGCGGCCAGAAGACCAGCACCGCCCGGCCGTCCAGCCGGTCCACCGGCACGGGGCCGAAGGAACGGCTGTCGTAGCTGCTGGGGCGGTTGTCCCCGAGCACGAACACGGTCCCCGGCGGCACCTCCAGGGGCGGCAGGTCCGACCGGTCGTCGTACACCACGTAGGGCTCCTCCAGGACCACGCCGTCGCGGATCACGCGGCCGTCGTCCAGGGCGACGACGGAGCCGGGGCCGGCGATCACCCGCTTGATGTACTCGCCGCCCGGCTGCTGGGGCGGGCGGAAGACCACGATCTCCCCCGGCTGGGGTTCCCGCCAGCGGATGCCCAGCTTCACCACCAGCACGCGCTCGCCGTGGTGGAGGGTGGGCTCCATGGAGTGCCCCTGCACGACGAAGGACTCGGCCACGAAGGCGCGGATCGCCAGGGCCAGCAGCAGGGAGAGGACCAGGGTTTGCAGCAGTTCCATGAGAACGCGTCCTAGCGTGCGGAATCGGGCCATGAACGACGCTCCAATGCGGGGACCGGACCTGGAGGCGGTCCGCTCCCGGCTGATCCATTGGTATGACCGTCACCGCCGAGATCTTCCCTGGCGGCGCACCCGGGATCCCTACGCCGTGCTGGTGTCGGAGGTCATGCTCCAGCAGACCCGGGTGGAGACGGTCCTGCCATACTACGTTCGCTTTCTCCAGCGATTCCCGTCGGCCTCCCATCTGGCGGCGGCCTCCGAGGACGAGGTGCTCCGCCTCTGGCAGGGGCTGGGCTACTACCGCAGGGCCCGCCAGCTGCACCAGGCGGCCCGCGTCCTGGTGGAGCGTTACGGCGGGCAGGTTCCTCCGGATCCCGAAGCCGTCCGAGCGCTGCCCGGGGTCGGCGACTACACCGCCGGCGCGGTCCTGAGCATCGCCTTCGACCTGCCCGTGCCCGCCGTCGACGGCAACGCCCAGCGGGTCCTCGCCCGGGTGTTCGGGGTGGACGAACCGGCCGACCAGGCGGCCGGGCGGCGGCGGTTGCACGACCTGGCGCGGCGCCTGGTGGACGGGCCGCGGCCCGGGGCGCTAAACCAGGCGGTGATGGAGCTGGGCGCCACGGTGTGCCGCCCCCGGCGGCCCGGCTGCGGCGACTGCCCGCTGGCGGAGCTGTGCGTCGCCGCGCGCACCGGCGACCCCGAGGCCTGGCCGGTGCGGCGGCGCTCCGGCCGCTGGGTGGAGGAGGACGTGGCCATCGCCTGGTGCCGGGTGAACGGGCGGGTGGCGGTGGTGCGGCGGCCGCAGGAGGGGTTGCTCGCCGGGCTGTGGGCGCTCCCGTACACGCGCCGGCGCGACGGGGAGGGGTGGCTCGAGGCCCGGGACCGGCTGGCGGCGGCCCTGGAGGCGGCCGTGGGACGACCGCTGCGTTGGCGGCGCGAGACCCTCCAGGGACGGTGGGACTTCAGCCATCGACGGTGGCACTGGCGCCTGTTCCTGGCGGACGACGCCGGGGAACGCCCCGATGGGCCAGCCGGCGGACCGGCGGGTGGGCGGGGCCGGCCCCAGGGTGGGTGCGGGGCGTCGCGGCCGGCTGGCCGGCCGGCGGCGGGGGACCCCTCCACCGCGCACGAACCGGCTCCGCCCCGGGTGCCGACGGGGTCCGACGGGGCGGCGGTGGCCGAGGGCCTCGCCCCGTGGGGTTCCGCGGGCGAAGGGGGGGAGCCGTCGCCGTCGCCGGCGCCGGCGCGGCCGTTGCGGGCGTGCGCCGCGGCGACCGCGGAGTGGGCGGCGGAGACCATCACCTGGGTTCGGCTCGCGGACCTGGAGCGGCTGGCCATGGCCTCCCTCGACCGCCGGGTCCTGGCGGCGGTGGCAGGGCGGGGCGAGGGGGGGCCGCGGGGCGCCGGCGCCGGGGCCGCGGAGCGCCCGGACTGAGGCGCGGGCGCCCGGGATGCGACGGGCCGGCGGAAGGAGGCGGCGGTGTTGCGGACGCGGGCAGGCCCAGGGCCGGCCGTGGCCTCGCCTGGCCCGAACCCCGGCCCCGAGGGGTGGCCAGCGGGCGCAGGCCCAGGGCCGGCCGTGGCCGGTGCCGTCCGCGGCCGCTGGGCAGGGGTCGCCGCGGCAGGGAGTGCGCCCCCACCGGATCCCGCGGGCCGGCGTCCGCCGGCGAGGTGGGCGGCGGACGCCAGCCCGGCCGTCGGCCGTCGTAAACGCGCGGGCTCATGCGGCCCGCGCGGTCGGGTCCGCCATGGCGGCGCGGGCCGCCCGGGCTGGTTCGCTGCGGCGGCGCGATCCGGCCGGACTGGTCCGCTGCGGGATTGCGATCCGGCCGGGCTGGTCCGCTGCGGCGACTCGGCCCGCCCGGGCCGGTCCGCTGCGGCCGCGGCCCGCCGTCATGGGGCGGCTCGCTGGCACGCGGCGGATCGCCCGGTTGCCCGGCAGGCGACGGGGCCGGCGATGCCGGCCCCGTCGCCTGCGGAGCAGGGGTTGCCCTGCCCGGGTCCCGTCGCCTGCCGGGGAGGGCAACCCCTGCCCGCGCCCCATCGCCTGTCGGGCGATGGCTACCCTGCCCTACCACATCTCCGCCATCCGCCGCCTGATCTCGCCCTCCTCGGGGAACCGGCCCGTCTCCGCCTTGTTGAAGACCTCCCGATCCCCGGCGGTGACGATGAACCGGCCGCCCGACGAGGGGACCAGCGTCACCGAGGCCACGCGATCCGGGTACGCGGCGAGGATCTCTTCCGCCACACGGGCGGCTCGCGGCAGGTACCCTCACGACGTGCAGTACTCGATGCGCACCGGGATGCGTTCGTCCACCGTAGACCCCCCTCGCCTTCCCGGGGCTCGGACCGCGGCCGGGCCGCGACGACGGCCCGTCGCCGGTGCGCGGTGTCCCGGGACCTGGCCGCCGGCCGGTTCGGTCCCCGACCGGGACCCTGCCCCACCCGCCCCCGGGGATCCGGGCTGCCCTTGGGGCGTCGGGATCCGGGCAGGGCCGTGCGCCGGCCAGCCAGAGCCGCCCCCCGGCTCCTGGCGCGGGGCTGCCCGCATCGGACGGGGCACCGGGGATCTCACGGGACACCGGGACCGGGTCGCGCGCACCGCGTGCAGCAGGCCCGTCCACCCCGGTCACGCTCCATGCCCTACTCTACCACTTCCCGGGGATCGGGCGGGATGGATCGGTCGGAGGGCGGGCTCAGAGGATGCGCTTGCCGAAGGCTGAGGCGATCAGGGCCACCGCCACCTCGGCGGTGCGGTTCAGCACGTCGCGGATCGGGTTGACCTCGACGACCTCCATGCCGGCCAGCAGGCCGCTCTCCGCCACGATCTCCATGGCCAGGTGGGACTCGCGGTAGGTCAGCCCGCCGACCACCGGCGTGCCCACCCCCGGCGCCACGTCGGGGTCGACCACGTCCACGTCGAAGCTGACGTACAGCCGCCGCACCCCTTCGCCGTCCAGGTGCTGGAGGGCGCGGCGGGTGACCTCCGCGATCCCCAGCTCGTCGATCTGCTGCATGGTGTAGGTGACGATGCCGCTCCGGCGCAGCTTCTCCCGTTCGCCCGGGTCGACGTCCCGCAGGCCGATCATCACTAGGCGCCGGGCGGGCAGGTACCGCGGCAGCCAGCGGGTGTGGGCCAGCAGCTCGGGCGTCCCATGGCCGACGATGCACGCAACCGGCATCCCGTGGACGTTCCCCGACGGGGTGGTGGCCGGGTCGTTGAAGTCGGCGTGGGCGTCGAACCAGAGCACCCCCAGGTCGTCCCAGCCGGCGGCCAGCAGCCCGCCGATGGTCCCCACGGCCAGGCTGTGGTCGCCGCCCAGCACCAGCGGCACCCGCCCCTCCCCCGCCAGGCGCGCCACCCGGTCGGCCAGGAGCCGCCACACCGGCTCGATGGCCTCGATGTGCTTGAGGCGCGGGTTGCCCGCATCCAGGCTCTCGGCCACCGGGACCTCCAGGTTGCCCAGATCGCGCACCCGATGCCCCACCTGGCGCAGCGCGTCGGTCAGCCGCGCGTAGCGGATGGCGCTGGGCCCCATGTCGGTTCCCCGGCGGCTGCTCCCGAGGTCCATGGGGACGCCGAGGATGCCCACTTCCAAGGGCTCCATCCCCCTTCGTCGCCGTCTTCCCCGTGGTGCGGAGCTCCGGGGACATTATGGCACATTCCCCCCGGCCCACCGGGGCATGCTCTCCGCGGACAACCGCGACGGAGGAGGCCGTGCCATGGAGAACGCCGGCGTGCTCCTGATCCTCGGGTTGCTGGTCGTCGGGGTCCTCGCCCTCTGGGCCATCAACCGCGCGGGCACCCGGGCGGGTCTGCCCACCGACGTCCCGTCGCGCCCGCGTCCGGTGCCCGGCCGTCCCGTGAACCCCCGGCGCCCCACCCTGGGCGGCGACACCTTCACGGCGGCGGAGAACGTCCTCACCGGGGGGGACGAACCCGGCCGTTCCGCCGGGGGCGCGGACGCGACGCGCCGGGAGGCCGACGACGGGCGCGGACGCGCGGACGAGGACGGTCATTCAGCCTAGCAGAGCACGGCAGGATCGCTGTGGCCGCCCTTGAACCGCGAAGCCCCGAGTCCTTCGCCTGGGCCAAGAGCTCCGGGAAGCCCCGAGTCCTTCGCCTGGGCCAAGAGCTTCCGGGCGACCCCCCGCTGTCCTCGCGTGCACACCCGCCACTGGAACATGGCATAAGGGAGTTTGTCGTGCTTTAGGGCCTGCAAACCGCAAGGCCCGCTGCGTACCGGCGCGGACCTGGCCGGCTTCGACCGGGACCGGTCCCGCCGGTGGCTCGCCCACTGGGCCGACCGGGAGCTGACCCGCCTGCTGTGGGAGAATCTTTTTGCAGCAAATGTGCATACTCGATGTTGAACCGTTCTATTGCAGTCACCCTGGAGGGTGGTACAATGGCGGCGACAAGGATGAAAAGGGGGCGGCGAGCCGTGGCGGTCGTACGGGTGCAGGGCCGAGGCCAGCTGACGCTCCCCGCAGCCTTCCGCAAGGCGGTGGGCATCAAGCCTGGGGATGTCCTGCTTCTGGAAGAGCGGGGCCCGGGACACTTTGAGGTGCGCGTGCTCTCGCGACGGTCCCTGCTGGACTTCCCGCGGGTCGACGCCGCGGGGTTCGACATGCGCTCGGCCCGGGAGGAGATGGAGCGCGCGCTGGCCGCCGAGGCCATCGAGACCCCGCAAAACCGCAGCAATGGCGCCCGTCGCGAGGTGGCCGTAACACGCGATGCCTAGCCGACCAGGAGCGGTCTGGCTCGACAGCAACATCTTCATCCACGCCCAGCTGCGGGATGCCCACAGCGAGGCCTGCCGGAAGGTGCTCGCCGCGCTCGAAGCGGGCACGATCGAAGGTTGGGTCGATGCGACGGTGCTCCACGAGGTCGCCTACGTGCTGACCCGGCGCTTTGGATGGTCCCGCCACGAAACGGCCGAGTACCTACTGCTCATCCTCAGCGCCCCGGGAGTGCGTACCGTGCACCCTCAGGAGGCCCTCGAGCAGGCCGTCACCTTCTGGATGCGCTCCGACAAGGCCTTCGTCGACTGCCTGCTGGCGGCCCTGGCGGAGGATCAGGGCGGGGCCGTCTGCACCGTGGACGCGGACGACATCCTCGCATTGGGCGCCAAGGCCGCCACACCGGACGAAATCGTCTGATCTGCCGATCCGGGCGAACGGAGGCTCTTTTCCTGTGAGCCTTCTCCCCGAGAGGGCTGAACAGCACTTGGAGACGAAGCGGGTCGAGCGGGGCATGCAAACCGCAAGCCTCCTCGAGTACCGCCACGACCTGGCCGACTTTTGCCGCTGGCTGGCCGGTCGGCAGGCGGGGCCAGGGCGCCTGCCATGACTTGCCGGCGTGAGGTCCCGCGCGACGGATCATATTACGACTGCCAGCCTCGGCAAAAGGACACGGGCCTCGGGAGGAGGTGACAGGCCTTGGCTCGTGGGCAGCAGGGCAACCGGCATCTGGTCCCGGGGGCTGCGCGGGCCCTGGACCAGTTCAAGTACGAGGTGGCGCGGGAGCTGGGCATCCAGATTCCTCCCGACGGGTACTGGGGTGACATGCCCACCCGGCTGACGGGTGCCGTGGGCGGCCACATGGTCCGGCGCATGATCGCCCTGGCCGAGCAGCAGCTGGCGCAGCGGGGCGGGACCCTGCCCCCCGCGGACGTGACCCGCGGTGCGCCGGCCCCCGCCTACGGGACGGCCAACTGGCCGGCCGGCCGGGCCGACGCCTTCCAGCCGGCGCCCCGGGTCTGAGCCGTGCCTCCCCCGTCCGTCCCGCCGGGACGGCGGGCGGTGTTCCACCGGTATCGATCGGCGGAAGGAACGTGGGATCGAAAAGGGGCTGCGGGCCTTGGCGACCATCGACCCGACCTCCGGGCGGGCGGCGGCAAGGCCCGTTTCGCGTGTCGTCGGGATACGGACCGCCGCGCCAGCGGGCCCCGGGCGCCAGGGAGGCGGTCGGAACAGCGGTGACCGCGAAGCGGTCGGGCCACGGCCGCCTGCGAGGCGGTTTCGGGGGCGCAGGATCGGGATCGGCTGCGGTCATCCGCCCCAGGGAGCCACGGTGTACCAGAGCCACGAGGAGAGACGGGCCAGCTGCCCGGTGAACACCAGCACCCCCAGCACCACCAGGGCGGCGCCGCTGGCCCGTTCGATCCACGGCAGGGCGGCACCGCCCCGGCGCAGCCAGCCGGGCTCCAGGCGATCGAGCAGCACGGCCAGGGAGAGGAAGGGCACCGCGAACCCGACGGTGAAGGCGGCCAGCAGCAGCACGCCCTGCCAGACGGTGGCGGTGGAGCTCGCCAGCAGCAGGATCGACCCCAGCACGGGGCCGACGCAGGGCGTCCAGCCCATGCCGAAGGCGGCGCCCATCAGCACGCCCGGCAGGAACCCTCCCGCGCCGCGGGGCGCTGCCCAGCCGACGCGCCACTCCCGCTGCAGCCACCTCCAGCGCAGGATCCCCAGCATCTGCAGCCCGAAGGTGGCGATGAGGACGCCAGCGACCCGCTCCAGCGTGGTACGGTAGGCCACCAGCAGCGCGCCCAAGGCCGAGAGGCTGGCCCCCAGGGCCATGAAGACGAGGCCGAGGCCGACGACGAAGCCCGCCGCGCCGGCGAGGCGCCGGGACCAGGCCCACCGCCGGTGGCCGCCGCCGGCGCGGGGTCCCCGGCCCGCCCCGGGCCGGGGACCCCGCGGGCCGGGTTCGTCCGCCGGTGGGGGGGCGCCGGGGACGTCGAGGCCGGCGGGGGCCGGACCCGTGCCGCCCAGCCAGGCCAGGTAGGCCGGGTAGAGCGGCCAGACGCACGGGGAGAAGAAGTAGGCCATCCCCGCCAGCAGGGCGATGCCCACCGTGACCTGAGCCGCCAACGGCGATTCGGCGCCCGTCATGGTGCGTCCGCCTCCTCGTGGCGCCTCCCACCGCTCGCGCGGGAGGGGCGGGCACGGCGCCCGGCCGCCGCGGGGGAGGGGCGGTGGGGCTTGCGCCCGGCTACCGGCGCGCCCCGTCGGCGATGTCCACCACCGGGGTGGGGACGGCGACGGCGATGCCCGGCTTCCAGCAACGGGTCGTCCACGGCGATCGGGTGCCCATCGAGTCCGCGGACCGGGAGCGCTACGCCGACAGGGATGGCGGAGCGAGTCCGCAAGCGGCGGGCAGGTGCCCATCGCGTTCGCGGCCCGGGAGGGGCGGCGATTCCCTGCCCGACTCCCTGCCCGACGCGGGAGCCGCCGGCGGCCGGCCGGGTTCGTCCGGGGGTGTGGGGGGCCGGGACGCTTCCGGCCCCGCCCGCGCTCCCGGGGCCGGAGGCGTTCAGGCAGCGGGCCGGTCCAGCGCCCCGGCCTCGAGGGCGATCCGCTTGAGCTCGGCGATGGCGTCCTGCACGTAGGCCGGCAGCCAGAGGGCCCGGCACGTCTCCTTGCTCGGCGTGATCGAGCGCATGAAGAGGTGGGTCGTCAAGAAGTCGACGTAGACCCTGCGCCCGTCCTCCGTCCCGAGCTCCACGTACGACGTGTTGGGCGACAGCTCGAACAGGAAGCGGAAGTTGGGCCGCTGGGCGTCGTCGTCGACCCGGGGCGGGCCGAACCGGGCCTCCAGCGCCTCGCGCAGCCGGGCGATGCGCGGTCCCATCTGGCCTTCGGGGGCGTCGTCGACCAGGCGGTCGAAGGCCGTCCCGGTGACGCGGCGCCGCTCGAGCTCCTCGATGGTTTG
Source organism: Thermaerobacter sp. FW80 (assembly GCF_004634385.1). Taxonomy (NCBI): domain Bacteria; kingdom Bacillati; phylum Bacillota; class Clostridia; order Eubacteriales; family Clostridiales Family XVII. Incertae Sedis; genus Thermaerobacter; species Thermaerobacter sp. FW80. The sequence continues at coordinate 451,121 of NZ_CP037895.1, read as the reverse complement.
CCGGAAGAGGGTCTCGTCGAGGCGGGCCGAGACGTTCTGCATGGGTCATCCCCTCCGGGCGTCGATTGGTCCCCTCCACCGCGAATTCTACCAATGGCCCCCGGGGGGCAGAAGCCGACGGCCAAGGTCCGGGACCCGCGGATGGGAGGCGGGCCGTCCCGGCGATGGCGGGAGGGGTCGCCCGTCCCCGGGTCGCCGCCGGGACCCCCGACCGGGGGGCGGGCACGGCCCCAGAGCCCGCCCTGTGGTAACATGTTCGAACGTGAGCGCGCGAGCGTCCCCGGCCGCCGCCCCCGGCGGCCGGGGCGTCGCCGGACGGCGGCGGTGGCCTCCCGGCCCCCGTCGCCGGGCGAGGACGGTGGCGCGATTGATCGAGGTCCCGGTGGGCAGCTGGTGGTCCCCCCTGGCGGCCGTCGCTTGGGTCGCCCTCCTCCATGCCCTCCCCGTGGCCGTCGGCCTCGCCCTCTCCCTCTCCCGCCTGACTCCCCGCCGCCCCGGCGGGCAGGCCGGTCCAACGGGCGCGCAGGCGACGCCGCGCACGGGGCCGGCCGGCGCCGCGGGCGGTCGCGGCCTGGCCGCTGGATTCTTCACCCACCTGTGGATGGCGAATCTCGTGGCGACGCTCGGGCTCGGCCTCGACGGGCCGGGTTGGCTGCCGGCGGCCTGGTTGCACGCCGCCTTCCTGGGCGCCTTTCTGATCCCGGCGTACCTGGGCTGGATGCGGCCAGGCGGGCGGGTCGGGCGCCGCGTCGGGTGGACGTGGGCCATCGCCCTCGGCCTTGACGGGGCCGCCGGGGCGTGGACCGTACGAGCGGCGCTGGAGACCGGGGGCTTGGCCGTGGGCCGTGCGGTGGCCCTGGCGGCCATGCGGGCGGCGCTGGGATGGGGCGTCGGCCTGCTGCTGGCCGAAGGCCGGCGGCCACCGCGGCGGCGGCTGCTGGCCGCGGGTGTGGTGGCCGGGTTGCCGCCGGTGGTCGCGGCGAGCCTGCCGGCCGATGCCCTCTGGGTGGCGTGGACCCTGGTGCTGCGTGCGGCCGCCGCGGGGCTGATCCTGGCGGGCCTGGCGGGGGGGCGGTTGGTGCCCGGGGCGCGCCGGCGCCGCGGCGAGGCGCAGTGGGCCTTCGCCGTCGCCATGGCGGGGGCGATGGCCGTGATGTTCCTCTTATCGCGGTGGTAGGCCGGGTCACGGCGACCGGTCCAGGCGGGCGGTCCGACGGCCGCGCCCTGCAGGCACTCGACTTGTGAAATCCGTCACGAAAAACGCAACAAGCCTCCTCCCGGAGGCTTGTTGCGTCTGGGGGATGCGTCACGGGGCGGTGCGGCCGCCCGCGAGAGGGGTGTACCGACAGCGGTTTGACCGCTTATCGGTGGCAACCGGGCCGGGTGTCGTGCCCGGTTGCAAGGTCAAAATAGCATCCTTGCAGAGCGCTGCCCAATCGGGTGGAGGTCGTATCTTGGCCTTCGGGTGAGGACCTGACCGGCAGGGTTGCACGGCGGCGCGAGACCTGCAAGTCGGGCCCTCCGGCACACACCATGGTTCCCGGCGTCGGACCCCGGCGCACCCTCGCAGGCACCTCCCCCATCTTCCTCGCGATCCGGTTCCGGCACCGTCCCCTGGGGCGCCGACGCGACGTCGGCGCCGGCACAAGCCACAGGAACCAGGGTGGCATGCTATGGCCGACCGCACCGCGGCGCGGCCGGCCCCGGGGCGGCTCGTCCCCCGGTGTCAACCGCAGCGGGGCGTGGCCCGCCCAGGGCCGGTTCGTCGCCGGACACCGATCGCACCGGGGCCGGGCCCGCCCAGGGCCCATGTGGTCAGGGACGGGTCGACCACCAGCACCACGTCGCCGCCGCGGCCGCCGTCGCCGCCGTCGGGCCCCCCAGGCGCCCCAGACCCAGGCGGCACCGGCACCGTGGGGGTCCTCGCCTCGGCCCGGTCGCCCAGCCCGGCCTCCCGGGGGAGTCCGTGGTGGTCTCCGGGCTGCGCCCGGACGGCGAGGGTCGGTGCGGGGACCCGGCCCGCCACATCGTTCCGAGGGCGGCGCCCGGGCGCGGCCACCCGGCGCCCGGACCGCCGGGGGACGGCTGCCGCTGCTGCGCCCAGCTCCCGGGGCTGCGCCCGCGCCAGGTCGCGGCGCCCGGACCGCCGGGGGACGGCTGCCGCTGCTGCGGCGGCCTGGGGCTGCCTCGGCGCCCCGCGGCGACCGGTGCGCGCGAACGACCCGGGGGCGCGGGCGCCTGGGCTCGCCCCGGCCGCTCCGTGGCGGCCGGGGCACGCGGACGGGCCAAGAGTGACGCGGACGCCCCGCTGCGATGCGCGGACGGTCCCGGGTTGCCCCGGACGTCCCGCGGTGACCGGTGCGCACAAACGGTTCAGGGTTGCCTCGGACGCCCCGGGGCCACCGGTGCGCGCAAACGGTCCAGGGGTGGCGTCGACGCGCGGCGGCGGGCGATACGCGGCGGGTCCAGGGTGCGCGCGGGCGTCCCGCGGGGACGGCAGCGCAGACGGTCCGAGGTCGGCACGGGTGCCGATGGCGGAGGTGGAGCGCGGGTTGTTCAGCGGCACGACGGCACTGCTGGTCGGACTGGCGGTCCTGGTCCTGATGGGGGTGGTCCATCAGGTCCTGGACCGCATGCGGCTCAGCAAGAGCACGGCCCTTGCCCTGCTCGGCGCGATGATCGCGGGTACCTTCTTGCCGGAGATGGCGCTGGGCCCTGGGGTCCGGATCGACCCCGGCGGTGCCCTCGTGCCGGCGGCGGTGGCGCTCTATCTGCTGCTGACCACCGACCACGCCTTCGAGCGCCGCCGGGCCCTGGTCGCCTCCCTCTGGACCGCCGCGGCGGTGTACGCCACCGACTGGTTCCTCCCCAGCGACCCGGGCGGGGGACGCTGGTGGCTGATGGATCCCCTCTGGAGCCCGGTGGTGGTGGCCGCGCTCTTCGGCTACCTGGCGGGCCGCTCTCGCCGTGCGGCCTTCATCGCCGCCACCCTGGGCGTGTTGCTGGTCGATCTCATTGGAGCGGTCACCAACAGCCTGCGCGGCATCCCCGGCGCCTGGGTCAACCTGGGGGGAGGCGGCGTCTTCGACGCGGTGGTCCTGGCCAGCGTGGGCGCCGTGGCCTTGGCCGAAGGCGTCGGCGAGATCCGCGAGTGGCTCGCGCGCCGGGCACCATGGCGGCGGGGCAAGGCGCGGCCGGCACCGCCGCCCTCGGTGGCGGAGCAAGGGGTGGCCCCCTCGCCCGCCGCCTCGTGGCTGCTGGCTGCCCTCGCCCTGGTCGTGGTGGCGGTCACGGCCTGGCTAGGCCCGCGGTTTCAGCAACCCACGGGCGACGAGCTGGTCGACGCGCCCATGGAGCTCCGCGAGGTCGGCACGGAGCGCCTGCTCCTGGTCTCGTCCCGCGTCATGCAGGTGGGCGACATCTGGATCGACGCCGCCGACCGCTGGTACCGCATCGTGCGGGTCGAGGGCGCCATCGCCTACGCCCGGGCGCTGCTGGCCCCGGCCGACGGAACCCTCGCCGGACGAACCGGCGCCCCCAGCCCGAGGGGGCCGGGGGCGCCCGAGACGGGCCCTGCGCGCGCGACGGGCCCGGGGACCCCGGCCCCAGGTCCGGACGGCCCGGCGGCGGGGGCGGATGCCGGCGTAGGCGGCGCGCCCACCGGGCCCGACGCCTTCGCCTCGCCGCGGGTTCGGTGGACGCCGCCCTCCCTCTTCTCCGTCTGGCGGGCGGCCCCGGCCGGCCTCATCCCGGATCCCTGGGGAACGCCGACGGGGGGCGTCGGTGCGGCGGCGAACCATGGCGCCCTCGACCCGCTCCCGGGACGGGGGCCGGGACCCCGGCCCGGTCCCGCGGCCCTGGCCAACGCCCTGCCCCTGGGGGCGCTGTTCCAGAAGGTGGTCGACCCGTCGCCGGTTCGTCCGCAGCCCAGGGGCGAGGGGTTCATCGGGATCTACCACACCCACAACGACGAGTCGTACATCCCGACGGACGGGACGGCCAGCGTCAACGGGCGCGGCGGGATCCACCGGGTCGGGGACGTCCTCGGCCGGGAGCTGGCGCAGCACGGTTTTCGGGTGGTGAAGTCGGAGGCCCTCCACCTGCCCCACGACCGCGGCGCCTACCGGCGGTCGCGGCGCACCGCCCTGAAGATGCTGCCCAAGAATCCGCTGGTCCTGCTGGACGTCCATCGGGACGCGACGCCGCCCGAGTTCTACCGGGAGGTGGTCAAGGGGGAGCCGGTGACCCAGATCCGGTTGGTGGTGGGGCGCGAGAACCCCTTCCACCGGACGAACCTGGCCTTCGCCCGGCGCCTGAAGGCGGAGGCGGACCGCAGCTTCCCCGGCCTGGTCAAGGGCATCTACTACGGGCGGGGGAACTACAACCAGGACCTGGGGCCGCGGACGCTGCTGATCGAGGTGGGGGCCCACACCAACAGTCGGATCCGGGCGGAGCGGGGCGCGGCCATGTTCGCCACCGTGCTCGACCGGACCCTGGCGCGGGCCCGTTGAGGCCAGAGGAGGACCCGTGGCCGGCGGGGGCCGCTCGGGGAGGGCCGGCGAGGATCGCCGAGGCCATGGGCATCGCCGACCCCCGTCGACCAGCGAGCCTGGCGAGGGCGGGGTCGCCGGGCGACGCCGCGGGCGTCGCGTGGCGATGGCCGCGGGGACACGGGCCGACGGCGGCGGCGGGGAGAGGGGGCGATGGCGGCCAGGATCGTGCGACGGCCGCAGGCGAGCGACTTCAGGTAATCTCTTCAGGTAATCTCTTACGTAAGGCAGTCGGATCGTGGGCCAGGGTAGGCGGATCGTGGGCAGGGGCGGCAGGCCATCGCGCGAGTTCCCCTACGGGGGACGGTCGGAACGGGCGTTGGGAGGGCGCGCCATGAGCGGCCAACAGGAGCCCATGGAGCTCGGCCTCGCCCTTGGGGGCGGCGGCCTGCGCGGGTTGGCCCACGTCGGGGTGCTGCGGGCGCTGCAGGATGCCGGGTACGCGCCGGACGTGGTCACCGGGACCTCGAGCGGCGCCATCCTGGCGGCCCTCTGGGCGTGTGGCTGGACGCCGGCCCAGATGGAAGAGGTCTCGCGCCGCCTCCGTTCCGTCGAACTCTACGATTCCAACCTCACCTGGGGCTCGGTGCTGGCGGTCATCGCCCAGGTCCTGCGGCTGCGCTGGCGTCCGCGGCGGCCCGTGCCCCAGGGCGTGATCCAGGGGCAGAAGCTCGAGCGCTTGTTCGGGCTCTGGACGCGCGGCGCACGGCTCGAGCAGCTCCAGCGGCCGGTGGGGATCATGGCCGCCGACGTCCGGTCCGGTCGGGCGGTGGTGTTCTGCCCCCCGGCCTACCGCGAGCGGGTGCAGCGGGCGATGCCCGCTGCCATCGTCGTGGACAAGGGCAGTCTGGCCGCGGCGGTGCGCGCCAGCATCGCGATCCCCGGGATCTTCGAGCCCAAGCGGATGGGGCCCTACATCCTCGTCGACGGCGCGGTGAAGGACAAGGTGCCGGCGGAGGCGGCGCGGGCCCTGGGCGCCCGGGTCGTCGTGGCGGTCGACGTCTCCGCCCGCCGGCGCCGCGAGCCGGCCGGCTTGCTGGACTACCTGGGCCAGGCCTTCGACCTGATGGCCCGTGATCTGGCCGGGTTCAAGCTGGAGCGCTTCGCGGACCTGGTGCTGCAGCCGGATCTCCCGGATGTCGAACTCACCGATCTGCATCGCGTCCCCGAGTGCATCGAGGCGGGCGCCCGGGCCCTGCGCGAAGCCCTCGCCGATCTGGAGCGCCTGCTCCACCCCGCGGCACCGGAGGCGGCGTCGGGGCAGGCGGTGACGTGAAGGATCCGCTGCGATCCGCTGCGAGTGGGATGCACGGCACCCCGGTGCGAGCGGTCCCCTGCGATGATCTCGATGATGCAGGCTGCGGAGGAGGTGCAGCCATGGCCACCGCGACGCGCAAGCCGTGGACGGCCGAGGAGCTCGAGCGGCTGCCGGACGGGTGGCGCTACGAGATCGACGAGGGGGAGCTGGTCATCATGACCCCCGCGGGCTGGCGCCACAACCGCGTGGTCACCCGGATCGCTCGGCTCCTTGGGAATTTCGTCGAGGAACGGCGGCTCGGCGGGGAGGTGATCACCAACGAGCTGGGCATCCTCCTGCGCAAGGAGCCCGTGCACACCCTGCGCGCGCCCGACGTGGCCTACTTCACCGCGGAGCAGGTGGCGCGCATCGGGGACGAGAGGGGGTTCCCCGCCGTGGTGCCCGCGCTCGTCGTCGAGGTCCACGATGCCTCGGAGCCGGAGATCGGCCGTAAGGTCGCCCAGTACCTTGCGGCGGGGGTGCGGGCGGTGTGGGTCGTCGATCTCGAGGCCAGGACCCTTACGCGTCATGGGCAGGAAGGGGAACCCCGGACCTGGTCGGGTGCCGACGCGGTCATCGAAGAGCCGGTCCTGCCGGGGTTCTCTTGTCGACTGTCGGAGCTGCTCGGCTGACCGAGGACCATCTCGCCGCCCGACGCTCTCTCGCCTTCTCGCCCTCCTCGCCGAGCCTCCACGGCGCGGCTGCCATGCGCCGCTGCAAGGCCGGGAGGGTGGCTGACCGGCGCCGCTGGCCGGCCCCGCCGCCCCCGACCGAGGCCTGCCTTGCCCCTCCTGCCCTTCTACCCCAAGCTCCCACCGCATAGCCTAGCCTGGGCCGGTCCCGACGCGGGGGCGTGGCGGAGGCGGGTCCATGGACGCACGATCGCGACCCCGCGGGCACACCGCGCGGGCCGTGGCCGTCGCCGTGGGCGGCCTGCCCCGCAGGAGTCGTATCGGAATGCCATTGGGGGGTCGCGGATGGCGCGCCGCCTGGGGCGGTTCTTGCTGGGGTGCCTCGTGCTCGCCGGCGCCCTCCTCTGGGTGGGGGGCACCAGGCCGGCGGGGGGATGGCGGGCGGTGGCCCCGTCTGCGGCGAGCGGGAGGACGCTCGGACCGCGTACTGGCGGTTCCTCCGCTGGTGGGCCGCCGTGGCGGGACTGGCCTTCCAGGGAGGGCGGTCGGCCGTGGCGGCGGCCGACGACGTCCTCGTGGTCATCGACATCGACGCGCGCAAGCTCACCGTCTACCGCAACGGCCGGCCCGTCAAGACCTACCCCGTCGCCGCGGGTCGGCCCGGCGAGCCTTCGCCGGTGGGGGAGTGGCGGGTGACGGACATCGCCCACTGGCCGGGCGGCCCCTTCGGCGCCCGCTGGTTCGGACTCAGCACACCCTGGGGTTCCTACGGCATCCACGGGACGAACAACCCCGGCTCCATCGGCACCTACGCCAGCCTCGGGTGCATCCGCATGTTCAACGAGGACGTCATGACCCTGGACGACCTGGTCAAGGTGGGCACGCCCGTCAAGATCACCGGTACCACCGAGGTCTACTACAAGCTGCCCGTCTACCGGCGCGGGGCGGTGGGCCAGGACGTGGTCCTGCTCCAGCTGGCCCTGCGCGCCGTCGGGTTCGATCCCGGGGTGGCCGACGGCGTCTACGGAGGGGCCACGGAACAGGCGGTGACGGGCGCGGAGTGGTGGTTCGGGCTGGATCCCGACGGGGTCGCGGACGCGGCGCTGCAGCGGCTGGTGGGGTTCCGACCGTAGGCGACCGGCGGCCGGTGGGGATCCGACCGTCGGCCACCGGCGACGGGAGGCGAAGCCATGGCATCCGGGAGGAACCAGGCTCCGGGCTCGCCGTCGGGGCCCCGCGGCGGGCGCCCGCGGGGCCAGCGGATCGCGCTAGTGGTGGGCGTGGCGGCCCTGCTGGTCGTGGCGGCCGGCGCGTTCGGCCTCTGGCTCCAGCGCCGGGGGGATCCCTGGGCACGGTACCGACCGGTGCCGCTCGATCCCGAGAAGACCTACGAGGTCGTGCTGTGGGAGACGGAGCTGCCCGTCGCCGTCCTCCCGGACCCCTTGCGGCTGCCGGAGGGCCCGAGCCCCGAGCCCCTCTACGGTCCCCAGGGCAAGGCATCCGGCCAGGGGGAGGGCGACCCGGGGCCGCGGGGCGCGCCGCAGGGCCCGGGCTCGGCCTCCGGGCCGGGTTCCCCGGACGGACCCGACGCCGGGGGCCCGCGGGATGCGCCGCCCGTCGGCCCGTCGGCCCCAGGGGGGAGGACGCCCGCCAGCCAGGGCGCCGTCCAGGGGCCGGGGCGCCGCGGTCCGAACGCCCTGACCCGCCGCGGCCAGCCCCCGCCGGTTCCTCCGCTGGAGGGGCCGGGGCCCTTCACCCACCGGGAGTACCTGGACCAGGCCCTGCGGGCCTTTGCCCGCCAGTTCCCGAACGTTCGCGTGCGGGTGGAGTGGATCCCCGCCCGGGAGGCGGCCGCCCGGCTACAGCGGGCGCTGGCCGATGGCAAGCCGCCCGACGTCTTCGGCGGGTGGGGCAGCGCGCTGCTGGTCCGGCACCCGCTGCAGGTGCCCCTCAACCCCTACCTGGGCCGCGCGGAGCGGCGCTGGTACAACCCCACCGCCCTCGCCCTCTATCAGGCGGACCGGCGCCTTTGGGTCTGGCCGCGCTGGGTGGCGCCCCACACGTGGTGGGTGCGGGTCGGCCGGGTGCGAGAGGCGGGCCTTGACCCCAACGCCCTGGCCCTGACGGGGTGGACCTATGCGGACGTCGACCGCCTGGCCGGCCTTCCTGGGGACGAACCCGGCCCTGGCGGTGCGGAATCCCAGGGCGCGCCGTCCGGGACCCCGCAATCGCCGGGGGCGCGACCCGGTGCTGGGCAGGCGGACACGCCGGCCGGGCAGGGCCCGGGCCTGACCCTGTGGGTGGGGCGGGCGGATCTTCCCCTCGAGCAGCTGCTGCGGGTGCGCGGCGTGGCCTCGCCCCTGGCTCCCTCGGGCGCCGTTCTCTGGGCGGGCCCGGAAGGGCGGGCGGCGCTGGCGTGGCTGGAGCGCCTGCGGGAGCACCGGCTGCTCGAGCCGGTGATGGAGGCGGCAGCCGCCGAGTGGCTGGCCGGAGACGACCCGGCGGTGATGGCAGGGGGGTTCACCCCCGCCCTGGGCCGGTGGCTGCTGGAGCGGGAGACCGGGCTGGTGCCGCGCCGGTTGGAGGAACCCCCGCCTCCTCGCCCGGGTACGCTGCCCGTGCCGCCCCTGACCCGAGGCGGCCGCGCCGGCGGCGGTGGGGAAGGGGGCTCCGCAGCCGACGCGGCGGACGGCGATGCCGCCGTGCCCGAGCGCTGGCCCCTGCCGCCGCCACCGCAGGTCGAACCCTCCGGGCGCGTGACCGGCGGCCTTCCCTCCGCCGGCGACCCGCGGCGCGGGGAGCCGCTGGTCCCGCCGGATGCCGAGGGGTTGGTGCTGCTGCCGCCTCCGGTGCCCGAGGGCGCGCCGCGGCCGGCGCTGCTGGAGGTCGGGGGGCTGATGGTCTTCCGGCAGAACCGGTACCGGGGGGATGACCACACCCAGGCTGCGGTGGAACTGGCCCGGTTCCTCAGCCGGTGGCGGACCGACGTGTTGACCCGGCGGCTGCTGGCGGTGCCCGCCGACGTCACCTCGCTGGCGGCCTGGCGGGCCGAGAGCCCCCTGCCAGCGATGTACCGGCGGCAGTTGGAGCACCTGGTGCTGGGCATCTGGAACCGGGACGCCCGCGGCCGCTGGCAGCGCCTGGCCGTCGCCTATCCCGTGGCGCCGGGGGCGCCCGGCCCCGAGCACGAGGACGTGGGCCGGCAGGTGCGCCCGCCCCTGGCGGACTTCTGGGCCGGCGAGGCGGGGGCGGACGGCGTGATCCAGCGGTGGGGCGGGTCGCCGGCGCCTGAAGGCGGTTCGCCCGCGCCGGGGGATCGCTCCCAGGCTCACCCGTAGCCGCAGCGGGTCCCCTCGGGCCGCCGACGCGCCGCTCCCATGGCCCCGGCAGGGCTCCGCCGGCAGGACGCCGGGAGGACGAGGGGAAGGCGAGGGCGCAGTCGCTGAGATGCCGGCTTCCCCTTGGCGACGGCGGCCGGCCTTGCCTTACAATGGGGCCGTGGCCGCGGCACGTCGCTTCAAGCCGCCGGCCGCGGGTGAGACGGTGGACCCTCAGCCCGGCACGTCGCCCGGAGCCCAGCCCGACCCCGCCGCCCTGGAGCAGCAACTCCTCATCGCCCGTGCCAACCTGCGCGGGTACCTGATGCTGTTTCTCCGGTACGCCGAGGAACGGGGGGAGGGGCCGGACGATCTGGCGCGGTACCTGGGCGATCGGGTGGCGAAGACGTGGGAGCCCCTGCGCCACTGCTCGGGATGGGAGTTCGCCCAGGCCCTGGCCCAGATGGTCACGGCGGGGGGCGACCGGGTGGTGACGGTTCGGGACGAGGGGGGCATCGCCCGCCTGGAGCTGGAGCCGCCGCCCACCGACGACGACCTGCTGGCCCGCTTCGGCATCGACCGCAACCGGTGGCACGCCTTCTACTACGGCCAGTTCGAGCGCATCGCCGCTCGCCTCGGCCTGCGTTGCGTCCACCAGCGGGAGGGCAACCTCCACCGCTTCTACTTCGCCCGCATCGCCCGCCGCACCGGCGGGCACCGGCCCATCCCGGTCTAGCACCGCCCGTCGATGGCCTCCGCCGCCAGGGTCCGCCTGTCGATCGCCTCCCACGGCCAGCGGGCGGACGCCGGTGCTGAGAGTTTGCGTCCGGGGGTAGGGGCCCCCCTCCGGGTGGGGCGAACCGCGGGCCGGTGCGGACGCGTTTCGCCCGTTGACCGACCCGAGGGGCCGACCTATCATGAAAACGATTCGATGATTGTGGAATCATTGACAGGTTGCGCAGGTGCGCGGGGCGCCGCGGCCTGCGGTCTGGAGGGTTCCCCGGTGAGCGTCCAACCCGACGCGGCGCGGCGGGACGTGTGCCTTCGCTTCGACCCCCACGCGGAGCAGGTCGCCCGTCTGCGGGACCGGCTGCTGGAGGTGGCCGGCCTGTCCGAGCTGTTCGGGGTGCTGGCCGACGAGACGCGGACCAAGATCGTCTACGTGCTGGCGGAGGCGGAACTCTGCGTGTGCGACCTGGCGACCCTGCTGGATCTGTCCCTGCCCGCCGTCTCGCACCACCTGCGCCTGCTGAGGGCCATGCGGCTGGTCAAGTACCGGCGGGAGGGCAAGAACGTCTACTATTCGCTGGCCGATGACCACGTGCTGCGGCTGATCCAGGTCGCCCAGGAGCACTACGCGGAAGACCGCTGACCGCCGGACGGCTTGCCGGCGCCCAGGCGGCATGGGCAGCGTGGTCGCACGCCGGGGGTCCCCGCGCCCCGATCGGACCGGATCGGACGGCGCGGGCTGCCGCTGGGGGGACGTATGCGATTGGCCGCTGCGGGGACGTCGGCGGAAGGGACGTCGATGGACTTGCCCAATCGGACGCTGCAAGCCTACCCGCTGGTCGGCGTGGACTGCGCCCGCTGCGCCCAGCGCATCGAGGACGCGCTGCGCCGGGAGCCGGGCTTCGAAGATGCCACCGTCGACGTCGCCACGGGCGCGGTGCTGCTGCCGCCCGACGGGCTCGAGCGGGCCCGGGCCATCGTCGCCCGGGTGGAGCCGGGCGCCCGGCTGCTGGACCGTCCTGCCGCGCCGGGCCGGGAGCGCGGTGGCGCGGCGACGGAGGCCGGTTCGTCCACCCGGTTGGGGGATCGCCCGGCCGGCGGGGGCGGTCCGTGCTTCGCGATGCGGGACGAACCGGCCCAAGGGGCCGCGGCGGCCGCGCCGGCCGGCGGAGCCGGACTGCGGGAGGGGGCGCACCGGGGCGCGGGGGCCGTCGGCGACGCGGAAGCGGACGAACGCCGGGCGATGCGGCGGCGCCTGGCGGCGCTCGGGCTCGCCACGGTGCTCTTCGCCGCCGCGGCGCTCGTCCATCGGCGGTTCGCCGGGACGCCGCTGGGGTTGCTGGCGGACGCCGTCCTGCTGGCGGTCTACCTCGGCGTCGGCCGCGGCGTGCTGACCGCCGCCCTGCGCAACCTCCGGCGCGGGGAGGTCTTCGACGAGAACTTCCTCATGACCGCGGCCACCCTGGGGGCCATCGCCCTGCGCGAACTGCCGGAGGCGGTGGCCGTGATGCTCTTCTACACCGTGGGCGAGTTCTTCCAGGACCTGGCCGTGCAGCGCTCCCGCCGGTCCATCCGCGCCCTCCTGGACCTGCGCCCCGAGTTCGCCCGCGTCCGCCGGGGTGGGGTGCTGGAGACGGTGGACCCCGCCGCCGTGGCGGTGGGCGAGGCGATCGAGGTGCGGCCGGGGGAGCGGATCCCGCTGGACGGTCGGGTGACGGCCGGTTCGTCCTTCGTGGACACGTCGGCCCTGACGGGCGAGGCGGTGCCCCGGCGGGTCGAACCCGGCGACGAGGTCCTGGCCGGCATGGTGAACGTCCGTGGCGTCCTGACCGTGCGCGTGAGCCGGCCCTTCGGCGCGTCCCAGGTGGTGCGGGTCCTGGAGCTGGTGGAGCGGGCGGCTGCGCGCAAGGCGCCCACCGAGCGCTTCATCACCACCTTCGCGCGGTACTACACCCCCGCGGTGGTGGCGGTGGCCGTGGCCCTGGCCGTGGTGCCGCCGCTCGTGGTGCCCGGGATGGGGTGGGGCGAGGCGGTGCGGCGGGCGCTGGTCCTGCTGGTGATCGCTTGCCCCTGCGCTCTGGTCTTGTCGGTGCCCCTGGGCTACTTCGCGGGTTTGGGGGCGGCCTCGCGGCAGGGCGTGCTGGTGAAGGGCGCCCACTACCTGGATGCGCTGGCGCGGCTGGATGCGGTGGTCTGGGACAAGACGGGCACCTTGACCCGGGGCGAATACGAGGTGGTGGCCGTCCGCGCCTGTGACGGGACGACACCCGAGCGGGTGGTGGAACTCGCGGCCCACGCCGAGGCGGCGTCGGGACATCCCATCGCCGCCGCCATCGCCCGTGCCTACGGCCGGCCGGTGGATCCGGGTCGCGTCGCGGAGGTGGAGGAACTGGCCGGGCGGGGCGTGCGCGCCCGGGTGGACGGTCACCGGGTGTGGGTCGGCAGCGCCCGGTTCCTCCGGCAAGAGGGGGTCGACCTGGCAGACGGCGAGCGGCTCGGGCTGAGGTTCCCTGCCCCCGCGGGCGCTGTCGCGGTGAGCGGGTGCCCAACGGGAGGCGGTTGCGCCGAGGGGCGCGATGGTGGCGTGACCGGGGTGGCAGGAGAGGCGAGCGGGTTTGGCGGTGCCAAGGCTTCCGGTGGTGCTCCCTCCGGTGGCGCTCGCGCCATCGCCGGTGCTGCCGGGAGCCGCGGTGAAGGCGGACCGCGGAGGGTTGAGCCGGGGACGGCGCCCCCGCCTCCCGCAGCGTCGGAGGCGCGGTCGGGGAAGGGGGTCGGCCGCTGCCGCGTCGGTACGGAGACGGACGGTGCGGCGGACGGTCCGGGCGGCACCGAGGTCCTGGTCGCCGTCGACGGCCGGCTGGTGGGGCGGATCGTCATCGCCGATCGGCTGAAGCCCGGCTCGGTGGAGGCCATCCGGGCCCTGCGACGCCTCGGCATCCGGCGGCAGGTCATGCTGACGGGCGACCGGCCCGAGGTGGCCCGGGCGGTGGCGGCCGCCTTGAGCCTCGACGAGGTACGGGCCGGGCTGCTGCCCGATGAGAAGGTGGCTGCCCTGGAGCAGCTGGAGCGGCTGGGCCGGCACGAGCCGAGGGCGGATGGGTGATGGTCGCGGCGGGGCCGGCGCGCGCCCGGGTTGGACGGGTGGCTGTCGCGGCGGGGCCGGCCGGCCGTGGCCTTCGTGGGCGACGGGATCAACGACGCCCCGGTCCTGGCACGGGCCGCGGTGGGGGTCGCCATGGGCGGGCTCGGCTCCGACGCCGCCATCGAGGCGGCCGACGTGGTGATCATGGATGACGACCCCGGGCGCCTGGCCGCGGCGGTCACCGTCGCCCGCGCCACCCGCCGGGTGGTGCTGCAGAACGTCGCCCTGGCGCTGGGCGTCAAGGCGGCGTTCGCCGTCCTGGGTGCCGTGGGCGGGGCCACCCTGTGGGAGGCGGTCTTCGCCGACGTCGGCGTCGCCCTGCTGGCAGTGCTGAACGCGGTTCGGGTGCTGCGGGCGGGGACGGTGGAGGGCGGACCGCGGGGTAGCCGTCGTGCCTTCGGTGACACGGGCGGCCGTTGGGAAATCAAATCGCCATTTCGATTTCTAAGCAAAATAGGCAAAGTGTAATATGCCTATCCTGGCCTGGGCGGTTTCCAGGTTGCGTTGGATGTCGCCGGGCGACCCGCAGAGGGCACCGTGGGGGTGTCCCGTCCGTGGTCGACGACGCCGAGCGGTTGCGCGTCCTGTGCTGCTGCAGAACGCTGCGTAATCCACCACGCCGCAGCGACCCTTGGTCACCGGGACACCCAGACTCGCTGCCACCCCGCACGACGGCCTCGCGGACCGCGAGCGGGTGCGGGCGCTGCGTCAGCTGGCCGGCCTTTTCGTCTTGACAGCCCCAATCGCTCGTGCTAGCATTGGCCCCGAGCAAAAAACGCCCCTTTAAACTGGTCCCGTGAGGCCGGTAAGGAGCCATACGGGTGGCGCGGCCCAGGCCGCCCGGCCAGGTGCCGGGCGGCGGTGCCGGGGCAACCGGTGGCGCCGGCACAGCCGGCGGGCCGGGGCAGGACCGGCGGGGTTCGTGAGGCGCCGCGCCGCGCTGCCACCAGCGACTTCTTGCCGGCGGGCAAGAAGTTTTTTTGTGCCTGCGGGACGGGGCGATCGGGAGGCGAGATCGTGCCAGCCGGGACGACGCCCCAGTCCATTTGGCCCGCCGCACGGTTGCCGCAGCGACCCGGCCCGGCGCCGGTGGCGAAGACGGCCGGCGTCGCCGCGCCCGGGGACGGGGGGACTCTTGAACGACCCCTCCATGGGCCGGGGCGATCCATCCACCCCGATCCATCCGCCCTGGTCCGCTCCGGGTCCGCGGGGCGTTCCCGTTCCCTCACCGGCATCGCCGCCCTGTCGATCGCCGACCTGGAAGACCTCCTGAGCCGCGCCCGGCGGATGCTGGCCGCCCTGGAGCGCGGCGGCGGACGACCGCTCACCTCCGCTCCCCTGGCCGGCCGCCGCATCGTCACCCTCTTCTACGAGAACAGCACCCGCACCGCCCAATCCTTCCACGTGGCCGCCCATCTGCTGGGCGCGGCCCCCTTCGACCTGCCCGTGGCGCGCAGCAGCGTGCAGAAGGGCGAGGGGCTGCGCGACACCTTGCGCACCTGCGAGGCCCTCGGGTTCGACGCGGTGATCCTGCGTCACCCCGTGACGGGGGCCGCGGCGTACGCGGCGACGGTGCTCGGCGTCCCGGTGATCAACGCCGGCGACGGCACCGGCGAGCACCCGACCCAGGCCCTCCTGGACGCCCTGGCCATCCTCCGCCACAAGGGGCGACTGGCAGGGCTCAAGGTCGCCATCGTCGGCGACGTGCGCCACAGCCGGGTGGCGCGGTCCAACGCCCTGTTGCTGGCGCGGCTGGGTGCCGAGGTCTGGCTCTGCGGTCCTCCCGGCCTCGTGCCCGCGGCCCCGCCCTGCCCGGGCGTGACCGTCACGACCTGCCTCGACGAGGCCCTGGACGCGGCCGACGTGGTGATGGCCTTGCGGATCCAGCGGGAGCGCCTGGCGGGGGTGCTGCCCGACCTGGGGGAATACCGCCGCGGCTGGGGCATCGGCCCCCGGCAACTGGAACGGGCCCGGCCCGATGCCATCCTGATGCACCCCGGCCCGGTGAACCGCGGCATCGAGCTCGACCCCGCGGTGATGGACGACCCGCGTTGCGTCGTCGAAGACCAGGTGCGCTGCGGCGTGGCGGCGCGCATGGCCGTGCTGGAGTGGGCCCTGGGGCCGGTTCGTCCGGAAGGAGCGGTGGACGAGCCCGCGGGTGGTGAGGACGGACCCGCCGGGGACGAGGACGAACCGTCCGGTTCCGGAGCAGCCGAACGCCTTGGGGCGGACGAACGCGCCGCGGAGGCCCCATGGGCGGCGGCAGGTCAGCGTGCGGAGTCGCACCGCGCGGAGGCGGGCGGCGTCGCTGTGGCCCCGCCGGAATGCGCGGCCGGGGCCCGCAGGCCGGTCGTGGCCAACGGCCGGGGGCGGGCCGGGGCGGAGGTGGGCCGCCGATGACGCGCCTGTGGATCCGCGGCGGCCGGGTGATCGACCCCAGCCAGGGCCTGGACGGTCCCGGCGACGTGGTGATCGAGGCGGGACGCATCGTCTACGCCGGCGCGCCCTTGCCGAACGCGGAGGCGGTCGCCCGGGTGACGGTCCCCGGCGGATCGGCTCCTCCGAGCCCATCCGACGAACCGGCCCCTGCCGCCCCCGCCGCCGGCGGGATCGGCACCCGCCGCGCACGGGGAGCCGACGGGGACGGGCGGCCGGCCCGGGCTGCCGCCGTCGCACCCGCCGGGTCGACCGGCGCATCCCCTTCGGTCCACGTCCTCGACGCCCGCGGGCTCTGGGTGGTGCCCGGGCTCATCGACCCCCACGTCCACCTGCGCACGCCCGGTGAGACCCACAAGGAGACGCTGGCGACGGGCGGCGCCGCGGCGGCGGCGGGGGGCTTCACGGCGGTGGCCTGCATGCCCAACACCCGCCCGCCGCTGGACGACGCCATCCGCGTGGAATGGCTCGCCATGAAGGCCGCGGCCGAGGCGCCGGTGCGCGTCCACGTCGTGGCCGCCGCCACCCGCGGCCTGGCCGGGGACGAGCCCGCCCCCTACGGCGCCCTGAAGGCGGCGGGGGCGGTGGCCGTCACCGACGACGGCCGGCCCATCGCGCGGGCCGGCGTCATGGCGCGGGTGCTGGAGGGGGCGGCGGCGGCGGGGCTGCCCGTCCTGGTCCATGCCGAGGAACCGGAGCTCAGCGCTGGCGGCGCCATGCATGCCGGGGCGGTGGCGGCGGCCGCGGGGATGCCCGGCATCCCGGACACCGCCGAGACGGTGATGGTGGCCCGGGACCTGCTGCTGGCCGAGCGGGCGGGGGCGCGCCTGCACGTGCTCCACGCCAGCGCCGCCGCCACCTTGGATCTGGTGCGCTGGGGCAAGGCGCGGGGCATCCCGGTGACCGTGGAGGTCACGCCCCACCACCTGCTGCTCTGCGACGAGGACGTGGCGGCGGCCGGGTTCCACCCCCACTGGAAGATGAACCCGCCGCTGCGCTCGCGGCGGGACCGGGAGGCCCTGCTGGAGGCGGTGGCGGACGGGACCGTGGACGCCATCGCCACCGACCACGCCCCCCACCATCCCCTGGACAAGGACGCGCCCTTCCCGGAGGCCGCCTTCGGGGTGGTGGGACTGGAGACGGCCCTCGGCCTGCTGCTTACCCACCTGGTCCCCGACCCGCTGCCGCCCGCGCGGCTCGTCCAGCTCATGTCCACCGGCCCCGCCCGCGTGTTGGGGGTCCCCGGCGGCACCCTGCGGCCCGGCGCGGCGGCCGACGTGACGCTGATCGACCCCGGGTACCGGTGGGTGGTCGAACCGGAGCGCTTCGCGAGCCTCGGCCGCAATACGCCCTTCGCCGGGTGGAACCTGCGGGGCCGGGCGGTGTGCACGCTGGTGGGCGGCCGGGCGGTGTTCCGGCTGCCGGGCTGTCCGGTGCCCGAGCCCGTCGCGGTGGGGCTGGCGACGCCAGCGACGCCAGCGACGCCGGCGTCGCCGGCGGGGCGGCCGGCAGGCCAGACGGACGCGGCCGGGCAGGCCGGCCCGTGACGGGCTGGCGGAGGTTTGTATAATGTTAAAGAGTGCGTGTATATTTATGCAGACCGCTCGTACCGCGGCCGTCGCCTCGCCCATGAAGGACGTGCACGGCACCAGGGACGACGTGCACGACGCCACGGCCGGAGGCGCGGCCCGTGCGACCCGCGAGCCGATCCGGGCAAAGGAGGCACGAAGGATGGACTGCGGTGAGCCCGTCCCCCCTGCGCCGGCGCTCCGCGACGGCGACCCTGCCCCCCACGCGGCCGTGCGGGGTGCGAGCGCACAGGTGGCGCCGGTGGCCGGGCGAGGCGCCGCTCGGGTGGCCGGCAGGGGCGCCGATGGGGCGGCGGCCCCGGCCCGCGCGGACGTCGTCCCCGCCCGGCTGGTGCTGGAAGACGGCACCCAGTGGTTCGGCCGCCTGGTGGCGGGGCCGGGCCCCGGGCGCGGCGGCGCGGGAGGGGCCTGGGCCGTGACCGGCGAGGTGGTCTTCAACACCGCGATGACGGGCTACCAGGAGCTGCTGTCGGATCCCTCCTACGACGGACAGATCGTGGTCCTGACCTACCCGTTGGTGGGCAACTACGGTGTGCACGACGGCGAGGACGAGTCGGCCGGTCCGCGGGTCCAGGCGTTGATCGCCCGCGAGTTGTTCGACGCCGGCGCCGTCGGGCTCCAGCCGCTGGCGGCGCACCTGGCGGCCGCCGGCGTGCCGGCGGCCGACGGGTTCGACACCCGGGCCCTGACCCGGCACCTGCGGCGCCACGGCACGCTGCGGGGGGTGCTCACCACCGACTTCGGCGTCCCCGTGGAGGAGCTGGCGGCGCGCGCCGCCCGCTGGCGGCCGCCGTCCGCCCTGGAGGCGGGCACCCGCCGGCCGTACCGGCTCGAACCGCCTCGGGCAGCCACCGCCACCCCTGACGGCGCGATCCCCGCGCCGGACGGCGTCGGGTCGGCCGGACCCGCGGTGCCGGCCGGGGCCGGGCACCACGCCGTCCTGGTGGACTTCGGCGTCAAGCGCAACATCCTCCGGGCGCTGGTGGCCCAGGGCTGGCGCGTGACCGTGGTCCCCGCGCGCACCCCCGCCGACGACATCCTGGCCCTGCGGCCCGACGTGGTGATCCTGTCCAACGGCCCCGGCGACCCGCGGGACCTGGGCGAGGTGCTGGGCACCGTGCGGCGCGTCGCCGAGGCGGTGCCCACCTTCGGCATTTGTCTTGGCCACCAGCTGCTCGGCCTGGCCTTCGGCGGCCGCGCCTACAAGCTGCCCTTCGGCCACCGCGGCGCCAACCACCCGGTGAAGGAGATCGCGGTGGCGGCCTGGGCCGGCGCGGGGGGCGGCGAGGGGCGGGTCTTCATGACCTCCCAGAACCACGGCTACGCCCTGGACGCCGAATCCCTCGAGGCGGCGGGCCTGATCGTCACCCACGTCAACCTCAACGACGGCACGGTGGAGGGGCTGTGCCACCCCCACCTGCCGGTGCGCGGCCTGCAGTTCCACCCCGAGGCGGCGCCCGGTCCGCGGGACGCGGCGCCGCTGCTGGCCGAGTTCCTCCGCCAGGTGACCGGCGGGGCGCCGGCGCGGGCGGCCGAAGGAGCGGCCGTCGGCGCGGGGCGGGGGTCCGCCGCGGCTCCGGCGACCGGCGCGGGACGCGCGGCGGGTGCGGAGCGGCCGGCCGGGGGGACCGGGCCTGCACCGGCCGCAGCGGGGCGATGGCTGGCGGCGGCGCCGGGGGCGGTGGAAGGGGGGATCGCCGGTGCCTGAGGCGGGTCCGCACCGGGATCGATCCCCGGCGGCGGGTGCCGGGGCGGGGACGGCGACCGGGCGCCGGGCCGCGGCCGGCACGGCCGCCGGCGCGCCCGCCGGCGTGCGCAAGGTGCTGGTCATCGGCTCGGGCCCCATCATCATCGGCCAGGCGGCGGAGTTCGACTACTCGGGCACCCAGGCGTGCCGCGCCCTCAAGGAAGAGGGCCTGGAGGTGGTCCTGCTCAATTCCAACCCCGCCACGGTGATGACGGACCCCGGCACCGCCGACCGGGTCTACGTCGAGCCCTTGACGGCGGAGTTCGCCGAGGCGGTGATCCGCAAGGAGCGGCCCGACGCCGTGCTGCCCACCCTGGGCGGCCAGGTGGGCCTCAACCTGGCCATGGAGCTGGTGCGGTCGGGGGTGCTGGAGCGGTACGGGGTGCGGCTGCTGGGCACGCCGCCCGAGGCGATCCAGCGGGCGGAGGACCGCGATGCCTTCAAGCGGCTGATGCTCGCCATCGGCGAGCCCGTCCCCCGCAGCACCATCGTGCGCTCCTACGAGGAGGCGCTGGCCTTCGCCCGGCAGGTGGGCTTCCCCGTCATCGCGCGGCCCGGCTACACCCTGGGCGGCACCGGCGGCGGCATCGCCCGGGACGAGCGGGAGCTTGCGGCGCTGGTCGACCGCGGCCTGACGGCCAGCCCCATCGGCCAGGTCCTCCTGGAAGAGAGCCTGCTG
This sequence comes from Thermaerobacter sp. FW80, assembly GCF_004634385.1. Taxonomy (NCBI): domain Bacteria; kingdom Bacillati; phylum Bacillota; class Clostridia; order Eubacteriales; family Clostridiales Family XVII. Incertae Sedis; genus Thermaerobacter; species Thermaerobacter sp. FW80. The sequence goes on along the minus strand of NZ_CP037895.1, from coordinate 431,003 downwards.
GGCTGGAAGGAGATCGAGTTCGAGGTCATCCGCGACGGGGCCGGCAACGCCATCGCCATCTGCAGCATGGAGAACGTGGACCCCGTCGGCGTGCACACCGGCGACAGCATCGTGGTGGCGCCCGCCCTGACCCTGACCGACCGGCAGCTGCAGCGACTGCGCTCGGCGTCCCTGCGCATCGTCGACGCCATCGGGGTGGAGGGAGGCTGCAACGTCCAGCTGGCCCTGCGGCCCGACGGGGCGGAGTACCGGGTCATCGAGGTCAACCCCCGGGTCAGCCGCTCCAGCGCCCTGGCGTCCAAGGCCACGGGCTACCCCATCGCCAAGGTGGCGGCGCGGGTGGCCCTGGGCCGCCGGCTGGACGAGATCCGCAACCCCATCACGGGCACCTCGGCCCTCTTCGAGCCGGCCCTGGACTATGTCGTGGTCAAGATCCCCCGCTGGCCCTTCGACAAGTTCGCCACCGCCGACCGGCGCCTGGGCACCCAGATGAAGGCGACGGGCGAGGTCATGGCCATCGACCGCAGCTTCGAGGGGGCGCTGCTCAAGGCGGTGCGGTCGCTGGAGATCGGGGTCGACGCCCTGGAGTGGCCCGAGGCCCGCGATCTGGACGAACCGGCCCTGGAGGCAGCCATCCGGGAGGGCGACGACCGGCGGCTGTTCCTCCTGGCGGAGGCGCTGCGCCGCGGCCACAGCGTGGAGGAGCTCCACCGGTGGACCGGCATCGACCGGTTCTTCCTGCACCGCATCGCCCGGGTGGTGGCGCTGGAGGAGCGGCTGCGGCAGGTGGGGCGGCGGGGAGGCGGCGCCACCGCCACCGGCGCCGTACCCGGGCTGCCGCCGGATCTGCTCCTCGAGGCCAAGCGCCTGGGTCTGACGGACCGCCGCATCGCCCAGCTGGCCGGTTCGTCCGAGGAGGCGGTGCGGCGGGCGCGGCTCGCGGCGGGCATCCGCGCCGGGTACAAGATGGTCGACACCTGCGCGGCGGAGTTCGAGGCGCTGACGCCCTACTTCTACTCGACCTACGGCGAGGCCGACGAGGCGGGGCCGCGCAAGGCCGAGGACGGCGACCGCCCCGTGGTGGTGGTGCTGGGCGCGGGGCCCATCCGCATCAGCCAGGGCATCGAGTTCGACTACAGCTCGGTCCACGCCGTCCGCACCCTGCGCGCCCTGGGTTACCGGGCGGTGATCGTCAACAACAACCCGGAGACGGTGAGCACCGACTTCGACACCGCCGACCGGCTCTACTTCGAGCCCCTGACGGCGGAGGACGTGCGCAACGTGCTGGACCTGGAACGGCCCGTGGGGGTGCTGGCCCAGTTCGGCGGGCAGACGGCGGTCAACCTGGTGGCGCCCCTGGCGGCGGCCGGGGTGCGCATCCTGGGCACCGCCCCCGACGCCGTCGACGTGGCGGAGAGCCGTGAGCGGTTCGACCAGCTGCTAGCCCGGCTCGGGCTGCGGCGGCCGCCGGGGGCGGCGGCGCGGTCGGTGGCGGAGGCCCTCGCGGCGGCGGACCGCATCGGCTACCCGGTGATCGTCCGGCCCTCCTACGTGCTGGGGGGCCGTGCCATGCAGGTGGCCCGCTCGCCGGAGGAACTGGCCCGCTATCTGGAGACGGCGGCCCGGGTGGCCGGCGACCGGCCGGTGTGGGTCGACCGGTACATCGCCGGGATGGAGCTGGAGGTCGACGCCGTGGCCGACGGGGAGACGGTGGTGATCCCCGCGGTGATGCGCCACATCGAGCGGGCGGGGGTCCACTCGGGCGACTCCATCGCCGTGGTGCCGGCGCCAGGGGTGCCCCCGGCGGTGCTGGCCCAGGTGGAGGCGGCCACCGTCGCCCTGGCCCGAGCCCTCGGGGTGCGCGGCGTGATCAACCTGCAGTTCGTCTGGGACGGGTGCGACCTGTACGTGCTGGAGGTGAACCCGCGGGCCAGCCGCACCGTGCCCTTCATCACCAAGGCCACCGGGGTGCCCCTGACCGAGCTGGCCACCCGCGCGGCGCTGGGGGAGCGGCTGGCGGACCTGGGCTGGCGCACCGGCCTGCTGCCGCCGCCGGGCCACGTGGCGGTGAAGCTGCCGGTGTTCTCGTGGAACAAGCTGCCCGGGGTCGATCCCTCGCTGGGGCCGGAGATGCAGTCCACCGGCGAGGTCATGGGCGTCGACACCACGCTGGAGGGCGCCCTGGCCCGCGGGCTGCTGGCGGCGGGGATGAAGCTGCCGGCCCCGGGGGAGGGGGTGCTGCTGACGGTGGCCGACGCCGACAAGCCGGCCGCGGTGGAACTGGGCCGGCGGCTGGCGGCGGCGGGCTACCGGCTGTACGCCACACCGGGGACGGCGGCCGCCCTGCGCGCCGCGGGCCTGGAGGTCACGGTGCTGCCCAAGATCTCGGGCGCCGGGACGGCGGAACCGGGCAGCCCCGCCCGCCGGCCGGTCGCGTCCCGCGCCGCGGGGGACCCGACGGCGGGCGCCGCCCCCAACGGCGGCCGGGCCGTCGATGCGGCGGCGTCCGCCGGCGGCGCGGCCGAGCCGGCGCCCGGCGGCGGGGCCCGGTCGGGCGGCGCGCCGCTGCTCGATGCCCTGCGCGACGGCCGCGTGCGGCTGGTGATCAACACCCTGACGGAGGGGCGCCGGCCGGAGCGGGACGGGTTCCGGATCCGGCGGACGGCGGTGGAGCGCGGCATCCCGTGCCTGACCTCGCTGGACACCGCCGCCGCCCTGGTGGAGGTGCTGATGCGCCATCCGGACCGGCGGGCCCTGGCCGCCACGGTGCGGGCGCTCCAGGACCTGGAACCGGTGGCCCGCGCCGAGGTGCTGCTGCGATGAGGGACGAGGGGCCCGGTCGGCCGCCCGTCGGATCGGGACCATCGGCCGGCGGGGCGCGGGTACCCGGGGCCGGCGGGCCGCCGTGGGCGGTCACGGCCCGGGTGGTGCGCACGCGGTCCGTGGCTCCGGGCGTGGCCTCCACGATCCTGGAGGCTCCCGCCGTGGCCGCGGCGGCCGGGCCCCTGCAGTTCGTCCAGGTGCGGCCGGGCGCCGCGGAGGCGGGGCGCCCCTACCTGGGCCGGCCCTTCTCCATCGCGGATGCCGATCCCGACACGGGTCGCATCGTCCTGGTCTACCGGGTCGTCGGGCCGGGGACCGCCCAGCTGGCGGGCCTCGCCCCCGGCACCGCGGTCGCGCTGCTGGGGCCGCTGGGCCGGCCCGCGCCGGTGCGCGCGGCGGGGGATGGCCCTGCGCCCCTGTGGCTTGCCGCCCTGGGCTGGCAGGCGGTCGCCCTGCGGCTCCTGGCCGCCCGGGCCGTGGCGGCGGGGGTGCCGGTGACGGTCCTGCTGGCCGCCGAGGGGGACGACGCGGCGGCGCTGGCGGACCTGTGGTCGACCCTGCTCCCGCGGGCGCCCGCCGCGGGCGCCGGGGCCGCGGGGGCTGCGGCCGCGGGGGAGGAAGGGGTGCGGGCCGCCCCGGTGCCGGGCCATCTCACCGTCCTGCCGCCGCGCCAGGTCCTGAGCCTGCTGGCGTCCGCCTTCGGCGACAGGGCGGGTGCCACCGGGGCGGCCGGTTCGTCCGGCGTCGGGTGCGGGACCGGTGCCCCGGGTCGGATCGCCGCGGTCGTGCCGGCGGATGGCGGCCTCGCCGCGGGCGACGACCCCCGCGTCGGGGGGTCGGGCGCGGCCCCCGGCACCACCGGGCCCGCCCCGCCGCCCGGGAGCGCAGGCGGCCCGCGCCCGCGGCTGTTTGCCGCCGGGCCGCCCCCGTTCCTGCGGCAGGTCCAGCGGGCCGTGGACGGTCGGCCGGTGGATGCCTTCCTGGTGGTCGACGCCTACATGCCCTGCGGGTACGGCGCGTGCCTGGCGTGCGCGGTCCCGGTGCGGGGCGGAGGGGGGACCCGCTACGTCCGGGCTTGCCGGGAGGGGCGCTGGTTCGCCGCCGGGGAGGTGGTCCTGTGAGGGATCGACAGGCCCCGCACCACGGGCCCGGCGACGGGGACGGGGCGCGGCGACCGCGGCTCGAGGTGCGCCTGGGCCCTCTCCGCCTGAAGAACCCGGTGGTGACCGCCGCCGGCACCTTCGGCTACGGCCGCGAGGCGGCCGCCTTCTACGACCTGGGTGTCCTCGGGGCGGTCACCGTCAAGGGCCTCAGCCTGGAGCCCTGGCCCGGCAACCCCCCGCCGCGGGCCGTGGAGACGCCGGCGGGGATGCTCAACGCCATCGGCCTGCAGAACCCGGGCGTCGATCACTTCGTCCACAACGACCTGCCCTGGCTGCGCCGCTTCGACGTGCCCGTCATCGCCAACGTGGTCGGCAAGACGGAGGCCGAGTACGTGGAGGTGGCCCGGCGGCTCGATGCCGCCGGGGTCGACGCCCTGGAGCTCAACGTGTCCTGTCCCAACGTCAAGGCCGGGGGGCTCGAGTTCGGCAGCGACCCGGCCGTGGCCGCTTCCCTGGTGCGGGCGGTGCGGCGCGTCACGCAGCGGCCCCTGCTGGTCAAGCTGTCCCCCGAGGCGGGCGACCTGCCCGCGCTGGCCGCGGCGGTGCTGGAGGCGGGCGCGGATGCGCTGTCGCTGATCAACACGGTGCGCGGGGCCGCCATCGACGTCGAGGGGGAGCGGCCGGCCCTGGCGGCGGTGACGGGCGGTCTGTCGGGTCCGGCCATCCGGCCGGTGGCGGTGCGGTGCATCTGGGAGGTCTACCGGCGGCTGCGGGCGCCCATCCTGGGCATGGGCGGCGTGGCCTCGGGCCGCGATGCGGCCGAGCTGATGCTGGCCGGGGCGGCGGCGGTCGCGGTGGGCACCGCCGCCCTCGTCGACCCCCGGGCGCCGGTGCGGGTGCTGGACGAACTGGCCGCGATCCTGGCCGCCAAGGGGATCGGCGCCGCCGAGCTGACCGGGCGCGCCCACCGCCGCGAGGAGCCCGGCGGAACGGCGCCTTCAGGGCCGGCCGGAGCGGCGGCCGGCGGGCGCGCCGGCGCCGCCGCGCCCGCCGGGGAACGGAGCCCGCTGACCGGGTGCTCCTGGAGGGACGGCGGTTGATGCCGGAGGACGCGACCGCGGAGGGCATCGGCGGCGGAGCGGGGATGCCGCCGGACCGCGGCGGGGGACGACCGGGAAGGGGGAAGCCGGCGATGGGGGGCACCGTGCCGGGGGCGGAACGGCTGATCGTCGCGCTGGACGTGGCCGACGCGGGGCGGGCCCAGGCGCTGGTGGACCAGCTCGCCCCGGCGGGCTGCGCCTTCAAGATCGGCCTGGAGATGCTCTACGCCCAGGGTCCGGGCTGGATCGACCGGCTGGCCGGGCGGGGGCTGCGGGTCTTCGTCGACGCCAAGCTGCACGACATCCCCCATACCGTCTACGGCGCGGCCCGCGCCCTGGGGGCTCGCGGCGCCTGGCTGCTGACGGTGCATCTGGCGGGCGGGCGCGACATGTGCCGGGCGGCGGTGGAGGGAGCGGCCGCGGGAGCCGCCGCCGCGGGCGTCCCCGCACCGCGGGTGATCGGGGTCACGGTGCTCACCAGCTTGGCAGGAGCGGCGTACGCCGAGGCCACCGGTGCCCGCCTGCCCCTCGGGGCGGAGGCGGCGCGCCGTGCCGGCAACGCCCGGGCATGGGGGTTGGCCGGCGTCGTCTGCTCGCCGGCGGAGTTGCGGGTGGTGCGGGCCACGGTGGGGCCTGGCGTGTGGCTGGTGACCCCGGGCATCCGCCCTGCCGGCAGCCCGCGGGGCGACCAGCAGCGGGTGGCCACGCCGGCCGAGGCCATCGCCGCCGGGGCGGACTACCTGGTGGTGGGACGGCCCGTGACCGCCGCGGCGGATCCCGTGGCCGCACTGGAGGCCATCGCCGGCGAGGTCGCGCAGGCCCTGGACGGCGGCACCCCCGACGGCGGGGCTCCACGGCACCCTCCCGCCGGAGTCGACGCCAGGACGACGCCCGGGGCGGGCCAGGGGTGAGGGCCGGGGCACCCGCCCGCCGGGGCCGGCGCCAAAAGACCGCCTCGGGTGGGCCAGGGGTGAGGACCGGGAAGCCGGCGCCTGCCCCGAGCGGGACGAGGGCGGCATCCGGTTCGGCAACGTCACGGGCCCGGAGCCGACCCCTCCCGCGGACGGCATGCCGGGATGGGGGCGACGGGTCACCCATGGACGGGGAGGGCGGCAGCGGCATGGCTGGTGGAGACGGTGCGAGGGACGCGACGACGGAGCGGGCGGCGCCGGTCGCGGGCGGGACGCCATCGGCGGCGGCGCCCGACGGGGCCGCCCCGGCCGGCGCCATCGCGGGTTTGCTCGAGCAAACCGGCGCCCATCGGATCGGCCACTTCCGGCTGACCACAGGCCTCCACAGCGACGAGTTCTTCCTGCTGGCGCGCGCCTTTCAGTACCCCGCGGTGCTCGAGCACCTGGGTGCGGCCCTGGCCGCGCGGCTGCGGGCCGTCCTGCCGCCGGAGGTCGCCTCCGGCCACCCGCGCCGCGCCGCCGGGCCCGGCACCGCCCACGGAGCCGTGGTGGGTCCCGCCATGGGGGGCGTGCTCCTGGCCCACGCGGTGGCCCGCGCGCTCGGCGCCCGTTCGCTCTTCGCCGAGAAGGAGGCCGACGGCTCCATGCGCCTCAAGCGCGGGTTCCGGTTGGCGCCCGGCGAGCCGGTGGTCGTGGTGGAAGACGTGGTCACCACCGGCGGATCGGTCCGCAAGACCATGGCGGCCGTCGCCGCCGCGGGCGGCCGGGTGGTAGCGGTGGGGGCCGTGGTCGACCGCAGCGGAGGCCGGGTGGCCTTCGGCGTACCCATGGTGGCCCTGCTGACCCGTTCGGCCGCCGTCTTTCGCCCGGAGGAATGCCCCCTCTGCGCCCGCGGCGTACCCCTGGTCGCGCCCAAGGAGATCTGAGTTCGCAGCCGGTCGCTCCGGCGGCGAGCCACGCCGCGGGGTCCGCGCGGACCCGCCCCTCTCGCCGCGCCCACCCGCGCCTCTTTCCCGGCGGTCGCCTGGGGGGCGGCGGGCGCCTGCGGGCGGCCAACGGGGGCGGTGGCCTCCCATCGGCCACCGCCCCCTGCCCCCGTCGGCGTCGCCCGGGGCTGGCGGCGCGACGCCACGGCCGCGCCGAGGACGCGCCGGCCGCCGGCGCTCTCGTGGCGGCTGGGGCCGGCGGCGCGACGGCCCTACCGCCCGTGGCGGGCCAGGAAGATCTGACCGCGGATCTCCCCCTCGAAGTGCTGGACGGTGTGCACGTTGACGTAGGCGTTCCCGGCCAGCATGTTCTGCAGCAGGTCCGAGAGCGGCCGTCCGGCCAGCGGGCCGACCAGGTCCGCCCGGGTGAAGGCGCGGTTGACGATCTGCGTCTCGGGGCCGATGTCGACGGGATCCGTGGGCCCGTAGAGATTCATCACGATGGGGCCGTTCACGCCCGGTCGTCCCAGGTGGATGTGAGCGGCGAAGACCCCCGGGTGTTGCGGACGCTGAGCAGCACCAGCAGCAGGTCGGGCTTGTCGGGGCGGTCGATGAAGAACAGGTGCGCGCGCCCCTCGGCCGGCGTGGCGACGGGAGGGACCTCCTGGGAACCGTCCAGCCTCGCCGCGAACTCCACGACGGACACCATGGCGATCCGCTCCTTTCGCGATCCTGCGGGCAACCTATGCGGCGGTGGGGACGGTGGACCGGCACGCCTGGCCCGGGGCGGCGCTTTTCCACGCACGCCTGCGCGACCGTGACACCGGCTGAGGCGAGGGGGACGCGATCCTCGGTGTCCCGGCTCCGCGCCGCGATGGCCCGGCCGGACCCACGGGGGCGCCGGGGGACCGCCGGGAAGGCGATGGACGAGTCCGTGCGCCTGGGGTGCGACCCGCCTGGGGACGGACGGCCGAAGTACCCGGGGGACGGTGGACCGGCCGCGGTTGACAGCCGCGACGGCCCGCGAGTAACCTTAGACCAGAACCAAATAAGGATGGATTCGCAAAAACACCCCATGGACGGTTGGTCCGCCATCGCCCACGGGGCCACGCCCGGAGGTGAGCTGGGTGGCCAAGGAGCTGGTCGAACTCGGCCGTGAGTACAAGTACGGCTTCCGCGACCCCGAGGAGTACGTCTTCAAGTCTCCCAAGGGGCTGACGCGGGAGATCGTGGAGAGCATCTCCCACTACAAGGACGAGCCCGACTGGATGCGGGAGATCCGCCTCAAGGCCTTCGAGGTCTTCCAGAAGAAGCCCATGCCGACCTGGGGTCCCGACCTCTCCGGCCTGCGCTTCGAGGACATCCACTACTACATCAAGCCGACGGAGCGCCAGGGGCGCAGCTGGGACGAGGTGCCGGAGTACATCAAGCGCACCTTCGACCGGCTGGGCATCCCCGAGGCGGAGCGCAAGTTCCTGGCCGGCGTCAGCGCCCAGTACGAGTCGGAGGTCGTGTACCACAGCATCCGGGAAGACCTGGAGCGGCAGGGCGTGATCTTCTGCGACACGGACACCGCGGTCAAGGAGTACCCCGACCTGGTGCGGGAGTACTTCGGCACCGTGGTGCCGGCGGAGGACAACAAGTTCGCCGCCCTCAACACGGCGGTGTGGTCCGGCGGCAGCTTCATCTACGTGCCGCCGGGCGTGCGGGTCGAGATCCCGCTGCAGGCCTACTTCCGCATCAACGCCCAGAACGTCGGCCAGTTCGAGCGGACGTTGATCATCGTCGACGAGGGGGCCTTCGTCCACTACGTGGAGGGCTGCACCGCGCCCATCTACTCCACCGACTCGCTGCACTCGGCGGTGGTGGAGATCATCGTCAAGAAGGGCGGCCGTTGCCGCTACACCACGATCCAGAACTGGTCCCACAACGTCTACAACCTGGTGACCAAGCGGGCCGTGGCCTACGAAGAGGCGACCATGGAGTGGGTCGACGGCAACATCGGCTCGAAGGTCACCATGAAGTACCCCAGCGTGTACCTGCTGGGTCGCGGCGCCAAGGCCGACATCCTCTCCATCGCCTTCGCCGGCCGCGGCCAGCATCAGGACGCCGGCAGCAAGGTGATCCACGTGGCCCCGGACACCTCCTCCACCGTGGTGTCCAAGGGCATCTGCAAGGACGGCGGCATCCAGACCTACCGCGGCCTGGTGCAGGTGCACGAGGGGGCGGAGCGGGCCAAGGTCAACGTCCAGTGCGACGCGCTGATCCTGGACCCGTACTCCAAGACCGACACCTTCCCCTACATCGAGATCAACGAGGACAGCGTCACCATCCAGCACGAGGCGACGGTGTCCAAGGTCAGCGAGGAGCAGCTCTTCTACCTGATGAGCCGCGGCATCGACGAGCAGACGGCGACGACGATGATCGTCAGCGGCTTCATCGAGCCCTTCACCAAGGAGCTGCCGATGGAGTACGCCATCGAGATGAACCGGCTGATCCAGCTGGAGATGGAGGGCTCGGTCGGCTGATCGACAGGCGGCCGGGAGGCGGCCGCGGGGCGCGCCGGCGCGCGACCTGGACGCGGTCCGGTGCCGATGGACGCGGTCCGCGGCGGGTGCGGCATCCCGTCCGCCCGCTGGCGGGCCCGTTGGCGGCGCCGCACCGCGCCCCATCCCGCAGCGGCGCGGGGAGCGCTGCGGCGGCTGCGGGACCGGCGGGCGGCAGGCGAGAGGGCGTCGAGACGGTGTCGGGACGAACCGGCGAAGGCCGGTGGCCGGCGGCCACCGGCCTTCGCGTGCGGGGGGAACGCAGCATGGCCTGGCGGCAAGTGGCGACGCGGGACCAGGTGCCGGCGGGCACCGGCTTCCGCGTCGAGGTGGACGGCCATCCCGTGGCCATCTGGCACACCGAGGGCGGCGAGTTCTACGCCACCGACGACACGTGCACCCACGCGCAGGCGTCCCTCAGCGAGGGGGGCCTGGAGGGCTACCTCTGCATCTGCCCGCGCCACGGGGCGCGATTCGACGTGCGCACGGGCGCCGTCCGCGCGCTGCCCGCCGTGGTGCCGCTGCGCACGTACCCGGTGCGGGTGGAGGGCGACGCGATCCTCATCGACTGGACCGACTGACCGCTGGGAACGGCGGGAGCGGGGGACCGAGCGGGGAACCTTGGTAGCGGCGCGAGGGAATCCAGCGGGAGGGAGCGGGTCCGTGGCCGCAGGCGGTGCACTCCGTCGGCTGCTGGAGGGCGCGGGACCGGCCCCGGCGGGCCGGTTCGTCCAGACGGCGCACCTGGCCGCAGGGGCAATCCTGTTCAGCCTGGGCATCAACGGCTTCCTGGTGCCCGCCCGCCTGGGCGAGGGCGGTCTCAGCGGCATCTCGCTGCTGGTCCACTATGCCACGGGCCTGCCGGTCTCCCTGGTCTACCTGCTGCTCAACGTGCCGCTCTTCGCCTTCGGGTGGTGGGGCATCGGGCGGGCGTTCATCCTCCGCACCGGGCTGGCGACGCTGCTGGTGACCCTGGCCCTGCGCCTCACGGAGGGCGTGGCCTTCCGGGTGGGCGAGCCGCTGCTGGCCAGCCTGTACGGGGGTGCCTTCATCGGCACCGGCATCGGGCTCCTGTTCCGGGCCGGGGCATCCAGCGGCGGCATCGACATCGTCGCCCGCTTCCTCAAGGAGCGGTACGGCATCGGCATCGCCGAGACGTTCCTGGTCGTCGACAGCCTGGTGCTGGCCGCCATCGGGCTGACCTTGGGTGCAGATACCGCCCTCTACTCCATCCTGGTCACCTTCCTGGGCGGTCGGCTGGCCGACATCGTCCAGGAGGGGCCGTTGCGGGCCAAGAGCGCCTGGATCATCACCACCCGCCCGCGGGACGTGGCACAGGCGGTGACGACCCGCCTGGGACGCGGCGCCACCCTGCTCCGCGCCACGGGCGCCTGGACGGGGGAGGAGCGCGCGGTGGTCATGGTGGTGCTGAACCGCAGGGAGCTGGCCCGGCTCAAGCAGCTGATCCGGGACATCGACCCCCACGCCTTCGTGGCGGTGACCGACGCGGCCGAGGTCCTCGGGGAGGGCTTCCCGGCGGCGTGGTCGTGACGTCGAGGACGGGGCGTCGAGGACGCGACATTGACTTCACCACGGTTCCTCACGGGCGCCGACCACTCACCAAAGCGCATGGGAAAGGAAAGCGTGAAAGGACTGCGCCCCCGCCTTGAAATATGCGCATATGCACATATATACTTCTTAAAGCGGCGGGGCCCGGCCATGCGCCGGTAGAACTGGAGAACAGGACGGGCGGGAAGCAGGGGGTTGACCCGTGACGGAACTCTCGCGAATCACGGATGTTTTCAAGGCACTGTCGGATCCTACGCGCCTTCGGATCGTCCGGCTCATGGCCGCGAATGATGAGGAGGTGTGTGTCTGCGAACTCGTCGACTCCCTTGAGGTACCCCAATACCACGTGTCACGGCACTTGAAAGAGCTCCGCAACGCCAGGCTACTGCGGGCACGACGAGACGGCCGGTGGGTCTACTATTCGCTCGATCTCACGGACCCGGTCGTGAAGGAGCTGGCAGAGGTCGTCAGGCGGCTCCCTGCCGACTTGTTCCGTGAAGACCAGAAAAACTTCGAGCAACGGATGACCTTGCGCGTCGGCGGCCGGTGCCGTGCGGGGATTCAGAAGAAGCACCTGGCCCCCAACGTCCGTGTGCGGAAGTAGTGCGAAGGAGGAATTGTCATGGACGAAAAGAGCCTTACCACGCGCGCCGTCACCGAGGAGGCGGAACGCCATTCCTCGAGCCGAGAAGATGAGGACGCTGAAGAGGAGGAAGAAGGCTTCGAAGGCCCCTGGTACCGCTTCCCCCCCATCCGTAATGCTGGCCTCGGAGGCATCGTGCTGGGCTTGGGCTGGTTGGCCGGGAAGCTAAGCCTTGGCCCTGCGCTCCAGATCCCCTTGTACCTCGTTGCCATGGCCCTCGGGGGCTACTTCTGGGTACGCGAGGGTTGGGAAGAGTTCCTTGAAGAGCGGGAAGTAGGCATCGAAGCTCTCATGGCCTTCGCCACGTTGGGAGCCGGGTGACGTCCTAAACTGTCTGTAAACGCGAAGCGGTCTGGGCTACCATCGGTGGCGTCGGAAAACTCGCCCCAGCTGGGGCACACCGAGGAGGACCCAGACCTATGTCCAGGATACCACCCAGCCAGCAGTTGGCGGAGCTGGCCCGGCAGCTGGCCGCGCAGGCCCGGGAGGGTACGGAGGTCGAGGACCTGACCCATGCCCTCGTCCGCCTGGGCGCCCGCAAGCTCATCCAGGAGCTGCTGGAGGCAGAGGTCACGGAGCTTTTGGGGCGCGGACGCTACGAGCGGCGCGAGCCTGGCCAGGAAGGCGCCCGCAACGGCTACAAGCCGCGGACGCTGCGTTGCGCCGAGGGGCGGCTCGAGATCGACGTCCCCCAGGTGCGGGGCATGGAGGGACTGTGCCAGCCCACGCTGTGGAGGGCCCTCAAGCGGCGGACGGACGTGCTGGAGCGCCTGGTGGTGGAGATGTACGCCCGGGGCCTCTCTAGCCGGGACATCGAGGATGCGCTGGCGGAGCTGGCGGGCAGCGAAGCGCCGCTTTTGAGCCGGTCCACCGTGAGCCGGATCACCGAGGCGCTCCACGAGGAGTTCGAGGCCTTTGCCCAGCGGGACCTGTCAGGCCTCGACGTGGTGTACCTGTTCGCCGACGCCATCTACGAGTCGCTGCGCCGGCAGGCGGGCTGCCGTGAGGGCATCCTGGTCACCTGGGCCATCTTGAGCGACGGCAGCAAGGTGCTGGTGCACCTGAGCCTGGGCAACAAGGAGCGCTACGAGGACTGGCTGGAGCACTTCCGGGATCTGGTGCGCCGGGGGCTGAAGACGCCGCTGACGGTGACGACGGACGGGGCGCCGGGGCTGATCCAGGCGGTGGAAGCCATGTGGCCGGAGGCGGAGCGCATCCGCTGCTGGGTGCACAAGATGCGGAACGTGCTGGACAAGGTGCCGGAGGAGGCGCGGCCCGTGCTCAAGCCCTACCTGGAGGCGATCCGGGACGCACCGGATATCGAGCAGGGCCGGCGGCTGGTGGCCGAGGTGGTGGAGCGGTTCGGGCGGGAGTATCCCTCGGCCATGCGGAGCCTGCAGGAGGACCTGGAAGCGAGCCTGGCGCACCTGCGGCTACCCGCCGCCCACCGCAAGCATGTCCGGACCACCAACCTGGTGGAGCGCAGCTTCGAGGAGGAGCGGCGGCGCGCCAAGGTGATCCCGCGGTTTCGGAGCGAGCGGGAGTGCCTGAAGCTAGTCTTCGCCGTGCTGTGGCGGGCGAGTGAGCGCTGGCGGCGGGTGCAGTTCAGCGAGCACGAACGAAAGCAGCTGGAGCGCTACATCGAGGAGCGGCAACGGCAAAGAGCGGCGCAGAAAGAGGTTTCACCCGCTGCCACCGTGGCATGACCCAGACCGCTTTTACAGACAGTTCGGGACTTGACCTGGGAGCCGTCCTTCTCGGCCAGTGGTTTGAGGCCGCCTTCCTTGTCTTTCTCTACGGGCTGGCAGAAGGCCTGGAGGAGTACACCTTCGCTCGCACCCGCTCCGCCATCAAGGCGTTGCTCGATTTGGCCCCCAAGGAGGCGCGGCTCCTCGAGAACGGCCGGGAGCGCATGGTGCCGGCGAGCTCCCTGAAACCGGGCGATCGGTTCCTGGTGCGGCCGGGCGAATCCATCGCCACCGACGCCATCATTCGTGAAGGGCGGTCGAGCATTAACGAAGCTGCGGTCACAGGCGAGTCGGTGCCTGTGGCAAAGGGCCCAGGCGACCGGGTCTTTGCCGGCACAGTGAACGGTGAGGGCGCCCTTGTTCTGGAGGCCACGGCTACTTTCGAGGACAATACCCTGTCCAAGATCATCCGCCTGGTCGAACAGGCTCAATCAGAAAAAGGGCGGGCTCAGCGCTTCATCGAGCGGTTTGGTAGGCGTTACAGCCCTGTTGTCCTGCTTGCAGCCGTGGCCTTGGTCTTGCTCCCGCCCCTGATCGGTCTCGACTGGTCGACCTGGGCCACCCGCGCTGTGGTCCTCCTGGTAGCAGCGGCACCTTGCGCCCTTGTCATGTCGACGCCCGTGGCCATGGCTTCCGCCATCGGTACAGCCGGCAAGAACGGCGTGCTCATCAAGGGGGGCATCCATCTTGAGAACCTCGGCACGGTCCGCGCAGTGGCCCTCGACAAGACCGGAACGCTGACGCGCGGAGAGCCCGTGGTGACTACCATTGTCGCAGCGCCCGGATGGACGGAGCGGGAAGTGCTGGCGCGAGCGGCCGCGATTGAGCGTTTCTCCGAGCACCCCCTGGCCCGAGCCGTCATGGCCAAGGCCCAGAATGAAGGGATCGAGGTACCCGAGGCCGGGGACTTTCAGGCTCTACCCGGAGCCGGGGCCAGGGCGGTGGTCGGCGAGGTGAGCCTCTATGTTGGGAGCCCCGCTCTCTTTCAACAGCTGGGAGCCCGGGTCCCCGCGGAGCTGTCGGACAAGATCGACGAGCTGCGGGACAGCGGGCATACGGTCGTCTTCGTGGGCACCGATGACGAAGTGAAGGGGCTGCTGGCCATCCGCGATGAGATCCGGCCCGAGGCAAAAGACGCTCTACAGGCATTGCGCGAAGCGGGTATCGAGCACTTCATCATGCTAACCGGCGACAATCAGCGGACGGCGAACGCCATCGCCCGGGAACTTGGCATCGACGATGTCCGGGCGGAACTGAAGCCGGACGATAAGGCGAGGATCGTGAAGGCGCTGGCTGAAGAGTATGGCGGTGTGATCATGGTCGGCGACGGCATCAACGACGCGCCGGCCCTAGCCGCTGCCACGGTCGGGATGGCCATGGGCACCGCGGGTACCGACGCCGCGATCGAAGCCGCCGACGTCGCCCTGATGGCCGACGATCTGAGAAAAGTGGCCTACGCTGTCCGCCTGGGGCGCCGGGCGCGTGCCATCAGCCGCCAAAACATCATCTTCTCGCTAGCCGTTCTGGCGATCTTGATCCCGGGCGCGCTGACAGGCTGGCTTGGTGTCACGCTGGCCGTTGCCGCTCACGAGGTGAGTGAGCTACTGGCCGTCGCCAACGGCCTTCGTGCCCGTTAGAGGCATCGACGAAGGGGCAGGACCCGGCCGGAGTGCCGGGTCCTGCCCCGCCTTTCCGCGTCAGGGCACCTAGTCACCGGCTTTCTCGAGGCGTCTTTTGTCGAGATCGCTGAAAAAGGGGAGGGAAGCTGGGGCCCATGGGGCCGAAGGGAGTTGCCAGCGATTGGATGGGATACTGTTCCGTGCCTCCCCCAACCGCTGCCGAAACCGCACCCGCGTCGTGTCGTCGGGAATCGCGTCCTCCCAGCCCATACGGCAGAAGGAGCGATAGAGGACGTTGTAGCGCAGCGGCTGGCCGACCTGGCCGCCCGGCGGGGGCTTGATTCCACCATGCCGACAGAGACCTCCTGAAAAGTTTGACAAAACGATTACAAAAAGGTTAAGCTGCCGCCATGAAGGACTGCGGGCCGGCGATCGCGACGGTGCCCGGGGCCCCGGTCCCGCGGCCCCGCTCGTCGAGGCTCTGGGGAATCGGGCTGGCGGCCCTGATGGCCGTGCTTTTCTGCCACCAGGCGGCGGTGGGGGTTCAACCCGGCGACGCGCGGGCCGGGGCGGCGGGTCGACCTGTGCCGGGGGTGGCGTCGCCGGTGACGGGGGGCGCCGACCAGCGAGGGGCGGTCGCGGGCGGGACCACCCAGGCCCCGGCACCTGCCAAGGACGGCCGCCATCCGAACCCCACCCTGGCTCACGCCGACCCCGTCGGCCCAGGGACCGGCTCCCTCGCCTTGGAACCGGGCGAACGCGAGCTCCCGCCCCGGTCGGGTGATGCCGTGGCCCGCGCGGTGCAACGGATGCTCTTCCGACTCGAGCGCCTGGAACCCGCCGTCGCACCTCTGGAACCGTCCCTCCTGGAGCTGGAGCTCGCCACTCCCGAGATGCCCTTCGTGAAGGTGGTCGTGTCCGCCCAGCCCACCTCGCCGCACGGGGCGGACCCTGGGCCCGGTGTTCCCCGGGCGGTGCTGTTGGTGGCCTTCGGTCCCCGCTTCCCGGAGACGGCGGGGCACCTCATCGCCACGTGGACCGGTGGGCCCGGCGGCGTGCACCTCCAGGTGGTCGAGCCGTCGCCGCCCCGAGCTGCGGTCGGGGGGGCCGGGGCGGGATCCGAGCCATCCCCGGCCCCCCAGGCGTCGTGGGCGACCGGGCTGGTCGAGCAGGCCTGGCTTTGGCCGGGGGGCGACGGCGCGCCCCCGCGGCTCCTGGTGGTGACGGACCACGATCCGGCGGGCGCCGGGCCCGCGCTCGCCATCACGCTGCTGGAACGACGGCACGACCAGTGGCGGCCGGTGTGGAGCCTGGGGCCGAAGGTGGCGGCGGCGGCCTCGTTGCCTGCCGCCCGCGGGGAGGCCGTGCCGGGGCGCACGGGGGCGGAGGGTACGGTGCTGGCTGCCGGCGCGGCGTCCAGCCCCACCGACGGCGGGGAGCCCGGGGCGGCCGCCGCCAAGGCGGACCAGGACGCCCTGGATCGGCAGCAGTGGGCGGCAAGGCCGGCGGTGCCGACGGGAGGGGAGGGCATCGTGCGGCGGGTCGAGGTCGCCCCCGACGGCACGTGGATCCGCGTGGTGGCCGAGGGGCGGCCGGTTCCTCCGGGGCGGATGGCCGCCGGCGAAGCCCCCGGCGGTCCGCCCGGCGGCCTGGCCGCGCCCCCTGCCGCGGCAGCGACCCTCGGCGCTGCGGAGCCTCCGGTCCTGGTCACCGCGGAGGGTCCCGTGCCGGCTCGCTGGTACCAGCGGTGGACCTGGTCGCCGCGAACCGGGACCTACGTGCTGAGCGCCGCGGGGCCGGCGGCGCAGCCCTTGAGCGTGCTGCGGGCCTTCATTACGCTGGTGAGCCGGGGGGACCTGGAGCAGGCCGCGGGCCTGGTGGAGCGGCAGGACCCGACCCTGGTGGCGGCCGGGCGTGCGCTATTGGCCCAAGAGCCCCTGGGCCAGGGCTGGCGGGTCGAACCGGCCGCCGGTGGCGGCGGTGGGGGACCGCTGGTGGTCACCCGCGGCGACGGGAGGCGCGTCGCCGTCGCCTTTGCCGAAGAGCCGGGCCCCGACGGCCACCCGGCGGTCCGCATTTCGGCCATCACGGCCCTGGGGCGCTGAGCGAGACCGGCCGCGCAGCGGCGCGCGCCGTCACGTCACGATGCGGGGCGGGCGTTCCCCCTCGCTCCCCTGGGCCCGCAGGATGCCGCGTCGAGGAGGCCATCCCGTGGACATCGGCTTGATCGGCCTTCCCCAGGTGGGGAAGTCCTTGTTGTTCCGGCTGCTGGCCGGTGAAGGGCGGGGCGGCCCCGGCCAGACCACCGTCGGCATGGCGCCCATCCCCGATCCCCGCCTCGATCGCCTGGCTGCGCTCTACAAGCCCCGCAAGGTGACGCCGGCCGCCCTGCGCGTCACCGACGTCCCCGGTGCCGTCCCCGGCGACGATCGGGCGCGCTGGAACCGCTTCCTCGAGGCGGTGCGCGGCGCCGACGTGCTGGTCCACGTCATTCGCGCCTTCGCGGACGAGACCCTTCCCCACGTGTTGGGCGACGTGGATCCGCTGCGCGACGCGCGCCTGATCCGCGACGAGCTGATCCTGACGGACCTGGCCGTGGTGGAGAGCGCCCGGAACCGCCTGGAGGCCCTGCCGCCCCGCAAGCGCCGCCCGGATGACGAGGCCCTGCTGGAGCGCCTGCCGCTCCTGCAGGCGGCCTTGGAGCAGGAGCGGCCGCTGCGGGAGCTGGAGTGGAGCGACGAGGACCTGCGCCGCGTCAGGGGCTTCGGCCTGCTCACCCTGAAGCCCATGGTGCTGGCCGTCAACGTGGACGAGGCACAGCTCCAGGCGGGCACGTTCCCCGGGGAGAGCGCCCTACGGGAGGCAGCCGCCGGGTGGGGTGAGCCGGTGATCACCTTCTGCGGGCCGGTGGAGGCGGAGATCGCGGAACTCGAGCCCGCGGAGCGGGAGCCGTTCATGGCGGAGTACGGCATCGCCGAGCCGGGGGTGGCGCGGCTCGCCCGGGCGGCCTACGAGGCCAGCGGGCTGATCAGCTTCTTCACCGCCGGGGAGGAGGAGGTCCGCGCCTGGCCGATCCGTCGCGGCACCACGGCCAAGGAGGCGGCGGGGAAGATCCACTCCGACATGGAGCGCGGCTTCATCCGCGCCGAGGTGGTGGCCTACGACGACCTGATCCGGCTGGGGTCCATGGCCGCGGTCCGCGAGGCGGGGCTGCTGCGCCTCGAGGGCCGGGACTACGTGGTGCAGGATGGCGACGTGATCCTGTTCCGCTTCAACGTCTGACCATGGACCCGTCGGGGCTGCGGTCGATCAGGGGGGAGCGGGCGTGCGCGGGATCGTGACCTACGACCGACGGGACCTGCGGACGCTGCGCGAGATGGGGTTGTTGGACCGGCGCCCTCGCCTCCACGTGTTCTACGAGATCAAGAGCGTCCTCGGTCGGACCGATCCGCCGGTTCCCGGCGTGCACAACATGATCAGCTGCTTCGGCGACAACCGCGCCGTCCAGCGCGACCCGGGCCTGGCGGCCGTGGGACCCGGGGGGATGCGGGCGGTCCGCGGGACGCCCTACTTCGACTGGGACTGGGTCTGCCCCAGCGACGAGGGCTATCGCCGGAGCCTGCTGGACCTGGTGGCGCGAGCCGCGGCCCAGGCCGTGGCCGGGATCCGCCTGGACACGGTGGGCTTCCCCCGGGAGGGCTTCTGCCGCTGCCCCCGCTGCCAGGCGGCCCAGCGGGCCTCGGGCCTGGACGAGGAGACGTGGCGGGCGGCCACCATGACCGCGTTCATCCGCGAAGCGGTGGCCCGGGCGCGGACGCCGCGCGCCGCGGCGGACGCCGGTGGGGGTGCGGCCCCGCGCGCTGACGGCGGGAATCCGACCCCCTCGGGATCCGTCCCCCCGCCGGAGCCCGCGCCGGCGCCCCGGCCCGTGTCCGTCACCCTGTACCCCGATCCCTTTGGCGACCATCTGTTTCGCCGCTTCGGCCTCGACGTGGCCCAGCTGGGCCGCCTGGTGGACTTCTTCGTGGTGCCCATCTACGACCTGCATTACAGCACCACCTATTGGGTCGAGGCGCTGGCGTGGGGATTCCGCGACCTGCTGGGGGACGTCCCCTTCGTGGCGGAGCTCTACGCGCTGAACGTCGATCGCAAGGGGCTGCTCAAGGCGGCCCGGGTGGCCGATGCCTACGCCGACGGGATCCTGCTGGCCTACGAACGGGCGCCGGAGGCCGTGGGCATCTTGGACGAACTCGGCCCGCCGCCGTCCCACAGCCGCCTGGCCGGGTAGGGCGGACTCACCGGTCGCGGGCCGGGGCTGGCGCCCCGGGCGCCCGCGCGCCGCACGGTGGCGACGGTTCCCTGGCCGGGTGGGACGGGTCGCCCGCTTGGGCGGGGGCGACCCGTTGGCGAGATGGTGGACGCTGGTGCGAAGGCTGCCGGGGCGAGGGGAGGGGCCGCTCGGCGGTGACCACCGGGTTTCCGGCCGCGGGGCGGGTGACGACGCTCGCCGCCGGTTCCGCCCGCTCCTCGGCCGCGGCCGCCGCATCCCCGGGCCCTCCCGCCTCGCCTGCTTCCAGACGTCGCAAGGCCCGGCTGCCCGCGAACAGGGCCAGCAGCAAGAGCCCCTCGACGACCCCATAGGGCAGCTGGGGGTGGAGGTCGAACAGGGTGCCGGCCACAAGCGGTCCGGCCATCCGACCCATGCTCTCGAAGGACGCCTGTATGCCGAGGGCGGTGCCCTGGCCCAGGCGGGTCCGACGGGAGACCAGCGTGGTCAGCGGCGGCCGGATCATCGCCAGCGCCACGCCCCAGACGGCCACGGCGGCGGTGGCCTGGCCGACGTCGCCGGCCAGGAGCAGCAGGAGGAAGGCCACCGCCCCGGCCAGGAAGCCTGCGCTGGCCGTCCGCGTCTCCCCCCACCGGCCCATGGCCGAGCCCACGACGGTGAACTGGACGGCGGCGGAGGCGATCCCCATGACCGAGAACGCCATCTGATTGGCGGACTCCGGCGCGCCCATCCGCTCCATCAAGTAGTAGCCCAGCATGGAGAAGACGCTGGAGCCCGCCACGGCCGCGACCAGCACCAGCCAATAGCAGGGCGCCTCCGGGCTCGCCACCGCCAGCTGGAGGGCCTGCGGCAACGGCGGGCGGCGTCCGCCGCCAGCGGCGCGGGGTGGCGGCGCGGGCAGGACGAAGGCGGCCAGGACGGCCGTCAGGAGGATCGCGAGGCCCCCGGTCAGGGCGAGGCCCGGGAAGCCGTAGCCCAGGGCGATGATGGGCACGCCGAGGAGGGGCCCCAGGACGAAGCCGAGGTTGCTGGCGCCGCCCATCATCGCCAGCGCCGGGCCCCGCCGCTCCGGTGGCGTCAGGTCGGCGACCAGCGCCTGGGCGGCGGGGAAGGTCGAGGCCGAGAGCATCCCGCCGAGGAACCGGACGGCGATCAGCGCGGCCACGGAGTGGACGAAGGCCATCGCCGTGAAGGAGAGGCCGAAGCCGGTCATGCCGGCGATCAGCACGGGTTTGCGGCCGATGCGGTCGGACAGCGACCCCCACATCGGCGCGAAGAGGAACTGGGCCAGGGCGTAGAGGGAGACCATCAGGCCCATCTCCACGCTGCTGGCGCCCATCTGGCGGGCGAAGTAGGGCAGCACCGGGAGGACGATGCCGAATCCCGCCACCGTCAGGAACATGGTCAGCAGGAGAACGAAAAACCCGTGGCGGGAGAGATCGCCGCCAGCGGGTGCCGCTTCCTGCGGGGTCACGATGGGTGCGCTCCGCTCCGGCATGGCCGACCTCCGCGGGGATGCCCACGAGCTCGCGAGGCGCGGTGGGCCTGGAAGACCGCACCTCGGCGAATACTTCGGTACCCAAAGTATTTTAGCGCGGAAGGAGCGGCCCACCAAGCGGCGGGGGCGGCCCCGCTGCCCAGCGGCGCCGTCGGCCGCGTCAGCGGCCGCCCCCAGCATCCGCGCCGAACCAGCCCTCGAGGCGTTCCCGCTCGAACGCCAGCTTGCGGGCCAGGAACTCCCGGGAAGGGGACGCCACCTCGACCCGCGGCGCGGGTTCGGCCAGGAACTCGCCGCGCACCACCGTCGCCAGCCCGCCGCCCAGCTCGAGGAAGCAGTAGCCCTCGCCGCGATAGCGCTCCGGCGGCGGGCCGCCGGTGATCTCGGCCGCGATGGCCGCGGCCGCCACCGCGGCCTCGCCCTCGGCGAAGATGCCCGCCTTGGGCAAGGGCTGGCCGTTGGCCATGGCGATCTGGGTGCAGTCGCCGATGGCGTACACCCGCGGATGGCGCGTGCGCAGGGTGGCCGGATCCACCGCGATCCACCCGTCGGCCGGCGCCAGGCCGGCATCGACGGCGACCTGCGGCACCCGGTGGGGCGGCACGCCGAGCAGGAGATCGTAGGGCTCCCGGTTCCCCTCGGCGTCCACCAGCGCCCCCGGTTCGACCCGGACGAACCGGCGGTTGGGGTGGAAGGCGATCTGGCGCAAGGCCAGGCTGGATTCGATGGCCTGACAGCCGGCGGGGCCCGCCACGGGCAGGGAGCTCGGCTGCGGGGTGAAGACGGCGATCTCGAAGGCGGCCCGGTCCCCAGCCTGGCGCGCGGGGATGCCGGTCCCCGCCGCGGCGGGCCGCCCATCCTGGAGCTCTTGGCCCGCGGCGTCGGCAGCGGTGGCCCCGTCCTGCCCCGGACCGGGGGGTCGGCGCCATCCCTGGCGCAGGTAGTCGTCAACCAACAGGGCCGCCTCGTAGGGAGCCGGCGGGCACTTGTAGGGCAGACCGAGGATGGCCACCACGATGCGCCCGCCCGTCAAGGCCGCCAGTCGCCGGCCGGCGGCCAGGGCGCCGTCGGGATCGTACAGGTTGAAGGCGTTCGGTGCCTCCAGGAAGCCGGGGACCCGGTCCGGCCGTGGCTGGGCCCCCAGGGCGACGATCAGGTAGTCCCACTCCAGCCGGCGCCGGTCCCCGGCGGCCGCGGGGGACGCCGCGGCGCCCCCCGCGGCGCCGCCCGCCGGTTCCACCTCCACCCACCGCCCTTCGGGGTCGATGGCGGTGACGTGCGCCTGCAGGTACCGGATGCCGCGCGCGGCCAGGGCGTGCTTGGACCGGGTGGCCTCGCCGGGCCGCGTCTTGCCCACGAGGAGCCACGTCTTGCGGAACCCCAGGCGGAAGGTGGGGTTGGGGTCGACGAGCACCACCTCGTGACCTGGATCCAGCCGGGCGCGCAGCTCCAGGGCGGCCTTGATGCCGCCCCACCCGCCGCCGGCGATGACCACGCGCTGCGCCACCGCGTCACCCCCTCGACCATGCCCGCGGGCATCGTGTTCACCCCTCCACCGTCAAGCCGCGCTCCTCGAGAAAGCCGCGCAGCCGCCTTCGCACCTCCTCGCCGGTGGCCAGGGCCACCAGCTCCTCGGCCAGCTGGCGCGCCTCGTCGTAGCGGATCCCCCGGACCACCTGCTTGACCTCCCATAGCGCCCGCGGGTGCATGCTCAGCTCGGTGATCCCCGCGCCGACCAGGAAGGGCGTCGCCAGGGGCTCGCCCCCCAGCTCGCCGCACACCCCGGCCCAGATGCCCGCCTCCTCGGCCGCCCGGCCCACCTCCAGGATCAGGCGCAACACCGCCGGGTGGAGGGCGTCGTAGAGGGCGGCGACCTCCTGGCTGGTGCGGTCCACGGCCAGGGTGTACTGGGTCAGGTCGTTGGTCCCCACCGAGAAGAAGTCGACCTCGCGGGCCAGGGCGCGGGCTGCGAGGGCGGCCGCCGGCGTCTCCACCATGATCCCGACTTCCACCCGGCCGCGGGGGATCCCCTCCCGGTCCAGGGAGGCGGCGGCCTCCTCCACCGCCTGGCGCAGGCGCCGCACCTCCTCCCGGGTGGTGACCATGGGGAACATCACGCTGATGGGGCCCTCCGCCGCGGCCCGCAGCACCGCGCGGAGCTGGGTGCGCAAGAGGTCCGGGCGCGCCAGGCCGAGGCGCGCACCCCGCAGGCCCAGGGCGGGGTTCATCTCCTCGGGCCAATCGATGAAGGGCAGCCGCTTGTCGGCGCCCACGTCCAGCGTGCGCAGCACCAGCCGCCGCCCCCGCAAGGCCCGGACGGCGGCGGCATACGCCTGCCGCTGCTCCTCCTCCCCGGGCGGGCGCGACCGGTCCAGGAACAGGAACTCCGTGCGGAAGAGGCCCACGCCCTCGGGGCCGTAGGCCTCGGCGGCGCCGATCTCCTCCGGTCGGCCGATGTTGATGGCCAGTTCGATCCGGCGACCGTCCCGCGTCACGGCGGGCAGGTCCCGCAAGGCCGCCAGGCGGCGGGCCCGCTCGGCCTGGGCGGCGGTGGCCTGTTCCACCGCGCGCCGCCGCTCCGGGCTCGGGTTGAGGATGACGCGGCCGGCCGAGCCGTCGACCACCACCGGCTGCCCGGGGGTGACGGCGGCCACGGCGCCGGCGGCACCTGCCACCGCCGGGACCCCGGCCCCGCGCGCCAGGATGGCCACGTGGGAGGTGGCGCCGCCGGCCTCCGTCACCAGACCGAGCACCCGCTCCCGCGGCCAGCGGGCGGTGTCCGAGGGGGCCAGGTCGTGGGCGACGATGACGCTGGGCTCCTCGGGGGCCAGGTCCAGCGGCACGTCCAGCAAGGCGGCCAGCAGCTGGCGGCCCACGTCGCGGACGTCGGCGGCGCGGCCGCGCAGGTACTCGTCGTCCAGCTGCTCGAGGGCCTGGGCGAAGGACTCGGTGACCGCGGCGACCGCCGCCGCGGCGGTGCGCCCCTCGGCGGTGATCGCCTGGCGCACCCGCTGATCCAGTTCGGGATCGTCCACCAGCAACTGATGGGCGGCGAAGATCGCCGCCTCCTCCTCGCCGGCCTGCTCCCGGGCGCGAGCGGCCAGGTGGTCCAGCCGCGTCCGCACCTGCTGGCGGGCGGCCTCCCAGCGGGCCACCTCCGCCTCGGGCTCGACGGGACCGGCGGGCGGTGGTACCGTCAGGTCGGGCGGTTTGTAGACCCAGGCCGGGCCCAGGGCGAGCCCCGGTGCGGCGGCGATCCCCTCGATGATGCGCTCGTCCGCCGGTTCCGGCGCCCGCGCAGCGGCCTCCTGCGCGGCGTCGGCCGCGCCGGCGCCATTCCCCGCGGCCGCCGGCGTCCGGTCCGTGGCGGCTCCGTCCTGGGCGTCCGCGGCCTGCGCCCAGCCGCCGGCCTCGGCCGGCACCGTGCCGCGGGCTCCGGCCTCCCCCTTTGGCGGCTGGCTGGGTGCGCTGGGCGTTGGGGCCGGTTCGTCCCGCACGGCATCACGACCCTTCGCCAAAGTTGGTCTCCACGAGCTCCTTGAGCGCCGCCACGGCCTCGGCGGCGTCGTCGCCCTCGGCGCGGATGGTCAGCACGGTGCCCTGGCGCGCCCCCAGGCCGAGGATGGCCATCATGCTCTTGGCGTTGGCCGTCTTGCCGTTGGCCTGGACCTCGATCTGGCTGCGGAAGCGGCTGGCGGCCTGGACGAAGAGCGCCGCCGGACGGGCGTGCAGGCCCGTGGGATGCTGGATGGTGACGGTGACCTCCGCCATGGAGAACCCCTTTCCGGGGGCGGCGCCGCGGGCGGGACACCCTAGAGGGCGAGGAGGGAGTGCCGTGGACGAACGGGCCACGGGCCCAGCCGGGGCATCCCGGGACGGCGCACCCCATGTGGTGATCGTGGGGGCGGGTTACGCGGGGTTCGCCACAGCCCGCCGGCTGCGGGCGGCGCCCGCCCGGGTAACCCTGGTCAACCCCTATCCGTATCACTACTTTACAACACTCCTCCACGAGCCCGTGGCGCGACCGCGCCAACGGGAGCGGATCGCCCTGCCCCTGGCGCCCTACCTGCCGCCGAACGTGCGGCTTTGGCTGGGTCGAGCCGTGGCCATCGATCCGCGCCGGCGGGCGGTGGAGGTGGAGGAACGGGCGACGGGCAGTCGGCGCTGGCTCGAGGCCGACCGGCTGGTGGTGGCGGTGGGCAGCGAGCCGTTGTTCTTCGGCATCGCCGGGCTCGAGGAGCGGGCGCTGACCGTCCGCGACCTGACCTCCGGGCCCCTGATCCGCAGCACGGTGGAGCATCGCCTGGCGCGCTACGCGGCGGGGGCGATGGGCGCCGAGGGGCGCCGCATCGTCGTCGGCGGCGGCGGTTACACCGGGGTCGAGCTGGCTGCGGAGCTGGCCGAGGCGCGGGACGACCTGGCGCGGGCGACGGGGGTGGCGGCCCACGCCATCGAGATCTACCTCGTCGAGGCGGCGCCCACCCTGCTGCCGGGATTCGACCCGGCGTTGACGCGCTACGTCACTCGGTTCCTCGAACGCGCGGGGGTGCGGGTGATCACCGGCACCCCCATCGCCGAGGTGACGCCGCGCCACGTGGTGCTGGCCGACGGGCGCCGGTTGGAGGCCGGCACGGTGATCTGGACCGGGGGCGTGCGGGCCCACCGGCTGGTGGAGCAGGCCGGCTTCGAGGTGGACCGGCGCGGTCGGGCGTGGGTCGACGGCCACCTCCAGGCGCGCGGGTTCGAAGGGGTGTACCTGGCGGGCGATGCGGCCGCCTTTCCGGGCGACGACGGTCGCCCGTTGCCGCCCACCGCCCAGGTGGCCCTGCAACAGGGCGAGTACCTGGGGCGCGCCCTGGCGCGCCGGCTGCGGGGGCTGCCGGTGGAGCCCTTCCGGCCGCGCGTCCTGGGCACGGTGATCAGCCTCGGCCGGCGGGACGGGGTTGGCTTGCTGGGGAGGGGGTACCGGGTGACGGGGCGGGCGGCCCGGGTGCTCAAATCGGCCACGCTGTGGCGATACCTGTATCGGATCGGCGGGGCGCGGCTGCTGATGCGGGTCCTGGGGGGCGCGCCGCTCCAGCCGCTACCCGGCCGGCCGGAGCCGTGAGCGATGGAGCGGGCGCCGGCGTTGACCGCTTGGGCCCGCGGGCTTGCAGCCGCGACCGGCCGGACGGGACGTCGCGGGATCGGGGTCGGCGCGGGCCGTTCCGTTGGCGGCCAAGCGGCGTGGCGGGTGGGCGGCGGCCGAGGGCCCGGCGACGGGGGGCGGGGCGCGAAAATCGGCGGCGAGGGGTCTTTTGCGGGACCGCGGGACGTGGTACACTACCTCCAGTTAGCCGTTCGGTAGGCCGGTCTCGACGATCGGGCTTCACCGTCGCGACCAGGACCCGGCCATCGGGGGCAGCGGGGAGCCGGCACCCGCCGCCGACGGGGCGGGATCCCGGGAGCGTCCCGGCTAGCGAGTCTCATCATCTGTACGGAGGTATCCGCGGTTTGACCGGGACAGTCAAGTGGTTCAATGCGGAGAAGGGCTACGGCTTCATCACCCGCGACGATGGCCAGGGTGACGTCTTCGTCCACTTCTCCGCGATCGTCGGCACCGGTTACCGGACCCTGGAAGAGGGCCAGAAGGTCACCTTCGACGTCGTCGAGGGCGAGAAGGGGCCGAAGGCCCAGAACGTCATCGTTCTGTAAGTCCAGGCACCGGAAGCCCGCGGGCGCCGCACGTTGGTGCGGCGCCTTTGCTTTTCTCGCCTTCTCGCGGCGCGCCGCACGGCGGCGCGCGACCCTCCCGGCGGTGCGCTACCCTGGAGATAGGTTTCGGAGGGACGGAGGGCGCGGCCGGTGCCAACGGACCGCCGGCCCGCCTGGGGGTGCGGGCCGGGGGCTCGTTTCGGGATCGGGCCTCGGGTCGTCGCGGCCGGGGCCCCGTTGCGGCTCCCGGCCGTCGGGCCGGCGGGGGCGGCGGGAAGGCCGTCCGGGGCCGGAGGCGGGGCGGCGGCCGGCCATGGAGGAGGCGGAGGCGGGGATCGGCCATGACAGCCGGAACGGCGGCGACGGGGATGCGGTGCAGGGACGTCGGGTCGCGCCCGTGGCGCAAGGTGCCCGAGGGGTTTCGCCCGTGGCGCAGGGCGCCCGACGGGTTGCGCCCGTGGCGCAGGGCGCCATCGAGCCGCGGCCCCACGGGCCTGCGGACCCTCGGTTCCCTGGGCGCCCTGCGGCCCCTGGGGCCTGTGGTCGTGGCCGCCGTCCTGCTCGCGGTCCTGTCGCGACCCGCGGTGGCGCGGGACGGGGACGGGTCCTGGTTCCGACGCTACCCGCTGCCGGCGGGGAGCCAGCCCTGGAGCCTGGCGGTGACGCCCGACGGGACCGTATGGGTGACGTTGACCGGGACCCGGCGGCTCGGCGCCCTGGACCCGGTCACGGGCCGGTGGCGGTTCGTCGACCTCCCGCCGGCGGTGAGGCAACCCGCCCGGCTGGCCGCCGGGCCGGACGGCGCCCTGTGGCTGACCGACAACGACTTCGGCCAGGATCCCCCGGCGGTGCTCTACCGCTACGAGCCGGCCGCGGCGCGGGCCGGCCCCGGGGGAGGGCGGGCGTCGGGGAGGTGGCGGGCCTATCCGCTTCCCTTCGCCGGCGCCTCGGCGGCCCTGCCGACGCGGGAGGGGGTCTGGGTCATCCAGTTCCAGGGCAACCGCCTGGCCCGGCTGGACCCGGCCACGGGCCGCGTGGAGACGCACAGGATGCCGCTGCCCGAGCACCCGTGGCCCTCCACCTGGGACCTGGACCGGGACGCCGACGGGCGGCTGTGGACCGTCAGCCCGCGCACCGGCACCGTGTACCGGTTCGACCCGCGGGACGCGACCTGGGCGTCCTTCGCGTTGCCGCCCGACGTGGCGGGACCGGCGGGGGTGGCGGTGACGCCGGACGGCACCGGCGTGTGGGTGACCGAGCACGGCGGCCGCACCATCGGCCGGCTCGACGTGGCGACGCGGGCCTGGGTGCCGCTCCTGACGCCGCCGGCGCCGCCCGGCGAGGAGATCCAGGCCACCCGTCCCAACGACCTGGAGTGGGACGCCGAGGGCCGCCTGTGGGTGGCGCTGCACACCGGCAACGCCCTGGCGCGGATCGATCCCACCAGCGCGACGTTGGAGCTCTTCCCCTTCCCGGCGACGGAGCCGAAGACGTGGGTCCAGTGGTTGGCCCGGGCCCCGGACGGCGCCCTCTGGTTCGCCGCCTACGGCCGCGACTACGTGGGCCGGGCGGATCCCGCCGCCCTGCCCCTGGTGCAGCTCGCGGCCACGGCGGAGGCGGTGCGGGTGGCGCCGGGGGCGACGGTGGGGGTGCGCCTCGCCCTGGTGGACCCGCAGCGCATCGGGGGCGGCCGCGTGGATTGGGAGGTGGCCGACCTGCCCCGCGGCTGGCAGGCCCGGTGGGAGGAACGCGGCCCCGGGGCGGCGCGGGTGCGCCTGGTCGTGGAGCGCGGGGCGGAGGCGGGGGTCTACCCCGTGGTGGTGGCGGCGCGCCTGGGGGACGGACGGGTCGTCACCCGCACCGTGCGCCTCGAGGTGGCGCCGGAGGCCGCCCTGCCGTGGGCCACCCTGGCCGGCTTCGGTGCCCTGGTGGGGGCCTTGACCGTGGGCTGGATCGGCGTGCTGGCCGGGATCCGGGGCGAGCGGGCGCGCCGGTGGGCGAGCCGCTCGTCGCCGGCAGGCGCTGCCGGCGGCGACCCGCCCGGCGACGAGGCGGACCCCGCATGACGCGGTGCCAGGCCGGGCGGCGAGGGGCGGGGCTCCCGGAGGGAGGACAGGGCGAGGGGCTCTCGCGGCGGGGACGGGCGGGGCGGTCCTCGACGGCGTGGACCGGGCGGGGCGGGTGGCTGCCGGGACGAGGACGGGCTGCGCGGCTTGCGAGGGCGATCCGGCGGGGTCGCTCCCCGGGGGCGGGCGGGACCCACCGCTGCGGAGGAGGGCGGCTGCGCGGGTCACGTCTCCGGACCGGGGTGGCGGGGCGACGATCCCCTGCGCATCGCACTCCCCGGCCCGGGGTCGGGGTGGTGGCGGACGGGTCGATGCCCGGCCCGAGGCGGCCGGCCCCGGCCCCGGGTCGGCCCCCGATGCGAGGGCGCCGGCCGTTGTGCTATGCCGGTGGAGAGCGGCACCCCGGTCCACCCATGGATTCCCCCGGCGACGGGAAGGCTCCGGGAACGGGGCGACCCGGGACGGGCAGGGGACCGCGGGAGGGGCCGGGATCCGATCCGGACGGCGACGGGCCCGTCGGCCCGCGACCGCGAGGGGAGGGCTTGTCATGATCACCGGAATCATCGGAGCCCCGGGTCTTTGCCCGACGGGAGCGAGGGTGGCGTCGGGCGACGGCGGCACCGGCGGCGGGTCGCGGCGCCCGCCGCGCTGTCGGCGCAGACCATGGGCAGGCGCGGTCCTGCGGGCCGCCGCCGGCCTGGCGGTCCTGCTGGTGGTGGCGGGGTTCGCCGCGGGGTTCGGAACCGGGCGGGCCGAGGCCCACGCCGCCCTGGTGGGCAGCGAGCCGGAGCGGGGAGCCCGCCTCGAGGAGCCGCCGCGGGAGGTGGCGCTGACCTTCTCGGAGCCGGTGGAGGCCGAATTCAGCGAGCTCACGTTGAGCCGCGAGGGCGGCGGTGCGGTGGAGCTGGGGCCGGTGCGGGCGGAGGGGGAGACCCTGCGCGCCGAGGTCCGCGGTCCCATGCCCGCGGGCGACTACGTCCTGCGTTACCGCGTGCTCTCCCAGGACGGCCACCCCGTGGAGGGGGAGGTGCCCTTCTCCGTGACGGCGGCGGCGCCGTCACCGGGCGCGGGGACCACCGATCAGCAGCCCGCTCCGCCGGCGGCCGAGCCGGACGAACCCGGCGGTGCCGCCCCCCCGGCCTCGCCGCAGCCGGCGCCGCCAGGCGGTGGCACACCGCGGTGGCTGTGGGCGGCGGCGGTGGCCGTCGTCGCCGCGTTGGCGGCCGGCCTCATGACCCTGCGCCGTCGCACCCGGCGGTGAGGGGACGACCGCGGCGACCGCCGGCGACGGGGCGGGAGCGCCATCGGGGGAGGGGTGCGGCGTGCCCGAGCTGGCGGCCGGAATCCTCCGCTGGATCGGCCTGCTGGGCCTGATGGGTCTCGCCGGGCCCGCCATCCTGGACGGCTGGATCCTCCGCGGCCGCCCCGGGCTCGACCCGGGGCCGGGTCACGCCCGGCGCAGCCGCCGCCTGGCCGTCACGGGCGGGCTCCTGCTGGCCGCCAGCGCCCTGGCGGCGGCCGTGGTCGCCGCGTGGGAGCTCACCCAGGCCCGTCCCGCGTCGCTGGGCCGGTTCCTCGTGGGCACCCACGCCGGGCGCGCGGCCCTGATCCAGGCGGCGGTGGGCCTGGCTGGCGCGGTCCTGGCCTGGCGATGCTGGCCCGGCGGGCTGCCGGCGGGCCGGACGTGGGTCCTGGTGGCCCTCGCCGCCGTCGCCGCGGTGGTGTGGAACAGCCACGCCGGCATCCGCGGCGGTTCGGCGCTGGTGGTCGACGGCCTGCACGTGGCGGCGGTCGCCCTCTGGATCGGCGGCCTCCTGCGCCTGGCGCTCCTGGACTGGCGTGCGCTGGAGCACCGTGGGGAGCTGGGATCGCCGCGGGTCCTGGCCGCCTTGATCCGTCGCTTCTCCGATCTGGGGGCGCTGGCCGTCCTGGCGACAGCCGTCAGCGGCATCCTGGCCGCCCGGCGCAACCTCTACGGCGCCGACGCCCTGATCCGCAGCCCCTACGGCCAGGCGTTGCTGGCCAAGCTGGCCCTGGTGGCCGTGCTGCTGGCCATCGCCGCGGTCAACCTCTTCGCCCTGCGGCCGTGGCTGGAGCGCGCCGCCGGGGCGGTCACGCGCCGGACCGGAGGCGCCAGGCGTCGCCGCGGGGCGCTGGGCGGGGCGGGTGCCTGGAGCGCCGACGGGCCGGGCCGCGACGCGGCCGATGCCGTCGGCGCGGGGCACGGGGCGGGGGGCGCCGGCGACCCGCCGCCGGCGGCGGGTCGCCGGCCGGCCGTCGTGGTGCGGCGCCTGGTTCGCGCCGAGGCCGTCGCCGCGGTGGCGGTCCTCCTGGCCTCCGGCATCCTGGCGGTGCTGCCGCCGGCCGATCGCCCCGCCGCGGCCACGGAACCGGTCACCTGGCGGGCCGAGGTGGGCGGCGAACCGGTGGAACTGGCGCTGCAGCCCGGCCAGCGCGGGGCCGTGACCCTCTCCGCCCGGTCGCTGGGCCGGGTGCCGCTGGCCCGCGGGCTGGTGCGCCTGGACATGCCCGAGCACCCCATGGGCCTGTATCAGATCGCCCTGAGCCCGCCGGCGGATCGCGGCGCGGGGAGCACCGGGACCCTGGAGGCCCGCGCGGTGCTGCCCATGCCGGGGCTCTGGCGCCTCACGTGGACCCTGGCGCTGGAGAACGGGGCCCAGGCCACGGTGACCACGGACTTCGAGGCGGCGGGTGCGCCGGGCAACCAGCGTCAGGGGCGGCTCAGCCTGCGCGCGGCCTTCCAGTCGACGGGCGGGGCGATCCAGGCGACGGTGGCCCTGCTGGGCCTGGTCGAGGCGGCGGCCCTGGTGGCCATCGGGTGGCGGCGGCTGTGGCCGATCCCCTTCGGGGCGGGCCTGATCGCCCTGGCCCTGGCCGCCTGGCTCCTGGGACAGGTGGCCTGGATCGACGCCTACCCCACCACGTACGTGCCCAACCCGCTGCCCGACAGCCCGGCGGTCGTCGCGCAGGGCCGCCGCGTCTACGAGACCCACTGCGCCGCCTGCCACGGGCCCGAGGGACGGGGCGACGGCCCGGCCGCGGCGGGCATGCTGCCCCCACCCGCCGACCTGACCGGCGTCCACGTACGGCAGCACACCGACGGCGACCTCTACTGGTGGATCACCCACGGCATCGAGGGCACCGCCATGCCGGCCTTCGAGGACGTCCTCACGGAGGAGGAGCGCTGGGCGGTGATCCGGTTCATCCGCCGCCTCGATCCCCGGGACCGTTGACGTCGCCAGGATCCCTCAGGGCGTGTCCCCCCACTCGCCGGTGCCTGCCGGGGGCCCCTCCCCGGCGCCAGCCGGGGCCGGTTCGTCCGCCGCGTCGGCCGCCGACCGGGCCAGCCCGAGGCAGATCAGGATCAGGGTGAAGGCGGTGAGCGCCATGAAGGGGATGGTGATGAACCCGAACCAGTCGATCCAGGGCGTGAAGCACGGGGCGTCGGCCCCGCAGACGGGCAGGCGCAACCCGGGCACCTGCTCCTGCAGGTAGTGGAAGGCCGCGATGCACCCGCCTGCGGCATTCAGCGGCAGGAGATAGGGGATGATCCGGCGGTCGTCCCGGTAGCTGGCGAGGCCCAGGAGCAGCGCCTGCGGATACATGAAGATCCGCTGCCACCAGCAGAGCTCGCAGGGGACGAAGCCCAGGACCTCGCTGAAGTAGAGGCTCCCCAGCGTCGCCACCGTGGCCACGACCCACGCCAGATAGAGCCCGTAGATCTGGAAGAACCGGCGCATCGGCGACCTCCGTCGGACGTCGCGGCGCCAGGCCGCCTCGCGGCGCCCCGCGGTCCCGCGTTCGGCCGCCGGGCCGCCGCGTCCGTCCTCGCCCGGCGCCGCGGCCCAGATCAGGGCGGGGGATCCCCGCGTGTCCCCCGGGTCCCGTCCGGCCGCGGTTCGGCGGCCCCGGCGGGCGGCACGAAGTCCCGGCGGCACCGGGGCCCTGGCCCCGCCCGGTCCCGCCCCTGAACCCGCCCTGGTCCAACCCGCCGCCCGGGTCCCGTTCCCCGACCCGCCCGCGCCCGTTCCCCGGGCTGCGGCCGCTGGACCCTACTCCGCGTCGCCCGGGGCGGCGCCGCCCTGCCTCCGGGCCAGCGCCTCTTCGACGGCGGCCTGCAGGCCCTCGAAGGACCAGTCGTCGACGAACCGGCCGTCGACGAAGATGGCCGGCGTCCCCTGCACCCCCACCTGGCGGGCGATGGCCCGGTCCGCCTCCACCTCGTCCCGATACCGGCGGGCCCGGAGGTCGGCGGCGAGCCGCTCGGCATCGATGGAGGGTACGGCCTCGCGGGCCAGCTCGACCAGGAACTCGGGCGTCGCCCACTGCTGGTCCTCCGGACCCTGGCGCTGCATCACCCGCTCGATGAAGGCCCACGCGCCCTCGGGGTCCTGGGCGTAGACCGCCTCCAGCGCCTCGGCGGCGGTGTCCGAGTCGGGTCCGATGAAGGGGTAGTTGATGAAGTAGAAGCGCACCTTGCCGGTGTCGACGTAGGCCGCCTTGAAGCGCGGGAACTCGTGGAGAGTGAAGTCCCGGCAGTAGGGGCACTTGAAGTCGGCGAACTCCACCACCGTCACCGGGGCGTCGGGCGACCCCAGCATCGGCTGGCGCTCCAACTGGAACACGTCGGCGGGGACGGCGCCCTCGCCGGGCTCGGGTTGACGGGTGGCGGCCACGGCCAGGGCGACGGCCAGCACCACCACCGCGGCGGTCCCCAGGGTCAGCCAGCGCAGGCGCCGCCGACGGGCCTCCGCCTCCCGGGAGGCGAGGCGCGCGGAGGGACCGGATCGCCGCCCGCTGGACGGCGTAGCGGCCGCCGCGCCGCGGTGGCGGCTGCGGTCCGCGCCCGGCGGCGGGGTCGACTTGGACGTCACGCTCCCCATCCTTTCGTCAGGGCTCGGCTAGTCCCATGGTAGCGGGAGCGGGCCGGTCTGGGAAGGCGCGGGCCCTCGGGCCGCGGGGTGGATGCGCGGACCGGCGGTGCCGCGACCGGACCCCCGGGCCGCTCAACGGCGCGGCGCCGCCAGCAGCCACCCCATCAGGCCGAGGCCCAGCCAGCCCATCAGCGGGTAGAGGACACGCACCAGCGCCGCGAAGCCGGCCCCCGCGACGGTGGTCGCCGCCGCGGCCGCCGCCACCACCGCGAGCCGGTAGGATCCGCTGCCCGGCGGGGCGAGCCGGCTGGCCAGCCCGTAGAGGCTGCCCACCGCGGTGGTGAAGATCTCCGTCCAGAGCACCGCGGCGACCCCGCCGCGGAACCACGCCGGCAGGCCGCCGGCCAGGTACAGCACCGGGATCTCCCGGGTCGCCGGGGCCGGCATGTGGACCAGCATGGCCAGGTGCAGCAGCATGGCCAGGCCGGCCAGCCCGACACCGCCCATCAGGCTGCCTTGCCGACGGGCGGCCGGAGGCGCGACGCCGCCCAGCGGCACCAGCACCGGCAAGGCCAGCAGCAGGTTGAAGCCGGCGTAGAGCAGGGCCGCCAGGAGCCAGTGGGCGGCGGGCGCGGCCGGCAGCGCCGTCGCCACCGGCGCCAGGGCCGGGGAGCCGCGCCCCGGGGCCCCGCCGGGGGATGGGGGCGGGAGGGTCCGTCCCAAGGGTACGGCCTCCGGCAGCCGCGGTTCGGCGGGAGGCGGCGGCAGCGGTGCCGCGGCGTGGCTGAGGCCGTGCACGGCGACGACGACCACGGCCAGCACCAGGACCGGCACCACCACGGCGTTGGCGGCCAGCACGCCGGGCAGCCCGCGCCACACCGTGGCGGCGCAGAGCGCCGCGAACACCAGCCGGCCGGTCCACGGGGACCACCCCAGCTGGTCGGCGGTGACGGCCGCGGCTCCTGCCGTCATCACGCCGACGCCGGCGAAGAGGGAGGCCACCAGCAGGCCGTCCAGGACGGCGCCGGCCCACGGTCCCGCCGCCAGCGCCAGGGCCTCCCGATACGAGGGGGCGCGGGTGCGGGCGCCCAGCTCCAGCCACCACCGTCCCCCCGCGGCGAAGGCCGCCGCCACCAGCACGATGCCGGCGGTGCCCGGCCAGCCGTACAGGGTGAAGAACGACAGGATCTCCTGGCCGGACGCGAAGCCGGCTCCCACCACCGTGCCGATGAAGGTGGCGGCCACGGTCCAGGGGCCGGGCGCCGGTGGAGCGGCCGCGTAGGCTGGTCCCCGGTGCGCGGTCATGGCACTCCACGGTATGCGCGATGGCGGGACGGTAGGCCTGGGGGGAGCCGACGGGGGTCGAGGGCCGGGGGCCGGAGGCCGTGAGGCCGCCCGCGGCGCTGCCGGTCGACACGGTCCGGCGCAACGAGTAAGATGGAGGACGCACCGGTTGCGATCGTTCGGCACCCGGCTGCGAGTCGGCGACCTGGGTCGAGCCTTGGGCGACGGGAGGGCGCGAACGGTGGGGCGGAAGCGGGTCTTCAGCGGCATCCGGCCCACGGGGCCGATCCACCTGGGCAACTACCTCGGGGCGATCAAGAGCTGGATCCAGCTCCAGGACCGGTACGAGTGCATCTACGCCATCGTCGACTACCACGGCATGACCACGCCGTACCATCCGGCGGAGATGCGCGCCAACGTCCGCGAGCTGCTCATCGACTACCTGGCTGCGGGCGTCGACCCGGAGCGCTCGATCCTGATGGTCCAGTCCGCCGTGCCCGAGCACACGGAGCTGGCGTGGATCCTGGGCACGGTGACCCCGATCGCGTGGCTGGAGCGGGTGCCCACCTTCAAGGAGAAGGCCGAGCAACACCCGGACTACGTCCACCTGGGCCTTCTCTCCTACGGCGTGCTCATGGCCGCCGACATCGTGCTATACAAGGCCGAGGTCGTCCCCGTGGGCGAGGACCAGCTGCCGCACCTCGAGCTCACCCGCGAGATCGTGCGCCGGTTCCACCACCTGTTCGGGGTCAAGATCTTCCCCGAGCCCCAGGCGCTGGTGGCGCAGGAGACGGCGCGCATCATGAGCCTGACCGACCCCGAGAAGAAGATGAGCAAGACCCTGGGCCCGCGCAGCTTGATCGCCCTCTCCGACCCGCCGGAGGCGATCCGCGACAAGATCATGAAGGCGGTCACCGACACCGGGCCCAGCGGCGAACGGATGAGCCCGGGCGTGGCCAACCTCTTCCAGCTGCTGAAGATCTTCGGCACCGAGGAGGAGTACCGCTCGCTGCGGGCCGAGTACGACGCGGGCACGCTGCGTTACGTGAACCTGAAGCGGACCCTGGCGGACGCCATCATCCGCAGCTTGGAGCCCTTCCGCCGACGCCGCGCGGAGCTGGAGAACGACCCGGCCTATCTCGATCGCGTCCTGCGCGATGGCATCCGTCGCGCCCGCGCCATCGCCCGCGAGACCATGGCCGAGGTGAAGGAGGCCTGTGGGCTGTTGCGGGACGAACCCGGCCTCGGGGAGGCCGGGGTGGCCGCAGCGGCCGGGTCGAAGGCGGCGGGCGAGCAGGCCCCCGAGGCCGTGGAGCGTCGCTGACGGGCGCCGGCGGCCGCCGGGCGCCGGCGGCGACCGGCGGCCGCCGGATGGACCACGTGGCCGGACTCCCGGACGGACCGCGTGGCCGGCTTCGGCGACCGGCGCGGACCGCGCCGGTCGCATCGACGTTCCCCGACGTTCGCCGGACGTTCCCCGACGTTCGCCGTCCGATGGTCGGAGAGGCCGACGGCGCCACGGGGCGCCGAGGCGCGCCAAGGGTCATTGCGGGCGCCGTCCGGTCCCCGGGGTGGGGCCGGTTCGCGGCGCGCCGGGCGCGGCACCGCGCCGGCCGCCGGGGCTGGGGTGCGGGGGCGCCGGGTGCGATCAACGCCCGGCGCCTGCACCACCGGCGCTTCCGCTCCCTGCGGGGCCGCCCGCCGCTGCGCCGCGGTCACCACCGCTGCCGGTGGTGGTGCCGCCGGAACCGCCGCCAGCCCCGGCGCCGGCACCGCCCCCGCTCCCACCGGCCGCACCGCCGCCCGAGCCGCCCGACTGGGCCATCGTCGACTGGATCAGGGCGACGAGGTCGGCACGGATGGCGGGGTCCTGGAGGAGCCTCCGCATGACGGCGACCATGCGGCGGCGGAGCTCCGGATCGTCGGGGATGCCCTCCAGCAGGTCCACCGTGTTCTCCAACATCGCGGGCCGGGTCTCCCGCGCGGTGGCGGTTGCCCGGGTGAGGTCGGCGTTCACCCGCAGGGCGTCGTCGCGGACCGCCGGTTCGTCCAGGATGCGGCGCTGCTCGCGCACCACCTGGGCCAGGATCGTCCGACGGGCCTCCGCATCGCGGGCGATCACCTCCCCCCGTCCGCGGGCGAAGGCCTGCTGCACCTGGGGGTCGCTGGCCAGGGACGTGATCATCCGCCGGTTCTCGGTCGGGCCGGGCTTGGCGGCGGGGGTGCAGCCGCCGGCCGCCACGGTGACGGTGGCGGTCACCACC
The DNA here is from genome assembly GCF_004634385.1 of Thermaerobacter sp. FW80. Classification (NCBI taxonomy): domain Bacteria; kingdom Bacillati; phylum Bacillota; class Clostridia; order Eubacteriales; family Clostridiales Family XVII. Incertae Sedis; genus Thermaerobacter; species Thermaerobacter sp. FW80. The sequence continues at coordinate 394,026 of NZ_CP037895.1, read as the reverse complement.
AGGGCCAGGAGGCGCACCGCCGCGAGGGCGGTCGGTCGGCGGGGACGCGGCGACGCCGGCCCGCCCTGGGTCGGGGTCAGGCCGGGCGTCGTCGGGGCGGTGCGGGGCGACGCCATGGGATCGCGGCACGGCATGGCCGCGTTGCCATCGGGCGGCGTACGGCGGGAGCCGGGGGCGAGGCGTCGGATCACGGTGGGGTCCCTCCTCGTGGAGCGCAGGGGGCGGGATGGCCCGCCGGTCGCGCTCCGGGTCCGCAGGGGTTAGGCAGGGTTAGCATGAGGCGGCGCCGTCGGCGCCATGCAGAGAGACCCCCCGCACCGCCGTCCCGCCAGCGCCGCAACGTCTCCCGGTCGACGCCGGCGCGGGCAAGTCGGCGGCACGGGAGCGATTCGCGTGCCGCGGGTGGGACGTGCCGCGTCAGGGGGTGGGACGTGCCGCGTCACGGGGTGGCACGGATGGCAGGAGCAGGATGGCAGCGGGACGGACCCCTGGACCGCGCAGAGACCGGGGGACGACGCGACGCCGGGCCGCGGGGCGGATCCGGAGCGGACCGCCCGCTCGGTCCGGCGTCGAAGGTGTCGACCTCCTGTTTCGAAGGGCGCTGCGTCAGCGATGGGCGGACACTTCCGCTGGAGCGGCCGGCGGCGCGGCGGGCGCCACCGGCCGAGCGATCGCTACCACGGCCGAAGCGTGCCCGTCGGCCAGGGGGCACCCCTCACCGCTCGATGGGCGCCCGCACCAGGTTGCCCCACTCGGTCCAGGAGCCGTCGTAGTTGCGGACGCGCTCGAACCCCAGCAGGTACTTGAGCGCGAACCAGGTGTGGGAGGAGCGCTCGCCGATCCGGCAGTAGACGATGATGTCGTCGTCGGGCTTGAGGCCCTGTTCCTCCAGATAGATCTTGCGCAGCTGGTCGGCGGACTTGAAGGTGCCGTCGGGGTTCACGGCCTTCGCCCAGGGCACGTTCTTGGCGCCCTTGATGTGGCCGCCCCGCTGCGCGCCCTCCTGCGGGTAGTTCTCCATGTGCAAGAGCTTCCCGGAGTACTCCTCCGGCGAGCGCACGTCGATCAGCGGCTTGCCGAACTCGATGTGGCGGAACACGTCCTCCTTGAAGGCGCGGATGTACGGGTCGTAGCGGGTGACCGCCTTGTAGTCGGTCTTGGGGAAGCGCGGGACCTCCTTGGTCAGGGGCCGGCCCTCGGCCTCCCACTTGGCGCGGCCGCCGTCCATGATCTTCAGGTTCTTGTGCCCGAAGAGCTGGAAGACCCAGAAGGTGTAGGCCGCCCACCAGTTGTTCTTGTCGCCGTAGAAGATCACCGTGGTGTCGTTGTCGATCCCCTTCTCGGACATCAGCCTGGCGAACTGCTCGGGCGAGAGGTAGTCGCGCACCACGGGGTCCTGCAGGTCCGTCTGCCAGTCGATCTTGACGGCCCCCGGGATGTGGCCGGCGTCGTAGAGGGTCACGTCCTCGTCGGCTTCCACCAGGCGGTACTTGGTGCTGTTGGGGTCGGTCAGCTCGTCCAGGTGATCCGCCACCCATTGGGTGCTGACCAGCACCTCGGGGTGGGCGTAGCCCCGCTCCTGGAAGACCTTCTCCACCGCCTCCGACACGGCAACCCCTCCTCGGGAATACTGAGTTACCTAAACGGGATTGTAAGCTAAAGAAAGCCGGACCAGCAACCAGGATGGCGCCGTTCTTCGCGGACGAACCGGCCGCGGCGCCGGCTGCCGCCCGTGTCCCCGCGATCCCGGGGTCGAGGCGGCAGACCGAGGCGGCGGCCGCCGGGGGGCGGGTCGCACCCCCCGTCGCACCCCCGAGCACCCGTGATAAAGTAAAAGGGATCGCGCCAGGGGGGACGCAACGGTGGAGTGGGACCGGGAGACGCTGATCCAGATCCTGATCGAGGAGGCCCGCAACCCGCGGATGCGCGGCCGGCTGCAGGACGCGGACGTCACGGTCTCGGGCGGCAACCCGGGGTGCGGGGACGTGGTGCACATCTACCTCAAGGGCACCGGCGACGGCCACGGCATCGCCGACGTCCGGTTCGAGGGCAGCGGCTGCAACGTCAGCCAGGCGGCGGCGTCCATGCTGCTCCAGAAGGTGGTCGACGAGGGGCTCACCATGGACCAGGTCCTCGACCTGCGGGGCGAGGACATGAAGCAGTTCGTCGGCGAATCGGCCCTGGCCACCCGGCCCCGCTGTGCCACCCTCGCCTTGAGCACGCTGAAGGAGGCGGTGCGCCAGTACCGGCGCCGGCTGCGGAACGAGGGCCGGTGGCAGGGACCCGTCGATCCCCATCAGGAAGGGGCATGACCGACGCCCGTCCGGCCGCGCCGCTCGGCGACCGCCGTCCGGCGGCCCCTCGGTGGGAGGGGCTCGTCGGCAGCGGCCCACCGCCGTAGCGCGGACGATGCCCATCGCCCCGGGAAGCCCCGACGCCGAGGATCCACCTCGAGCCACGGCGCGGGGAAGCAGGCACCTTCTGGGAGACGTCGCGGCGACCGGCGCAACGCCGCAGCGAGGCGGAGACGCCCTAGCCCTCTGTGCGGATGCCCCGCAACGAGAGCCCCAGCCGCCGGCAGAGCCGCGTGAGGTCGGCGGGCAGGGGCGCCACCACGTCGACCCCGTTCGGAAGAACCAGCCGGTAGCCGTGCAGGGCGGGCCGGTGGAGCCCCTCCACGCGGGGGCCGCCGTACTTCGCGTCGCCCGCCAGGGGATGACCCGTCGCCGCCAGCTGGGCGCGGATCTGGTGGCTCCGGCCCGTCAGCAGCTGGATGCGGCACAGGCTGAAGCCGTGCCGCGAGTCCAGGACCCGCACCCGGAGCGAGGCCTCCCGGGTCTCGGCGTCCCGGAGGGCGGCCTCTTGCGCCCCGGCGTCATGGAGGGGGGCCGCTTGCGCCCCCGCGTCATGGCCCGCGTCCCCGTCAGGCCGGGCGCCGCGGCCCCCTTGGGCGCCGCCCGAGCCCGCCGGGGCCCCGGCCCACTGCCCGGCGGCGGACCGCCCCCCATGGCCGGCCCGGTGGGCATCCCAGGCCCCCGGGCCGGGTCCGCCGTCCGCGGACCCGGCCCGGGGCGCTGCGGCCCGGGGGGCCGCGGCCTGGGGCGGCGCGGTCCCCGCCGCCCCAGGCCGCGGCGATGGCTCCAGGGCTAGGGTCAGCCGCCGCTGCCGATCCCGCCGCAGGCGGTGGTGGACGAGGCCTTCCGGCGGGCGACCCGAGACCACCGCCACGTACTCCTTGACCGCCTGGCGGCTGCGGAGCCAGGCCGCGAGGCGGGCCGCACCCCGGCGCGTCTTGCCGAAGGCGACAAGCCCCGAGGTGTTCCGGTCCAGCCGGTGGGCGGGCGAGGGCTGGAAGAGGCTGCCCTGCGGCAGCGCCCCCCGGCGCGCCAGCTCCTCCCGCACCCAGTCCACCAGGGTCGGCTCCTGGCGGCGGGCGTGGTCCGCCCCGTGCGTGAGGAGTCCTGCCGGCTTGTGGACGACGAGGATGTCGGGGTCCTCGTAGACGATGGCCGGGGTCCGATCCCCTGCCGGTCCTGGCCCCAGCCGGCCAGGGCGGGCGATGGTCGGCGCGTCGGGACGGCGCGGCGGGCCCGCCTGCCGCAAGGGCGCCATCGAGCCAGCCTCGGGCGGATCCGGTCGTCCGCGCGGGACCCGAGGGGACGCGACGGGCGGCCGGCTCGGCGATGGGGTCGCGTCCAGCTCCGCCTCGATGACGTCGCCCGCCCGCACCACGGCGTTGTGGGGTGCGCGCCGGCCGTTGACGGTGATCCGCCCCTGACGGAGCAGGCGGAAGACGGCGCTCAGCGGCACGTCGCGCAGCCAGCGGCGGGCCAGGCGATGGAGCCGTTGGCCCTCGTCGGCCGTCGTCACCACGTAGCGCACCCGCATCGTGGACCGCCCCCTTCCCCCGCCGGCCCGGCCGGGCGGCGCGACCCGTGGCTCCGCCCCGCTCCCATCCCTTGCGGGGGGATCCGGCTTAAATGGGGAGGCGCGGCGCACCCCCGGGCGTCGGCGCGTCGCGGCCGGCCGGTTCGCCCCCGTCCCCGCCGGCGGCGCGCCCAGCCGGGTTCGTCCGGCCCGCTCGCGGGCGATGGCGCGGGGGGCCGCGCGGCCATGGCCGGGCCATGGCCGTCGCGGGAGGCCGCGTTCGTCACGCCAGGAAGGCGGCCAGCACGCCCACCAGGAAGATGCCGTCGAACACCCCGGCCCCGCCGATGCTCAGCATGCCCGGACCCATGCGGTCCAGCGCCCGCAGGTTGAGCAGGTCGGCGCCGATCAGCGTGCCCAGGGTTCCGGATACGTACGCCACGGCCGCACGGCTGCCGGGCGGCGCCACCAGGAGGGCGATCACGGCCGCCGCCAGCGGCGGGATGAAGGCGGGCAGCACGATGCCGCGGCCGGGCACGGGGCGGGCCAGGGCCTTGGCCACCGCCGCCACCAGGACGGTGGCCAGGACGGCGGCCGCCAGGGGCGCGCGGCCGGCGCCGAGCAGGTAGAGGCTGAACAGCGCCGGGATCACCGCACCGCCGACGTTGATGGCCAGGACGCGCTCCGCCACCCGCGGCGGCTGGACCATCGGGAAGAGCCAGAAGAAGGCGATGGGCGGCACCGGCGGCGGGTCCACGGGCACCCGCTGGCGCCGGATGGGCACGTTGATGCCGCTGCCGATCAGCGAGAGGGTGAAGAGCAGGAACGCGCCGCCCGGGCTGAGGCCGAGGCGTGCGAAGGACAGCGCCGCCACCTGGGCATAGGTGAAGAAGAACAGCATCGGCAGCGAGAGCAGGAAGAACAGCAAGAGGGGCAACAGGGGCACGTCCCGACCTCCCCGGCGTCCGCCCGACGGCGTGAGTCGCCTCCATCATACCACCCCACGGGCGTTCGTCGGCCCCCTTCGACCCCTTGGCCTCATGCCGGTTCCTCCCTGGCGGCCGGACGCATACTAGGGGCGGCCACGGTCCCGATCCGGCCGGGGACGGAGCGCGCTGCGTTGGCATCGGCCGCCCCGGGCGATGCGGGCGACGGTGCCCCGGCGGGCGCGGGCCCGCCCGCTGGTGCGGCGTCCCCGCCGCGGCAGGATCGCGGGCCGCAGGCCATGCCTGCAGACGTCACATCCCGCGAGGAGGGGTGCCCATGCCCCAGATGGCGCAACACCAGGCGGCCGAGCTCTGGGAGCTCTGCCGGGACCACGCGGTGGCCGGCGCGAAGCTGCGCGCCCTGGCGTCGTCCTGCCAGGACGCCTCGCTGCGGCAGACCATCGAGCGGCACGCCGGCGCGTTCCAGCAGGCCGCCCAGCGGCTCATGAGCTTCCTACAGGAAGGGTCCTACGGCGCGCATGCCGGCGTGTACGGCCAGACCGCCCATCCGTACGGCCAGGGGACCGCCGGCACCTGGCAGTGGCAGGGGGCGGCTTCGTGGCAAAGCCCGTACCAGGCCCAGTGGCAGGCCGGCCCGGGCGCCGGGGCGACCTGGCAGGCCCAGACGGCCGGCTACGGGACGAACCCGCCGATCCACGGGACGAATCAGTTCCACCCGGCGGGCGTGCAGGCCCAGCCCCTGGACATCGCCCTGGCCTCCGACTGCCTGCGGATGTGCAAGACCTTCGCCGTCCAGTGCATCTGGGGGGCCACCGAGTGCGCGGAGCCGGCCCGCTCCTACCTCTACCAGCTGGCGGGCCAGCACCTGCAGATGGCCATGGACCACTACCGCTGGCTGGAGCAGCACCAGGTGTACGCCTCGCCGCGGATCGACCCGCAGGCGGCGCAGGAATACGTGCAGAAGCTCGGCCAGTTGGTGCAGGTGGGCCAGGCGGTGGCGGCCCAGGGGCTGGCGCCGGCCAACCGGGTGGCCGCCCCCGCCGGGATGGCCGCGGCGACGGCGGCGGGACAGGGCGGCGGGTACGCCGGTTCGTCCTTCGCCCACCCGGCCGATCACCAGGCCGGCTACGGCCAGCACCCGGGCTCCCGGGTGGCGGGTACCCACCACGCGTACGCCACGCCCTCTGCGTACGCGCGGGTGTGAGGGGAACCGGCGTCCACCGTGCGGCGACGCCACCGGCCGGTCGCGGGGATCGCGGTGGCCTGCGGGTGGGTTGCCGGCGGCCGCCCTAGCCGCCGGCCGCTGGCCAGGGCGGGCGCTCGCCGGATCTCCCGTCGGCGTCGGGGCCGGAACCGGCCGCGGGTCGCCGCCGGACGGGCCAAGGGCTGCCGGCGCCGGACGCCCGCCGGCGTGACCCCAGGATGCGGCGGGGCGGGTCTCCGGGGGAGACCCGCCCCGCCGGCCGTTCTACCGGCGACCCGCGCCGGGCGCCGTTCGTCCGGGGAACAGGATGCTCAGATCAGAAGAACAGGCCGTTGACCACCAGCAGCGCCAGCAAGCCGGTGAGCCAGCCCAGGGTCGACGGCACGGACCAGGTGAGGAGCTGGGTCTTGACGTCGGTGATGCCCAGGGTGCGGTTGATGACCCAGAAGTAGCTGTCGTTGAAGTACGAGAACACCATCGATCCCACGGCCGCCGCCTGGGCCGCCATCACCGGCGCCACGTCCAGGGAGGCCAGGATCGGTGCGGTGATGGACGCGGCCGTCACCATGGCGACGGTGCCGCTCCCCTGGACCAGGCGGACGAGGGTGGCGACCAGGAAGGGCAGCAGCAGCGGCGGCAGCGGCATCTGGGCGATCTGCTGGGCGATGAAGTCGCCTGTGCCGCTGGCCCGCAGCACGTTGCCGAGCGCGCCTCCCGCGCCGGTCACCAGGATGATGATCCCGGCCGAAGCCACCCCTTCCTCCACGCGCTGCAGCACCTCGTCCCGCGAGGCGCGACCCATCAGACCGTACACCGCCAGCAAGAGACCGATGGCCACGGCGATCACGGGGTTGCCCAGGAAGATCAGGTACGCCGCCACCGGTCCCTGGGCGCCCATCGCCGACAGGGTGGTGTTGAGGAAGATCAACAGGACGGGGACCAGGATGGGTGCGAAGGCACGCCAAGCGCTGGGCAGCTCGTCCGGATCCCCTGTCCCGCCGAGGCTCCCGGCGCCGGCGGTTCCCGCCCCGGCCGCACCACCGGCCAGGGTGCCGCGGTTCACGGCCGCGCTGACCTCGGAGCCCCCGGTGATGGGCGGCAGCCCCGCCGGTCCGGCCGCGGAAGGCCCTGCGGTAGCCCCGTGCTGCGCCCGCGCCCCGCTCCCGGCGGTGGTGGGGTCATGCCGCGGGCCGGCCTCCAGGGTGATGCCCCGGGTGGCTGCCCAGCGGCCCAGCCAGCGGGCGTACAGCATCGTCACGAGGTACACGGGGACGGCGATCACCAGCCCCCAGAAGATCATCAGCCCGAGGTCCACCCCGAAGGTGCCGGCCGCCGCCAGGGGACCTGGCGTGGGCGGAACCAGGTGGTGGGTCGCCATGAGGCCGGCTGCCAGCGCGACGCCCAGTCCCAGGGCCGGCTTGCCGGCCTCCCGGGCCAGGGCCCGGGCCAAGGGCGAGAGGATGACGAACCCGGAGTCGCAGAAAATCGGGATCGACACCACGGCCCCGGTGGCACCCAGGGCCCACTCCTCGCGTCCGCGGCCGAACAGCTGCAGGAAGGTCAGCGCCATGCGCTGGGCGGCGCCCGTGACCTCCAGGATCCGCCCGAGCATCACGCCGAAGCCGATGACGATGCCGATGCTGCCCAGGGTGTTGCCGAACCCCTGAGTGATGGCCTGGGCCAGGTCGCCGGGCGCCATGCCACCGACCAGGCCCGTCAGGGCCGCGGCGGCGATCAGCGCCAGGAAGGTGTGGATCTTCGTCCGCAGGATCATCAGGATGAGGGCCGAAACCCCGACGACCAGGCCCAGCACCATCTGCGCTCCGTCCGACAGCATGGCCATCACCCTCCCCTCTCGACGGTGGCCGTAGGGCCAACGGCGGTCGAACCGGCCGCAGCCCGGGCGGCGCTGCCATGGGTCGCCCACCGCCGGGCCAGTTCACCGGCCGTCAGGATCGCCCGCTTCATGCTCACGGCGTTGGCCTTGCCGGTGCCGGCGATGTCGAAGGCGGTGCCGTGGTCCACCGACGTCCGGATGAACGGCAGGCCGAGGGTCACGCTGACGGTGCCCTCGAAGTCCATGCTCTTGGCGGCGATGTGGCCCTGGTCGTGATAGAGCGACAGCACCGCGTCGAAGGCCCCCTGTCGCGCCAGGTGGAACACGGAGTCGGCCGGTACGGGACCCGCGACCCGATGCCCCTCCCGACGGAGGGCCTCCACCGCCGGCGCGATCTCGTCGATCTCCTCCCGGCCCAACAGACCTCCGTCGCCGGCATGAGGATTGAGCGCCGCCACGGCCAGCCGCGGTTCGGCGAGGCCCAGGGCGCGGAGGTGGGCCAACGCCGCGCGGGCGGTGGCGACGATCCGGTCCTTGCGGATCAGGTCCAGGGCGTCCCGCAGGGCGACGTGACGCGTCAGGAAGAAGATGCGGATGCCCGCCACCTCGAACATCGTCAGGGGCTCGGGCGAGCCCGTCAGCTCCGCGAAGATCTCCGTGTGGCCGATGTGGGGCACGCCCGCCGCCCGCAGGGCCTCCTTGTGGATCGGGGCCGTGGCGACGGCGTCGACCTTGCCGGCGAGGGCCCAGGCGACCGCCCGCTCGATGAACTGGTAGGCGGCGCGCCCCGCCGCCGCCTGCACCCTTCCCAGGGGGAGGTCGGCCGGCACGTTGGCCAGGTCGACCAGATCCAGGGTGCCGGGTGCGTAGGCACCCTCGGCAGGGTCTGCCACCATTCGCACGGCGGGGGCGTCCGGCACCAGGGCGCGGGCCCGCTCGACCGCCCCCCGGTCGCCGATGACCACGGGCCGCAGCACCCGGTAGACCTCCGGGTCCGTCAAGGCCTTGACCACGATCTCCGGTCCGATGCCGGCCGGATCGCCCAGCGTGACAGCCACCAGCGGCCGCTCCGCATCCACTGCCGGGTCCCGAGGCTCCACCTTCACCGGCCTTGCACCTCCGTCGTCAATCTCCCAGGGACCGGCCCGGCCCCCGGGTCGGATGAACCGGCCCCCGCGCGCGGGTCCGACCGGTCCGCGCCCTCCCCGGCGTGGGAGGGGGCCGTGGCGGGATCGGCGCGACCCACCCGGTGCTCCAGGAGCCGGATGAGCAGATGGTCGTCGCCGACCAGCCCGCCCTTGGTGATCACGGCGAGCCCCGACCGGCGGCCGCCTTCCAACGAGCCGCCCGCCACCAGGGGCGCCAGCTCGCTGGTGATGTGCAGTCCGCCCGCCCCCAGGGCGGTGGCCACCGCCGCCGCGGTGTCGCCACCCGTCAGGACGAGCCCGGCCAGCGGGGGCAGCCGTTCCGTCAGCTGGGCTGCCATCCGTCCCAGGGCGTGGGCCACCCGCTGGGCGGCCCCACCGCTCACCGACCCACCGGTCTGCGTTCCGCCCAGCACCTGCCGGCGATCCGTCTCGACGACGGCCAGCCCCCACCGCTCGAGGGCGGCGTTCACGGCCGGGAGCAGGGTCGCGGCGCAGCCTTCCGGGTCCGCCAGCAGCTGGTCCAGCGGGGCACGGAGACGGGCCACCGGCCAGCGGCGGCAGAGGGCGGCGAGCTGCCGGTCCGTCAGGGTGGTGAGGCTGCCCGCCACCACGAGCCAGGGGCCCCGTTCCCGGAGCGGCGGTGGGCTGGTCGCGGCCGCCAGGGCGGGAGGGGTCCGCGTCCCCGCCCCGGCTGCGCCCACCTCGGGCTGGTGGGCGAGCCAGGCGGCGAAGAACGGACCGGGATCCACCGCCAGCACGGGCACGGGTGCGCGGGCGACCAGGGCAGCCAGGGTCTCGACGTCGTCGTCGGTGGTGGCGTCGAGGACCACGGCGCGGACCCCTGCGCCGTGCAGCCTCGCCAGCCGCTCCGGCAGGTCGTCGCCGTACCCGGCGGGCCCGGGCGGGAGATACCGGACGTCGAGCCCGCTCTGGGCGACCAGCAGCCGGGCCACGTCGTCGTCGGTGACGGGCGTGACGGGGTCCCGGGCCGCCTCGGTGTCCAAGAGGGGGACGCCGTGGATCCGCAGGCGACCCGCGACGGTGGCCCGGCCGGAGGCGGGGAAGGCCGCGACCACCACGGCCAGGTGGCCGGGGAGGGCATCGAGGGCCCCCGCCAGTTCGGCGCCCAGGTTGCCGCGCAGGGTGCTGTCGATGCGCTTGCCGAAGCGTCGACATCCTCGCCGGCGCAGGCCGAGGAACGCGGTGCGCACGCGCCGGCGGGCCTCGGCCGGTTCCACCGTCCGGGAGTGGGTGGGGACCACGTGCAGGGACGGCTCGGCGTCCGCCGCGGCTGCAAGGGGGTCTGCGTCATCCGTTGCCGCCGGTGCCGTCCACGTCCCGGGATCCAGCACCACCCGACCTGGGATGCCGGTCCGGGCCGCCACCCGGGCCGCGGTGGCGTTGGCTCCCGTCACGTCGTCGGCCACGAGCCCAAACATGCTGGCCCTCCTTTGCCCGGTGGGCTGGCCCTCCTGCGCCTGGTTCCAAGGCCTTCCCCTCCCCGCCGCGAGCGCCGCCCCCTACCCGTCATGCCCGTCGCGGGCGGGTCTCGTCGTCACGTCGCCAGCAGGATGGCGAGTCCCGCCTCCTCCAGGGCTGCCAGCTGGGACGGGCACGCGGTGCGGGCCTCCTCGTCGCAGATCAACGCGCCTACTTCGCCGACGGCTGCGAACCGGGCGAAGGCGCGCCGGCCCAGCTTGGTGTGGTCGGCGACCACGTAGGTGTGCTCGGCGGCGGCGAGCATCGCCTGCTTGACGGGGACCTTTTGCCGGTTGGTGGTCGAGAGGCCGTAGACGGCGTCGACGCCGTCGGCGCCCAGGAAGGCGCGGTCCACGTGGGTCGCCCGCAGATAGGCCTCCGTCTCGGGTCCCTGCAGGCTGTAGACGCCCCGCCGCACCAGCCCGCCGGTCACGTAGACGTCGATGTCCTCGCGGTCCGCCAGTTCCCGGGCGATGAGCAGGTCGTTGGTGACCACCTTCAGCGCCACCCGGGGTGGCAGGTGGCGGGCGATCTCCAGGGTGGTCGAACCGGCATCGAGGACCACCGTCTCCCCGGCTTGCACCAGGCTCGCCGCCAGCCGGCCGATCTTGCGCTTCGCCTCGACCTGCCGGGCGCGCTTGGAGGCGTAGGGCAGCTCCCGGGGCGTGGCGGTGCCCACCGGCAGCGCCCCGCCGCGGGTACGGACCAGCAGCCCGTCGGCCTCCAGCCGTTCCAGGTCGCGGCGCACCGTCATCGGCGAGACGGCCAACCGTCGGGCGGCGTCGGTCACCTGGATGCGTCCCTCTTCCTCGAGCCACTGCAGCAGTTGACGGCGCCGCTCTTCCGCGAGCACCGGACCCACCGCCTCCTGGACGCTCGAGCCGTCACCCCCGCCGGCATCGCCGCGCGCAGGGTGCACGACCGACCGCGAGACCAGGCCCCGACCCGCCGCCGGCCCCGCGCGTCCCGTTGGTGCCCGCCGCCGGTCGCCCCTCGGGCGGCGTGCTGGCCGCAGCCCCGGCTGGGCCCTCGGGTTGGCCCCTTGGTGCCCGGCCTGTGTCCAGCCTGGAGCCCGCATTTGTGCGCACATGTAACATAGACTGTGCGATAAGATGCGAAAATGTACGTTGGTGTTCGTTTCTTTCGCTGCCCAGGGGCTGGGTTCCTGCCGGGCGTCTGCCCTTCCGAGTCGGAAATGGATGGGGTGGCTGCCGGCTGCGAGATGGCGGCCAGGCTGGGGTCGGAGCGGCCGGTACCGAGGGGGGCGACCTGGGATCGGTCAGCGATCGGGTGCCTGCCCGGGGGTCCCTTCCCGCCCGATCGGGGCTGAGAACAGCGCGTGCGGGGAGTGGTCCGGAGACGGAAAACGCCCGTGGACGGGACGGAAGTCCTGCGGCCCGGCAGGTGCTCCCAGAGGAAGCGGGAAGCCGGCACCGGCTCATGGCCGGGGAAGACCGGCACCGCCGATCCGCAAGGATCGGCTGTCTGAATCAGATAGTGATGGTTCAGGGGAGGGCGCCTCACCGCGGGCGGCCCCGCACCGCGCCGGGCGGCCCGCCGCGGCGCATGACCATCCGCCAGGCGAGGAGCAGCGCCCACAGGGCTCCCGGGAGCAGCGTCGCCAGCAGCACGGGCACGGCGACGGCCGGGATGAACCAGGCGATGGCCATGCCCGGGAGGCCGGGCAGCAGCGCGGCCAGCGAGATCCCGAGGGGCACGGCGGGACCCCCCGCCCCCTGCCGGCGTGGCTCCCGCCGGCCGTTGCCGCCGGCGTCGGCCGGCGGCAACGGCCGGGCACCCGCAGGGCCATCCGCCTCGGGGCGGGAGGAGCCCGCCGGGGCCGCAGCCGGGGACGTCGCGACGCCCCCCGGGGTGCCGGCCGGGGGCGCGGCCAGATCCCACGCGGCCGCGATGCCGGCGAGCCAGTAGAGCCCCGTGGCCACGTAGCCGCCAGCCAGCGTCGCCGGCCAGGCCGCGTTCCACCCCAGGGGACTGTGGCCCGGGGGCGTGGCCCGGGCGATCAGCGGTAGCCCCGCCGCCTCCAGGGCCAGCAGCGGGATCCAAACGGCCAGCGCCGCCACCGCCAGCATGGCGCCGGCCCCGCTCCAGCGGGCGCGGCCCGCGTCCCGCAGCCCCTGGTAGACGGCGAACCACCCCAGCGACCACGCGGCGACGCCGACGCCGAGGGTCACGTGGACGGCGATCCACCGCGTCGAATTGGCGCGCACCGCGTCGAGCACGGCCGCCGAATCGCGCGGGTTCAGGGTGACCGGGTGGAGGGCCGTGCTGGCGGCCGCCAAGACGCCGCCGACCAGCAGGAGCCAGCCGGCCTGCCGGAACGCCGTCGACCCGCCCGTCGCGTCCGTTCGCGATCCCTCGGCCATGCCTACCGCTCCGGCCATGCCCACCGCTCCTCTCCGTCTAGGGTGCGCCGTCTCCAGTCTGCACCGCCGGGCCGCGGCGATCGCACAGGGCATCGCCATCGATTCGATGGGCCCCGGGTCGCGGGACGCCGGTGCCGCCCGCCGCTGACCCCCTGGTGCCGGCCGCTGGCCGGCGCCGGGCCACCCTTTGCCGCCGATCCGTGGCTGGACGGCGCGAGTCCGCCTATCATGGGACATGGAGCTCGGGGCGGGGCCGCCCGGACACCCGGCGGGCCGCCCCGCCCCCGGTCCTCACCCGCAACGCGGCGTGCCTCACGGGGTCCGGTTCGTGCTGCGAGCCGGTTCGTTCTTCCCCCCAACCTTCCCCAGAGCGGCAGAGCCTTCCCCATTCGATCCTGCCCCGGTCGGCGTGCAGCCTCCCGACCGGCGACGGCAGCCGGAGCGTGCGTCGTGCCGTCCAGGAGCGTGCGTCGCTCCGTCCAGCGGTTCATCCGTCCAGCGCCAGCTCGCCAACCGCGCACGGGCTCTTCACCCGGCGGCCAGGCGCGCGGGGCGGTGCTGGCGGTGGCGCCGTCGTGGTCACGGGCGGCGCCGCCTTCGCCCGCGGCACCGGCGGCGGCCGTCCGTCGCAGCCGGCCCCGGTCCGCGGGACATCGCCAGTGGCCCCCTCCCCGGTGGCGACCCGCTCGTCGCGGTGGCCGGGGGCCAACCCGCCAACCCTGCGAAAATGGCCGGGCGGCAACCCTGCTAAAATGGTAGGGAGCGCCTGGCCGGGGTGGGATCCTTCCCCCCGGCCCGACGTCGTGCGGACGAGCCATCGCTCTGGAGGTGCCACCGATGACGGGGCGCCGGACGCTGCCGGCATCCTCGCAGGCATCCTCCCGGGACGTCACCGGTGCCGACGGGATACCGGACGGCACCCGGGCGGCTCCCGACATCCTGGTCGTTTTGCTTTGCCCGCTGGGTGACACCCTCTTCGCCACCCCGGCCCTGCGTGCCCTGAGGCGGCACTTCCCGCGCGCCCACATCACCGCGCTGTGCTGGACCGCCAACGAGCCGCTGTTGCGCCACAACCCGCACCTGGACGAGGTGGTGGCCTGCCCCGGCGCCTGGGACCTGGCCCTGTCCACCGTCCGGATGCTGGACCGGCGCTTCGACATCGGCGTCGGCCTGTCCCACTTCGGCAGCTGGGTGACGCCCTTCTTCCGCGCCCGGGTGCGGGTGGGCTTCCATGGTCTCGGCCGCTTCCGCCGTCCCGGTCGGCTGCCCCCCGCCAGGGGTGCGGCGCGATCCGCCGACCGACGGACGGGTTTGCGGGCGTCCCTGGGACGGCTGCCGGTGGCGGGCGGCCGTCGCTGGCGACTCGTCGGACCGCCGGCAGGGCCGGGTCCGGTCGCGGCGGTCCAGGGGTGGTGGGCTCGGCACGGACGCGGGGCGACGGAGGGCTGTGGGGGTGCAGAGTTCGGCGGGACCCCGGTGGGCCGTTCCGTCCACCTGCGCCGGCGCTTCGGCCGGGCGGATGACGGGGGGACCGAGCGCGCCTGGCGCTGGCCCTGGCGCCGCCTGGCCGCCCTCGGCGGCACCGCGCCCGACCGGGAGCTCCACGCCATCGAGTACTGCCTCCAGGTGGTGGCGCGCCTCGGTTGCGCGCCCTGTGGATTGGAGATGGAGCTGGTCACCGGTCCGGACGAACGCGGCCGCGCCGCGGCGCTGCTGGCCGGCCTGCCGGGGGACGGGCCCGTGGTGGCCCTGCACCCGGGTGCCGACCACTTCCCCGCCAAGCGCTGGCCCGTGGATCGGTTCGCCCTGCTGGCGGACCGCCTGGCGGAGCGTTACGGCGCCCGGGTGGTCCTGGTCGGCGGCCCCGGCGACGTGCCGCTGGCGGCGGCCATCCGGGAGCGGGTCCAGCGGGCACCGCTGCTGGACCTGACGGGACGCCTGGCCCTCCTGGAGACGGCGGCGGTGTTGGAGCGGGTCGACCTCATGGTGGGCAACGACAGCGGCCCCCTGCACATGGCCGTCGCCGTGGGCACGCCGGTGGTGGCCCTCTTCGGCCCCTCCGAGCCGCGGCACTTCGCTCCCCTCGACCCGCGGCACCGGGTGCTGGTGGGCCCATGCCTGCGGGGCCGCCGCTGCGTGCGCTGGCTCAACGGCCCCCTCGCCTACCTGCAGGCGGCGGAGTGTCGCTGCGAGGCGATGGCCACCATCGGCGTGGAGGCGGTGGTGGCGGCGGCCGGCGAGCTGTTGGGCGCTGGCCGCCGGCCCGGGGCGCCTGGCCCGGCGGCCGCCGAGGCGACCGGTGGTTCGGCCGGCGACGGGGGTGCCGGCGGATGACGGGGGTACGCCGTCAGCGGCCGGTGGCACCGGGCGGGGCCGGGCGGTCGGCGCCGCCGGCCCACGGCGGGCAGGGTCACCCGGGACAACCCGCGCCCCTGGCCGGCGGTGCCGCCGGCCAGGCCGAGTCGGGGGTGGCGACGGCGCCTGCCACGGCGGGCGGCGGTGCCCGGGAGGCCGGCTCCACCCCATACCCGGTCTGGCGGACCCGCGCCCGCCCCTGCCGCGTGCTGGTGGTCGGCGACCCGGTGGCCGACCTGTGGGTGTACGGGGTGCCGCGGCGCATCTCGCGCGAGGCGCCCGTGCTGATCCTGGAGTACGACCGGCAGGAGATCATGCCGGGGGGCGCCGCCCACTGCGCCCGCAGCCTGGCTGCCCTGGGCGGGCAGGTGGTCCTGGCGGGGCCCTTCGGCGACGACCCGTGGGGACGGGCCGTGGTCGATGCCCTGGGGCGCGCGGGCGTCGAGGTGCTGGCCGCCCCCGTGCCCCGGGGATGGCAGACGCCCCTCAAGGCTCGCTTCGTCGCCGCACCGCCGGCGGCGCCGGCCCAGCAGGTCCTCCGCCTCGACGTGCTGCCGCAGCGGGCGGGAGCCGGCTTCGGGCTCGGGGCGTGGCTCGCCTCCGCGGGCCGGGCGGCCGGTTCGGTCCCGCCCCAGGGCGCGGGCAACGACCCCGAGGAAGCCGCCTGGGCCGCCTTCGCCCGGTCTCTGCGCGAGGCGGTGCGCGCGGCGGATGCGGTGGTGGTGGCGGACTACGGCCTGAGCGACCTGGCGCCCCGCCTCTGGCCGCGCCTGGCGCGGTGGGCACGGGGCCGACCCGTGGTGGTCGACTCCCGCCACCGCCTGCTGGCCTTCCGCGGCGCCACCCTGGCCACGCCCAACGTGGAGGAGCTGGCCGAGGTGTGGGGTCGCCCGCTGACGGCTGACGACCTGGGCCGCGCCGCCGCCGTCGTCCGCGGGCGGGGGCGCTTCGGCGCCCTGGTGGTGACCCGCGGACCGGAGGGCATGCTGGTCGATCCGGGCGACGGCGTGCCCATCGCCATCCCCGCGGTGCGACCGGCCGCCGTCTACGACGTCACCGGGGCCGGTGACACCGTGGCCGCCGTGCTGGCACTGGCCCTGGGATCGGGGCTCGACGTGGTGGGCGCAGCGCGTCTCGCCAACCTGGCCGGCAGCCTCGCCGTCCGCAAGGCGGGCACCGAGCCGGTCACGGCCGCAGAGCTGGAAGAGGCCTGGAAAGCCTGGGTGGGGGCGGCCGATGCAGGGACCCTCCCAGCCGCGGGTGCCGGGCCGCTGCAGGACGCCCCCCACGGCACGCCCCACCCTGCGCCGGGAGGGGCCACGGGATGAACGCCGCCCCGCGGGCCGCCGCGACGAAGGTGGTCGACCTGGCCACCCTGCGACGGCACCTGGACGCCCTGCCGCCCGCGGCCCAGGTGGTCCTGACCAACGGTTGCTTCGACTGGCTCCACGTGGGCCACCTGCGCACCCTGGAGCACGCCCGGTCCCTGGGCGACGTCCTGGTGGTGGGGGTCAACGACGACGCCAGCGTACGTCGGCTCAAGGGGCCCGGGCGGCCCGTGGTCCCGGCCCGCCAGCGAGCCCTGCTGGTGGCGGCGCTGGAATGCGTGGACTGGGTGGTAGTCTTCGCCGAGGACACCGCCGCCGGGCTCGTCCGCGCGGTGCGCCCGCAGTGGTACGTCAAAGGGGGCGACTACCGCCTCGAGACCCTCCCCGAGGCCGAGCCGGCCCGCCAGGTGGGGGCGCGGGTGGTGCTGGTCCCGCCCGAACCCGGCCTGTCCACCACCGGGCTGCTGGCGCGGGCCCTGGCGCAAGGCGCCGCGGGCGAGGGGCGTGGCAGGGCTTCTCCCCATCCCGTCCCGCAGGCGGACGGTTCCCCACAGGAGGCATGAGGGGTGACGGAGGGCTGGGAGTCCGCTGCCCGGTTCCTGGGCTTGGTGTTCGTCGATCTGCTGTTGGCCGGGGACAACGCGGTGGTCATCGCCCTGGCGGCGCGGCGGCTGCAGGGGCGGCTGCGCCGCCAGGCCATCTGGCTGGGCGCCGGCGGCGCCGTGGCGCTGCGGCTGGTGCTGGCGGCCGCCATCACCTGGTTGCTGCACGTCCCGCTCCTGCAGGCGCTGGGCGGTCTTCTGCTGCTATGGATCGCCCGCAAGCTGGTGACCGACGACCGGGGCGGTCCCGAGGAGGTGCGCGCGGCCGGGAGCGTCTGGGAGGCGGTCCAGACCATCATCCTGGCTGACGTGGTGATGTCCCTGGACAACGTGCTGGCACTGGTGGGCGTCTCAGGCGGCCACCTGGGGCTCCTGCTCGCCGGCCTCGCGCTGTCGGTGCCCCTGATCGTCTGGGGCAGCTCGCTCCTCAGCGGCCTGATGGACCGCTGGCCGTGGCTGGTCTATGCCGGAGCCGCCATCCTGGTGTGGGTCGCCGTGGAGATGGTGATGGACGACCGGGTGGTCCACCAGGCGCTGGCCGGCGTGTCCGAAGGCGTACTCCTGACCGCCCACGTCCTGGTGACCCTGCTGCTGGCGGGTCTGCTGATCCTGGAGGGCGTGCGGAGCGGCGAGGCTCCCGCACCAACAGGCCAAGCTTCCGTGGGAACAGGCGAGGCTCCTGTGCCCGCGGGCAAGGCTCCCGTGCCGGCGGACGAGGCGCTGAAGCGGACCGGCGCGGCCGCAGGCGACGCGCCATCGGAAGGGCGGTCCGGCCCTGCGGGACGGGTGGACGGAACCATCCCGCGCGGTGGCTCCAGCTCCAGCGGCCCTTCCCGTGCGGACGAACCCGCCCGCGGCGACACCGGCTCGGCCGACGGCCGGCCGGCGGCCGCGGGGTGGCGCCCCGCACCGGCGCCCGCGGACGCGGCGCAACCCACCGCGCCGCCCGCCCGTCCCGTCGGCGACCCGACCCGTCCCGGGGCAGGGCCGGAGGAAACGTGACCCCGGCAACGCCCGGAGGGCCGCAGCCCTGCGGGGCCGCGGCCGGCAAGGAGGGCTTACGCCGGCACCGCTGCGGCCAGCTGCCAGACCGACGCCTCGGTGGCGGCGTCGAACAGGTGCAGGTGGCCGGTCTCCAGCGTCAGGGCGAGCCGATCGCCCGGCCGCAACACCATGCGGGGGTCGACCCGGACCGTGAGGGCCAGGGACCCGGCCGTGACGTAGACGTACGTCTCCGCCCCCAGCGGTTCCACCACCTCCACGGTGGCCACCAGGTGCGGACCCTGGCCGGCTGCGCCCCCGGAGGCTCCCGTCCCGGCGACGGACCCCTCGTCCGCAAGGCGGGCCTGGACGTGCTCCGGTCGGACGCCCAGGATGGCGTCGCGACGCCCTTGGCCGGACGCGCCCGCACGGTCGCCGTCCGAGGATCCGAGCCCGTCGCCCGTGCGCAGGTACGCGGCGGCCGCCTCCGCCAGCTCGCCCTCCAGCCGGCACGTCAGGCCCTCGCCGGTGAACCAGACGCCGTCCTCCCGGCTCTCCACCTGTCCCCGGACGAAGTTCATCGGCGGCGAGCCGATGAAGGAGGCGACGAACACGTTGGCCGGACGCGCGTAGATCTCGTGGGGCGTGGCCACCTGCTGCAGCTTGCCGTCGCGGAGCACGGCGATGCGGTCGCCCAGGGTCATGGCCTCCACCTGGTCGTGGGTGACGTAGATCGTGGTGGTGCCCAGGCGCTGGTGCAAGCGGGCCAGCTCCGTGCGCATCTGCACGCGCAGCTGGGCGTCCAGGTTGGAGAGGGGTTCGTCCATCAAGAACACCTTCGGATCGCGGACGATGGCGCGCCCCAGGGCCACGCGCTGGCGCTGACCGCCGGACAGCTGGGCCGGCCGGCGCTTCAGGAGGTGGGTGAGGCCCAGCGTCTCCGCCGCCTGGCGGACGCGCCGGTCGATCTCGTCCCGCGGGACCTTGCGCATGCGCAGACCGAAGGCCATGTTGTCGTAGACGGTCATGTGCGGGTAGAGGGCGTAGTTCTGGAAGACCATGGCCACGTCCCGATCCTTGGGCGGGACGTCGTTGACGTTGCGATCGTCGATGTAGATCTCGCCCTCGGTCACGTCCTCGAGTCCCGCGATCAGCCGCAGGAGCGTGGACTTGCCGCAGCCCGAGGGTCCCACCAGCACCAGGAACTCGCCGTCGGCGATGTCCAGCGACACCCGGTCGACGGCGACGGTGGAACCGAAGCGCTTGGTCACCTCCACCAGCTGGACCCGTGCCATCCACCCATCCCCCATCTGCAGGCAAGCGGTCTTGCCGTAAGGGTTCGCCGCCGAGGCGCTACGCGCACTCCAGCGATCGCGTCGACTCCGTGCACCCCCGCGGCCGCGTCGACGAAGCCGAAGCCGATGCGGAGCGAAGCGCCTGGACAGCCGTGCCGGCTTGACGCCGTGCGCCCTTCACCTTGCCGCCTTGCGCTCTTCACCGTCGCGGCGCCCGACGCCGACCGAGGGCTTTCCAGAGCCCCCTCCCGGCGGCATCCCCCATGGGCGGGGTGCCGCATGATCGACGGGGGTGCCGCATGACGGACAGCGCAGCCTCCATACTATGGTTGCGCTCGGTCGCAGCTTGCGATCGGCGCAACCTGCGCTTCACACCATCGCAACATTCGCACGGAACGGATTCGCACGGAACGGCGTCGATTCCTGCTGCGACGACCCGCGGCGGCCGGGACCTCCGGCGGATTCCGTCAGCTCGCGGGCTCGCCGGCGCGGACCTCCGCGTGCCGACGCGCCCCCCCGGGCGAAGAGGCCTTCCCGCCCGCTTGTGGTAAAAGGACCTGGGGGGTGCTCCTTCGCCTCGGCAAGTCCCTCCGGAGGTGGTAACATGCGGGGAATCTGGCGATGGCTGGCCATCCTGGCGGCGGTCGCGCTCGTGGTGACGGCCTGCGGCCGGGGTGGCACAGGCGCCGGCGACCAGCAGGGTGCCGCCGGGGAAGGCGGGGGTGAACTGACGGTCATCGGGCCCTGGGCGGGTCCCGAGATGGAGCAGTTCCTGCCCGTGCTGCAAGAGGCGGAGAAGCGCCTTGGCGTCACGATCCGCTACCAGACCCAGCGCGCCGAGGATCTCGCCCAGGTGCTGCCGGCGCAGTTCGAGGCCGGCACGGCGCCGGGCGACGTGATCTTCATGTGGGACTGGTGGGTCAAGGAGCACGCCGATCACGCCGTCGACCTCAAGGACATCTGGGAGCCGGAGGCCTCCGCCTTCCGCATGCCGGCGGCGGAGGCCGAGGGAAAGGTGGTGGCGGTGCCGTACGCCCTGACCGTCAAGCCGGGGTTCTGGTACCGCAAGTCGTTCTTCGCCGAGCACGGGCTCGAGCCGCCCACGACGTGGGAGGAGTTCATGGCCCTGCTCCAGCGTCTGGACCGGATCGAGGGCATCCAGGCCCCGGTGGTCAGCGGCGACGGCACCGGCTGGCCCCTGACCGACGTGGTGGAGCACTTCCTCATCGCCTTCGGCGGTCCCGACCTGCAGCGCGGCCTGATCGAAGGGCGCGTGGCCTGGACCGACCCCGAGGTGCAGGCGGTGTTCCGCGACCGCCTGGTCCCGGCGCTGGAGTACTTCAGCGATCCCATGGACTGGACCCAGGCGGCGGAGCTCTGGTGGCAGGGCGAGTACGGCCTCTACTTCATGGGCAACTGGCTGACCGGCATGGTGGACGACCCCTCGGATCTGGGCGTGTTCCCCTTGCCGGGGACGAAGGGCATGGTGGCGGCGACGGACTACGCCTTCATCCCGCGCCACAGCCCGCGGGTCGACAAGGCCAAGGAGCTGCTGGCCTTCCTGATCGGGCGCGAGGGCATGGAGCTACGCGCCAAGCAGGGCGGCAAGCTGTCGAACCGCACCGACGTGCCCGCCGATGCGCATCCCGATGTGGACCGGCAGGTGGCGGAGCTGCTGGAGGGCGTGGAGCTGCTGCCCGACCTGGACGACGCCATCGGCGGCGACTGGCAGCGCACCTTCTGGGACCAGCTCAAGCTCCTGTGGGTCCAGCCCGACCAGTGGCAGGGGGTCCTCGAGCGCCTTGAGCAGGAGCGCGGGAGGTAGCGGTCCGTGGCGAAGGCCGAGAACGGAGCGCTCCCTCGTCGGCGCCGGCGCGGCTGGGACCCCTTGTGGCTGGCCGCGCCGGCCCTCGCCCTGGTGCTGCTGCTGGTCGTCGTGCCGGCGGTCGAGACGCTGGTCCTGGCGTTCCTCGCCCCCGGCGGCGGATGGGCGGGCCTGCAGCACTTCGCCGCCGTGCTGCAGGACCCGGAGACCTATGCCCCCGGCCGCTTCCCCGGCCAACCACCGCCGTGGGGCTCGCTGCTGCACAACCTGGTGTGGATCGTCGTCCACCTCCCCCTGACGGTAGGGGTCGGGCTCGTCCTGGCCCTGGTGCTGCGGGAGGTGCGGGGAGCCGCGCTGCTGCGGGCCTTCGTCTTCCTGGGCATGGTGACGCCGCTGATCGTCGGCGGCGTGCTGGTGCGGTTCCTGTTCGACGAGAACGCCGGCGTGGTCCCCGCCCTGTTCGCCGCCCTGGGCATCGACGCCCTGGCCCGGACGTGGACGGCCTATCCCCAACTGGCGCTGCCCGCCCTGGTGCTCGGCTCCGTGTGGCTCTGGGCCGGCTTCGCCATGGTCCTCTACGCGGCGGGCCTCGGCACGATCCCCCGCGACTACTACGAGGCGGCGGCCGTCGACGGCGCGGGCTGGTGGGCGCGCTTCCGCCACATCACCTGGCCCGCCCTCCGGCCGGTGACGGCCGTCATCGTGGCGATGACGGTGCTCTGGGAGCTGAAGATCTTCGACCTGGTGTACACGGCCACCCAGGGCGGGCCCGGCGGGGCGACCATGGTCCTGGCGCTGCAGATGTACTTCTACGGGTTCCGTTCCCTGGATCCCCACCGGGCGGCGGCGGTGGCCACGTTGTTGACCCTCAGCACGCTGGCCATCGGCGTCTGGTTCCTGCGCACCGCGGAAGGAGGGGAGCGCGCGTGAGCCAGGAAGCGGCGGAGCGGCGCATGCCGGCACCGCGGACGCCGGACGGCGGGCGCCCCCCGGCGGCCTCCCGGCCCCGACGCGGGGTTCGGCCCCTCCGCCGGCGAGCGGTCGGCAGCCTGCTCCGCCATGGGGTCGCCTGGGCGCTCGGCCTGATCTGGGTGATCCCCTTCGCCGGGGTGGCGATGAGCGCCCTGCGGCCGCAGGAGGAGTTGCTGCACGGCTGGTGGCACCTCCAGCCGCTGACCCTGAGCGTCGACAACTTCACCCGCGCCCTGGACCACCCCACGGCGGCCATCGGTCAGGGCCTGTGGAACTCCCTGCTGGTGGCGATCCCCGGCACCCTGCTGCCGCTCCTCCTGGGCTCGCTGGCGGCGTACGGGCTGCTCCGCTCCCGATCCCGGGCCCGGCGTCCCCTGCTGCTGGCGGTGGTCCTGCTGCTGGCGGTCCCCCAGCAGATGGTGGCGGTGCCCCTCTTCCGCATGATGCGGGACGCGGGGCTGATCAACTCCCGTACGGGCCTGGTGCTCGCCCACACCGCCTGGGCGCTGCCGTGGATGATCATGTTCTTCCGGAACTACTTCGCCACCCTGCCGCGGGAGGTCGAGGAGGCGGCACTGCTGGACGGGGCCAGCCGCTGGCAGGTGTTCGTCCGGGTGATCCTGCCCATGAGCCTGCCCGCCCTGGCCTCGGCGGCCGCGCTCCAGTCCACCTGGGTGTGGAACGACTTCTTCCTGGCGCTGATCCTGATCTACCGGCCCGACCTGCTGGTGGCCACCCAGCGCATCCCCCTGTTGCGGGGGCAGTTCCACGTGGACTGGGGGCTGCTCTCCGCCGCCTCGGTGCTGGTCATGGCGGTGCCGGTGCTGGTCTTCGCGCTGCTGCAGCGCTACTACGTCAAGGGGCTGGTGGGCTGGACGCTGAAGTGAGGCGTCCACCCCCGGCGGCCCAAGGCCTGGTGCGCGGGCGAGGCACGGACGGCCCACGGCACCGCCGGGTGCGCGGGCGGGGGTGGTTGGCCCACGGCATGGCCGGGTGCGCGGCCGGGGGACGGTCGGCCCACGGCATGGCCGGGTGCGCGGCCGGGGGGCGGTCGGCCCCCGGCACGGCCTGGTGCGCCGGCGAGGGACGGTGCCCGGCGGCGCGTGCGCCGGAAAACGGCAGGGAGCGCGCCGGTGCCGGCGCCGGAGAGGGGCAGGTCGGCGACCGTGGCACGGTCGCGGTCCTTGACCGGTCGCGAGGTGCCTGCATAGCATGTTGGCCCGGACAGCATGGACGGGACCGACCCGTCGAGGGGGACCGGTTGCGTGCAGGCGCCGAGGCGAGAGGACGCCCGCCGCCAGGGCGAAGGCCTGGCCACCTTGTCGGAGGCGGCACCGCGGTCCAGCGGGGATGGAGGGGCTGACGGCATCGCGCCCCTCGCGCAGGAGGCGGACCGGCTCGCACAAGAAGGAGGTCGCGGGCAGCCCGCCGCCCCGGGCACGGCGACCTTGGAGCCGCCGGAGCGAGGAGGGGGTGGGGACCCGTCCGCCGTCCTCTCGATCCGGCCGCGGCAGGAGGTCGCCGGTCGCGGGCGGCCGTCGGCCGACGCGGCGGCGGGGCAGCCGGTTCCACCCACCCTGTGGTACAAGGACGCGGTCATCTACGAGGTGCACGTGCGCACCTTCTTCGACGGCAACGGCGACGGCACGGGGGACTTCCGCGGCCTGACGGCGAAGCTCGACTACCTGCAGGAGCTGGGCGTCACCGCCCTCTGGCTCCTGCCCTTCTACCCCTCGCCGCTGGCCGACGACGGCTACGACGTCGCCGACTACACCGCGGTCCATCCCGCCTACGGCACCCTGGGCGACTTCAAGCGCTTCCTGGCCGAGGCCCATCGCCGCGGCATGCGGGTCATCACCGACCTGGTGCTCAACCACACGTCCACCCAGCACCCCTGGTTCCAACGGGCCCGGCGCGCGCGGCCCGGCAGCCGCTGGCGCGACTTCTACGTCTGGAGCGACAGCCCGGACCGCTACCGCGGGGTGCGGGTGATCTTCCCCGACTACGAGGCGGACAACTGGACCTGGGATCCGGTGGCGCGGGCCTACTACTGGCACCGCTTCTACGCCCACCAGCCCGATCTCAACTACGACAACCCCATGGTGCGCCGGGCGATGCTGAAGGTGGTGGACTTCTGGCTGCGGCTGGGGGTCGACGGCTTCCGCCTCGACGCCCTGCCCTACCTGTTCGAGCGCGAGGGGACGGCCTGCGCCGGGCTGCCCGAGACCCACGCCTTCGTCCGGGAGCTGCGGGCGTACATCGAGGCGCGGTACGGCGAGCGGGTGCTGCTGGCGGAGGCCAACGAGCCGGCGGCGGAGCTCGCCCGCTACCTCCAGGGCGACGAGTGCCACATGGCCTTCCACTTCCCCCTGATGCCGCGCCTGTTCCTCGCCCTGGCCCGCGAGGAGGCGACGCCCATCCTCCAGGTCCTGCGGGACGAACCGGCCATCGCCCCGGCGTGCCAGTGGGCGCTGTTCCTCCGCAACCACGACGAGCTGACGCTGGAGATGGTGTCGCCGGAGGAGCGGGAGGAGTTGTGGCAGGCCTACGCCGCCGATCCGCAGGCGCGGGTGAACCTGGGCATCCGGCGCCGCCTGGCCCCCCTGCTGGGCAACGACCGGCGGCGCCTGGAGCTGGCCTACGCCCTGCTGTTCTCGCTGCCGGGCACCCCCGTCATCTACTACGGCGACGAGATCGGCATGGGCGACAACATCTACCTGCCCGACCGCCACGCCGTGCGCACCCCCATGCAGTGGAGCGGGGGGCGCAACGCGGGCTTCTCCACCGCCAACCCGCAGCGGCTGTGCGCGCCGGTGGTGGTCGACCCGCCCTACCACTACGAGGCCGTGAACGTCGAGGCCCAGCTCGCCAGCCCCGACTCGCTGCTCAACTGGCTGCGGCGGCTCATCGCCGTGCGCAAGCGCTTCCCCGCCTTTGGCCGCGGCGACCTCGAGCTGATCGCCGGCGACAACCGCCGGGTGTTGGCCTTCGTCCGCCGTCTGGGAGACCAGGCGATCCTGGTGGTCGCCAACCTCTCGCGGTTCGTCCAGGGGGTTCGGCTGGACCTGGCAGCGTATGCCGGTTGCCTGCCCGAGGACGCCTTCGGGGGCGCGACCCTGCCCCCCATCGAGCGACGGCCGTACTTCCTGACCCTGGGGCCCCACGGGTTCTACTGGTTCGTCCTGAAGCGTCCAGAGGGTGAGATTCCAGAGCCGCGCTGAGCCTCAAGGCGGGCAAAAGCCGCGACGGATGCGACGAGCCTGCCGAGGCGCTGAGGGACTCCGGCGCCGCGGGACCGCAAGGCAGGCACCGGGCGATGGGTCGCGTATTCTCTCCCCGGGAGGCCGTTGCAGGGGGTGAGGTCGTGGCCCAGAAGGCGGACGCGTCGGTCGCAGCCGACACGGTGCTGGTCGACCTGCGGGAGGCGGGCCAGGCGGAGCGCACGGCGGGCTATCTGATCCGCGCGCCCCACCCGGCGGTGATCGAGACCGGCGGCAAGGCCGGCGTCGAGGCCTGGCTCGAGGCCCTCGAGCAGCAGGGCATCCCGCGAGACGAGGTGGCGTACATCGTCGTGACCCACATCCACCTGGACCACGCCGGCGGTGCCGGCACCCTGGCCCGGTACCTGCCGCGGGCCCGGGTGGTGGTGCACCCCCGCGGCGCCCGGCACCTGGCGGACCCCACGCGGCTGGTGGAGGGGGCCCGCATGGTCTTCGGCCAGCGCCTGGAGGAGCTGTTCGGCCTCCCCGAGCCGGTGCCGGCCGAGCGCATCCTGGCGCCGGAGGCCGACGGCACCCTGGACCTGGGCGGCGGTCACCGGTTGCGCTTCATCGACGCCCCCGGCCATGCGCGTCACCAGTTCATGATCCTCGATGAGGCCACGGGCGTCCTCTTCAGCGGCGACGAGCTCGGGGTGCGGTACCCCGCCCTCTCCCGGCGCATCGGCCGCGACTACCTGCTGCCCTCGACAGCGCCCAATCAGTTCAACCCTGACGCCATGCTCCGCTCGGCCCGCTCCCTGCCGGCGCTGCGCCCGGCGGCCATGCTGCTGTCCCACTTCGGGGCGACGGGACTGACCGCCGACGAGGTGATCCAGCGCATGGAGGAGCAGGTGCCGCGGTTCGTCGCCTGCGGCGTGGTGGACGGCCGGGCCGCGAGTCCGCAGGAGACCCGGCGCCGGCTGGCGGAGCACATCCGCCGGGATGCCGAGGCCCACGGCCTGCAGTGGGCGGAGGTGGAACCGGCGGTGGCGCTGGACCTGGACATCTGCGCCCACGGCATCGCCGACTACCACCGCCGACGGGCACAGGGCAAGGTGTGAGGCCGCGCCGATGGACGTGAACGCGGCGGGCTGCAGCCGGCGCGACGGGCAGCCGACGGGCCGGGACGGGAGCGCCCAGCGGGTCGGGGGAGGGAAGGGGGATGACGGCCACGGTGGCGGACGCCTTTTCCGCGTATCTCGTGGAACGGCTTGACGACGGCACCCTGCGGCAAGGGGTGCGCACGCTGACGGCGGCGGACCTCCCCCCTGGCGAGGTCACGATCCGCGTGGCCTACTCCGGCGTGAACTACAAGGACGGCCTGGCCAGCCGGCCCGACGGCCGGGTGGTGCGGTCGTACCCGATGGTGCCCGGCATCGACCTGGCGGGGAAGGTCGTGGAGTCGGCGGATCCGCGGTTCCGCCCAGGCGACCCGGTCCTGGTGACGGGTTACGAGCTCGGGGTCAGCCACTACGGCGGCTACGCCCAGTACGCGCGGGTGCCCGCCGGCTGGGTCGTGCCCCTGCCCCGGGGGCTCGACCTGCGGGAGGCCATGATCCTGGGCACCGCGGGGTTCACCGCGGCCCTGGCCCTCCACCGCCTGGAAGACCACGGCCTGGCGCCGGGGCAGGGCCCGGTGCTGGTCACCGGCGCCTCGGGCGGAGTGGGCTCCATCGCGGTGGCCCTCCTGGCCCGGCGCGGCTACGAGGTGGTCGCCAGCACCGGCAAGGCCGAGGCGGTCGACTACCTGCGCCGGCTCGGAGCGAGCCGGGTCATCCCGCGGGACGAGGTGGCGGTGACTGGCGGCAAGCCGCTGGAGAAGCAGCAGTGGGCGGCGGCCATCGACGCCGTGGGCGGTGACACCCTCGCCCACGTGCTCCGCACCACCCGCTACGGCGGGGCCGTGGCGGCGGTGGGCCTGACGGGCGGAAGCCACCTGCACACCACCGTGTTCCCCTTCATCCTGCGCGGGGTGAGCCTGCTCGGCATCGACTCCGTCTACTGCCCCATGCCGCTGCGGATGCGGATCTGGCAGCGCCTGGCGGGGGACCTGCGGCCGGAGGCGCTGGAGGCGATGGTCTACCGGGAGGTTGGCTTGACCGAGTTGCCCCAGGCCTTCGACGACGTGCTGGCGGGGCGGGTACGGGGACGGATCCTCGTCCGCATCGCTTAGTCGTTGCTGGGCGGGGGCGCGGGCACCGGCACCGCGGACGGTCGGGATGGCGGGTGCCGCTGCGGGCCTTCAGGAGCGGCGACGGCCCGGCCTCTGCCCGGCTGGCAGGCGGGTGCCGGCCCGGCGCAGCAGACCGCCGAGGCCACGGCCGGCCAGCGAGCCCAACCGCAGGCCCAACCGCACCAGCGCCCCCGTCCCCCTCCGGCCCAGGTGCCATGCGCCGCGTCCCGTGGCCGCGAGCACGTCCCGGGTCCCATCCCGGACAAGGCGCCAGTCGTGCTCGACGGTGACCCCATCGAGACCGGCCTGGCGTAACACCCGGGCCTGGACGGGGGCGGGCAGGGACCGCAGGGCCTGCCGCAGGGCGAAGAGGGCCACCAGGAGGTCGTCCAACTGGCCCAGGACGGGGATGAACCCGGGCAGCGGGTCAAGGGGAGCGAACAGATAGGCCAGGCCGGCCAGGACGAACCGGCGTGCCCGGCCGCTGCCCGGCACCTGGGCTTGGGGCCCGAGGCCTAGGATGAGTCGGGCCAGCTTCACGTACCGGGGCAGCCGGGATGCCACCTCGCCCAGCCGGGCCAGCTGCTCCGCCGACATGCCCCGGCCGGTGGAACCGGTTTGCCGCCGGCCGCCGGCCGCAGCCGGGCTGCCGCCGGCCCGCCGGGCTGCGGGGTCCTTTGCGAACATCGACGGGGCCATGGTCGGCGAACCCTCCTCGGAGGCCCTCGGGATTGTCCCGCTCTTCACCCTCTACATGGTATGCGACGGGGTCGGGACACGCCTCCTTGCCGGCCGGACGTCGGTTCGGAGGCCCACCGGCAGGGATCCCTTCCCGCCTCTGAGAACCTGTTTCCCACCACGTCACCTCGGGCGGCGGATCCCGTCGCGACCACCAGGGAGATGCGGCGCCGGCCGGCGGGTTCCACCCCATGCCGTGGGCGGTCGGGGACCGTCCCGGCCGCTCCACCCAACGACCTACCACAGGGGGGATGGGTCATGGCGGCGGTGCAGGAGGGGACCCTGCTCTGGACGCCCTCGGCCGAGTTCCAGCGACGGTCCCGGATGCGCCACTACATGGATTGGCTGGCGCGGCGCCGGGGCTTGCGCTTCGAGACCTACGACGCCCTCTGGCAGTGGTCGGTCCGGGATCTCGAGGGCTTCTGGAGCAGCCTCTGGGAGTACTTCGACGTCCAGGCGTCGGCGCCCTACGAGAGGGTCCTGGCCAGCCGGCAGATGCCGGGGGCCCGGTGGTTCCCGGGCGCCCGCCTGAACTACGCGGAGCACGCCCTGCGGGCCGTGGCCGGCGGTGCGGCGGACGGCGGTGCGGACGCCGCCCGGTCCCCCGGCCCCACGGCGGGCGCAGCGGGCGGTCCGCGGGTCGATCCTGCCAGTCCGGCTGTGATCTTCCAGTCGGAGCTGCGGCCCCGCACGACCTTGTCCTGGTCCGACCTGGCGGCCCAGGTGGCGGCCGTGGCCGCCGGGCTGCGGGCGCTGGGGGTCGGTCGCGGAGACCGGGTGGTGGCCTACGTCCCCAACATCCCCGAAGCCCTGGTGGCCTTCCTGGCCACGGCCAGCCTGGGCGCCATCTGGTCCAGCTGCTCCCCCGACTTCGGCGCGCCCAGCGTGGTCGACCGCTTCCGGCAGATCGAGCCCAGGGTCCTCTTCGCCGTCGACGGCTATCGCTACAACGGCCGCGACTACGATCGCCGGGCGGTGGTGGCGGAGCTCCAGCGGCAGCTTCCCACCCTGGAGGCCACCATCCTGATCCCCTACCTGGATCCCGACCGGACCGGGCGCGGCGGTGGCACCACCGTGGGCCGTACCGGCTCGGCGGTGCACGCTGCCCTGGCGGCCTCGGGGGGCAGCGGTGGGACGTCGGCAGAGGTTCGCGAGAGCGGCGGCACGGGTATGGGTGGGAACGACCGTGCCGCGGGCGGCGCCGGGATGGGTGGCGTCGCAGGGGCGGGGTTCTTCCCAGGACGAACCCTGCCCTGGTCGGACCTGCTGCGCCAGCGGGGTCCGCTCACCTTCGAGCAGGTGCCCTTCGACCACCCGCTGTGGGTGCTCTACAGTTCGGGCACCACGGGCCTTCCCAAGCCCATCGTCCAGGGGCACGGCGGCATCCTCCTCGAACACCTCAAGATGCTGGCACTCCACAGCGACCTCGGGCCGGGGGACAGGTTCTTCTGGTTCACCACCACGGGCTGGATGATGTGGAACTTCCTGATCAGCGGCCTTTTGGTGGGGGCGACGGTGCTACTGTACGACGGCAGCCCGGGCTATCCCGACATGAACGCCCTGTGGCGGTTCGCCGAGGCGACGGGGATGACGCTGTTCGGGACCAGCGCCGCCTACATCACGAACTGCATGAAGGCGGGCATCGAACCCGGGCGGGACTTCGACCTCAGCGCCTTGAAGAGCGTGGGGTCCACCGGCTCGCCCCTCTCGCCCGAGGGATTCCAGTGGCTCTATGACCACGTCAAGCGGGATCTGTGGGTGGCCTCGGTGAGCGGCGGCACAGACCTCTGCACGGCCTTTGTGGGCGGCTGCCCGCTGCTGCCGGTCCACGCGGGCGAGATCCAGTGCCGCTGCCTGGGGGCCGACGTACAGGCCTTCGACGAGGAGGGCCGGCCGGTGGTGGACCAGGTGGGCGAGCTGGTGATCACCCAGCCCATGCCGTCCATGCCGCTGTTCTTCTGGAACGATCCCGACGGCAAGCGGTATCGGGAGAGCTATTTCGCGATGTTCCCCGGCGTCTGGCGCCACGGCGACTGGATCAAGATCACGTCCCGGGGCAGCGTGGTGATCTACGGCCGGTCGGATTCCACCATCAACCGCCACGGCGTCCGCATGGGCACCAGCGAGATCTACCGGGTGGTGGAGGACATCCCCGAGGTGCTGGACAGTCTGGTGGTCGACCTCGAGCTGCCGGGCCGGGGGGCGTACATGCCGCTGTTCGTGGTGCTGCGGGAAGGGGTCGAACTCGACGACGAGCTGCGCGACCGCATCAAGCGGCGGATCCGGGAGAGCCTCTCGCCCCGTCACGTGCCCGACGACATCGTGGCGATCCCCGAGGTGCCGCGGACGCTGAACGGCAAGAAGCTCGAGGTGCCGATCAAGAAGATCCTCATGGGCGTACCGCGGGAGAAGGCGGTGAACCCGGATTCGATGAGCAATCCGGGGGCGCTGGGGTTCTTCGAGCAGTTCGCCCAGCAGCTGTCGGCGGCAAGCTGAAGGCGTCGTGACGAAGGCTGCCGGTGCCGGGGGCCCGTCGGCCGCCTGGTGCCGGCAGCTTTCGTTTTGTCGACAGGAACGGTCGTCGCCGTGTTGCCGAAGTTTCCCCAAGCCTTGATGGGCCCTTAACGGCTGCGGCGGCCGGCCGCGGTAAGGTGGGGACGGGGAGCGGGCAGAGGAGGGTGGGACCACGACGGGGGCGCAGCCGAAGGAGGTGAACGCACCTGGCATCCCCAGTCCGAGCGGACCCCCGTGGGGCACGGCTGGTGATCTTCGATCTTGACGGCACCCTGTACGACGACTTGCTGTACTCTGTCGCGTATACGCGGGCGCTGGCGGCCCACCTGCCCGAGTCCCTTCGCGATGCCTTCCTGCGGGAGGCGTTCCCGTTCTCCGACGTGAACCGGCGCCTGCGCATGGGAAGGATCTACGACCGGATCGAGGACGTCCTGCTAGGCCACCCGCGGCTGGAACCCGGCGTGGTGGTCGGTTGGGAGGGAACGTCGGCATCGCGGTGGCGGCCGGTCGCCGACGCCGGTGGCTATGTCGGGGCGCCGGGCCGATACCTGGCCCTCGGGGATGCGTGGATGTTGGCGACGGCCACGGCGCTGCGGTTTGGGACAGAGCCTCTCCGGGTGCTGGTGACCAATGCGACCGCGCGCCACGCCGAAACGATCCTGGGCGCCATCGGCCTCGAAGGAGCCTTCAGCCACCGCGTCACCGAGGCCGGCAAGCCCCAAGGATGGCGACGCATCATCCCATGGCTGGAGCAGACCACCGGCGTTCCGCGCGACTCGATGCTGGTGGTGGGTGACAACTTGCTCAACGATGTCCTGCCCGTCCGTGAGCTGGGGGTCCAGGCCGTGCTGCTGGACCGGTACGGCCTCTACCCGCGGTACCCCGCCCGGGACTGGGCGGTCATCCGGTCCCTCGAGCCCCTGTTCACGGCCCTCGCGCCGAAGGCGGGCCGGCGCCTCGTACCTTCTTGAGGACCGGATCGGCCAGGCGAACCGGGAGGCGGCCCTGCCCGCCGAACCGCGCTCGTGCCCTCTTAAGGCCCATGCGCGAGGGCTTCCCGGCTGGCACGGCGGCCGCTACACTGTCTGGCGAGAGAGCGGGCGCGGGCCGCGTGTCCGCAGCAGGGGGCGGCGTTAGGGGTCCGATGGACGCGACGACGTCGGGCGGGTCCGGTCACGCGGTGCGAGCGACCGCGGATGGTCGGGCCATGGGCCAGCGGTGCCGACGACGCCGGCAACGGTGCCAACGAGGCCGGTGGTGGGGCCGCGGGCCTTTGGTGTCGACGTGCCGAGGGGCGGGCCTGGCGCCCTGGGTGCCGACGCTGGCGATGCGCCAGGGAGCGGCGGAATACCATGACCCAGGCGTTGTGCGGCGTCTGGGGAAGGGGCAGTCCATCGCACGGGCCGGCGGGATGGCGCCGGCCCGCGGAGTTTGCGGCGGAGGTTGGTCCAGGTTCCCATGGATCGCGGTCTACCGTCCTTGGCGTGGGCCCTCGAGCGGCAGCGGCCGCTGACCTGTGCCCATCGCGGCGGCCGCGCGCGGGCCCCGGAGAACACCCTGTCCGCCTTCCGGGAGGCGGTGGCGGCCGGGGTCGACATGGTGGAGCTCGACGTGCAGCTGACGGCCGACGGCGAGGTGGTGGTCTTCCACGACGCCGACCTGCGCCGGACCACCAACGGCAAGGGGAGGGTGGCCGAGGCCCGGTGGGACGAGGTGCGCCAGCTGGACGCCGGTGCCTGGTTCGGCGGCCGGTTCCGCGGGGAGCGCGTCCCCACCCTGGCGGAGGTGCTCCACTGGGCCCGGGGCCGGGTGTACCTGCAGATCGAGCTCAAGCCGTACGGCCGCGACGCCGCCGCCCTATGCGAGCGGGTGGTCGAGCTGGTGCGGCAGCGGGACATGCACGACCAGGTGATGCTGCTGTCCTTCGACCACTACGTGCTGCGGTGGTGCAAGGAGGTGGCCCCCGACATCATGACGGGCGCCATCTGCCAGGCCCGGCTGATCGACCCGGTCGCGGTGGCGCGGTCGGCCGGTGCGGACGTCTTCTGCGTGGATGCCGAGCACCTGGCGCCGGAGGAGGTCTACCTGCTCCACCGGGCGCAGATCGCGGTCCACAGCTTCGGCGAGAGCCGCGCGGTTCTGCGGGAGCTGGCGGGCTGGGGGGTGGACATCCTCCAATCCGACGACCCGCAGGCCCTTGGGGAGTTCGCCATGGCGCGCCGCTAGGCGCCGGGGTCGTCCGGGTGAGCTTGTCCGTCTCCCGGCCCGCCCTGTGCCGGCCGCCGGTCGTAGCTGCCGATGGCGGCCGCCCTTCGGGTTTGGCCAATGAACACAACATGTTGTAGGATGGCGTCGAACAAAATTCCATATCTGGCATGTGGCTGCGGTCCGCGCTGCGCCCCCGAGGGCGAGGACCCAGCCACGGCGCGGTGCCTGTCCGACAGGGCAGGGCGCGGCCACCGGAGCGCATCGCCCCCGACGGGGGATCGCGCTCCCGATGAGCGGATCCTGGCGGGGACCGTCCTCCCAGGCGGTCCGCGAGGGCGACCGCGGCGGCGGGGCCATGGTCCGGCCGCGGCGCCGGTGGCCCGCTGGGGGAAGACCGGTGAGAGTCCGGCGCTGTCCCGCAACGGTGACCGGCGCGCCGGAACCGGTGCACGGGATCGATGCCCGGTGTGCGAGGCCATCGACCCGCGCCCGGGGACGGCGGCGCCGGAAGCCCGAGTACCCACACCGCGCCTCCGTTCCGCCCCCGCGGAGGGGTGAGGGCGGGCCGAGCGCGGGCATTCCCTTGCCATGCAACCCGGCCCCCCGTGGGCCGGGTTTCGTTTCCCTCCCGCCAGCCGACGGCATCCACGCCGGTCTCCATCGCCTGGCGGGGCGGGCCGGGGGCACCCGCCGGCTCCTCCCCTCCTCCGTGCCGCGCCGATGGCGCTGGGGCGGAACCGCCAGGGGAGGGGAGGAAGCCCATGGACGACGTCCTCCGCCGGCTGACCGCCGGCCTACCCGATGCGGCCCGCCTCGAGCAGATCCTGCGCCGCGATCTGAAGTGGGTGGCAGCCGGCTCTCCTGGGGCCGGGATCCTCGCCGCGTCCCCAGCCGACTCGGTCGGCTCCCTCGCCGGCGGTTTGGCATCGCCCGGCGTCGTCGCCGCGCCCGCCGGAACCGCTACCGCGCCCGTCGGAACGGCTACCGAACCCGCCGGGACCGCCACCGAACTGGAGGAGCTCCTGGTCCAGGCCGCCACCCAGCACCTGCACCGGGAGCCGCGGATGGAACGGGTGGCGGTGCGGGCGCGGCTGCGCCAGCTCTACCGGTTCGTCCTGGGGGAACCGGACCCGTCCCCGGCGGCCTACCGGGCCGCCTTCCCGGCCTACATCCGCAAGGGCGTGGCCTGCGGTGCCCTGGACCAGCGGCTGCTGGCCTTCGACCTCGACGCGCTGGCGGCCGCCCTGGACCCGGAGCGGGACGAGACCTTGCCCTTCATCGGCCTCGTCACCCTAATGGACCGGTACCTGGTGCGGGAGCCGGAGAGCCGCCGGTGCCTGGAGACGCCCCAGTTCCTCTTCATGCGGGTGGCCATGGGGCTGGCCCTGGCGGAGGAACCCGGCCAGCGGGAGGCCTGGGCCCGCCGGTTCTACCACGCCATGTCGACCTTCCGCTATCTGCCCAGCACGCCGACCCTGTTCAACGCCGGCACGCCCCACCACCAGCTCTCGTCCTGCTACCTGGCCGACGTCCACGACTCCATGGAGCACATCCTGGAGGCGGCCAGTGACTTCGGCCGGCTGGCCAAGTACGCCGGCGGCATCGGGGCCTCGGTGACGCGGCTGCGGGCGGCGGGATCGCCGGTGCGGGGGATCAACGGCGAGTCGTCGGGCGTCATCCCGTTCATCCACTTCTACGACGCCCTGATCAAGGCGGTGAACCAGGGTGGCCGCCGGCGGGGGACGCTGGCGGTGTACCTCGAGCCCTGGCACCTGGAGATCGAGGCCTTCCTCGACCTCAAGCGCAACAGCGGCGACCCGTACCTGCGGGCGCACAGCGTCAACACCGCCCTCTGGATCCCCGACGAGTTCCTGCGCCGCGTGGAGACCGGGGAGCCGTGGTACCTGTTCGACCCGGCCTACGTGCCGGAGCTGCCCGAGAAGGTGGGGCGAGCCTTCGCCGCGGCCTACGCCGAGCGCATCCGCCAGGCCGAGGCCGGGGCGCTGCCCGGCCGGGCGTGGAAGCGGGTGGACGCGCGCCAGCTCTTCCGGGAGATCCTGGCCACCCTGCAGGAGACCAGCCACCCCTGGCTGGTGTTCAAGGACGCCGGCAACCTGCGCTCGCTGCTGCCGGGGGTGATCCACTCCAGCAACCTCTGCACCGAGGTCTTCCTCCCCACCACCGCCGACGAGGTGGCGGTGTGCAACCTGGCCAGCGTCAACCTGGCCCGGCACCTGGGGCCGCAGGGCATCGACTGGGGCGCCTTGGCCGAGACGGTGGCCGTGGCCATGCGGGGGCTGGACAACGTCATCGACCTCAACCTCTATCCGATCGAGAAGGCGCGCCGCTCCAACCTGCGCCACCGGCCGGTGGGGCTGGGGGTGATGGGCTTCGCCGAGGCGGTCAACCGCCTGGGCTGGGGCTACGCCGACCCCCAGGCGGCCGAGCTGGCCGACCGGGTGCTGGAGTTCATCAGCTACCACGCCATCCTGGCCTCGTGCCGCCTGGCGGAAGAACGCGGCCCCTTCCCCGCCTTCGCCGAGAGCGGCTGGGCCCGCGGCCGGGTGCCCCTGGACACCCTGGCGGATCTCGAGGCCGGGCGCGGACAGCCCGTGGCGGTCGACCGCACGGCCCGTCTCGACTGGGATGCGGTCCGGGACCGGGTGCGCCGGGGCATGCGCAACGGCACGGTGCTGGCCGTCGCCCCGACCGCCACCATCAGCCTGATCGCCGGGACCACGCCGAGCCTGGATCCGCCCTACGCCAACGTCTTCTCCCGGCAGACCCTCTCGGGCAAGTTCCTCGAGATCAACCGCGTCCTGGTGGAGGAGCTGGAGCGGCGGGGCCTCTGGGAGGCCGCCCGCGACCGCATCGTGGAGGAACGCGGCGACCTCCAGCCCATCGCCGAGATCCCCGCCGATGTGCGCCGCCGCTACCCCACCGCGTACCAGGTGCCGCCCGAGGTTTACCTGGAGGTGGCGGCCCGCGCCCAGAAGTGGGTCGACATGGGCATCAGCCGCAACCTGTTCCTGGCCGACCGGGACCTGGGGGCCATGGAGCGGGTGTATCTCGAAGCTTGGCGGCGGGGGCTGAAGTCCACCTACTACCTCTTCATGGCGCCGCGGATGTACGCGGAGCCCTCGACGGTGCGAGTGAACAAGGCGCGCCGCAAACTGCGCTGGAACCTGGACGAACCGGCCGGAGCGGGGGCCAGCCC
Organism: Thermaerobacter sp. FW80; assembly: GCF_004634385.1. Lineage (NCBI taxonomy): Bacteria > Bacillati > Bacillota > Clostridia > Eubacteriales > Clostridiales Family XVII. Incertae Sedis > Thermaerobacter > Thermaerobacter sp. FW80. The sequence continues at coordinate 357,692 of NZ_CP037895.1, read as the reverse complement.
GGGTGGCGTGCACGCCAGCGTGAGCGTGACCGGAGCCGGGACCCACCCGAGCGCGGTGGAGACCAGCCCGGCCCGACCCGGATCCCACCCGGGCGGCGGGGAGGCACGCCCGGGCGGGTCCGAAGCCGGCCCGGCTGGCGCCGCGGCAGCCACCGGCGTCCCAGCGCCGGTCGCCGTGGATGCGCCGGCTGCCGAGCGTGAGGGGGTAGGGGATCCCCCGGACCTCGACGGACGCCCCGACGGGCGCCTTGGCGGGCGCGGGGCGAACGGCCTGCCGCAGGCGGCGTGCCGCGTTCGTCCCGAAGATCCGGATCTGATCTGCGAGTCGTGCCAATGAGCCGGTGACCCAGCGAGCCCCACGCGGGCGCGATGGCGCCGGTGCACCGCGATCGCACCACCCCTGGCAAGGCACCAACGGAACAGGCAAGGAGGAGATGGCTGTGGAGCCCATCATCCGCCCATCGGCCGACCAACCGGCTCATCACCATCAGGCCGAGGAGGGGCCTGGGGGCCGTCCCATGCTGGATGACCGCCCGCCGGACGGTGCACCCCACGGTCAACGCCAGCCGGGCGGCCGGCGACCTGGTGACGCCCCAGCGGGGGAGGCGGGCGACCGCGTCCCCGGGGATCGCCTGCTGGGCGGCGACCCCCTGGAGCCCATCCAGCTCTTCCCGCTGCGGTATCCCTGGGCCTACGCCCACGCCCAGCAGGGTAAGCGCAACACCTGGTTCCCCGAGGAGATCCCCCTGGCCGACGACGTCCGCGACTGGGAGCTGCGCCTTACGGACGACGAGCGGCGGGCGGTCGAGCTGCTGCTGGGCTTCTTCAACCCGATGGAGTCGCTGGTCACCCACAACCTGGTGATGTCCATCTACCCGCTGCTGACGCCGCCGGAGATCCGTCTCTACCTGGCGCGGCAGATCTGGGAAGAGGCCAACCACACCATGGCCTTCGAGTACGTGCTCAAGACCCTGCCCGTCGACCGCGAGCGGGTCTTCGCCGCCCACCGCGACGTCCCGGCCATCCGCGCCAAGGAGGCGTTCCAGCAGGAGCTGACCCGCCAGCTGCTGGTCCGCCCCGACGTGTCGACCCTGGAGGGGCGGCAGGCGTTCCTGCGCAACCTGATCGGCTACTACATCGTGCTGGAGGGCGTGTTCTTCTACGGCGGGTTCCTGTTCGCCTACACCTTCCGGCGTCGCAACCTGCTCAAGGGCCTGGCGACCCTGGTCGATTGGGTGCTCAAGGACGAGAGCCTGCACCTGTCCTTCGGGATCCACCTGATCACCGCGCTCTTGGAAGAGCACCCCGAGCTGATGACGCCGGCCTTCGCCCGGGAAGTCAAGGGGCTGATCCTGCGGGCGGTGGAGCTGGAGCGGGATTACAACCGCGCTCTGCTGCCGCGGCCCATCCTGGGCGTCAGCGCCGACTATCTCAACGCCTACGTCGAGTACGTGACCGACCGGCGCCTGGACGAACTCGGCCTGGGCCCCCACTTCGGCACGCCCAACCCGGCCAAGTGGATGGCCACCGAGGTGGACGTGCCGGAGATCGTCAACTTCTTCGAGGCGCGCAACATCCACTACGAGGTGGCGGCGGACCGGAACCGGTGAGGGATCAGGCGCTGGACGGTGAGGTAGCGGTTGCAGACCTGTTGCCCAGGTGCCGGCGCGTGGCCTACTCCCGTGCCGGCACCTTTTCGACCAGGAATTCCTGGTACGGGCCGGTGACGATGAAGCGGACAGGAACGCGCTGGCCGTTCTTGTACCGGTTCAAGTCGATCTCGACGTCGTGGAACGTCCCATCCTGCGGCACGATGGTGACGTCGATGGAATCCGGATGGAGATCGATGCGCGCGATGTACGCCCCTAGGGTGGTGACCCGGGTGGCAACCACGCGGAGGTGACTCTCGTTCCTCGGCGGAGTCAGAGCTGGGTCGATGTGAATCGCCGGTGGGGTGGCGTGTTCCAGAGGACTGCCGTCAAGGCTGATGGGCAAGATCCCGAGCTCCTTGAGCCCGCTCGACCAATCCGAAAGCCCCTGGGAGACGAAGGCGATGATCCCCTTGTTGGCCCGCAAGAAGGCCTCGACCGAGATCAGGTCGGCCCCGGCGGGGGACGAGGCTCCCCCGCCGGCTGGTTCTGGCGATGCGGGTCCGGGTTCCTCCAGGGACGTCGGGCCGGCGTCGCCAGCTTGGCCCTGGTTCGGGCCGGTGGCCGCGGCAGAAGCCGCCGGGCGTTCCGTGGTCCCCGATTGCGCGCAACCGGCCGCTGTGAAGAGGAGGAAGGCGAGCACCGACCACGAAATCAGCCGCGAAATCAGCCGCACGGTGCGGTTCGGCATGTGACGCACCCCACTCGAGGGCCCAGTTCCCGTGGCCCACCGGCTCCGGCCGAAGCCACGGTCATCCACGAGATGCCCGAGATGTCGGCCCCAGCCATGGGTGTTACGCAAGGAGCGTGACCATGTCTTGCGGCGGTGCGGATGTGGTGGTCTTGGGGTAACGGTTCTGCGACGGCTACCCTGGTCCTCTCGCCACAACCCGTGATTTTGGTGTCGCGTGTTACCCGAAACATTTAGGAACACTTAGGGGCCGGCGGTGCCGGTCGACCCAGCCGAGATTGAAACCAGCTTCCCGCTTCGCGTGATCGACCGTACGTGGAGGTGGCACCGTGCCTGACACACCGGCCGCGACCGCGGGGCCACGGATCACCGTGGCGCTACTTCCCACCTTACACCGGCTACACCTGGAGCCGGCCTTTGCCCATTACGACTTCACGGTGATCCGTCGCATCATCCTTGCGTTCGGGCCGGATGCCATCTGTGGCGAGGTGCGGCCCATCGACTGGCAACGGACCGCGGGCGGCACGCGCCCCGGTTACTGCGGGCCTGTGGAGTACCGGCAGCTCATCTTGCCCCTGTGCCGTGAGAGGGGAATCCCTTTTCACCCCGTCGATGATTACCCCGACGAACCGGACGCCGGTTCGGGCGAACGAGCCGGCCCGGCGGACCCTGGTGATCCGAAGCCGGAGCCGCGGCCGGTGGGCGGCGGGGGCATGCCCTTGGCCTCTGTGGCCGGCCCGCCGGTGCCGGCGGCCTGGCAGACCGCCGCGGAGGCGACGTGGCAGGACGTGACCCAAACCTTTCTCCAGTGGATCGGGCGCCGCGAGCTGGGACTGCGGGCCATCTTTGATTAGGGGGTGATGGACCTTATCCGGGCCAAGCACCGGCTACAACTCCAGCTGGACGCCACGGAAGAGATTCGTACCTGGTCAGTGCGGAACCTCCGCATGGCGGCAAACATCCTGGACGCTTGCGCTTCCGTGCTTCGTGCCGGCACCCATGCCGGCACCCGCCACCTGCGGCGGCGGGTGCTGGTGACCGTCGGGTTGGAGCACGTGCCTGTCCTATGGGATCTCCTGCAAGCCGGTGGCGCCGTGGACCTCTGGCCGGTGGACTGGCCGCTCCACCTGGTCCAAGACCGGCTGGAGCGGCCGCACCGGCCAAAACACGAGCCGAATCAAGCCATGGCAAGGGCCGAATCAAGCCGCGCGAATCAAGGGCTGAACCAAGACACTGCCGGAATCAGTGAAACACGGCGACCAGGGCCGCCCACCAACGCCTGAGGGCTGTGAGCAAAGCCGCCCACCACCCGCCGGGCCGGACGGGGGCGCCGCCGGCACCGGCGTCCCGTTCTGCCCCGCCGTCCGCCACGGTAGCGGCCGGCGAGGGAGCCGGAGTCACGGCCGGGCCGCCCTCGGCACCCAGGAGCTGCACGGGCTCGGCCTCCACCACGACGATGGCTTCCGCCCCGGGGAGATGCCGAACGGCGGCCTGCGCTTGTTCCAGGTCGCTGGCGACGCCCAGGCGGACCCGGTTGGTCCGCACGTCGACCCCGCTCCAGACCACCTGGACTCCCTGCTCCTGCAGCCGGGGCATGGCCTGGGTCAGCGTCCCCTGGATCCGCTCGAGTTCAGCCAGGGTGTATCGGCCCTCGACGAACCGCAGCGGCTTGCCGCCCAGGCGCTGGCGAAGGGCCTCCTCGCCGCCGGCCCCCAGGGGTCGGGTGACCACCACAACAACGGTGAACTGGCCATTGCCGGCATCCTACAGGTAGAGGCCGCCGAACCGGTCGGCGAACCGCTGGCGCAAGTACGCCTCAGCTGCTTGCACGTCGTCGGGGGCCACCAAGTGGGATACGGGCTCGTCGGGGGAACCGGCCCGCTGCGGGGATGTCCGCTCGGGCGACTTGCCCTGATCCGCTCCACCGGTGGACGCATGGGCGAGGCCGCTGGGCAGTCCCAACAACACCGCCGCCAACACCATCAGCCAGCCCAGGAGCCACCCAGCCTTACGGCACCTTACGGCCGGCCGGCCAGCGATCCGGGTAACAGGGCGGCTGTAACCCGGTCCCACGGTGCACAAAACGGCTGCTCCCTCTGGGATGCATGCGGGCCGGCGCCTGGTGTGGCGTCCGCTGCGGCCGGCGACCTTGACCCCCGAGGTGCGTTGTTCAGGTAGCAAAAGCAGGCCCGACTCGGGCAGTTGCAACAGGATCACCCCCGGGCTTGTGCTGGACGGTGCACGCAGGGCCCAGCAGCCACCGGCCGGCGGGCGCCGGGCGGTGGCCCTGGCCGCCTCCCTGCCAACCTTGCCGGGTGCACCGTCGCCCCTTGGACGCCGCCCCGACCCGCCCGGTTCCCCGCCGGCGACCCGGCAGGAGGTCGGCCCTCCCGTCGGGTACGAATGAGAGGGACGCAGCAGGAACGGCAAGGGGACCGTGAGGGGTGACACGCCCGGCATGTACAGGGAAATCCAACCCCTCGGCCGGACCCCGACCAGATCAAAAGGGGTGGCGTCATGGAGAACCAGGAGTATCGCCCCGGTCTTGAGGGCGTGATCGCCGCCGAGACCCGCATCTCCTACCTGGACGTGGAGAACGAGGAGATCGTGGTCCGCGGCTACAACCTGCTCGACCTCATCACCCAGAAGACCTACGTGGACGTGCTCGGCCTGCTGATCCACGAGCGGTTGCCCGGCGACCAAGAGCGCAAGGAGCTGGAGCGGCAGCTCCTGGCCGCCGAGGTTCCCCAGGCCGTGTGGGAGATCCTCGCCAAGTTGCCGGCGTCGATGCACGCCATGGACCGCCTGCGCACCGCCGTCTCCGCCCTGGCCGGGTTCGACCCCGAGGCGGACTCGCCGGACCCCGAGGCCGAGCGGGCCAAGGGCGTGCGGCTGGTGGGCCAGGTTTCGACCATCGTCGCCAACCTGACCCGGATCGCCCAGGGCGGGGAGCCGGTTCTTCCCGACCCCCAGCTGGGCTTCGCCGAGAACTTCGTGTACATGATCACCGGCCGGCGGCCGGACCCCGCCGGGGCGCGGGCCTTCGACCAGGCCCTCATCGCCTACAGCGAGCACGAGATGCCCAATTCCACCTTCACCGCCCGGGTCATCGCGTCGACCCTCTCCGACGTGTACGGCGCCCTGACCGGGGCGGTGGCGTCCTTGAAGGGGCCCCTGCACGGCGGCGCCAACGAGGCCGTGGCCCACATGATGCTGGAGGCCGGCGACGTGGAGGGCCTGGACCGCCTGATCCGCGAGAAGCTGGCCCGCAGGGAGCGCATCATGGGCTTCGGACACCGGGTCTACATGCGCAAGTTCGACCCGCGGGCCTGGATCCTCAAGCAGACCCTGGCCCGGCTGGTGGACGAACGCGGCGACGAGGAGGGCCGCCGCTGGCTCGCCATGTGCCAGCGGGGCGAGGACATCATGCGGGAGGAGAAGGGCCTCTACCCGAACCTGGACTACTACGCCGCGCCGATCTACTACGTGCTCGGCATCCCCATCGAGCTGTACACGCCCATCTTCTTCGCCGCGCGGACGGCGGGCCTCGTGGCCCACGTGGTGGAGCAGCACGCCCAGAACCGCCTCTACCGGCCGCGGGTGCGCTACCTGGGGCCGCGGGGGCTCAAGGCCTGAGCGGTCGTGGCCATTCCGCGGCGGGCCGCCAGGGCGGCGCCTGTGGCGGCGATGCGCCATGGGTGCCCCTGCATGGCGACGGCCGTGAAGGCGATGGCCCGAGCCGCTAAGGCGGTACCAGCGGCGGTTGAATAGGGTTGAATTCCGTGGCGATGGCAGCTGAGTCCCGTGGCGATCATCGCAGGGGAGGTCGCAGGACGGCACCATGGCAAGTCACGACGCAAGCGCCCCGGCCGGCGGGGCCACGAGACCCCAGGAACCGGACCGGGTCCTGGTGGAGATCGCCGACTATGTCCTGAACCAGGCCATCGACAGCGAGCTGGCCTATCGCACCGCCCGCTGGGTGCTGATGGACTCGCTGGCGGCGGCCTTCTACGCCCTGGCCTATCCCGAGTGCACGAAGCTGCTCGGCCCCACGGTGCCGGGCACCATTGTGCCCCATGGGGTCAAGGTGCCGGGCACGCCCTACGTGCTGGATCCCGTGGAGGGCGCCTTCAACATCACCGCCCTGATCCGCTGGCTGGACTACAACGACACCTTCCTGGCCAAGGAGTGGGGGCACCCGTCGGACAACCTGGGCGCCATCCTGGCCGTGGCCGATCACGTCAGCCGCCTGCGGCGCAGCCGCGGCGAGGCGCCCTACACCGTCCGCGACGTGCTGGCCATGGCCATCAAGGCCCACGAGATCCAGGGCGTCCTCTCGCTGGAGAACAGCCTCAACCGGTTCGGCTTCGACCACGTGCACTTCGTGAAGGTCGCGTCGGCGGCGGTGGCGACGGCCCTCTGGGGCGGCGGGCGGGACGAGGTGGTCAACGCCCTCTCCAACGCCTGGATCGACGGCGCCGCCCTGCGCACCTATCGCCACTTCCCCAACACGGGCTCGCGCAAGTCCTGGGCGGCGGCCGACGCGGTGAGCCGCGCCGTGCGCCTGGCCCTCTTCGCCGTCAAGGGGGAGATGGGCTATCCCACCGCCCTCAGCGCCCCCCGCTGGGGCTTCGAGGACGTGGTCCTGCGCGGCGAGAAAGTGGTGCTGGCGCGCCCCCTGGGGTCCTACGTCATGGAAAACGTGCTCTTCAAGATCGCCTACCCCGCCGAGTTCCACGGCCAGACGGCGGTGGAGGCCGCCCTGAAGCTCCATCCCCAGGTCAAGGACCGGCTCGAGGAGATCGAGCGGATCGTCATCGAGACCCAGGAGCCGGCCATCCGTATCATCGACAAGAAGGGCCCGCTGACGAACCCGGCCGATCGCGACCACTCCCTGCAGTACATGACCGCGGTGGCGCTGATCTACGGGGAGCTGACCTACCAGCACTACGAGGAGCCCATCGCCTCCGATCCCCGCATCGACGCGCTGCGGGAGAAGATGGTGGTGGTGGAGAACGAGCGGTACAGCCGCGACTACCTGGATCCGGAGAAGCGCTCCATCGCCAACGCGGTGCAGGTGTTCTTCCGCGACGGCACCGCCACCGAGAGGGTGGAGGTGGAGTACCCGCTGGGCCACCGCCGGCGGCGGGATGAGGCCCTGCCGCTGCTGCACGAGAAGGTGCGGGGCGCCTTGCGGGAGGTCTTCCCGGCCAAGCGGGCGGAGCGGCTGTTCCACCTGCTGGCGGAGGACCCGGCCTTGCCGGAGATGGCGGTGGACCGCTTCCTGGACGAGCTGCACCGGCCCTGACGGGCGGCGACGGGACGCCGCGCGGCGGGAGGCGGCACGTTCCGGGCAGACGGGACGCCCAGCCTACCTGGCCTTCGCCGCGGCGCCTCCCGGTCGCAACCCGGACGCAGAGCGGAGGCGCTCAGTCGGCGCGGGACGGTCCAATGGTGGGCATCCGAGCCTGGGAGCCGGCGGGTCTCCGCAGCACGGAAGCCGGGTGCCCGACCTGACCTGGACGAACCGGCCCGCCCGGGGTTTTGCCCGCCTGGGCGGGCCGGTTCGTCTCCCGAGCCGGCCGGTCGCCAGGGACGGGGGTCAACCGTGAGGCCGTGGGGAGCTCACCCGACGGAGGCTATCCTGTAGATCGCGAGATCCCATCCCATCGCGGGGTCCGATCCTGGAAAGGTGAGGTCGTGCAAACGGATGGTTGGATCGCGGTCCGACCGGGAGTAGCAAGCGCGCCGTGCCGTCGCGAGCCGGTGCGACGGAGGCTGGATGGAGGGAGGTTCAGCGGATGGCCTGGCTGCTGCAGAAGGAGTCCCCTCAGCGGGAGCTCGCCGAGCGGTTTCGTCAACTGGTCAAGCGAGGACCGGTGGTGCTGCCCGGCGCCCACGACGCCCTCTCGGCGCTCATCGCCCAGCGGGTGGGCTTCGAGGCCCTCTACCTCTCGGGCGCGGCCTACACCGCCAGCCGCGGGCTGCCGGACCTGGGCCTGGTCACGAGCCAGGAGCTGGCCGAACGAGCCCGCGACATCGTGCGGGCGACGGACCTTCCGCTGATCGTCGACATCGACACGGGGTTCGGCGGGGTCTTGAACGTGGCGCGCACGGGCCGGGAGATGGTGGAGGCGCGGGTGGCGGGGGTCCAGATCGAGGATCAGGAGATGCCTAAGAAGTGCGGCCACCTCAGCGGCAAGAGCCTGGTCACGGCGGATGAGATGGTGCAGAAGATCCGGGTACTCAAGGAGACCGCACCGACACTGTACGTCATCGCCCGCACCGACGCCCACGGCGTCGAGGGGCTCGAGGCCGTCATCGCCCGGGCCCGCCGGTACGTCGAGGCGGGAGCCGACGCCATCTTCCCCGAGGCCCTGACCACGGAGGACGAATTCCGCGCCGTGCGGGAGGCGTTGCCCGGCGTGCCGCTCCTGGCCAACCTGACCGAGTTTGGCAAGACACCCTACTACAGCGCGGCGGATCTCGCGGCCTGGGGATACGACATCATCCTGTTCCCGGTCTCGTCCCTGCGGGTGGCGGCGCGGGCGGTGGAGCGGCTGTACCGCCATCTGCGAGAGACCGGCTCGACCCGCGAGCTCCTGGGCGAGATGCAGGACCGGGCCGAGCTCTACGAGACGATCCGCTATTTCGCCTACGAGGAGCTGGATCAGACCCTGGCCCGCTCGACCCTACCCCCGCTGGCGCGGGAGCGGGAGGCGTCGAGGAGCACCACGCCGTCCCGCGTCATGCGTCCCAGGACCGATGCGACGGATGCCGCCTCCGACACGGTGTAGACGTGGGGTTCGAGCGCGCGGAGGGGGATGGTCCGCCGCACCCGTTGGAAGGCGTCGGGAACGGGCGGGTCGTCGTAGATCACCAGCAGGTCGATGTCGCTGTACGCCGTGAACCGGCCCCTCGCGTACGAGCCGAAGAGCGTGACCTCCCGAAGGGGCAGCTGGTCCGCGAGCTTGGGCAACGCGTCCCGGATGCGCTGGATGACCTCTTCACGACTCAGGGCCGGGAAGATAACGCGCACAGAAGTCGAGGATGGCTTTCGCATGGCCCAGCATCCTCCTCGCCTCGGACGCGGTGTACAACCGCCTGGGCGCTCCCGTGGGGTGGGCATCGGGGTATCGCGTGGGGATGTACGCCTTGTCGAGCTCCAGGGCACGATCGCGGAGGTCCGCAGGAACGGGGATCCGCTCCGCGAGGGCGTCGAGAAGGGCATGGACGGAATGACCCCACGCCTCGGCGCCAAACCTCTGGCAGACGGCCTTGACCGCCTTCTCGGCAGCCTGTTGGGCCGAAAAGCAGGCCCAATTATAAAAGCCCCGTTCCAGGTCGCTCTCGGCGTGGGCGAGGTCGCCGAGGGCCTCATCCCACCAATCCTGGCTGCGATCCAACGGGCTCACCTCGCAGCAGCCGTTACCTCCATGATGCCACGGATGGTGGGGACTCTGCAGTTCAGCGAGCGCTGCGATGGCGCGCCGGTTCGTCCCATCCAAAGGCCTGCACGATCAAGCGGGCGATGTCCGTGTTGTCAAGCAGGCCGTGCACGGCCGTGGCGCCTGGACCGGAGGCCAGCAAGGGCACCGCCATGGCGGTGTGACTCGTTCCCCGCCGCCATGGCACAGAAGCCCTGTCCTGCCGGGGTCGTCATCGGCCGCGCCGTGGGGCGACGTGCACCAGGCCCGGTACCTGGCGTGGTACTACCTGGTGAGCCGTGACACCCGCGGCTTGGATGCTCCCCGAATGGCGGCAGCGACGATCGAGTCCCTAGCCGAGACCGCGTCGGACAGCGTGGTCGCACCGTTCTTCTACTTCGTCCTCGCGGGCCTACCCGGGGCGCTGGCGTACCGGTTCCTCAACACCGCCGACGCCATGCTGGGCTACCGTGGTCCGACCCGCGAGTGGCTGGGCAAGGCGCCGGCCCGAGCCGACGACGCGGCCAACCTGATCCCCGCACGGCTGGCCGCGGCCCTGCTGGTACTCGCGGCCGCCTGCCTCGGCGAGGATGCACGGGGAGCTTTCGGCATCTGGCGGCAAGACGCCGGCAAGACGGCAAGTCCCAACGCCGGTCATCCCATGAGCGCCATGGCCGGTGCGCTGGGAGTGGAACTGGAGAAGGCCGGGCACTACAAGATGGGCGAGGGCCTGGCCCTGTCCGGGCCGAGCGACATCGGGCGGGGTCGTCCGGCTCTTCTACGGCCCCTTAGTGATGGGCCGCTTGACCCCGACTGCCTATGCGGATCTTCCCTAGCACGGACTGAAAGCGATGGCTATACGAGGAAGGGGTGGCGCTGTACGCCCTTAGCCCTCTCCACGAAACCGGACCAACTTCACGTAAGCGGCCGTCGGCACCCTAAACGAGGGACTGCACCTGATGCCAGATCTGCTTCCACTTGGGGCCAAGGCGGGCGGCCAGCTCGACGGCGTGCACCAGGCTGTCCTCGCGGGCGACACCTTTGCCCGCGATGTCGAACGCCGTGCCGTGGTCCACGGAAGTCCGGATCACGGGTAGACCAACCGTGATATTGACACCCTCGTTGAAGAAAAGGCTCTTGAAAACAGCATGTCCCTGGTCGTGATACATCGCTACTACAAACCGGTACCTACCCGCTGCAGCCTTAGGAAAGACCACGTCCGCCGGCAGAGGGCCCTCCACGGGGATGCCCTCCTCCAAAGCTGCCGCCACGGCTGGCCTGATGATGTCCCGCTCCTCAGTGCCGAAGAGCCCGCCCTCACCGGCGTGGGGGTTGAGGCCTGCTACCGCAATGACCTCACTTGCCTGTCCTAGCGCAACAGCCAATAGGTGGGCAAGGCGAATCTGATCAAGCACTCGCTCCTTCGTGATAAGATCAATTGCCTGGCGCAGCGATACGTGAGTGGTTACGTGAAAGACAAACAACCCCCGCGCGGTCAACACCAACGAGTAGCGCGCCACCCCAAACTCCTTGGCCAGGAGTTCTGTATGGCCAGGATAGTGGAAGCCTGCCCGGTGCATGGCCTCTTTATTGAGCGGTGCAGTGACAATGCCCTGTACCCGCCGCTCCTTTGCTAGCGAGACGGCGGCTTTCACGTAACTCACGGCTCCTCGGCCAGCCACCGGGGACAGCTTCCCGGGTTCAATACGGCCCAATGGAGGCCCCGGCTGCAACACGTTAATGACCTCAGGACGCCACTCTGCCTCCTCGGGGGTAGCGGTGGCATGAATGGAGGGTCGCCCAACACTCTCCTTACCCCTCCAGTACCGCAGGTGGTCCTCGATGATACCGACGTCGCCGATTACAAGGGGGCGACACAATGCCTGTACCTGCGGCCGAGCGAGCGCCTTAACGATGATCTCAGGCCCGATGCCGGCCGCATCGCCCATGGTAATGGCCAGAATGGGACGGTTGTCCACCAAGGTTGCATCCCCCCACACCACGCGGTGGAAGGTCGTCACGGAAGACGCAAGAGATACTCCACTGCCAGGGCCAAAGCCTCCCGGCTTCCAAAGCCACCCGCTTTAGTTATTACCCACAACCCGGGCCGCCGGCCGCTATTGAGCGTGCCAGCCGGGATGCCGGGTTGAACCTCCGAAATCAGGTCGATGCCAGCTGCCCCAAGGCGGTCCAGAAGCGCCCGGGCCGTGTCGCCACCGGTGAGAACGACTCCAGCCACCTTCAGCCGATCCAGAGCTCCTGCCGCAACCTCAGCCAGTGCTTCGGCAATACGCCTAGCTACTTCCACTGCGCCCAGGCTGTGCGCCGAGCCAGCACGGCGCGCGGCTTCAACGTCCGCGGGGTCACCGCGGGTGGTCAACACTAACACACGGCCTTCGGTCGCAGCCCGCCCGACCACTTGCCGTACCGAGTGCTTTGCCTGCTGCCATGCGTCTCCCCCCTGCAGAGCGGCGTTTACGTCCAGGTGCACGACCAGGGTGTCCTGCTGGGAGGTCAGCCAGGCCAGCTGTTCTCGCGAGACAGGGTTTACCGACCCGACCACCACCAACACAATGCGCCGAGCTTCCCGACTCGTTCCAGGATGCCGCCGAAGACCGGCCGTCAGACGACGAGCCAACGGGCGTGCCAGGCCCGCCGAGCCAACCAGCACGACCCCACCCTTCCGTCCGTTTACAACGGAGCCGGCATGGGTCACAAACGACCCGCTTTCCACCATAGAAGCTGCTTCGACGATAACCTCCAAGTCCCCGTCGCTAACGGCGTCGATGACCACCACGCTACCTCCAGGCTGGCGTGCAGCGCCCAAGGCAGTGCACAAACGTTCGGCCCCTGCTTCGACAACCTGCAGGCCGATATGGCGCACGGAACGCCGCGTTTGAGAGGCGAGCAACGTCGGCACGTGGCTTTCCCTGACCGGCGCGACAGGGTCACGACCGATGGCTGTCCGGGCAACGGGCTGACCGCTTACGAGCAAGTACCCTCCTATCAGGATGCGGCCGTTGTCGGGGAAGGCGGGGCACACGATAGCCATGTCCAGTCCGAACATATCCAGCAGTGCGTCGAGTTCTGCGCCCACGGGTCCCCGCATCGTGGAATCAATCTTCTTATAGATTGGGATCGCGCCGGCTGCTCGGAGCTCCGCGGCGGTGCGGGCAATCCGTTCATAGGCTTCCTCTGGTTCTAGCGCTCGGCTCTCCGTATTGATAACAACGACGTCCGCTCCTTGAACCGCATGTACCGACCAGGTTCCGATTAACGCGCGGGTGCGCAACCCAGCGCGGGCAAATTGAACGCCAGTGTCGCCCGCTCCCGTTAGATCATCGGCAATGACAGCGTACAGCGGCTTTTCCATGGCTACCCCTTCTTCACAGTCTGAAGCCTCTGTTGGGTCGTCAGCTCTGTAGCCGACGGTGCAGGTAGTGGGTGATGAGCGGGGTCACGACGGCCGTCACCAACACCGAAACCGCCACCTGCGCCGTTGCGACCGAGACGAAGGGGGTGAAGCTTGGATCCGCCTGGGCCACGATTGCTGGGGTGGCTACGGAGTTTCCTGCCGTGGTGCCAACAGCGAAGCCCACCGCGCTACGCTCGCGCAGCAGGTACCGGTAAGCCCAGTATCCCAGCGCACCCGTTATAAACGCGACTAGAAGGCCCAGCACCAACCCTGTGACGCCGCCAACCGCCAGCGACCGGAGGTCGATGCCGGCGCCCAGGGCAAAGGCGAAAAACGGTACTGTAATAGCGGCAGTCGGCTTCATCATCTCCGCAAACTTTGCATCCAAGTTACCCAGGATGAACCCGATAAGAAACGGAAGGATGGCAGCCACAATGTACTCGAACGGAATGGCCCCAAGCCCACTCAAGCCCAGGAATAGCAGGGTGAAGAAGGGACCGTCGTTGAGGGCACTTGCGATGTACGCTCCACGGTCCTCGTCATCCCCGTACTGGGTCGCCAATGCCAGCCACAGCCCACCGTTGGAGTTGATGAACGCAATCATTGCCGCCAGAAGCGAAATGCCGAGGATACCGTCTCGTCCGAACAGATAACCATAAAGAATGACGAGCAGAGCTGGCAATACCGTCTTGGCCAGCAACAAGACGCCCGTCTTGGCTAGTACAGCCCCGCTCTGTCGGACATTGATTTGAGCGCCGGTGGCGAGGATAAGCAGGGCGATGAGGGGCAGCGCTCCGTCTTTAAACAGCGCCGTGGTGAAGGATCCAAGCTCAAGGAAACCAGGCCAGAAAGTTCGCACTACCGAACCGGCTAACAGAGGGATCAGCATCATACCGCCGGGAACACGTTGCAAAGTATCAACGATAGGAACTCTCCCCACCGGGGTTGGCCCTCCTTTGCTTGGCATCATTGACAACGCCTGTATCCGTGACGGTAGGTTGGAGCGCTATGGGAATTGTACCTGAAACCTAGCAACATGCCACAACGATCTACGATTTCGCGAGGAGGAGGAGGCCGCCTCCAGCGACGCCGAAGGCGCCCACGTGCTCATCCCGCATGATGCGGAGGCGTTCCTCCGGGGTGTGTCCTCCGAACAAGCCGTCGCACGTGTCCAACCACCCGTCGAAGTGGAGGCCGCCGGTCAACGCGAGTCCCAGTCCGACCACGAGGACGGCCCGGACATCGGGGGGGATGACCTCTGTCACGGCGGCGTTGGCGGCTGCGAGGAGTCCTCCGAGGATCACGCCGACCAGGGGGAAGTACCCCACCGCTCGACCCAGCGCGGGTGCCTGCAAGGGGCGCCGGCCGGGCGCAGGCAGGACCGTCAGAAAGCGCAAGGCGGCCCAGAACGCGGTCACGGTGCGGCCTCACCAACCTATCGAACCCCTTCAGACCGGCCAGGCAAGATCGCGGTAGGCCTGGTCCCAGAACATCCACTCGTAACGGAGACTGCGGGCGAACCACCGCTCCATGCGCTCCCGTTCATTGCTGCCGGCGGCCGTCGCAAGCCGATCGATCAGCCTCAGTTGTTCGTCGACGCTGCGGTGGAAATCGCGATCGGCGTAGGTCAGGATCCAGCGCCGGTAGATCTCGTCCTCCGGCAGCCGATTCGCCAGGCGCTCCCCGACCCGGGCATAGACCCAGTAGCAGGGCAGCACCGCCGCGACCAGCTCGCTGAGTCCGCCCGTGTGGGCGACTCGGAGCAGGTGATCGGTGTAAGCGACGGTGACCGGCGCGGGCTCCTTCTGACGCACAGCGTCCCAGTCCAACCCGAGACGCGACGCCAGTTCCGCGTGCAGCCGTTCTTCCACCCGGGCGACGTTGGCCGCGTGGCGGAGGAACATCTCGCGCGTCTTCGGGGTGTCTGCCAGGGTGGCCCCGCGGGCCAGCACCTTGGCAAATTGCTCGAGGTAGAGGACGTCTTGGGCGAGGAAGTAGGCGAAACGATCCCTGGCCAGCGTTCCGGCGGCCAGCTCCTGGAGAAACGGGAGCTGGAAGATGGCCTCCCAAAGGGTACGCGTCTGGGCGTCGAGCCACTGGTGAAACGGCTCGGCCGTGCCCCTGCTCGCCGGCATGGCGTCTCCCTCCCCCGTCCGTGGCGTGGAAGCACCGCGGAGAACGAAAGAGGCCGCCGAGCAGCTCGGCGGCAGGAGGCATGCCCGGCCGCATCCAACGGCCCGGTCCTTGGACCGCGCTCCCGACGCCGGCATGACCCGGATCCGGTGATCGGGGTCGGCGACGCCGATCAGTCGCCCTCTCAGCCCGGTTGACCCGGACTCCCCCCGCGGCCTCTCATCTCACAGTGGGTAGAATACGGCGATCCTCGCCATGTCCCTGCCGGGCCGCGTGGCCCCCGGAAGGCGATGGGCGGAACGCGAACGGAAGGAGGCCTGGGGCCGTCGGCCGTCACCCTTGGCGGACAGGACGCCGTTCGGCCAGGGCCTGCTGGGCGCGGACGATCAGATCGTCGAGCCGTTGGCTGAGGGCCAGGACGTCTTCCCGGCGGAGATCGGTGGGCGCTTGGACGGCGCTCATGAGGGCGCGCCGCAGGTCCTCGACCTCCCGCGCCAGCTGACCCCACGGGGGTGTCCCGTCCCCCCGGTGGCCGGTGCTCGCGCGGTGGCCGGCATCGGAACGGCCATCGCCCTCATTCTGCCCGCCCTCAATCCGCCCGTTGGTCGGAACCGTCGTCGGCGTGCGGGGGCGGACCGCCAGCGGCCGGTTCGTCCCCTGGCTCCTTGCCTCCACGTTTTCCCTCCAACGCTTCCAAGATCTCCAGGGTGCGCAACAGACGAGCCAGGACCTCGAGCTCATCGTGAATCGCGGCCAGGAGCTCGCGGTCTCCTTCGGCACCCATGGCATCGCGCAGGGCCTTCAATCGCCGGAGCTGGTGCCGGATCTGCCTGCGCAATTCAGCCGCTGCCCAACTCGGGGGTTTGTGGCCGGGGCTGCGACGGTCGCTGCGATGGTTGGGTTGCTTGTCCGTAGGCACCACGACGACCATCATACGGTGACGGGGCCGGCCGGCGGCATCGGGTCATCACCCGATTGACACCACCGCGCCGCCTTTCCGTTCGGGCCCAACGCAGATGATCGAGCCCGACGCCAATGCGTGGCGCGGCTCGTCCCCCGTCACGGCCCGGATCGCGATCCGCCAGGGAGTGCCTTAACTTGACATCCCGTTTAGCTTGAGGATATATTCCAATTGCTTGTTAGCACTCGTCGCGCTCGTCTGCTAACAGACCGGTCGTGGACAGGCCGGTCACGTTCACGAGCCTTCCTGTAGCGGTCATTGACGGAGATTCGTCGGCGGCCGGTTCCCGGCGCGTCCCGGGGACCGGTGCGCCAGGCGTGGGCGGCCGCGAGGTCGTCCCGAACGGATCGACCCGCTGGGTCGATCGCAGCGCGCACATCGCATCCCGAACCGGCCGACGAACCGGCCACCTGGACGGGGCCAACCGGCAGAGGGTCGACATGCGAGCCGACCGGGCGTGGCATGTCCGGCTACGGCCTGTCGCGCAACCGGTGGCGGTCCACCCCGTCGTGACCGAAGCCGCGCGACGGGGGACGACGGCTCGCGGCGGATCGCGTGCGCAGATGCGGCCGGTTCGTCATGCCGGGCGAGAGGGACCCGTGCGCCGGGGCGGGTGCGAGGCGCCCGTTCCGTGCGGGGCTCGTTGGCCGGGTCTCCCCGCCAAGCCGTTCATCGCCTCATCGCCGAACCGATGGCGAACCCATCGAGCGCAAAGCCGCGGCGGATCACCCCCGCGGGGTAGCCAGGCGCGCCTGCGCGGGTCCTTGCGGACTGGACCGGAAGGCACGGGTCGGCAGGAACAGGAGGTGACCGTTCGTGGTGGGTCGGTGGACGGAGCGGAGGTCGCGGAGGACGCTGCGCGTCGTGGGCGGGCGCGCGCCGTGGCGGGCGCTGGCTGCCGTGCTCGTGGCGTCGCTGGTGCTCCTGGCCGGTTGCGGCGGCCAGGGTAGCCAGGCGCCGGCCGGCGACCAGGAGGCGGGCGGTGCCGGTTCGTCCGGCGGGGAGCAGGGCGTCCAGACCGTCACCCTGCGCGCCATGACCATCGGCAAGCCCACGGAGCACTGGCGGTTCGACAACCTGAAGGAGGCCGTCGATCGGCTCAACCAGAAGCTCGAGCAGGAGGGCGCCAACGTCCGCGTCCAGCTGGAAGGCACCCACGAGGACCGGCCGTGGGACGAGTATAAGCAGCGCTTCATCCTGGCGGCGGAGGCCGGGAAGGCGCCGGACATCATCCTCAGCGGCCACGAGGACGTGGCGCCGTGGGCCGCGGCGGGGCACATCATCCCGCTGGACGAGTACGTCAAGGACAGCCCGGTGTACCAGGACGTGTTCCCGACGCTGTGGGAGTCCGTGACGCTGGACGGGAAGATCTGGGGCATCCCGCAGGATACCGAGGCGCGGCCGCTCTACTTCTGGAAGTCGCACCTCAAGCAGCTGGGATGGACCGACGAGCAGATCGCCCAGCTGCCGGAGCGCATCGAGAAGGGCGAGTTCACGCTGGATGACCTGCTCGACCTGGCCAAGCAGCTGCAGGATCGCGGCATCGTGCCGGAGGGGCAGGGCTTCTGGACGCGGCCGCAGGCGGGTGTGGACTTCTACATGTTCTACCTGGCCTACGGCGGCGCGATGCAGGATCCCGAGACGGGCAAGCTGGTGCTGGACAAGGAGGCGCTCCTGAAGGAGTACCAGTTCTTCGCACGGGCGCGCGAGCTGGGCGTGCTCAAGCCGTCGCTGCTGGGGACCGACTGGTCCATCTGGCACCGGACGGTGACCAGCAAGCAGGTGGGCCTCTGGGTCGGCGGCTCCTGGCAGGTGGCCGAGTGGCAGGACCAGTACGGCCTGAGCGACGCCGACGTCCAGGATCTGGGCTACGCGCTGCTGCCGGCGGGCGAGAAGGGCAAGCCGGGGGTCACCCTCTCGCACCCGCTGGTGTACATGGTGACGAAGTACTCGCAGCACCCCGAGCTGGCGGCGCGGCTGATCCTGGAGGCGACGAATCCCGAGTTCAACACGCGGCACGCGGTGGAGAGCAACCACCTGGCGATCATGAAGTCGCAGCTCGACCAGCCGGCGTACAAGGAGAACCGGCTGCTGGGTGACCTCGCGTACATGGTCGAGTACGCCGGGTTCGTCCCGCTGCACGAGCAGTTCGGCAACTACGACCAGGCCATCTACCGCGGCCTGTCGGCGGTCGTCGCCGGGCAGATGACGCCCGAGCAGGCCGTCGACACGGTGGTCCAGCAGCTGCAGTCGCAGCTCCGGGACGAGGTGATCATCCGGTGAGCCGGGTTCGGCGGGCGGTCGAACCGGCCGCCGGCGGGGCCGGGGCCGCGGCCGGCGCCGCCGGCGGGCCGGGGAGCGGGGTCGCTGCGGCCACGGCGTGCGAAGGGCCCATCCCGGACCCGGGTCGCGAGGCGCGGCCCGGGGCGGCGGGCCTCGCGGCGGCACCGGGCCGGAGCGGCGACGCCGCGGCGAGGGCGCTCCCTGGGGTCGGCCAGGGAGGCCCCGTGAGTGAATCGGGTGCAGGGACGGGCGCGGCGTCGCATGGCCGGGCGGCCGCGGTCCTCGCGGCCGCCCGGCCGGCGGCGCCGTGGCGGCTGGGGGCAGGGTTCCTCCTGCCCTTCGCGCTGGTGGTGGCCGTGTTCTTCCTGATCCCGGCGGTGCTGACGGTGATCCTGAGCCTGACCGACGTCAGCGTGGTCACGGGGCTCCGGGATTTCCGCTGGGTCGGCCTGGAGAACTACCGGCGCATCCTCACCGACCCGGTGGCGGGCCTGGTGTTGCGCAACACGCTGCTCTACGTGGGCGCCACCCTGACGCTGTTCAACGTCGGGCTGGCGTTGGTGCTGGCGCTGGCCACGGCGTTCCTGCCCCAGCGCTGGGGCGGGTTCTTCCGGGCGGTGTGGCTGTTGCCCCGTATCACGCCGTCGGTGGTCTACGTCTTGATGTGGAAGTACTTCGCGGCCGAGCCGCCCTACGGCGTGATCAACCAGGTGCTGGCCGCGCTGGGCCTGCCGGCGGGCGGCAACTGGCTCTACGAGCACCCGTGGCCCATGGTCATCGCCATCAACGGCTTCGTCGGGGCGTCCATGGGGATGATCATCTTCAGCGCCGCCATCCAGGCCATCCCGCGGGAACAGCTGATCGCGGCCCAGGTGGACGGCGCGGGCACCTGGGCGCTGGTGCGGCGGGTGGTGCTGCCCCAGCTGCGGTGGCCGGCGCTGTTCGTCGCCGCGTACCAGACCCTGTCGCTGCTGGCTTCCTACGAGTACATCCTGCTGGCCACCGATGGCGGGCCGGGCTTCTACACCACCGAGGTCTGGGCGCTCTACGCCTTCCACACGGCGCTGTCCAACTACTTCGGCAACGCCCAGTACGGCCTCGGTGCCGCCCTGGCCACGGTGCTGGTGGTCATCGGGCTGGTGGCATCGCTGCTCTACCTGCGCTTCTTCAACTTCCGGCAGCTGACCCAGCGGCCGCGCATCGAGGTGAGCTGAGCGCGGCGCGGCTCGCGGGCATCGAGGCGGGTGGAGCGCGAGGGGGATCGAGCCCTCAGGTGAGCGGATCGCGGCGCGGATCGCGGGAAGGGAGGTGGCGGCGTGCTCGGCAGCCTGAGCGAGACCCAGCGGCCGGCGCGGTGGGCGTGGCTGTTGCTGGTGCCCGTCACGCTGCCGGTGCTGCTGCTCTATGCGTGGCTACTGCTGGCGTCCTGGAGCGACGGGATGGAGGGCTTCCGGCCGCTGGGATTCACCCTGGAGAACTGGTCGTTCCTTTGGCAGCCCGATCCCTTCGGGCCCAAC
Organism: Thermaerobacter sp. FW80; assembly: GCF_004634385.1. Lineage (NCBI taxonomy): Bacteria > Bacillati > Bacillota > Clostridia > Eubacteriales > Clostridiales Family XVII. Incertae Sedis > Thermaerobacter > Thermaerobacter sp. FW80. The sequence continues at coordinate 337,616 of NZ_CP037895.1, read as the reverse complement.
ATCGCCCAGCTGACCCTGAACACGTTGCTCTTCGCCGCGCTCGTGGCCGTGGGGGAGGTCCTCCTGGCCAGCACGGCTGCCTACGCCCTGGCGCGCCTCTCCGTGCCGGGGCGGCGGCTGTGGCTGGCGATGCTCATCGTCCTCCACGCGTTCCCGGGGATCACCCTGCTGGTCGCGCTGTTCCTGCTGCTGCGGCAGCTGGGCCTCTATGACACCCTGGCGGGCGTGGTGCTGGCCAAGATCGCCCTGGAGCTGCCCTTCCACGTCTGGGTGCTCAAGGGCTTCTACGACCAGGTGTCCTGGGACCACGAGATGGCGGCGCTGCTCGATGGCGCCAGCCGCCTGACCACGTGGTGCCGGGTGGTGCTGCCCATCATCCGGCCGGGCCTGATGGCGTCGGCGGTCTTCGCCTTCCTGTCCGGGTGGAGCGAGTTCCTGCTGCCCTACGTGCTGGCGCCGGGCGCCGACGTCCAGACCCTGCCGGTGTACCTGGGGTCGCTGCTCTCCCAGGCCGACGTGGCCCGGTACGGCACCGTGACGGCCGTGGCCGTCTTCTACATGATCCCGGTCATGCTGGTCTACCTGTTCCTGCAGCGCTACCTGATGGTGCTGTACACGGGGGGTGTGAAGCGGTGAGGATCCGGCTGGACGGCGTGACGAAGCGCTTCGGTGCGGTGACGGCCGTCGACGGCTTGACCCTGGAGCTGGAGCCCGGTCGGCTGGTGGCGCTTTTGGGGCCGTCCGGCTGCGGCAAGTCCACCACCCTGTACATGCTGGCCGGGGTGCTGCGGCCGACGGCGGGCGACATCTACTTCGACGACGTGCGGGTCAACGACGTGCCGCCCCAGCGGCGCAACGTGGGCATGGTCTTCCAGAGCTACGCCCTCTACCCGCACATGACGGTGTTCGAGAACATCGCCTTCCCGCTGCGGATGCAGCGGCTCCCCGAGGCGGAGATCCGGCGCCGCGTCCACGAGATGGCGGAGCTCGTGCGGGTCGAGGCGCTGCTGGACCGGCGGCCGGAACAGCTCTCGGGCGGCCAGCAGCAGCGGGTGGCGCTGGCTCGCGCCCTGGTCAAGCGGCCGGCCCTGCTCCTGTTGGACGAGCCGCTCTCGAACCTGGACGCCCAGCTGCGCCAGGCCATGCGCGCCGAGATCCGGCGCATCCAGCGGGAGCTGGGCGTGACCGCGGTCCTGGTCACCCATGACCAGACCGAGGCGATGACCATCGCCGACTGGGTCGTGCTGATGAACGCGGGCCGCTGCGTCGCCCAGGGCACCCCGTACGAGCTCTACCAGACGCCGCCGAACCGCTTCACCGCCTCCTTCATCGGCCACCCGCCCATGAACTGGCTGCAGGGTCGGGTGAGCGGGACGCGCCTGCAGGTGGACGGCCTGCCCGTGTACCTGCCGCTGCCGGCGGCGGCGCGGGACGACGAGGTGGCCATCGGCATCCGGCCGCACCACGTGCAGCTGGTGGCGCCCGGTCGCGGGCACCTGGACGGCCGGGTGACCATGATCGAGCTCCTCGGCCACGAGAAGCTGGTCACGGTGGAAGCCGGTCGCAGCGTGACCTCGATGCCGGCCGGCGCCGGGGATGGCGCGGCCGGCGCGGGCTTGCGGCTGCAGGCCCTGGTGCCGGCGGACGCCGCCGTGGTCGAGGGGGAGGCGGTGGGCGTCCGGCTGCCGGTGTCGCGCCTCCACCTGTTCCGGTTGTCGGACGGCAGCCGCGTGGCTCTGCCGGGCGCGGCGGCGCGCCGGCCGGTGGCAGGGCCGATGGCGGCGGCCCCCGGCGATGCGGTGGCGGACGAACCGGCCGAAGAGAGCGCGGGCACGGCCGGTTAAGCCCGCGGGCCGGCGTCTAGGCTGGCGCGGGCCGGCGTCTACGCCGAGGCCTCGTCGGCCACCGTCCTGGCCGCGGCCCTGCGCCTGCGGGACGAGGGCTGGCTGCGCGCCGGCGACCGGGTGGTGCTGGTGGTGACCTCCCACGGCTTCAAGGACGGTGCCGAGATGGCGCGGGCACCCGGCCGGTGACGGGCGTGCCGTGCACCTTCGCGTCGTGGGCCTCGGGCCGATACGGCGGGCAGAAGACGGCTCGACACCGTTGCTGCGGTGCGGCGTGGCCGAGCCGTCAGGCCGGGGCGTTCCGCAGCGCCGTCCGCCGCTCCTCCTCCCGGTTCTTCAGGAAGAGGGATGCCAGGGCACCGGCGGCGGCGAGGACGCCCAGGACCACGTAAGCTTGCTCGTAACCCGCCACGTCGCCGGCGTGGGAGGCCACCATGGCCCCCATCGCGGCGCTGCCGACGATCTGTCCCATGTTGCTGGCCACGGTCAGGAGGGACTGGGCGGCCGCCCGATGCTCGCCGCCGGCCTCGTTCAACACCACGTAACGCAGGGGTGCGCCGGTCAGGCTGGCCAGTCCGAATCCCACCACCACCCCGTCTGCTACGAAGAGGGGAAGATTGCCGGTGACCCCGGGGACCGCCAGCAGGCCCGCCGCCAGCACGACGGTGCCGCCCACGAGGACCGCCCGCGAACCCAGTTGATCCAGCAGACGGCCGACCACCGGCGCGCCGACCGCACTGGCCAGCACCGCCGGAGCCAGCAGGTACGCGGCGGTGGCGGGCGTGACCCCGAAGGCGGCCACGGCCAGGGACGGCACGAAGACCAGCCCCGCCTGCAGCAGACCGCTCAGGCCCGCCAGGCCGTTGGCCAGCCGCAGCTGCCGATTGCGCCAGAGAGCCGGGTCGATCAACGGCGCCGGCGCCGCGTTCTCGACCCGTTGGAAGGCCACCAGGGCGGCGACGCCCGCCAGCAGCAACCCCCACACCCGCGGTGCGCTGAGGCTGCTCAGGATCTGGCGGCTGTCCACCTGGTTGATCGCCAGGGCGATGGCCACCAGCCCGCCCCCCAGCAAGGCCATGCCCAACCCATCGAAGGCCCGGCGCCCTGCCGGTCGCGGGGGCGGCAGCACGCGGCGGGCCCACACGAGGATCAGCGCCGCCAGGGGCACGTTGATCAGGAACAGCCACGGCCATCCGAAGGGCAGCAGCACGCCGCCGATCACCGGCCCCACCAGGAAGGCCAGGCCGAACATGGCGCCGGTCATGCCGAGGGCGCGCCCCCGGCGCTCGGGCGGGAAGGTCTCGCCGATGGTGGCGCTGGCCACGGGGAAGATGCCGCCCGACGCCAGCCCCTGCACGGCACGTCCGACCAGCAGGACGGCAAAGGACGGGGCCGCGGCCACCACCACGGACCCCAGGGCGAAGAGGCCGACGTCCAGCATGTAGATCGGCCGGCGCCCGTAGAGGTCGGACAGGCGGGCCATCAAGGGATTGCCGACCAGGTTGCAGAGCACATAGGTGGTGAAGATCCAGCTCAGCTGGCGTTCGCTGACGCCCAGGTCCCGCCCGATGGCGGCCAGCGCCGGCCCGACGATGGCGATGTCGAGCGCGCCCAGGAAGACGCCCAGCAACAGGACCCCGAGCACACGCGGGGTGCGGTCCTGCGTGCCGCGGTGGGCGGTCCCGGCCCGGCGAGCGTTCCCCACCGTGGACGAACCGGCACCGCGGCCCGTCGCGGTCGGTGCGCTGGGACCCGACGAGGACGACAGGCGGCGCGACACGTCCCCTCATCTCCCATCCCTCAACCGGCCGGGAGCGTCTGGTCGCTCCCGCCCCTGCTCCACGGCCACAACGGGAGTGTAGCACGGAGCAAGATGGCGTGTGCCATCGGTTGGAAGAAGAAGTACGCCATCCTCTAGGGGGCCGGGGCGCAAGCCTGGTTACAGCGTCAGCCTGGAGATCGTCGTGCGTTCCGCACGTCGTCGTACGCGGGTTCGCGTAGGTCGCCATGCCGGGACTCGAACCGCACCGGAAGGCGACGCAGCATCAGCCGGATGCCCTCTGCCATGCCCGGACGAACGCGGCCGCCGCCCGGCCGGGATCGGGCGCCCGGGCGATGGCCGACGCCACGGCCACCCCCGCCATGCCCGCCCGCCGCAGCGCGGGCAGGTCGGCCACGGTGATCCCCCCGATGGCCACCACCGGCAGGCGGGTGGCCGTGGCGACGCGCTCGAGTCCCTCGAGGCCGATGACCCGGGCGTCGTCCTTGGTGGCGGTGGATCGCAGGGCGCCGGCCCCCACGTAGTCCGCCCCCGCGGTCTCGGCGGCCCGGGCCTCCGCCGGCGTTCGCACCGATACGCCCAGCAAGCCGTCGGGCCAGAGCCGCCGCACCACGTCGGCGGGGAGGTCGTCCTGGCCGACGTGGACGCCATCGGCGCCCACCGCCAGGGCGAGGTCGAGGCGGTCGTTGATCACCAGCAGGGCGCCGTGGTGCGCCGTGAGCCGGCGCACGGCGCGCGCCAGCCGGTAGGCGAGGCCGTCGGGCACCGCCTTGGCCCGGAACTGGACGGCCCGCACCCCCGCCCCCAGCACGGCCTCCAGCACCGGCGCCGGATCGCCCGTCCCCACCAGGCCGACGTCGTAGACGAAGTACACCGCCAGCTCGCCGGTGCGCCGACGCGGCGCCCGCGGTGCCCGTCCATCGGCGTCGGCGCCCGCGGCGTCCTCGGCCCCGGTGGTCGCGGCGGGGGGCTCGAGCCCGGTGAGCCCTTGGGCGCCCTCGTGAGCCTTGGCCGTCGCATCCGCCGAACCGTGGTCCGGGCGCTGGGGCGCGAGCGGTCCCCTGGGATCCCCGGTGGGTGGCGCGTCGCCGACGGACTCCGGACCGCGGCTCGGTCCCCCGCCGGGACCGCGACCCTCCGGTGACATCGGGGTCCACCACCCACCCGGCCGGATGACCGTCCCCGCCGGCACCGGCATGCGCTGCTGCCCACCCGGCCGGATGGCCGTCCCCGCCGGCACCGGCATGCGCTGCTGCCCACCCGGCCGGATGACCGTCCCCGCCGGCACCGGCATGCGCTGCTGCCCGCCCGGCCGGATGGCCGTCTCCCTTGGCACCGGCGCCGGACCGGGAGCGGCGCCGGACCCCATGGACCTTGGCCCGCTCATCGCGCCGCCTCCTCCTCGTTCCATCGGATGTCAAGTCCCTCCGGTTCTTCCGTCCCCGCCGCGCCGAGGGCGTAGAGCGCATCGAGGAACGCCGGCTGGAAGGAGCCGGGGCCCGCCGCCCGCGCCGCAGCCCGCTGGGCCGCCAGCCCGTAGACGGCCATGGCCAGGGTCGCGTCCCGCAGCGGATCCGCCGACCCGGCCAGGAAGGCCGCCACCGCCGTGGTGGCGCCACAGCCGCCCCCGGTCACCGCCGTCAGCCACGGGTGGCCGTTGGCCACGCGCCAGACCTGGTGCCCGTCGGTGACCACGTCCACCGGCCCGCTGGCCACCACGACGCAGTCGTACCGCCGAGCCAGCGTCCGGGCCGCCGCCGCCACCTCGGCCTCGGCCACCCGGCCGCTGTCGACGCCGCGGGTGGGGCCCTTCCCGCCGCCCGCCAGGGCGAGGATCTCGCCGCCGTTGCCCCGGAGCGCGGTCACCCCGCCCTCCAGCAGCTGCCGGGCGACGTCGGTGCGCAGGGGCGTGAACCCTGCCCCGACCGGGTCCAGCACGACCGCCAGTCCACGGCGGCGCGCCTCGGCCTGCGCCGCCCGGAAGACCGCGGCGTCGTGCGCCCGCAGGCTACCGATGTTGAGGACCAGGGCCCCGGCGGCCCCCGCGATGGTGGGGAACTCGGCGGGTTCGGGGGCCATCAGGGGCGACGCCCCGAGTGCCAGGGTGATGTTGGCCGTCCAGTGCATGACCACCTGGTTGGTCAGGTGGTGGATCAGGGGACGACGCCGGCGCAACCGTCCGAGCACCTCGCGCGCCGCCGCCTCCCATGGCGGCGGCGTCGACGCGGGCTGGACGGGCGACGCCTCCGGGTTCCGCCCCCGGGTGGGGTGGGGTCCCACCGGGGATGCGGACGCCGGGCTCCGGTCGTCGACGGGCGTTTCGCGATGGATCATCGAGGGCCCCTCCTTCGCACGGCTCTGCCCAGGCCGCAGCCGGCCCGAGCCCCCCTGCCGCCTCCGCCGCACGCCCTTCTCCCGCGGCCGACGGCGAACCGAGCGCCGGGGCCGGTTCGTCGCGGGACGAACCGGCCCCCAGGCCCCACCTGCTTCCCGCCATCAGCGGGCGGCCGGCCCCTGCCCGCCGCCAGGGGGTTCCGTCGATCGCAGGCCAGGGGGCTCCATCGGCGGCAGCCAGCGCAGCAGCAGGCCTGCCACCAGGGCCCCCAGCAGGCTGCTGACGCCGAAGGGCACCACGTAGAAGAACCAGGCCCCCGTCGTCTGGCCCAGGAGCCACCGGGCCAGGGGAAAGGCGACGAGGCCGCCCACCAGGCCGGTCCCCAGTACCTCGCCGGCCATCGCGGCGACGGGACGACGCCAGACCCGGTGTGCCAAGCCGGCCAGGGCCGCGCCGAAGAGGCTACCGGGGAACGCCAGGAGCGTGCCAAGGCCCAGCAGGTTGCGCAGAAGACTGATCCCGAAGGCCACGGCGACGGCACCGCCGGGGCCGAACCAGACGGCGGCCAGCACGTTGACGGCATGCTGCACGGGCGTGGCCGTGGCCACGCCGACGGGGACGCGGATCATCCCCGCCAGCACGGTGCCGAGGGCGATCAGCACCGCGGCCCGGGCCAGGGTGCGCAGCTGGCTGGCGGGACCCGCTGGCGCTTCCGCCGGTCCGTCGCCCTTCGCCGAGGCCGCGGCGGGAGCCCTACGCATCCCTCGCCACCCGGCCCGCACCACCCGGTGGCGCCCCCTCCTGGTTCGACGTGGGGGGCTGCTCGCCGCGTCCCCCGGTGCCTCCGTCGGGGTCCGCCGGGGATGCGGCCGCGGCGGCCGATGCGGGCCCGGCCGCCGGCTCCCAGGGGTAGAAGGAGCACGTCGGGCCGTGGCCGCGGCCGATGGCCGGCGCGCGTCGGATCGCCTCGGTGATGTACGCCTTGGCCTCCTGCAGGGCGCGCAAGACCGGGTAGCCCCGGGCGAGGTACGCGGTGATGGCCGCCGAGAAGGTGCAGCCGGTGCCGTGGGTCGACCGGGTGACGATGCGGGGCGCCCGGAGCAGGTGCCACTCCCGGCCGTCGTAGACCACGTCGACGGCCTCGGCGGCGTCTTCCGCCACGTGGCCGCCCTTGACCACCGCCCAGCGCGCCCCCAGCGCGTGGAGCGCCCGGGCCGCGCGCCGCGCGTCGTCCAGGCTGCGGACCGGGATGCCGCTGAGTTCCTCCGCCTCGTGGCGGTTGGGCGTCAGGACCGTGGCCAGGGGCAGGAGCAGCCGCCGCACCGCGTCCCGCGCCGGTTCGTCCAGGAGGGGGGCGCCGCTCTTGGCGATCATCACCGGGTCGACCACCAGGGGGAAGGGACCCAGGCGATCCCGCCAGTAGCGGATGCGCTCGGCCACCGCCTCGACGATGGCCGTGGTGCCCAGCATGCCCGTCTTGGCGGCGTCGGTCCCGATGTCGTCCAGGACTGCGTCGATCTGGGCGGCCACCATCTCCGGGGGCACCAGGTGGACATCCCGCACCCCCTCGGTGTTCTGGGCCGTCAGGGCGGTGATGGCCGACGTGCCGAAGACCCGCAGGGCGTTGAAGGTCTTGAGGTCCGCCTGGATCCCCGCGCCGCCGCCGCTGTCGGAGCCGGCGATGGTCATGGCCCGGGGCGGGGGGGCCGCGGGGCCGGTTCGTCCGGAGGAACCGGCGAGGGTCGAGGCGACCATGGCGCGTCGCTCCCTTCATGGCGTCGGTGGGGGTCCCGGCTGCCGGGGAAGGACGGGGTGCGGGGCATCACGAAAGAAGGGCCGCGGGAAGAACGCGGCCCCGGTGCCTGGAAGCGATCGAGCGGCGATCGTCGAGGCTGGACCGCACCGTTCCCTCCGGTGGCATTACCCACGTCAGGTTCGAGGGGTTCGAGCCGCTGGGCTCGTCTCAGCCGGCGTGACGCCAGCACCCCCACGGTGCTACCATCTCCAGTATCGGATCCCGCCGGCCCCAGGTCAACGGCTCCCGGTCGACGGGGGTCGGAATCGGCGCCTGCCCCGCCCGAGCGGGAGTGGGGACCGGTACCCCAACCCCGCGAGCGGGAGTCGCAACCGGTGCCCGACCCCGCGAACGGGAGCCCGAGCCGTCGCCCGACCCGCCCGTCGAGCGCCGTCGCGGCGGGGGCCGCCACCGGCGGCATGTCCACGATGAAGGGCGCCAGGGTGACCCGCCCGCGCGGCGCGGTCGCGGCGTTGGGGGGGCGGCGCGCGGCGCCGGCCGCGGCGGCCGGGCAGCGGCGCGCAACGGTCGCACGGCGGGTGGGCGGGAACCGCGGTGACCGGGGTGAGGGGAGAACGGACGTGCAAGGAAAGCAGCGGTCAGCCCGACGCCCCGGCAGCGCGGGGGCGGGAACCAGGGCGCGTCCGACGGAGCGGGGCCGCCGACGCACCCAGCGGTCCGACGCGCCTGGGGACGCGACGGCGAGCACCGGCGGGACGCCGGGGAAGCGAGGGAACGACGTGCGGGAACGACTGAAGCCCCTGGTCCGGGGCATGGCGTTGGTGGCGTTCGCGGCGATCGCCGTGCTGTGGCAGCGGCGCACCGGCGGCTCCGTCGCCGGGCTGGTGGTGGCGACGGCGGGGATGGCGGTGGCGCTGGTGGCCGCGGTGGCGCTCTTCGCCCGGGTGATGTCCGGACTCCAGCGGCGGGGCGCGGAGGTGGGTGCGGGCGGGGTGCCGGCGGGACCGTGGCCCCCGGCTGGCGCGGGCGACCGGGGCGGCTCCCCCGCCCGTCGAGGTCGGGGAGCGGCCGTCGCCGGCTCCCGCCGTCCCCGGCGCCCCACCCGGAAGAGCGGGGGAGGCCCATGGCGGGCGTCCTGATCGCCCTCGCCGCCGGCATGGCGGCGGGGCGGGCCGGCCTCGTCCGGCACCGCGTCGAGGCCTGGGGGCCGACGGCATCCCGCTGGGCGTTGGGGCTCATGCTGGCGTGCATCGGATTGCGGCTGGGCCTCGATCCGGCGGTCGGCGGGCAGCTCGGTCGGCTGGGCGTCCAGGCCGCGGTGTTCGCGGTCGCGACGGCCGGCGGCGCGGTGGTGGCGGGGATCCTCGCGGCGGGCGGGATGGCCCTGGTGCGGAGGCGGCTTGCACGGGGCCGGATCGCGCCGCGACGGGTCCCGGGGCGCGGGACCGCTCCCACGGCGTCAAGGACGGACTCGGGGGCCGACGGGACGGCGGCCGGGGCAGGGGCGCCCCGCCCGGTGGCACCGGGCCCCGCGGTCGCGGCGCTGCGGATGAGCGGGGCGGCCGTGCTGGCGGTGGCCGCCGGTTGGGCGGCCGGAGGGCTCGTCCTCCACCTGGCGGGCTCGCCGGACGCGGTGGCCGGAACCCTGGCCGGGACCCCGGTCGCGAGCGGCTTCGATGCCGGGGCCGTCGCAGCCGGTTCGTCCGCAGTCGCCGACCCGACCAGGGACGGGGCGGGGCCGGGGATCGCCCTGGTGCACTGGGTCCGCCGGATGGCGGGAGCCGCTGCCGGCTACGCCCTGCTCCTGCTGATGGCCCTCTTCGGCTGGGAGTTCGGTCGGCAGTGGCCCGCGACCCGCGCCAGCCTGCGGGCGGCCCGGGCCAAGGCGGTGGTCCTCCCGGTGGTGGGCGGGCTGGGCAGCCTGGGCGGCGGTTGGCTGGCCGGTCGGCTGCTGGGCGAGCCGCCCGGCCTCGCCCTGGCCGTCGCCGCCGCCTTCGGGTGGTACAGCATGGCGGGCGTCGTGGTCGCCCAGCTATGGGGACCGGCCGCCGGTGCCCTCGCCTTCCTGGCCAACGTGTTCCGCGAGCTGCTCACGGTGGTGGCCGTCCCCCTGCTCGCCCGCCGGGCGGGCGGCCGGGCGTGGCTGACGGTGCTGCCGGGCGGCGCGACCACCATGGACACGACCTTGCCGGTCATCGCCGCCGCCGTCCGCGATGCCGGCATCACGGCCCTGGCCTTCGTCCACGGGTTGGTGCTCACCCTGGCCGCTCCGGCCCTGATCGGTTGGCTGGCCCGCCCGTAGCCCGCCTCGGTGCGGCCCTTCATCGGCTGCCTGACCCGCTCCGGTAGCCCGGCTTGGTGCGGCCCCCCATCGGCTGCCTGACCCGCCCGGTAGCCCGCCTCGGTGCGGCCTTCATCGGCTGCCGGACCCGCCCTTAACGTGCCTCGCTGCAGCCTTCATCGCCGGCCTGACCCGCCCCGCCCTCGTCGCGCCGCAGCGCGCGGCGCCGGCGAACGGCCCTCGGCGCCTTCGCGGGCCTCTGCCTTGAACCCGCCCTGGTCCCCGACCGGCCGACGCCGTGCGGCTGGCCGCCCGCCCTGTCGGTCCTCGGGGCATCCCCTCGACCCCCGACCCCTCGACTCGGTTCGCGACGCCCGTGTCGGTTCGCGACGCCCGTGGACGGCCGGCTCGTCCGGGCCGCGGGCCTTCGGCGGTGCCGCCTCTCGCCTCCGACCTCGCTTCCGTCCGCGGGCGGCGCCTTCGGCCCCGAGGTGCCGGTGCGGGAGGAGCCCATTGCCCTGGCCCGTGACACCCGCCCGGCGGATGCGACATACGCCTATCGGGGAACCCCAGGGAGGGGGGCGGATGGGCTCGATGGCGCTGGACCTCGGGCAGCTGCTCGACGGCTTGACCTTCGTCGCCAGCGGCGATCCGTTGCCGGCGCGGGTGGCGGAGATCCGCAGCCACTCGGCGCAGGTCGAACCCGGCGACCTCTTCGTCGCGGTCCCCGGTCGTCGTCACGACGGCGCGGCCTTCGCGGGCGAGGCGCTGCGCCGCGGCGCGCGGGTGGTGGTCGCCGAGCAGGCGCCGGCGCTGCCGCTTCCGCCCGGCGTGACCTGGCTCCGGGCCCCCTCGGCGCGCAGGGCCCTCTCGCGGCTGGCGGCCAACCGCTACGGCCATCCCTCCCGCCGCCTGGTGGTCGTCGGCGTGACGGGCACCACGGGGAAGACGACCACCACCTTGCTGTTGCACCACCTGCTGACGGCGGCGGGGATCGCGACCGGCGTGATGGGCTCACTGGTGGTCGACACCGGCCGTCGCCGCCGGCCGGGCCACTTGACGACCCCGGACCCCCTCGACCTCCACCGCCATCTCCGGGAGATGGTGGACGACGGCTGTCGGGCGGCGGTCATGGAGGTGTCGTCCCAGGGCGCCGATCAGGGACGGGTCGACGACGTGGCCTTCGACCTCGGGGTGGTGACGAACCTCGCGCCGCTCGAGCACCTGGAATACCATCCCACCTACGAGCACTACGCCGCCGCCAAGGGACGATTCGTGGCGATGGTGCCCGCCGACGGCGGCCTGTTGATGCACGCCGGGGAGGCGGCCCTGCGGCTCGGTCGCTTCGCCCGGGCGCCGGTGGTCCCGTTTGGACGGGGCCCCCAGGGAGCGCTGCGGCTGCTCGCCGAGGCGATGGTGCCGTTGGCGGAACCCGGCGGGCACGGGGCCGGGGCCTGCCGCGATGGCACTCCCCCGCGGCGCGACGGCGCCCTCCCCCACGGTGCGCAGGGGCCGGCCCCGGCCTCCCTCCCCTGGACGAACCGGCTCTGGCTGGAGCTGCCGTCCGGGTGGCCGTCGTCCGTGCGTAGGCGCGCGGCCGACCTGGCGCCGCCGGCGGGCCGGGTTCGTCCGGAAGAGGGGACCGCGGCGCGGCGCCTTGCCGTCGACACCCAGCTGCTGGGCTCCCACCACGCGCTGAACGTGGTGGCGGCCGTCGGCGCCGCCCTGTGGCTTGGCCTCAGTCCGCAGCAGGTGGCCCAGGCGGTGCCGCGTTTTCGCCCGCCACGGCGGCGCACCGAGGTGGTCCTGCGCGAACCGTTCACGGTGATCGACGACACCGCCGGCCGGCCGGACAGCCTGGCGGCCTGCTTCGGCGTGGCCTCCCGCCTGCCCCACCGGCGGTTGGTGGCGGTCTACGCCGTGCGCGGTGGACGCGGGGAGGCGATCAACTACGCCAACGGGCTGCAGCTGGCCTGCGAGGCGCGGCGGACGGGGGCGGAGGTCGTGGTGACGGCCAGCCACGGCGACACGGCGCCCCGTGATGCGGTGCAGCCCGGCGAATGGGAGGCGTGTCTGGCGGGCCTGGCAGCCGGAGGCCTCGAACCGCCGCAGGTCCTCACCTTCGCCCGGCTGCCCGACGCCGTGGCCGCGGCCGTCGCGCGCCTTGGAGCGGGGGACCTGCTGCTGCTCCTCGGGGCGCAGGGGATGGATGCGGGGGCCGCCTATCTACGCGCCATCCTTGCCGAGGGCCGGGGTGCCGACGGGCGACGGCACGGGCCCGATGCCGCCGCGGCGCTGGACGGCTCCGTTGCCGAGGCCGTCCCCCCTGCGGCGGGTCGCCGGGTCGTCCCAGGCGGGGCGGCCGGGCCGGCCCGCGGGGCGGTGACGATGCCCGCCCGTCAGGCCTTGGCACGGACCCCCGGCGGCGACCGGCCGTAGCCTGGGCCGGGTGGGATGGGCGGTAGAGGGGGCCGCGCCGGTGGTGGGTGGGCCGGAGCAGGGCGTTTTGCCTTTCCGCCGGCGGTCGAACCGGCGCCCGCTCGGGCGCGGGGGCGTCACCTGGGGTCATATGGGGACGTGCGGCCTCGGCTTGTCGGGCGTCGAGCGTGGGGTCTCGGGCCGCCGCGCATCGGGCGCGGGGGATCGGCGTGGGGTCGGCCGGGGACGTGGGGTCGTGGGGACGGAGCCGTGGGGTCGTGCGGGGCCGTGGGGTGGTCGGGGCGGGGTGTAGGGTCGCGGGGGCGACGGGCGGGCGTCGGGACGGGGTGGGGGGTGTGGGGGTGGGGGACGGCCGTCGGGGCGGCCGGGGGTCGTGGGGGCGACGAGCGGGCGTCGGGACGGGGTGGAGGGCATGGGTGTGGCGGACGGCCGTCAGGGGGCCGCGGGTCGTGGGGGTGTGGGGGCCGTCGTCGGGCCTGCGGGGGGAAGGCTGTGCTATCATTCATCGTTAGGCGACGGAGGCGAGCCCCGGTCGGCCAGGGGGCCGCGAGGCCAGGCCGACCAGGGGCCCGCCGGCCGAGGTCGGCCAGGGCCCGGGCTCGGGACCGCCGGCCCGTGGACGGGCGGCCCCAGGGCCAGCGGGATCCGCCCCGGACGCGACCTGGCCCCGCTCCCGGATCCGGCGCGAGACCCGCCCTCGGCTCGCCCCGGGTCCGGCAGGGCGGAACCCGCCCGAGCGTCCGCTGCGGCACCCGGGTCGGCCGGCGGGGCGGGCCAGCGCGGGCGGCCTGCCCGGCGCGGCGGGCGGCACCGTCGCCCGAAGGCGTCCGCGGTCCGGGTGCAGGCCGGGAGGGCGTCCCGCCCTGCCGCGGGCCGACAAGCGAGGCGACGTGTCATGGATCGAGAGCACGGGGACCACGGGGCACCCTCCCCCGACGGGTCTCCCGAGGCCGGAGGCGAAGGACCCGGCGCCGAGCCCGGCCGCCGCCCCGGCGCGGGGCGGCCGGTGCGCCAGGGCTACTCCCGCCCGCGCCGCGACCACCCCTACGACCCGCGGGTGCTGAACGATCTGGCCCAGGTCTTCATGGAGACCACGCTGCGGGAAGACGGCACGGTGGTCCGCCCCGACCGCCGGGAGGCGCTGGCCCTGGCGGAGCAGGTGTTGGACATCCTGTACTACTCCGGCTTCTACAACGCGGCGGACGTCGCGGGACTGCGCTTTCACCTCTACCCCCGCCTGGAGGCGGACGGGCAGCCCGACCTGATCTACGCCAACACCTGGATGGACGGCCGCTGGATGGAGATCGCCGTGATCGAGGTGCCGCGGCCCAACGCGCGCCCTCCCGAAGACGGCGGCGACGCGGATCCCGGCGGCGGAGAGGCCGGTTCGTCCCGCCCCGGGACCGGCGGGGCTGCCCCCAGGCGGACCGCCCAAGGCGGACGGGACCGCATGGCGGACGAACCCGGCCGCAACGGCCGCGTCCCCGCCGACGCGCGCGTCCGACCCGCGGTCCCGCGCCCCCAGGGCGGACCGACGGGCTGGGACGGCTAGGGTCGCCGGCGACACGCCGCGGCCCGCCTCTGCGCCTCGCCGGCGGCACTCGGGGCGACGGGGCTTGCCCCGGATTTGCACTTGTGCAAAAATGTTGGGTGAAGCGAATTCCGCAGCGATTCCGCAGCGCATCCGTCGAAGGAAACGGGGGCATCGCCATGGATGACCCGAAGGGCCGCGACGGGCCGAGATCCCCCGCGGCCAAGGCACGACGGGCGTGGGCGCCGTCCAGGGGGGATTCGGCGTCCGCACCGCCGCCCGCCGTCGAGCTGCGCAACCTCTACGTGGCCTACGATCACCGACCCGTGCTGCGCGGCGTCCGCCTGACCGTGCCGCCGGGGCTCTTGGTGGCCTTCGTCGGCCCCAACGGGGCCGGCAAGTCCACGCTCTTCAAGGCGATCCTGGGACTGGTGCGGCCGGCGGCGGGCACGGTGCGCATCTTCGGCAAGCCCGTGGCCACCCAGCGGCGGCGCATCGCCTACGTGCCCCAGCGGGAGCTGATCGACTGGGACTTCCCGGCCACTGTGGCCGACGTGGTCATGATGGGGCGCGTGCCGCACCTGGGGTGGTTGCGCCGCCCCGGCCCCGCCGACCGTCGCCGGGTCGCGGAGGCCCTGGAGGAGGTGGGGATGGCGGCCTACGCCGACCGGCCCCTGGCCGCCCTCTCCGGCGGCCAGCAGCAGCGGGTGTTCATCGCCCGCGCCCTGGCCCAGGACGCCGATCTCATCCTCCTCGACGAGCCCTTTGCCGGCGTGGACGCGGCCACCCAGGAGGTGGTGCGGCGGCTGCTGGCCCGGCTGCGGGACGCGGGCCGGACGATCCTGGTGGTCGACCACGACCTGGGCGGGATCGACCACTACGACCGGGTGGCGCTGGTCAACGGGCGCATCATCGCCTTCGGGCCGCCGGCCGAGGTCATGACTCCCGAGCGGCTGCGCCAGACCTACGGCGGCCGCCTGACCTACCTCGATCGCGTCGCCCTGGCGGGGGTGGTGCGCCCGTGAGCGGTGAGCCCGGCTGGCTGGGGATCCTGGTGGAGCCGCTGCGGTACCCCTTCATGGTGCGCGCCCTGCTGGCCGGCGTGCTGGTGGCCGTGGCCGGCGCCGTCACCGGCAGCTTCCTCCTGGTCCGCCGCTGGTCCCTCCTGGGCGACGCCATCTCCCACGCGGTGCTGCCCGGCGTCGCTGTCGCCTACCTGCTCGGCTGGCCCTACTTCACCGGCGCCCTCGCCAGCGCCCTCCTGACGGCGGTCGGCATCGGCTTCCTCGAGCGCAACACCCGCCTCAAGTCCGACGCGGCGACGGGATTGCTGTTCCTCGGCGCCTTCGCCGCGGGTCTCGCCATCCTGAGCCGCGCCCGCAGCAGCGTGGACGTGTTCCACATCCTGTTCGGCAACGTGCTCGGCGTGTCGCGGACGGACCTGGTGCTGATGGTCGGGGTGGCCGCGGCCGCCGTGGGGCTGGTCCTGCTGCTCTTCAAGGAGCTGCAGCTGTGGGCCTTCGATCCCCTGACCGCCGAGGTGGCGGGCCTGCCCACCCGCGCCCTGCACTACCTGATGATGCTGCTCGTCTCGGCGACGCTGGTCGCCGCCCTGCAGGCCGTCGGGGTGGTCCTGGCCCTGGCCATGCTGGTGACACCGCCGGCCACGGCGTATCTCCTCGTGCGACGCTTCCCGGCGATGATCGGGCTGGCGGTGGGGCTCGGCGTCGTGGCCGCCATCACGGGGCTCTACCTCTCGTTCTACCTCAACGTGGCCTCGGGACCGGCCATGGTGCTGGTGGCCATGGGGGCGTTCGCCGTGGCGCTGGTCCTGGCGCCGGAACAGGGGCTGCTCGCCCGCACCCTGGAGCGTCGTCGCCTGGCGCGAGTGGTGGCGGCGGAGGACGTGCTCAAGGCGCTCCACGAGCTGGGCACCGAGGAGGGCGCGGCGGACGGCAGGTCGGCTGCGCCCGTGGCAGTGGAGGCCCTGGTGGCCTGGACGGGTCTCTCCCGGCGCGAGGTGCACGGGGCCCTGGCTCGCCTAGTGGCCCGCGGACTGGCAACGTGGGAGGCCGGCGACCGCCCCCGGCCCGGTGCCCGCCGCGCCGGGGGACTGGCAAGCGTCCGCCGGCTCGGCCGCTTCGGCCGGCTCGCCGGGCTCGGCATGGGGGTCCCCGGGGGCGCCCGCCTGACGGCGGCGGGGGTGCGGGAGGCGCGCCGGCTCATTCGCACCCACCGCCTCTGGGAGCGGTACCTGACGGACGTGGCGGGCATGGCGTGGGAGGACGTCCACGAGGTCGCCCACCAGCTGGAGCACGCCACGCCGCCCCACCTGGCGGAGGAGATGGCCGAGGCCCTGGGCCATCCCGCGCGGGATCCCCACGGGGCGCCGATCCCGACCGCGGCGGGCGAGGTCCCGGGGGAGGCGGGGCCCCGGCCGGTCGGCCTGGATCGAATCCCGGCGGGTCGGGAGGCCGTGGTGGTCCGGGTGGACGACGAGGACTCGCACCTCCTGGCCCGGCTCCGCCGCAGCGGCCTGGTGCCGGGCGCCCGGGTCCGGGTGCTGGGGCGGGAGGCAGGGCGCATCCGGCTCCAGGTGCGGCCGCGGGACGCAGGCGACGGGCAGCCGGGGGCCGGCGCACCCGCCGGGCCCGGCTCCACCCTCTGGCTGGGCGACCGGGAGGCGGGCTGTCTCTACGTCGCCCCGGTGGACGCGGCGCCTGCCGAGGGGGCGCAGCGCGCCTCGGACGAGGGGCCGCCCAGTGGGGCGGCGGGGGCGGCGGGGACGGTGGGGACGGCCGACGACGGGGATCCCCCCGGCGAAGGGTCGACGCGGCCGGGCGACGGTGCCGACGGCCCGGTGAAGCGGCCATGAGGGGCACCGGCCGGCGGACGGGGTACGCCCTGCCCGCCGAGGGACGCGACCCGTGCTCGTCCGGGCACGGGGCATCGCGGCCCCGCGGCGTGGGGCAGGCCGCCCCCCGCCGGCCCATGGGGCCGGCGCCTCGACCCCCCGCGCCGTGGACCGGGTCCTGCGCCGCCTCCCCCGGGCCCTGCCGGTGATCCTGCTGCTGGTGCTGATGGCCTTCGCCGCGGTGCTCGCCGCCGGTCGCGGCTGGAGGGCGCAGATCGCCGGCCCCGGGGATCCGCGGCCGCTGGTGGTGGCCAGCACCACGATCCTGGCGGACCTCGCCACCCAGGTGGGCGGGCCGCGGGTACGGGTCCACAGCCTGCTGGCCCCCGGCCAGGACCCGCACAGCTACGAGCCCGTGCCGCGGGACGCCCTGGCCGTGCACCGCGCCCACCTGGTGTTGCTCAACGGGTACGGGCTCGACCTCTGGGCCGAGCGCCTGCTGGACGCACGCCCGGACCGCCGGGCGCTTCCCCGGGTCGTGCGGGTCGCGGAGGCCGTGGATGCCGATCCCCTGCCCTGGCCCGGCGATCCCGGCCGCGCCGATCCCCACCTGTGGATGGACCCGGTGCGGGTGATGGGCTACGTGGACGTGATCCGCGACGCCCTGATCGGGATCGACCCCGCGGGCGCCGCCTTCTACCGGCGGCAGGCCGACCGGTACCGGGCGGAGCTGGCGGAGCTGGACCGCTGGATCGCGCGGCAGGTGGCGGCGGTGCCCCCGGAGCGGCGGCTCCTGGTCACCACCCACGACGCCTACCGGTACTTCGGCCGGCGCTACGGACTGCGGGTGGTGGACACCGTCTGGGGCATCAGCACCGAAGAGGAGCCGTCGGCGGCCGACCTGGCCCGCCTGATGGGGAACCTGCGGCGCTACGGCGTCCCGGCCTTCGTCGAGTCGACCATCAACCCCAAGCTGATGGAAGAACTGGCGGCCCAGGCGGGCGTACCCATCGGCGGTCGCCTCTACGCCGACTCGGTGGGGCCGCCGGGCAGCGGCGCGGAGACGTACCTCGGCATGATGCGCCACAACGTGCGGGTCATCACCGCCGCCCTGCGATCCGGACGATGAGGCCGCTGAACGGGATGCGGGTCGGACTCGCGGCGGGTCCGGCGACCTGCCCGCCGCTGGCACCGCCGGGCGGCTTGGCACGGCGCTAACCGCGGGCTACCATGGCCTTGGCAGGACGTTCCTGGCCGGGGAGGGAGAGGATGGCCCCCTGGTGGCGGCGGGTGACCGCCGGGTTGACCGTCGCGGTGCTGGCAGGCGCCGTGGCCTGGCTGTTCACGCCGGCCGGCGGTGCCTGGCGCGAGGCGGCCCTGGCCGTCCTGGGCGGGGGCCGCGAACCCGACGCCGAGCGGATCCAGGCCATCAGCCAGAGCCTCGCCGCCGCCACGCCCGAGGAGCTCGAACGGGCCGAGAAGAACGTCCGCGCCGTCCACGAGCGGATGAACCAGATCGCCGGCTGGGGGCACCTCTCGCTCCTGCGCGACCGGCAGAGCCCGGCCTGGGACGCGGTGCGCGAGGTGCTGGAAGGCGACGCCCTGCGCTTCCTGCGCGACGTGGCGCCGCGGCTCACGCCCGCCAGCGTGGGGAGGGACCTGCAAGCCTTCGCCAAGGCGCTCGAGGAAGGCTATGCCCGGCGCGACGCCGATCGCGTCCGGGTGGCCCATCGCATCGTCCACGACCTGGACTACTTCGTGTTCAACCACGAGACGGTGCCGGGCGGCGACCGCCACTACTGGGGGGTCACCATCACCCTGGAGGGCGAGGACTCCCTCGCCCAGGAGGTCCTCGGCCCCGCTGGGGAGGCGGGCACCCCTGCGGGCGGCCGCCCATGATCGCGCCCGCCTCCCGCGCTCCACGGCAACCCCGAGGGCGTCGACGGCAACGCACGCCACGCTCGATCGCTCGAGTCAGGCGGCGCGTTGGGACGGCCGGGGCCCGGCCCGGGCAGCCGGGCCGGGCCCCGGCCGGGGCGGCACGGGCGGCCGTGGGCCGGGGGCCGCGCGGCCGCCCGCGGCAGCCGGAGGGGGCGCGAGGGCCGGACCCAGGCGGAGTGGACGGCGTGGGCCCGGCAGGGCGAGGTGCCACCGGGAGCCCGGGCGCGGCCGGGCTCCCAGAGCCCGGCCGCGCCCGGGCGGGCGGAGCCACCGCCTCAGTGCCGCGAGGCAGTGCCCGCCACGCCCGCCCGCTTCCGCTCCAGCGCCCGCCGGGCCGCCGTCACGATGGCGTCGGGGCTGAGGCCGTACTTCTGCATCAGCTGCTCCGGGTCCCCGGACTCGGCGTAGGTGTCCTGGATGGCCACGAACTCGGCCGGCACCGGGACCGTCTCCGCCAGGGCCATGGCGATGGCGCTGCCCAGGCCGCCGGCCTTGAGGTGCTCCTCGGCCACCACCAGGGCCCCCGTCTCCTCGGCCGCCGCCTGCACGGCGTCCCGGTCCAGGGGCTTGACGCAGGCGAAGTCCAGCACCCGCGCCTCGATGCCCTCGGCCGCCAGCCGCTCGGCAGCGACCAGGGCGGCGGCCACCATCAGGCCGTTGGCGGCGATGGTCAGATCCCTTCCCTCGCGCACCGTGACCGCCTTGCCGATGGCGAAGTCGAAGGGACGCGAATCGTAGACCAGGGGCGCCTTGGGCCGCCCCACCCGGATGTAGACCGGCCCCGGGTGGTCCAGGGCCGCGGCCACCACGCGGCGGGTGGCCGGTTCGTCCGCGGGGACCAGGACCACGAAGCCCGGCAGCGCCTGGGCCAGGGCCACGTCCTCCACCGCCATTTGGCTGACGCCGTCCTCACCGATGCTGATGCCGCCGTGGCTGCCGACGAACTTGACGTTCAGCCCGGCGTAGTTGACCGCGATGCGCATCTGGTCGAAGGCCTTGCACATGAGGAAGGCCGCGAAGCTCGCGCAGACCGGGATCTTGCCGCAGGAGGCCAGCCCGGCCGCCAGGCCGACCATGTTCGCCTCGGCGATGCCCACGTTGAAGAACCGGTCCGGAAACTCCTTGGCGAAGTACCGCGTGTAGGTCGACTTGGACAGGTCGCCGTCCAGGACCACCAGCTCCGGGCGCTGGCGTCCCAGTTCGACCAGGGTCTCGCCGAAGGCCTGGCGCGTGGGCTTCCCCGTTGGGAGGCCGAACATCCCCATCCCCTCCTCGCCCTTCGTCCCGTCCGGGTCCGCGGAGGCCCGACCTCGGGTCGGCGGCGCGCCCTGCGCTCCGGACCGCCGGGGACCTAGGACGGACCGGCGCCCGGGGCGCTCGCCGGCGTGCCGCCCTCCAGCTCCGCCAGCGCCCGCTGGGTCTCCTCGGGTGTCGGCGCGCGGCCATGGAACTCGTTGTTGTTCTCCATGAACGAGACGCCCTTGCCCTTGACGGTGTGGGCGACGATCATCACCGGGCGGCCCGTGCCCGCCCGCGCCCGCTCCAGGGCCGCGACCACCTGCGCCAGGTCGTGGCCGTCGATCTCCTCCACGTCCCAGCCGAAGGCGCGCCACTTGTCGGCCACCGGCTCCAGGGAGACGATGGCGTCCACCGCGTCATCCAGCTGGTAGCGGTTGTAGTCCAGGATCGCGATCAGGTTGTCCAGGCGGTGGTGCCCGGCGAACATCGCCGCCTCCCAGACCTGGCCCTCCTGGATCTCGCCGTCGCCCAGCAGGACGAACACGCGGTAGTCCTTGCCGTCCAGCTTGCCGGCCAGGGCCATCCCCGCGGCGATGGAGAGCCCCTGGCCCAAGGAGCCGGTGGATGCCTCGATGCCCGGACAGTCGCGCCGCGACGGGTGTCCCTGGAGGGGGCTGCCCAGCTTGCGCAGCGTCTCGAGCCAGCCCACGGGGAAGTAGCCGGCCTCGGCCAGGGCGGCGTAGACGATGGGCACCCCGTGCCCCTTGCTCAGGACGAACCGGTCGCGGTCCGCCCAGTTGGGGCGGGCCGGATCGTGGCGCATCACGTGGAAGTACAGCGCGGTGACGATCTCCGTCGCGGACAGGGAGCCGCCCGGGTGGCCCGAGCCCGCCGCGGCGATCATGCGGATCACGTGGCGGCGCAGCTGGCGCGCCCTTTCTTCCAGCGACGCCAGCGTCTCTGCCGGAACCGTCGGTGCAGGCACGTGCATCGCCTCCTGCCGGCCGTGCATCCAGGGGAACGCGAGGCCGCTGCGCGTGGGGGACCGCGCAGGGGTTGGACTTGGCCCGATTATGCCCGGCTTGCCCGCGGGACTCAACCGGGGGCGGTCGGTCCCGCCGGGGGGCCGGCGGCCGCCGCCGCGGCGCGGCCCGCCCCTAGGATACACGACGGGCGGAGCCGTTGCGTTATCCTTATGGGTGAGCCGGCCGCCGCGGGCCGTCGTCGGGGGTCGCCCGTGCCCCGGGCCTGCGGACCGCGGCTTGCCGGCGCGGGAGGTGAGACCATGGCCAAGGTCACCGAGGAACAGGTGCGGGAGGCCCTGACCGACGTGATCGACCCGGAGATCGGCCTCAACGTCGTCGACCTGGGGCTGGTCTACCGGTGCGAGGTCGACGACGACGGCGTCGTGGAGGTCGACATGACCCTGACGGCGCTGGGCTGCCCCCTGGGCGATCAGATCGTCAGCCAGGCGAAGCAGGCCATCGAGCGCCTGGAGGGGGTCAAGGAGGCGCGCGTCCGGCTGGTGTGGAACCCGCCGTGGCGGCCCGACATGATGTCGGAACGGGCCCGGATGCTGCTGGGGTTCTGACCGGACATCCACCGGGGGATGGTGGCGGGGAGAGGCGGTGCGGGGCGCCGCCGCGGGAGGGCGGCGGGGGCGAGGACGACCGATGGCAGACGGCGCGACACCGGATGCGATGCGAGGACGGGTGGTGCGCTCCCCCCTGCGGGTCCGCTTCGCGGAGACGGACGCGCAGGGGGTGGTCTATTACGGGAACTACTTCGTCTACTTCGAGGTCGGGCGGGTCGACCTGCTGCGGGAGGCGCGCGGCGCCTCGCCGGAGGGACGGCTCGCCCCCGCGGGCGCTGCGGTGCCCACGGCGGGGGAGAGCATGGCGGCCACCGCTGCCCGGGCTGGTTCGTCCGGCAACGGCGCCGGGGCCGAGAGGGGCGGCGGGATCGGCGCGCTGGTGGTCGCCCACGCCGAGTGCGACTATCGCGCGCCGGCCCGGTTCGACGATCGGTTGGAGGTGCAGACCTGGATCGAGGCGCTGGGTCGGACGAGCATCACCTTCGGCCACCGGGTCGTGCGGCTGCCCGAAGCGGAGGAACTCGCCCGCGGGCGGGTGGTGGCCGTCCACCTGGGGCCCACCGGGCGGCCCGCACCCCTCCCCGACGACTGGCGTCGCGCCCTGGAGCGCTACCGGCTGGTGGAGGGAGCGCCCGTCGCGGACTGACAGGCCAGCACCCGCCGCCGACCTCCCTCCGGTCGCCGTACCGGATCCCGCACCTGGGGGTGCATCGCGGCGTCCATCCGGACCCAGCGGACGGGGGCGCATCGCCGGATCCAGCCGGACCCCGCGGATGGGGACGCATCGCGGGCTCCAGCCGGATCCAACGGGCGGGGGCGCATCGCTGGATCCGGGGGACGGTGGCGCGCACCCGGTGACGACGTCGCGCTCACCCCGTCACGACCCGTACCCGGAACAGGTCCTGCAGGGCCATGACCCCGGCGCCGATGGCGCAGGCGTCGGGGCCGCACTCGGCCAGCACGATCCTGGTCCGGCGCTGCATCAACGGGAGGGCGCGTTCCGTGGCGATCTGCCGGATCGGCTCCAGGATGAACCGGCCCGCCTCCACCAGCGGCCCCCCGATGATCACCATGTCCGGATTGAAGGTGTTGATGGCGTTGGCGACGCTCACCCCGAGGTAGGTGGCGACGCGGTTCAGGGCCGCGGTGGCCGCCGCGTCGCCCCCCTTGGCCGCCTCGACGATGTCGTGGGTGCTGGGCGGGGTGTCGTCCGTCCCCGCTGCCCCGTTCGGCCGGCCATCGGCCGCCTCCTCGCCGCGGGGATGGCGGCCGCGATCCGCGGCCTGCGGCCCCGCCAGCTGCTGGTAGAACCGCCGCAGCGCCGCCTCCGAGGCGTAGACCTCGAGGCAGCCGCGGTTGCCGCACGCGCACCGCGGACCCGTGACGTCGACGGTGGTGTGGCCGATCTCCCCCGCCATCCCGCCGCTCCCGCGGACCAGCTCCCCCTGGATGATGATCCCCGTGCCGACGCCGATGCCGACGCTGTAGTAGACCGCGTGCCGGGTGCCGCGCGCGACGCCGCACCACGCCTCGGCCATCGCCCCGGCATTGGCCTCGTTCTCCACCTGGACGGGGACACCGAAGCGCTCGGCGAAGTAGGGGCCGACCGCCACGTCTTCCCACCGCAGGTTGGGCGCGTAGAGCAACACGCCCCGCTCCTGGTCCACCAGCCCGGGCACGCCGATGCCGATGCCCAGCAGGCCCCGCGGGGTGTCCCGCTGGCGCGCGGCGGCAGCCGCCATGAGCTCGGCCAGCCGCGCCATGGTCTCCGCGGGCCGGCGCCGGTTGTCGGCCTGTTCCCGCACCTTCCAGACCACCTGGCCCGTCAGGTCCAGCACCGTGACGTTCAGGAAGTCGACCCCGATCTCGCCGCCGAGGACGAACCCGGCACCCCGGTTGAGGCGGAGCAGCCGCGGGCGTCGTCCGACCCGTCCGGTGCCGACCCCGACCTCTTCGCAACATCGGGATGGCCCTGTTCATCATCAAGAAGCTGGCCGAGATGGGGACCGACGTCTCACGGGTCAAGATCAACATGGACTGGCAGCACCTGATCATGAACGGCGAGCCCCTGGGCGAGTACGCCGGGCTGCTGCTGGCGGAGGGGCTCCTGGGGCACCAGCACGCCAACTCGGGTTGGGGCTCGTTCGACGACGACAACATGGTCGGCACGCAGTTCATCGAGCAGCAGGTGGACCTGCTGCGGGAGCTGCTCAAGGGCGGCTACGACGGGTACATCGGCTTCGACCTCTACCCCTACACGGAAGACCCCATCGCCGCGGTGCGCCAGTCGGTGATCCAGCTGGAGTTCCTGCTGGCCATCGCCGAACGCATGGATGACGAGGCCCTGGCCGCGGCCAAGGCCCGCGCCGATGCGGTGGGCGCCTACCGCGCCTTCTGGCGGGCCTTCGGCCTCGACGAGGAGTTCGAGCGCCAGGTCGTGGCCAAGTACAGCCGTTCGTAGGTGAGGCGGATGGCCGCCGAGCTCTTCGTGGGAATCGACGTCGGGACCACCGGGTGCCGGGCGCTGGCCGTCGACGCCGAAGGCGTCGTGCGGGCGGAGGCCACCACGGAATACGGCTTCGCGATGCCGAGGCCCGGGTGGACGGAGCAGGATCCCGAGGAATGGTGGAGCGGCGCCGTCCGGTGCCTGCGCAGCCTCGTCGCGCAGGTGGGCGCCGGGGCGATCCGGGGCGTCGGCCTGACCGGCCAGATGCACGGGTCCGTCTTCCTCGACGGCCGCGGAGCGGTGATCCGTCCGGCCCTGCTCTGGAACGACCAGCGGACCGTGGCGCAGTGCGACGCCATCGAGGCGCGGGTGGGGAGCGAGCGGCTGTACGCCCTGGCGGGCAACCCGGCACTGACGGGCTTCACCGCCCCCAAGCTCCTCTGGCTGAGGGAGCACGAACCCGACGCCTACGCCCGGCTGGCCCACCTGCTCCTTCCCAAGGACTACGTGCGCTTCCGCCTGACCGGGGCGATCGCCACCGACGTGACCGATGCGTCGGGGACGCTGCTCCTGGACGTCGCCGGCCGGCGGTGGTCCCAGGAGATCCTCGCCGCCCTGGACATCGACGAGCGCATCCTCCCCGCCTTGTACGAGAGCGCCGACGTGACGGGCGCCGTGTCGGAGGAGGCGGCGCGGGCGACCGGGCTGGCCGCGGGCACGCCCGTGGTGGCCGGAGCGGGCGACCAGGCGGCGGGGGCCGTGGCGGCAGGGGCGGTCACACCCGGCATCGCCGCGGTGGCGGTCGGCACCTCGGGGGTGGTCTTCCTGCCCAGCGAGGAGCCGGTGCACCCCAGGGCCGACGATGTCGCGGCACCGCCAGGGCTGGAACCCGAGAGCTTGAAGACCGTGCACAGCTTCTGCCACGCGGTGCCGGGCCTGTGGCATGCCATGGGCGTCATGCTCAGCGCCGGCGGGTCCCTGCGCTGGTTGCGGGATGCCCTCTACGCGGCCGAGGCCGCCGAGGCCGCCCGGCAGGGCGCCGACGTCTACGACCGGATCACCGCGGACGCCGCCGAGGTCCCTCCCGGTGCCGAGGGGCTCCTCTTCCTCCCCTACCTGGCCGGCGAGCGGACGCCCCACTTCGACCCCTTCGTCCGCGGCAGCTTCCTCGGCCTGAGCCTCGGCCACCGGCGCCAGCACCTGGCCCGCGCCGTCCGGGAGGGGATCGCCTTCGGGTTGCGGGATTGCCTGGACCTGGTGCGGCGCCTGGCGGGGGAACCGGCGGAGGTCCGCATCATGGGGGGAGGTGCCAAGAGCGAGGTCTGGCGGGAGATCATCGCCGCGGTCCTCGGGGTTCCCTTGCGGCGCCTGGGCGTCGACGAGGGACCGGCGTTGGGGGCCGCGATCTTGGCGGCGGTGGGCGTGGGGGCCTTCGCCGACGTGCGCTCGGCGTGCCAGGCGATGGTGCGCCTGGGCAGCGTGACCGAGCCGCCGGCGTCGTGGCCGTCGCTGTACGAGGCCCTGCTGCTGGCGTACCGCGGAGCGTATCGCCAGGTGGCGCCGGTCTTTCGGGAGGCGCCGATCGGACCACCCAACGAGGGGAGATGACGGATGCCCTCGCGAGGATATGGGCGCGGGGCGTGGGCAGGCCAGGGTGTTCCTCCGGCGCATCGGGGTGACCGCCGTGCGGATCCCCTTCAACTACCGCATGTTCGAGAGCGACATGAATCCAGGGACGTACGACGAGCGGGGGCCGTGTCCCGGCAAGTGGTGGAAAAGCGGCTCCCCCTCGGGTTCCATGGGCTTACCTCGCTGCAACAGCCAAGGCGCTCACCGAGTCACTCCCCAACGCGTCACCGCCCTTGAGCTTCGCCATCGACGCCTGGCTAAAGTACCGCCGCTGCACCAGCCACTCGTCCTGCTGCTCCTCCAGCAGCGCACCCAGCAGGCGCAGCACCGCCGCCACGTTCGGGAAGATGCCCACCACGTCGCACCGCCGCGCCAGCTCGCGGTTCAGCCGCTCCAGGACGTTCGTCGAGTGGATCCCCCGCCAGTGCTCCGGCGGGAAGTCCATGTAGGCCAAAACCTCCTCCGCGGCCTCCCGCAGCAGGCTCGCCACCTGGGGGAACCGCCGCTCCAAGTTTGCCGCCACCTGCTCCAGCTGCTGCCGAGCCGAGGCACGGTCCGGCTGGGCGAAGATGGTCCGTACCAGCGCTGCCACCATGGACTGGGCGTGCTTGGGCACCCGCGCCAGCAGGTTCCGCATGAAGTGCACCCGGCACCGCTGCCACGTGGCGCCTGCCAGCACCTCACCGATGGCTCGCTTGAGGCCCTCGTGGGCGTCCGAGATCACCAGCCGCACGCCCTTCAGCCCCCGGGCCACCAGGCGACGTAGGAAGTCCAGCCAGAACTCGTACGTCTCGGCCGCGCCCACGTCGAACCCCAGGACCTCCCGTTCCCCTGTCTCCCGCACACCCACGGCGATCACGGCCGCCATGTTCACCACCCGTCCGTCTTGCCGCACCTTCACCGCCTTGGCGTCCAGCCACACGTAGGGGTACTCGCCTTCCAGCGGCCGGTTCCGAAAGCGCTCCATGTGCTCGTCCAGCTCGGCGCAGATGCGGGAGACCTCGCTCTTGCTCAAGCCCCCGACGCCCAGCGCCTGGACCAGCTCGTCCACCTTGCGCGTGCTCACCCCGTGCACGTAGGCCTCCTGCACCACGGCCAGCAAGGCCCGCTCCGCGCGCCGCCGCGGCTTCAAGAGGCTGGGGAAGTAGCTGCCGCGGCGTAACTTCGGGATCTGCAGCTCGATGGTGCCCACGCGCGTGTCCCAGCGCCGGGGGCGGTACCCGTTTCGGTAGGTAGTGCGCGACGGGGTGCGCTCGTAGCGCTGGGCGCCGATGAGTTCGCTGACCTCGACCTCCATCAGCTGCTGGGCGAGCCAGCGCAGGCCCTCCCGCAGGGCGTCGACCTCGGGCTCGCCCTGGTACTGGCGCAGCAGTTCGAGAAGTGCCATCCTGAAGTCAGCGGTCACCGGTGGTCCGACCTCCCTTCGTGCTCGGGTTTGTCCAACCCGAAGGGAAGCCGCCGGTGACCGCTGCTGTCAACGGCCACCAGCCACGCCTAAACCCTGGCCGGAAAGTCCACCACTACCCGGGACTTTAACCGAGCGCGGGGATTCCATCACCTCGACCGGGCCATCGCGGCTGCGCGCGAGGCTGGCATCTACGTGATCCTCGACTTGCATGCGGCTCCGGGATGGCAGAACGAACACTGGCACTCGGACAACGCCCACGGCGTCTCGTTGTTGTGGCACGACCGGAATTATCAGATCCGGGGGCGTGAGCTCTGGCGACACATCGCGCGGCACTATCGCGGGGAGCCCGCCGTCGCGGGATACAATCTCTTGAACGAGCCCAACGCGCCCTCCATCCAGATGCTCAACGATCTCTACAACGAATGGATCGCCGCCATCCGCGAGGTGGATCCCGATCACATCGTGTTCCTCGAAGGGAACAACTTCTCCCGCGACTTCGCGGGGCTCGAGGTGGACTTCAAGGACAACATCGTCTTCAGTTCGCACAACTACACCATCGTCACCCATCGGGCGCGCATGTATCCCGGCTGGATCGGTGACCTCTACGTCGACCGCTCCTTCATGGAGAGGACGTTCCTCGAGGTCAGCCGATGGCTGATCGAGCAAGACCATCCGGCATGGGTCGGGGTCAAGTCCCGAACTGTCTGTAAAAGCGGTCTGGGTCATGCCACGGTGGCAGCGGGTGAAACCTCTTTCTGCGCCGCTCTTTGCCGTTGCCGCTCCTCGATGTAGCGCTCCAGCTGCTTTCGTTCGTGCTCGCTGAACTGCACCCGCCGCCAGCGCTCACTCGCCCGCCACAGCACGGCGAAGACTAGCTTCAGGCACTCCCGCTCGCTCCGAAACCGCGGGATCACCTTGGCGCGCCGCCGCTCCTCCTCGAAGCTGCGCTCCACCAGGTTGGTGGTCCGGACATGCTTGCGGTGGGCGGCGGGTAGCCGCAGGTGCGCCAGGCTCGCTTCCAGGTCCTCCTGCAGGCTCCGCATGGCCGAGGGATACTCCCGCCCGAACCGCTCCACCACCTCGGCCACCAGCCGCCGGCCCTGCTCGATATCCGGTGCGTCCCGGATCGCCTCCAGGTAGGGCTTGAGCACGGGCCGCGCCTCCTCCGGCACCTTGTCCAGCACGTTCCGCATCTTGTGCACCCAGCAGCGGATGCGCTCCGCCTCCGGCCACATGGCTTCCACCGCCTGGATCAGCCCCGGCGCCCCGTCCGTCGTCACCGTCAGCGGCGTCTTCAGCCCCCGGCGCACCAGATCCCGGAAGTGCTCCAGCCAGTCCTCGTAGCGCTCCTTGTTGCCCAGGCTCAGGTGCACCAGCACCTTGCTGCCGTCGCTCAAGATGGCCCAGGTGACCAGGATGCCCTCACGGCAGCCCGCCTGCCGGCGCAGCGACTCGTAGATGGCGTCGGCGAACAGGTACACCACGTCGAGGCCTGACAGGTCCCGCTGGGCAAAGGCCTCGAACTCCTCGTGGAGCGCCTCGGTGATCCGGCTCACGGTGGACCGGCTCAAAAGCGGCGCTTCGCTGCCCGCCAGCTCCGCCAGCGCATCCTCGATGTCCCGGGTAGAGAGGCCCCGGGCGTACATCTCCACCACCAGGCGCTCCAGCACGTCCGTCCGCCGCTTGAGGGCCCTCCACAGCGTGGGCTGGCACAGTCCCTCCATGCCCCGCACCTGGGGGACGTCGATCTCGAGCCGCCCCTCGGCGCAACGCAGCGTCCGCGGCTTGTAGCCGTTGCGGGCGCCTTCCTGGCCAGGCTCGCGCCGCTCGTAGCGTCCGCGCCCCAAAAGCTCCGTGACCTCTGCCTCCAGCAGCTCCTGGATGAGCTTGCGGGCGCCCAGGCGGACGAGGGCATGGGTCAGGTCCTCGACCTCAGTACCCTCCCGGGCCTGCGCGGCCAGCTGCCGGGCCAGCTCCGCCAACTGCTGGCTGGGTGGTATCCTGGACATAGGTCTGGGTCCTCCTCGGTGTGCCCCAGCTGGGGCGAGTTTTCCGACGCCACCGATGGTAGCCCAGACCGCTTCGCGTTTACAGACAGTTTAGGACGTCACCATGGGTCGGCGAGTTCGGAGCCCTCTTCGACGGCCCCGTGAACCAGTGGTCGAACAGCGATGCGGCGCGGCTCAAAGCCCTGGCGGATCAGCTGGACATCTTCAACGCGTACGACCAGCACTGGACGATCTGGACCTACAAGGACGTCGGCGTCCAGGGTCTGGCGGTCTCGGATCCCAACTGCGAGTACATGCGCCGAATCCGGCCGATTCTCGCCTTGAAGCGACGCCTGGGGACCGATGCCTGGCTGGCGCGGGAGGAGGGATGGTTGGTCGGGCGGGTTCGCGCCCTGGTCGAGGACGCCATGGCCATGGTCGACGACTTCAGCCTGGATCGGCAGCGCATTGTCCGCGGACTGGTGGAACGGGGCATCTTCAGCTACTTCGCGAACCAGCTGGCGCCGCTGTACGTGAACTGCTTCGCGGACCTGACGGCGAACGAGATCCGGGAGATGATGACCGAAGCCTTCGCCTTCTCCCACTGCGTGATCCGCCAGCGGCTGGTCGAGGTGATCGAGGCGGCCCTGAAGGGATCGCCGGCGCCGCGGTCGACCTGAGTCGGCCGGGCCCTCACTCCGTCGCGCCGGCCGTGCGGGCGCGTTGGACGTACTCGCGCATCTGCTCCACGGTCATCGGTCCGATGTATCGCGCCCGCACGACGCCGCCCGGGTCGATGAAGTAGCTGGTCGGGATGAAGGTGACGCGGTAGAGCCGTCCCACGCGGCTCCCCTCATCGTAGACGAACGTCCAGTCGTAGCCATTTGCTTCCACGAAGTCTTTGATCTCCTGGGGGCTGGCCTTGTCGCTGGTGGTGACGCCCAGGACCACCAGGTCGTCGGGTTCCTCCGCGACCAACTTCCGGATCTCGGGCATCTCCTGGCGGCACGGGTAGCACCAGCTCGCCCAGAAGTTGAGGAAGACCACCTTGCCCCGGAAGTCCGACAGTCGAACCGGTCGCCCGTCCAGGTTCCGGAGCTCGAAGTCCGGCGCGGGCGTGCCGGGCGCCACCACCGGGGTGCCCGGGGGCGGGGGAACGGGGGTGCGGACGGACGAATCCGGCGCGGGCGCCGGGGCATCGCCGGGCGCCTCCCCGGGGTCCCCGGGCGGTCCGCCCGGGGACGGCGTGTCGGGCGCGGGCGTCGCGGGCCCTGCGCCTTCGCCCGCCCCGGGCCCACGGGGGTCATGGTCGACGCGGCCCGCTAGGCCGGTGGCGAGGGCGATCCCCGCCAGCAGCAAGAGCAGGCCCACGGTCAGCGCGATCCGCTGGCGCGCTCCCATGCCGATCCCCCTCGGGGGACGGGTGCCGCCCGTCCCCCTGGTTGCGCACCTCTTGTGCCCGTGCCGATTCGTTCGCCCTCAGTATATCGCCCGCCGTCTCCGCCATTGCTCGGGTGCGGGCCGGATTCGCCCGGGCCCGCGAGGGGGACGGCCGGCGCCTAGCCCGAGGGCACGGGGCACGCCGGCGAGGGCCGCCGCGGCGAGCATCGGCGGCGAGCATGATACGATGGGAAGAGCGGCGGCGGCTGCACCCGGCGCAGCGGCGTCACCCGCCCCTGCCGGTGCCGGCGGCTTGAGCCGCCGCCGCACCGCCGCTCCGGGGACCGCGGGCCCGTCTGGCCCCAACGGCCCACCCGAAGCCGCGAAGAAGGGAGGCCGTCCCATGGCCGCGCCGCACCGACGGCCCAACCGGCTGATCCACGAGGCCTCGCCCTACCTGCAGCAGCACGCCTACAATCCCGTGGACTGGTACCCGTGGGGCCCTGAAGCGTTGGAGCGCGCCCGGGCCGAGGACCGGCCCATCCTGCTCAGCATCGGCTATGCGGCCTGCCACTGGTGCCACGTCATGGAGCGGGAGTGCTTCGAGGACCCGGCCATCGCCGAGCGGATGAATCGCGGGTTCGTCAACGTCAAGGTCGACCGCGAGGAGCGACCCGATCTCGACCAGGTGTACCAGACGGCGGCCCAGATCCTGGGTTCCGGCGGCGGCTGGCCGCTCACGGTGTTCCTGACGCCCGACCTGAAGCCCTTCTTCGCCGGGACCTACTTCCCGCCGGAAGACCGCCACGGCCTGCCGGGTTTCCCCAAGGTGCTCGAGGCGGTGCTGGACGCGTACCGGAACCGGCGGGACGAGGTGGAGCGGGTGGCCAACCGCGTCGTGGAGATCCTGCGGCGTTCGGCGGGGGGACCGGCGGGCGCGGACGAACCGGCGGAAACGGTGCGGGCCGGGGCCGGTGACGGGGACGGTGGACGGGCCGGGGGCGATGAAGACCCAGGCGCGGCGCGGGGCGAGGGCCGGGTGGCGGATGCGACCGTCGCCGCCATCCCCGTAGGAACGGGACCCTCCCGCGAGGCGGCCCGGCGGTGGCTCGAGCGGGCGGCGTCCCGCATCGCCCGCAGCTACGACCCCGAATACGGGGGCTTCGGGCGGGCGCCCAAGTTCCCGCACGCCACGGGGGTGGCGGTCCTGCTGCGGGCGGGGGCGCTCGGACCCAGGGCGCCGCTCTCGAGCCGTCGGGGAGCGACCGACCCGGCTGCGGCCCACCTCACCCCCTCCGCCGGCGGCCCGGGGCCCGCCCCGGGACCCCGGAACCCGGCCGACCCGAGCTCCCCGTCCACCGATCCCGGCGGTGCCCAGCGCTACCTGGACATGGCCCTCCACACCCTGCAGGCCATGGCCATGGGGGGCCTGTTCGACCACCTGGGAGGCGGCTTCCACCGCTACGCCACCGACCGGGCGTGGCTCGTCCCCCACTTCGAGAAGATGCTCTACGACCAGGCGCAGCTGGTGCCGCTCTACCTCGACGCCCACCGGGTCACCGGCGACCCCTTCTACGCCGGGGTGGCGCGGCGGACCCTGGACTTCGTGCTCCGGGAGATGGCGGCGCCCGAGGGCGCCTTCATCAGCACCCTGGACGCGGACAGCGACGGGCGCGAGGGCGCCTACTACGTCTGGACGCCGGACCAGCTGCGGGAGGCCCTGGGCGATCCTGACGACGCCGATCTGGCCGCCCGCTGGTTCGGCGTCACCGAGGAGGGCAACTTCGAGGACGGGACCACGGTGCTCTACCGGGCGGTGGCGGATGCGGACCTGCCGGCGTTGGCCCGGGAGCTCGGGACCGACCCCGCCGAGCTGACCCGGCGCCTGGAGTCCATCCGCCGGCGCCTCTTGGAGGCCCGGCGGCGTCGCACCCCGCCCGGTCGCGACGACAAGATCCTGGTGGGCTGGAACGGCCTCATGATCGCCGCCTTGGCCCAGGCCGCCCCCGTGCTGGACGAACCCGGCTACGCCGCGGCGGCCCGCCGGGCGGCCGCGTTCGTCCTGGATACCTTGCGACGGCCGGACGGGCGGCTGCTCCACGCCTACCGCGGCCGGCCCCTGGACGTGCCCGGCTTCTTGCAGGACTACGCCTTCCTGATGGAGGGGCTGCTGGCCCTCCACGCCGCCGACGGCGACCCGCGGTGGCTGGACGAGGCCGATCGGCTGGCGCGGCCGATGATCGACGGGTTCTGGGACGAGACGGCCGGGGTCTTCTACGACGCGCCCGAGGAGGCGGGGACGCCCCTGGTGCGACCGGTGGAGCTCTTCGACCAGGCCGTTCCGGCGGGAGGCGCGGCGGCGGCCTCGGCCCTGGCGCGGCTGGCGGTGATCACGGGGGATCCGGCCTACCGGCGCACGGCCGAGGCGTACCTGCGCCGGACGGCGGCCATGGCGGAGGAGCAGCCGCTGGCCATGGCCAGCACGGTGCTGCTCCAAGCCGATCAGCTGGAGGGGTACACCGAGGTCACCCTGGTGGGCGACCCGGCGGCGCCGGTGATCGCCGAATGGCGCCGGCGGCTGGCCGGGTACTACCTGCCGGGGCTTCTCTTGACGGTGCGGTCGCCCGGCGCCGGTACCGAGCGGCGGGCGGTGTGGGAGGGACGCGACCCGGTGGACGGGCGGCCCGTGGCGTACGTCTGCCGCAACTTCACCTGCTCGCCGCCGCAGACGGACTGGGAGGGGCTGCGGCGGGCGCTGGGCGTGGGCTGACCTTGGCAGCGCCCGCGATGTCGTCCTTCGCGGTGGGATGCGTCTCGGCCGGCGAAGGCGGCCCGTGGCAGGCGCGGACGCGCGATGGCCGCGTCCATCGGGTGAACACCGAGGGCAGGGCGGGGCAGGGGGCGCCTACGCTTGCCGGGCCTTGGCCATCAGCTCGCCCAGCGATGGC
Organism: Thermaerobacter sp. FW80; assembly: GCF_004634385.1. Taxonomy (NCBI): domain Bacteria; kingdom Bacillati; phylum Bacillota; class Clostridia; order Eubacteriales; family Clostridiales Family XVII. Incertae Sedis; genus Thermaerobacter; species Thermaerobacter sp. FW80. The sequence continues at coordinate 304,223 of NZ_CP037895.1, read as the reverse complement.
GGCGTCGGCCAGGGGGATCGCAGGCCCTTGAGGCGCGGCGCGCGCCAGCGAAATCCCCGGGCCTGGATCAGCACCCAGAACGCCTCGCCCAACCCCTCGGGTGCGTACAGGGCGTACACCCGCTGCATCTCCTGGTCGGCCGCCAGGTCCCCCTGCCACGCCCTCCGGGCCAGCGGCAGGGCCTCGGCCTCCTCGATGCCCAGGTTCAGCAGGAAGGCGCCCTGCGGGATCAGGCCCAGGTCGCGCAGGCCGAGGCTGCGGCCGACGCGCTGCAGGTAGGTGAAGTCCAGGTCGGCCGTGATGTCCTGCTCGCCCGGGCGGGCGAAGGGGTCGTCGAGGACCTGCTGCCGGTAGTAGCCGCGGAGGGTGCCCTGCGGCCGCTGGGGGCTGTAGACCACCTCCGCCGGGCCGCCGTAGTCGACGGTGATGACGAACGCCCGTGGCGCCAGGGCGCCGGCGATGGTGCGCAGCATGTCCCCCGCCGCCACGTTGACGTCGACGATCTGGCCCGGCTGCGGCTCGACCCCCTCCTGGCGAAGGATCTCCACGGCCCGCGGCTCGCTGACCGGCCCCTCCACCTGGACGAACCGGCCGTCCTGCACCGTGACGTACAGCTCCCGCCACTCGCACGGGTGCTGGTGATCACCGCTTCGTCCCGGTGGCCGCCGACCCGCACCGGGGACGCCGCCGACGCCGGCCCCAAACTGCGGGCTGCCGCTGCGGCCGCCGCTCCCGCCACCCATCGCGGCCGGCACGGCTCCGCCGCCGGCCGGGACCCCGATGCCCGCAGGCGGGGGGTTGGCCGAGCCAGCCTGCTCCGCCGGCCTGCACACCAGGCGGTGCACCGGGAAGGCGCTCATGAGCTCGTTCATCAGGACGACGTGCACGGGGCCGGCCTGTTCCACCCGCGGCACCCAGCGCACGGGCGCCTCGGGCCAGGCGGCGGCGATCAACGCCCGCTGGCGCTCCTGGAGCCGGCGGCTCTCGTCGACGATGACGTACTCCAGCTCGCCGGGACCGTAGCCGTCGGCCCGAGCCGCCAGCAGCAGGTCGCGGGCCAGGTGGCCCCCGCCGGCGCCGATCTCCAGGATGCGGGCCGGGGAGCGCCGCCGGCGGGCACCATCGCGCAGCGTGCCGACGACCCCCTTGAGGCCCCGCCGGTCCCGCGGTGCGCCGGTGGCGTGGGGGCGCCCGACGGCCGCAGCCGACGCGCCCGGCCGGAATCCGAGCACCGCCAGCATCTCTCGCACCTGCCGCCACACGGTGCGCGCGAAGGCGGGGTGGAAGGAGGGCGAGGTGAGGAAGTCCCCCTCCCGCCCGATGAGCGGCCGCTCCTGGGCGTAGTAGCCGTGCTCGGGGTGGTGGAGGGCCAGGTCCATGTAGCGCGCGAAGGGGATGGCGCCGTGGCGCCGGATCTCCTCGTGGATCAGCCGCACGAGTTCGGGGTTCCCCGGCACGGTCCACCCTCCCTGGCCGGTCGCGTCCGCCGATCCCCCACGCGGACCCGTGGCACCCGGCTCGGATCGGACCCGGGCGGCGCCTCGGCCGGACGAACCGGCGCGGGGCCGACCCAGGAGCCGTGGGCCCGAGGATCCCCGGTTCCCCGCCGGAGCCGGCCCGCCGGGGCGTCCGAACCGACGGGGCGTGACGGCCCGGGGAGCACCCCGGCCGGACGGAGGTCTCCGCCGGCCCAACGGCGCCCTGCGTAGCGTGCGCCCGCGGGGGAACCTGACGCGGCCCAAGGTGAGGGCCCGGGACGCGTGGCCCAACGGGCCGCCCTGCGCAACCTGCGGCGCGGGGGCCGCGTTCGTCCGCACGGGACGGGGGCGCGCCGCCAGGAACAGGGTAGCGCAACGCCGCCGGGCAAGGAATCGGCGGTGCGGGCACGGAACCTCTTGGGGCGGGCCACGGCGACCCGGTGCGGCGACCCGGTACGGCGACCCGTTGGTCCGGGAGGACCGGGCCCGCTGGTCCAACCGTCGACGGAGGGGTGTTGCCCGGTGCGGACCCGCTTCACCGAGCGCTTCGGCGTGGAACTGCCCATCGTCCAGGGGGGCCTGGCCTACCTGGCCCGCAGCGAGCTGTGCGCCGCCGTCTCGGCCGCCGGTGGCCTGGGCCAGCTGACGGCGGCCACCATGGAGTCGCCCGAGGTCCTGCGGGAGGAGATCCGGCGCGTCCGGGCGCGGACGGACCGGCCCTTCGGCGTCAACTTCGCCATCGGTCACCGGGACCTGTCCGAGTTCATCCGCGTGACCATCGAGGAACGGGTGGAGATCATCAGCGTCACGGGCGGCAACCCCGAGCCGCTGTTCAAGGCCTTCGCGGGGCACCCCGTGCTCAAGATGGTGCTGGTGGCCGGGGTGCGCCAGGCGCAGAAGGCCGAGGCGCTGGGCGCCGACGCGGTCATCGCCGTCGGCGTCGAGGGGGGCGGCCACATCGGGCGGGACGACATCGGCACCCTGGTCCTGGTGCCACGGGTGGTCGAGAGCGTGAAGATCCCCGTGCTGGCCAGCGGCGGCATCGTGGACGGCCGGGGCCTGGCGGCGGCCCTGGCCCTGGGGGCGGACGGCATCGAGATGGGGACCCGGTTCGTCGCCACGGTGGAGTGCCCGGCCCACCCGGCCTACAAGCAGGCGCTGGTGGAGGCGCGGGAGACGGACACGGTGGTCATCGAGCGCAGCCTGGGCCGTCCGGGCCGGGTGTTGCGGGGCCCCTGGGCGGAACGGATCCTCGAGGCCGAGGCCCGCGGCGCCGGGCTCGAAGAGCTCCTGCCCCTGATCTCGGGGCGGGCCAACACCCGGGCGGCCCTGGAGGGCAAGCTGGACGAGGGCTTCGTCTGGGCGGGCCAGGGGGTGGGCCTGATCCGCGACATCCCGCCCGTGGCCGAGCTGCTGCGGCGCATGGTGGACGAGGCCGCTTTGGCCTTGCGGGAGGCCGCGGAGCGGCTGCAGGCGCCGGCAGGGGAAGTCACCAGGCGCCTCGCCCGCCAGGAACCGGGTGCGGGTTCCCCAGGGGCGTGAAGGTGGGGTCCGCAGGGGCGAAGGTGCGGAAGGTCGCCTGCCTGAGGGCGTCCACGCCGTGCAGCCGCGCGGGGGAACTTCGTACTGTCCCCCACCTTCGGTGGCCCATGGGCGACGCAGGGCCTCCTACGCCCGGGTGCGGTGCGCTGGGCGTGGGTGACCAGCCCGGTGCGCAGGACGATCACCGAGCGGTCACCGAGCCCTTCCCTGCAACCACCCGGAGCGGGGCGCAACCGGTCGAAGGCGGAGGGACGGGGAGGTACCTGGCATGACCCTGCGACAACGGCTCTTGATGCCGCTTGCAGTGATGCTCGCCCTCGCCCAGTGGGCGGTGGTGGGCCTCGTCGTGCGGGTGCAGCTGGCCATTGCCTTCGTCCTGCTCAAGCCCCTTCTGATCCGCGACCGCGTCGGATGGGGCTACCTCGCCCTCGCGCTGGCTCTCGTCGTGCTGGACGTCGCCCTTTACCTGCGCCTGCCGGACGAGCTCACGGATTCACAGAAGCTAGCCCGGCGGCTCCTGCGGCTGCCCGATTGACCCCGGGCGGGTTCCGCGTCGCTGGGCCGACGCCTCGCGCACGGCCGGCGGACCAGCGCGCGGGAACCCGGGCCCGCCTCGCCTTGCCATGCCGGTCGCCGGCATGCATGGAGGAATGCCGTCCAAATCTTCACATAGCCTTCGCCCGCCCTCCGCGGCCGTAACGGTCACGGCGTGGTTGTCCTGGGCGCCACGCCGCCACGACGGCGGTTGCGGCGATCTGCGGTGCGCGTCGCAGGCCGTTCCGCGGACGGCCCCGGTGATTGCGGAGGAGCGGTGTCGGACGCAGGGGCGGCGGGCGGAGAGAGCTGCGTGCCATCCGTCAAGCCGGCGGACACGGGCACTGGGGCGGGCACGGAGTGCGCGCGGTTCCCTGTTCCGGCCCCGGCCAACCGCTCGAGCCCGTGGCCGAGAACCGGGTATGCCTGCTGCCGCACCGGGTCGATCAGGGCCGTCGGCCGCTCGTAGACCCGCGGCGTCGTGCAGACCAGCCACAGGGCGCGCCAGTGGGGCATCTCGTGATACCGCTCCGGCCACAGGGTCTTGCACCACCGCTTGACCAGCGGCGCGTACTTGCTGCTGAGGCCGGGGAACACGTGGTGCTCCGTGTGGTGCGAGAAGTTGAAGTGCAGGACGTCGACCCACCTTGGGACCGTGACCGAAAGGCTGTTGGCCAGGGGATCGTTGACCGGCGTCAGCGGGCTCAGCAGGTGATTGGTCACGATGTAGCTCATGACGGTGAAGTTGGCGACCAGCAGCGGCACCAGGTAGGCGAACACCCAGTCACCGAACCCCATCCAGGCGCCGAGGGCCACCCAGCTCGCCACCGGCAGGAGGAACTGGGCCACCACCACCGGCCGCTCGCGGCGTGGCATCTCGGGCAGGAAGCGCCGCAGCATCTGGACGGAGTGCAGCGAGAACCACACGCTGAGGGAGAGCAGCGTCAGCACCGCCCGCACCGGCGGCGCGATGCGGTAGACGTACTGCAGGGCCGGGCGGGCGTGGAACTCCTCCAGGGTGTGCATGGCGTCGGGGTCCTCGCCGTGCTCCTGGGTATGGCCGTGATGCTCGACGTTGTGCCAGCGCCGCCACAGGCGCGGCCCGATGGCGAAGGGCCAGAGGCAGACCTGGCCGGCCAGGTTGCGCAGCCAGGGCGTGCGCACCACGCTGCCGTGCAGCACCTCGTGGCCGAACAGGCCCAGGCTGGCGAAGGCCTGGCCGATGACCACCGCCAGGGCCAGGTCGATGCCCCAGTGCAGGTCGAACCGGGTGACCGCGACGATGGCCGCCACGGCGACGGCCAGCAGCGGAAGCAACCAGAGGATCCGCCACGGCTCGGGCTGGAAGATGTGCCGGGGCAAGACGCCCTTCAAGGTGCGGGTGTACTCGCCCAGGGGCTTGAGGGCTGCCTCAAGGGAGGCCGCGGCCATGGAGGCCGTAACCGTTGCGGCGGGCGTGGCCGCGGGGAGGAGCTTGGGCATCCCTTCCCGTGTCGCGTCTCCTCCCGCACCGGCATGATCCTCGCGAGATTCGGGGATGGATTCGGGAGATCCGTGGGGGCGGCGCTGCGGTTCCGGCGTCGTCGGCATGTCTCGGGGTCCTTTCGTTGGCAGCGCAGGCCTGACGGGCTCGACTCCCGGCGTGCTTCCCGCACCGCGTGTTCCTCGCCCCGAGCCGGCGGCCACGCGACGAGTCTCTTCATTCTATGTCATCGGTGAGGCCCGGTCTACTGGGCTGTTGCCACCAGGCGCGGCCCGCCGGCCTGTGGCGGGGCGAGAGCTGGGGAAACCTCCAGGTTTCACGTGTGCCAAGTGACGCGTTCCAACGTGCCGCGGGGATCCCGACTTCCCACGGCCGCTGGTCGGCTTATCCCCAACGTCCGCAGCCCGTGGGGAGCCACGCGGGCGTGTCTACGGGACGGCAGGCCGGTTCGCGTGATCCACGACCGGCAACGCCCGGGCCATGTACCGCATTCAGGATGAAGACCGTGGCGTGATGGTGCCATCCATCAGGTTGTACAGGCCCAGGCGGCTCTCTCCGTGAATAGGGATCAGATTGGTCACAGGTACCAAGGTGATGAGGGTGGGGTCGCCGGCGGGTGTCGAGGCGTGGCGGCCTCGGTAACAGAGCGTTCCCGCTACGGCATTGAACACGACCGCCTCGACGAAGAACTCCTCATGGTTGCGCATCGCGTCGAGCCCGACGCTGCCTGGGAGGATGACCTCGACGACGTGGTCGTCCGACGGTTCCTGGGTCAGTGCGGCTTCGGGAGTCAACAGCTCCGGGACATCGACGGGCACGTGGGTCTCCGCCATTCGCCGGGCCTCTTCGAGCCAGGCGGCGCTGGTTCGGCTCAGACCTCCGGACACATCGACGGATTCGGCGGCCTTGGCCAGGACCTGGCGTACCACTTCGGGTTCGGCCAGCCTCCCGCTGAGCCGCAGACTGCCATAGGTCTGGTCATAGATGGCGATGAAGCGGGCGCCGGGGTAGAGGGGACGGGGCGGCGTGCCGCCCAACTGGCCGGCAGCATAGTCAATGTCCTGGCGCTCGAAGGGCAGAATCAGCAGGAAGGCATCGTAGATCCGTTGAGCGAGCCGGGTCAGTTCCACATCGTCCTGTAAGCCGGGGTGAAAGAGGACGACGCCTGTCGTGTAGTAGTACCGGGTGAAGGCCGGCTGGCGGAAGTAGCCCTTCTCCAACGGCAGGGGATACCGCTCCGTGATCTCGGTGCTGCCCCTGCGTTCCCGGTATCCTTCGACCTTCTCCTGGATCTGCACCTGCGTCTCGAGCAGCACCAGCTCGCCCCAGCGCTTCGCGCGGTAGACCTCGCCGGGTTGCAGGTACGGCCGGACGATGGAGATCGGGCCGAGAGGCCGGGTCGTGTAGTGACGGTGTTCGCGGCGAACCTTGACCACGCGCCGGGTGCGGTGGACCTGGGTGACCCGGTAGGGCTGGGTCAAGTAGTAGTAGATCGCGCCGGGATAGGCCTCGCGCATCAACTGCCCATGCGAGATCGAACCCAGATCCTCTCGTTCCCAGCCTACGTGGAGCTCGATGTGAAACTGGGCGTCCACGTCCCGCAGGGGGAACACGGCATGGGGGGTATCCCCGGCCTCCACCTTCATGGGCTGTAAATTGGGTGGCGTCGCACCCACGCGTTCCCGGCGGCACAGTTCGAGGAAGCCTTCCGGCCAATCCACGGGTGATGAGAAGTCTGCCCCGTCCTCGGTGCGTCCGGCACGGATGGCGGCCTGGTCGTGCTCGCCCCCCGGACGCGCCAGGCACATGGCGTGGATGTACTGAATGCGTTGGTTTTCCAGGTAGAGGGCACTCTCCGCCGGGGGGAGGTTCAAGATGGTCTCCGGGTGTCGAAAGACCATCTCGCTGTTGAAGTCCCGGTTGTTGACGATGATGACCGTGCCCGGACCGTGTCGCCCAATGCGTCCCATCCGCTGTTGCAGACTGGTCGCCGAGTGGGGCACCCCGACCAGCACCCCCACGTCCAGATGGGGGACGTCGATGCCGAGCTCCAGCGCGCTGGTGCTGATGATACCGCGTAGGTTGCCCGTGGCCAGGCGCTGCTCGATCAGCGCGCGATCCTCCTCCTCGAGGCCGGCCCGGTAAGGCAGCACGTCGAGAGCGGTCCACTCGTGGCCGCGGCGCCCCTTGCGGCGGTCCGCGGAGGGTTCGACCACTCCGAGGCTGCCCGTTCCATCCCCTCCATCCTCGAGGATGCCGTCCACGCTTGCCTCCCCACTTCCATCTCCGCCCCGAGCCCCGGCACGCTCCCGCTTGATGATGGTTGCGAGGAGTTCCGTCTGCTTGCGGCTGTCGACGAAGGCGATGAACCGGTGGTCCGTGGAGCGGACGATCCCCGCCAGAAAGGCAGACAGGCGGCTCATCAGGTCTTCCGTCGCCGAGGTCTCGACGAGGATGAGATCGAGTTCGTGTTGGCCCGACGTGTCGAAGGTGTCGTCGATGACGTCGAAGGGCCGGCCGAAGAGGGCCCTGAAGTGCTGGTGGGGGTCGCGCACCGTCGCCGACGCCGCCAGGTAGTGGTAACGCCGCTCTCCCAGCGCGCATACGTGCTCGAGACGGCGGAACAGCATGGCGGCGTTGGAGCCGAACACCCCGGTGTAGACATGGACCTCGTCAACCACGACCAGACGGAGTGTGGTGAGAAACGACCACACGGTGTTGTCGCCGACGTTGGGGACGAGCCACGCGTGCAGGATGTCCGGGGTCGCGAGCAGTACCGTGGCCCGGCGCAGCTGCTGCAACCGTTCCGCAGCGTGGGTGTCGCCGTCGATCCGGGCGACGGTCGCGGGGTCCAATCCTGCTGCCTGAAACGCCTGTCGCCAGCGTGCCTCCTGCTCTCGGGCGAGCGCCTTGAGCGGGTAGACGGCCAGGATCCGAGCCCGTGGATCGCGCGCCTGGTGTTCGACAGCCACCGCTTGGAACACCAGCGTCTTCCCCGAAGCCGTGCGGGCCGTGACGCCGACGTCCGCGCCCCTGCGGCTGCGGGTGATGCCCTCGACCTGGTGCAGGTACAGACCTTGGGGCGCCCGGGCGGCCAGAAACCGGCAGGTCGCTTCCGTCAAGCCGAGCCGGTCGAAGGGGAAGACCTCCTGGGTTCGTCCAGGCCGGCGGGTCCGGTAGACGACACGAAAGCCGTGCTGTTGCAAAAGGTGCAGGAGCGGGGCGCTGTCTCCTTGTTCCATCCCCAACCCTCCGTTCCGGCGCCAAGCCACGACTCGGAGCCACCGAGGCGATGGCGGGCTCCGACTACATCGTACGGACAGGACGATGACAAATCGTGTCATGTACTCACTGGAGGCGGCGACGGGGGGGATGTCCGCTCTCTGCTCGACATGGTGCTGGGAGACGACGAGAGGACCACGGGGCGGCGGAGCCTGGCCAACAGCAAAACGGTGACGTGGGTGGTTCCTGGGGGATGGCCGGGGGATCGGGGGACGTAAGTCTTACGCCCCGCGACATTCTTGCTTGGTCTTCGCGAGGTGCTGCATCCGGGACCAGGCTCGATCAGCCGCGGGATATCACGTTCGGGGACCTGCAGTAGGGAGGCAACTGGGCTTGCCGGCTCGGGTAGGCACCCCGATACTTGGGGTATGGGATCCGCGGACGAACCCAAGTCGAGAGCCGCCCGTGTGGTTCGTTACGGTCCCGAGGTGTGTGGAGGTGGCACCATGGAGCTCTCCACTCTGGAGAACTGGCTTTGGGAAGCGGCCTGCTCGATCCGCGGGGCGGTGGACGCGCCGAAGTTCAAGGATTACATCTTACCATTGATCTTCCTTAAGCGGCTCTCGGACGTGTTCGAGGACGAGGTGGCGCACCTGGCCCACGAGTTCGGGGACGTGAAGACGGCGGCCCGGCTGGTGGAGCAGGACCACAGGCTGGTGCGGTTCTACCTTCCGCCTGAAGCCCGCTGGGACGCCATCCGCCGGCGGTCAAGTCCCGAACTGTCTGTAAAAGCGGTCTGGGTCATGCCACGGTGGCAGCGGGTGAAACCTCTTTCTGCGCCGCTCTTTGCCGTTGCCGCTCCTCGATGTAGCGCTCCAGCTGCTTTCGTTCGTGCTCGCTGAACTGCACCCGCCGCCAGCGCTCACTCGCCCGCCACAGCACGGCGAAGACTAGCTTCAGGCACTCCCGCTCGCTCCGAAACCGCGGGATCACCTTGGCGCGCCGCCGCTCCTCCTCGAAGCTGCGCTCCACCAGGTTGGTGGTCCGGACATGCTTGCGGTGGGCGGCGGGTAGCCGCAGGTGCGCCAGGCTCGCTTCCAGGTCCTCCTGCAGGCTCCGCATGGCCGAGGGATACTCCCGCCCGAACCGCTCCACCACCTCGGCCACCAGCCGCCGGCCCTGCTCGATATCCGGTGCGTCCCGGATCGCCTCCAGGTAGGGCTTGAGCACGGGCCGCGCCTCCTCCGGCACCTTGTCCAGCACGTTCCGCATCTTGTGCACCCAGCAGCGGATGCGCTCCGCCTCCGGCCACATGGCTTCCACCGCCTGGATCAGCCCCGGCGCCCCGTCCGTCGTCACCGTCAGCGGCGTCTTCAGCCCCCGGCGCACCAGATCCCGGAAGTGCTCCAGCCAGTCCTCGTAGCGCTCCTTGTTGCCCAGGCTCAGGTGCACCAGCACCTTGCTGCCGTCGCTCAAGATGGCCCAGGTGACCAGGATGCCCTCACGGCAGCCCGCCTGCCGGCGCAGCGACTCGTAGATGGCGTCGGCGAACAGGTACACCACGTCGAGGCCTGACAGGTCCCGCTGGGCAAAGGCCTCGAACTCCTCGTGGAGCGCCTCGGTGATCCGGCTCACGGTGGACCGGCTCAAAAGCGGCGCTTCGCTGCCCGCCAGCTCCGCCAGCGCATCCTCGATGTCCCGGGTAGAGAGGCCCCGGGCGTACATCTCCACCACCAGGCGCTCCAGCACGTCCGTCCGCCGCTTGAGGGCCCTCCACAGCGTGGGCTGGCACAGTCCCTCCATGCCCCGCACCTGGGGGACGTCGATCTCGAGCCGCCCCTCGGCGCAACGCAGCGTCCGCGGCTTGTAGCCGTTGCGGGCGCCTTCCTGGCCAGGCTCGCGCCGCTCGTAGCGTCCGCGCCCCAAAAGCTCCGTGACCTCTGCCTCCAGCAGCTCCTGGATGAGCTTGCGGGCGCCCAGGCGGACGAGGGCATGGGTCAGGTCCTCGACCTCAGTACCCTCCCGGGCCTGCGCGGCCAGCTGCCGGGCCAGCTCCGCCAACTGCTGGCTGGGTGGTATCCTGGACATAGGTCTGGGTCCTCCTCGGTGTGCCCCAGCTGGGGCGAGTTTTCCGACGCCACCGATGGTAGCCCAGACCGCTTCGCGTTTACAGACAGTTTAGGACGTCACCTCCGCCGGCGCACCACAGGCCTGGGCGAGTACCTGACGGATGTTGTGCGGGCGGTGGCGCGGGAGAACCCGAAGCTGCAAGGCGTCATCGACGCCGTGGACTTCAACGCCACCGCCGCCGGGCAACGGATCATCGACGACGGACCGCTGGCCCGGCTTATCGAGGTGCTGAGCAGGCACCGGCTGGGCTTGAACGACGTCGAGCCGGACATCCTGGGCCGGGCGTACGAATACCTGCTACGCAAGTTCGCCGAGGGGCAGGGACAGAGCGCCGGCGAGTTCTACACGCCGCGCGAGGTAGCCATCCTCATGGCCCGGATCCTGGAGCCGGAGCCTGGCATGACGGTCTACGACCCCTGCTGCGGTTCCGGCGGTTTGCTCATCAAGTGCCACCTGCGGCTTCTGGAACGCTACGGGGTGCGGGAGAACGGGCGTCTGAAGCTGCCGTCCCATGTGGCTCCCTTGAAAGTCTACGGTCAGGAATGGATACCCACGACCTTTGCCATGGCCCGGATGAACGCCTTCATCCATGACATCGAGGCGGACATCGTGGTCGGGGACACCATGCGCCGCCCGGCGTTCCGGGCGCCAGACGGGCGCCTACAGCAGTTCGACCTGGTGGCGGCCAATCCCATGTGGAACCAGAAGTTCCCGCTGGAGACTTACGAGCATGACCCCTTCGACCGGTTCCGGTTCGGGACACCGCCGGCGTCCACCGCCGACTGGGGATGGATCCAACACATGTACACCGCCCTCAAGGACGGCGGCCGCATGGCGGTGGTACTGGACACCGGCGCGGTGAGCCGGGGCAGCGGCAACCAGGGGTCGAGCCGGGAGCGAGACATTCGTAAGGCCTTCGTCGAGCGGGACCTGATTGAAGCTGTGATCCTGCTTCCGGAGAACCTTTTCTATAACACGACGGCGCCCGGGATCATCCTGGTGATCAACAAGGCCAAGAAGCACCCGCGCGAGATCCTACTTATTAACGCCTCAAAGCTTTTCCTGAAGGGGCGGCCGAAGAACTATCTCAGCGAGGAGCATGTTGAGCACATAGCCTCGGTCTATCACGGGTGGACGGCGGAAGATGGGCTTTCCACCATCATCACCCTGGAAGAGGCCGCCCGCAACGACTACAACCTCTCGCCGGGCCGGTACGTGGTCCAAAACGGCGGAGAGGAAGTCCTTCCGCTGGATGAGGCGGTCTTGCGGCTTCAGGAGGCAGAGGAAGAGAGAGCCGCGGCCGATCGGGAGCTGCAGAGGATCTTGCAATTCCTGGGGATGGGAGGTGCTGTCCGTGGCTGAGACGGTGAAGCTGGCTGACGAGGCAACGGCAGACCTTCCTGAGGATTTCAATATGACGGAGCTGGGGCCACTACCACGTGACTGGCAAGCATTACCTTTAGGGGAAACAGCCCGTATTACCATGGGGCAATCTCCGCCGTCGTCTACGTATAACACCGACGGGAGGGGTCTTCCTTTCCTCCAAGGCAAAGCAGAATTCGGCGAGCTATTTCCTACACCTGTAAAGTGGTGTTGTGCTCCCCGAAAAGTGGCGCGTCAAGGGTCGGTGCTTATATCTGTTAGAGCCCCGGTTGGTGACGTCAATCTTGCTGATACTGACTACTGCATTGGTCGTGGTCTTGCGTGTATTTACGGAAATGATAAACTGAACAATGATTTCCTATTTTTCTATCTTAAATTCGCCGGTAAATTTTTTGAAGGTCAAGGAGCAGGAACTATATTTAACAGCATAACAAAGGATGTTCTCCAACGTTTTATGGTGCCTTTACCACCTCTTACTGAACAACGCGCTATTGCCTATGTCCTTCGCTGTGTTAAGAGCGCTAAAGAAGCAACCCAAAATGTCCTCGCCGCCGCACGGGAGCTGAAGAAGAGCCTCATGCGGTACTTGTTCACCTACGGCCCGGTGCCGGTGGAAGAAGGCGCGCGGGTGCCGTTGAAGGAGACGGAAGTTGGGTTGATACCAACGCATTGGGATGTGGTAAGGTTTGGTGATGTGGCAAGCTTTATTCGTGGTATTTCGTGGAGGAAATCAGACGAAGATCCTAATGGTGTACCGGTTGTTGCAATACCTAACATAAAAAATGGCCGAGTAATATTTGACGGTCTTTATCGAATCAAGAGCAAGGCCAATAGTTCTAAGCGTTTACTTAGTGGCGATATTTTGCTGGTTGGCTCAAGTGGTAGCGTTGACAATATTGGGCGTGTGGCGATTGTTAATGAGATGCCTTTTCCCGAAGTTTACTTCGCTTCGTTCTTAGTTAAGGTACAGCCGACAGAAAGGTTAGATAAGAGATACTTGTTTCTTCTACTCAGTGGTAAGGTTGTGAATTTTGCGTCTTGCAGTAAACGGGCTGCAGATGGCAAATACAATCTTCAACTGGAGGCCTTACGTTCCTCTCTTATCCCCTTACCATCACTCCGTGAACAGGAGGAAATTGCCCATCTACTCGCAGCAGTAGATCTAAAGATTCAAGCGGAGGAAGCCCGTATACATGCCCTGGACACCCTGTTTAAGACACTACTCCACCTCCTCATGACTGGCCGAGTTCGGGTCAAGGACCTGTCCCTTCCCGAGACGGAGGGAGTGGCGTCCGGTGCCTCTCGGGAATGAGCGTGCTGCGGTGCAAAATCCTCTCATCCGCTACGCCGTGGAGGTCGGCTGGACGTACCTGCCGCCGGACGAGGCCCTGCGCCTGCGCCGGGGCGAGACGGGCATCGTGCTGCACGAGGTTCTGATCCGGCAGCTCCAGCGGCTGAACCCCGGCGCGGTGGACGATGTGGTCAAGGCGGAGGAAGTCATCGGGCGGCTGACCCGCGTCATGCCCAACATCGAGGGCAACCTGCAGGCGTGGGAGTGGCTGAAGGGCCTCAAGACAGTCTTTGTGGCGGCTGAGCGGCGGGAGCGCAACGTCCGGCTGCTCGATCCCGACACGCCGGAGGCCAACACGCTCCACGTCACCGACGAGCTGCGGTTCATCAGCGGCACGAAAACCGTCCGGCCGGACGCGGTCTTCTTCGTCAACGGCATTCCCGTCATCGTGGTGGAGACGAAGGCGGCGCACCGCGTCGAGGGCATCGCCGAGGCTTTCGATCAGATCCGCCGGTACCACCGGGAGGGTCCCGAGCTGCTGGCCGTCCTCCAGGTGCACGCCCTCACGCACCTGGTCCGGTTTTACTACGGCGCCACGTGGAGCCTGTCCCGGAAGGATCTGTACAACTGGCGGGCCGAGCAGGCCGGCGACTTCGAGACCCTCGTGAAGCACTTCTTCGCCCCCAGGCGCGTCCTGCGGATGCTCACCGACTACATTCTCTTCGCCCGCAAGGACGGCGAGCTCAGCAAGGTCGTGCTGCGGCCCCACCAGATGCGAGCCGTGGAGCGGGTGCTGCAGCGGTGCCGCGACCCGGAGAAGCGGCGGGGCCTGATCTGGCACACCCAGGGGTCCGGGAAGACCTACACGATGATCACCGTGGCCAAGCGGTTGCTGGAGGACCCCGCCTTCGGGAATCCCACGGTGCTCATGTTGGTGGACCGGAACGAGCTGGAGCAGCAGCTGTTCACCAACTTGGAGGCGGTCGGCTTCGGGCACGTCACAGTCGCCCAGTCCAAGCGGCACCTTTACGAGCTCCTCCGCTCGGACCAGCGGGGGCTCATCGTGTCCATGATCCACAAGTTCGACGACATGCCGGCCAACGTGAACACGCGCCGGAACATCTTTGTGCTGGTGGACGAGGCGCACCGCAGCACGGGTGGCGACCTGGGGAACTACCTCATGGGGGCGCTGCCCAACGCCACCTACCTCGGGTTCACGGGCACCCCCATCGACAAGACGGCCCACGGCAAGGGAACCTTCAAGGTCTTCGGCGTCGACGACCAGCCGAAGGGCTACCTGGACAAGTACTCCATCCGCGAGTCCATCGAAGATGGGACCACCGTACCGCTCCACTACGCCCTAGCGCCCAACGACCTGCGGGTGGACCGGGAGATTCTGGAACGCGAGTTCTTGGACCTCGCGGAGCTGGAAGGGGTCAGTGACGTCGAAGAACTGAACCGGGTGCTGGAACGGGCGGTCACCCTGAAGAACATGCTCAAGAACGCGGATCGGGTGGACCGGGTGGCCGCCTTCGTGGCCCAGCATTTCCGGGAGACCGTCGAGCCGATGGGCTACAAGGCGTTCCTTGTGGCTGTTGACCGGGAAGCCTGCGCTCTGTACAAGGAGGCGTTGGACCGCCACCTGCCGCCGGATTACTCGGCCGTGGTCATCAGTCGCGGCCACAACGACCCGCCGGAATTGGCACGGTGGCACCTCACGACGGAGAAGGAGCAGGAGATCCGGAAGGCCTTCCGTCGGCCGGATGCGCTGCCCAAGGTCCTCATCGTGACGGAGAAACTGCTTACGGGGTACGACGCGCCCATCCTCTACTGCATGTACCTGGACAAGCCCATGCGCGACCACGTGCTGCTCCAGGCCATCGCCCGCGTCAACCGTCCCTACGAGGATGAGGAGGGGCGGAAGAAGCCGGCCGGGTTCGTGCTGGACTTCGTGGGCATCTTCGACAACCTGGAGAAGGCCCTGGCCTTCGACTCGGAGGACGTGCAGTCGGTGGTCCAGGGGATCGACGTCCTCAAGGAACGCTTCGCGACCATGATGGCCGAAGCCCGGTGTGACCTGCTCCCCCTAGTGTCTGGGAAGCCGCAGGACAAGGCGGGCGAGGCCGTATTGGAGCATTTCCGGGACAGGGAGGAGCGCCACAGGTTCTTCGAGTTCTTCCGGGAACTGCAAGAACTCTACGAGATCCTGTCGCCTGATCCGTTCCTGCGGCCATACATGGCCGACTATGAAGAATTGGCGCGCATGTCCCGTCTGTTGCGCTCGGCGTACGAGCCGGCCATCCTGATCGACCGGGGCTTCTTGCGTAAGACGGAGCAGCTTGTTCGTGAGCACACGGAGACGTATTTCGTCGGCCCGCCCAAGGGCATGGCCAGGCTGACCGTCGAGGCCCTGGAGAGGCTTGCTGCCTCGGATCAACCCGACACGGTCAAAGTTTTCAACCTTCTCAAGGCCATTCGGGATCTCGTTGAGGAAGAGGGCACGCGTTCGCCCTTCCTGATCTCCATCGGAGACAGGGCGGAAGCGATCGCTCAGGCTTATCAGGATCGGCAGGCGACAACCCAAGAAACCTTGCAGCAGCTGCAGATCTTGGTTCAGGAATATCGCGAGGCTCGGGAGGCCCAGAATCTAATCAAACTGTCTCCTGAGGCCTTTGCCGTGTACTGGTTCCTCCGCAAGGAAGGGGTTGCGGAGGCCGAAGAGGTGGCACGCCGCGTCGGTCAGGCCCTGGAGCGATATCCCCACTGGCGTCTGAGCGAGGAGCAGGGGCGTGAACTGCGTATTGCCCTCTACAAGGTGTTGATGGACGCAGGGATCGAGACGGTCATCGAGGTAGCAGAGCGTCTTCTGAAGATGTTATGGAGGAAAGACGGGTGAATCAAAACAGCCAGTGGATCAGATTAGAAGAAGCGGTGCCTATTGATGTATTTAAGGCCGAGGTGCTTGCTTGGGCCCGTCGGATCGGGGTGGCGCCGCGAGAGATCCACGTGCGCCCTATGAAGAAGAAGTGGGCTAGTTGTTCCTCCAAAGGCAGGCTGACCTTCAACTCAGATCTTCTTAAGGAAAGTGCGGCGTTCAGGCGAGAAGTCATCGTGCATGAGCTCCTCCATCTCAAGGTGCCAAATCATGGGCCGCTGTTTCGAGCTTTATTGCGAGCTTATTTGCACGATCCGACGTCATTGCATCTTGGTCGGCATCGCTCGATAATTCCTTCTTGATTACGGCTCGTATCTCGGCTTGTCCAAATGGGACGATTTCTCTTGACCATCCGGTCAGCCCCGCGTTAGCATCATCTTGCACCGAATTGACCGGACGGTCAAACCGCGGTGGGTGCCCCGCCATCCCAACGATCCCAGCGATCGGGCCCATCAAGTGATCCGGCCCCACGATCCGGTCAAACCATGCGGTGCGGGGAGGTCCCTTCCCATGCCCGCCGCCATCGAGATCCGCGGGCTGACCAAGTACTACGGCAGGACGCGCGGCGTCGAGGACCTCGACCTGGAGGTGGAAGAGGGCGAGATCTTCGGCTTCACCGGCCCCAACGGCGCCGGCAAGACCACCACCATCCGCACGCTGCTCGGGCTGGTTCGTCCGACGTCGGGCAGCGTGAGCGTGTTCGGGCGGCCGGTCCCTCGCGGGGGCGGCCCCTGGTTGGCCGAGGTGGGCTACCTGCCCAGCGAGGTCGCCTACTACCCGGACATGACGGGCCAGGAGCTGCTGGACTACGCCGCCGGCTTCTACCGGGGCGTCGACCGGCGGTGGGTGGCCCAGCTGGTGGAGCGCCTCCAGCTGGATCTCTCCCGCCCCGTCCGCACCTACTCCCTGGGCAACCGCAAGAAGCTGGGCATCGTGCAGGCCCTCGTGCACCGGCCGCGGCTGCTCATCCTGGACGAACCCTCCAGTGGTCTGGACCCGCTGATCCGAGCGGAGCTGTTCGCGATCCTGCGCGAGGTGAACGCCGCCGGGACCACGATCTTCTTCTCCACCCACGTCCTCGACGAGGTCGACCGGCTCTGCCACAGGGTGGCGATGATCCGCGCGGGGCGGCTCCTGCAAGTGGCGCCCGTCGACGATCTGCCCGGCCGGCACATGAAGATCGTGACCCTGCGCCTGGCAGGGGGTGCGCCGCTGCCGGAGGCGCTACTGGCCCGCTTGGGCGACCCGCGGCCCGAGCCGGTGCCCGGCAAGCCCGGCACGTACCGCCTGGTGGTGCGGGCGCCGGTGCAGGAGCTGGTGGCTGCCCTGGCCCCCGTGCCGCTCGAGGACCTGACCATCGGCGATCCCGGCATCGAGGACGTGTTCCTCACCCTGTATCGGGTTCCGGACGCCGTGGAGGGCCGTCCGTGACGGCGCGGAGGCCGACGCACGGGGACCGGCTGCCAAGCGGGAGGGCAGGGCGATGAACGGTCGCGATGGACTCCGCCCGATCGTCCACATGACGCGCATGGAGCTGCGGCTGGCGCGCCGCGCGCTGCTGATCTGGACCGCCGTGCTGGTCGGCGTGGTCGCCCTCTACCTGGGTCTGTTCGAGTCCATCCAGGACCCGGCGATGGTGGAAGCGCTCAAGGCCATGCCCGAGAGCCTGCTGAAGGCGTTCAGCTTCACCCCGGCGATGATCGCCGACGTCAACAGCTACTACGGCGTGTACATCATGGGCTACCTGGTGCTGCTGGCCACCATCTACGGCCTGATGCAGGCGGGCGGCAGCGTCGCCCGGGAACCCGACCTGGGGGCGGTGGAGTTCCTCTACACGCGTCCCGTGACCCGCCGCCAGGTGGCGGTCGCCAAGATCGCCGCCTTCGTCGTGGGCGCGGTGATCCTGTGGGTGGCGATCTTTGCCGTCAGCACGCTGGTGGGCTGGGCGGTGGCGGGCGACGCCTACGACCTCGGACGCCAGCGGTGGACGCACCTGGCGGGACTGGCCGCCACGCTGGCCGGCGGCGGCGTCGGATTCCTCCTGGCGCCCTTCTTCCCCCGGGCCCAGACGGCCATCTCCGCCGGCGTCGGCGTCGGACTGGCCTCCTTCGTCCTCCACGCCCTGAGCCAGGTGGCGGACCGGCTGCACCCCATCGGGTACCTCAGCCTGCAGCGCTACGCCGCCCTCGACCGCGCGGCGGCGGGCGACCCCGACGCGGCGGGCCTGCTCGTCCTGGTGGCGGTCTTCCTGGCGGGCACGCTGGCCGGTACGATGATCCTCGAGCGGAAGGACTTCGCGTGATCGAGGGGGATGGAGGCGAGCCATGGCCGACGACGGGACACCCAGCAGCGGCACCCCCGCGGGCGACCACCGCGCGGGGCCCGATGGTTTCGGAAGCAGGGGCCGCCGGGGTACGGCGGCCCCATCGGCCCAAGGGGGCGCGGGGGGCGCCAGCCCGAGGGGCGCTGGCCCGAGGAGGACGGCCGATGCCAGCCCCCGCGAGCGCATCCTCGACGCGGCGGTGGCCGAGTTCGCGGACCGGGGCTACCTGCGCGCCTCCCTCAGCCGCATCGCCCGTCGCGCCGGCGTGGCCAAGAGCCTGGTACTCTATTACTTCGGCAGCAAGGACGACCTCTACCGGGCGGCCGTGGACCGGGCACTCCAGCCCATCGAAGCCGCCCTCGAGGAGGCGGCGCCCGACCTTCCCCGGGATCTGTTCGAGCGGCTCCGCCGGCTGGGCGCGATCAAGCTCCAGGTGTACCGGGACCGCCCGGACGCCTACCGGCTGATCGTAAGATCGATGGTCGACCCCGCCGTGTCCGCCGAGTTCCGCCAGCAGCTGGCCGAGGCGGCGGCCCGTAGTCAGGACCTGCTCTACCGCGACGTCGACACGGGACGCCTGCGGCCGGGGGTGACGGTGCAAGAGGCGGTCGAGCTGCTCATGCTGCTCGGCGACGGCCTCATGCCGCGCATCTTCGCCGCCATCCGCCAGCGTCCCGACCTCGGCTACGCGGATCTGGACCGATGGGTCGCGAAGTGGGAACGCTATCTCGAGCTGGTCCGCGACGGTCTCTACCAGCCCTAGACCGGCCGCTCGGCGCGCGACCCGATCGCGACCCGACGCGCACCGTGGGCATACGCCGCTTTCCGCGATGGACCCCCATCCCTGCCGCGTGACGTCCCCCGCCCCGCTGCGTTCTTCCCCGATGGAGGCGCCTCTCCGAGCCACGGTTGGGAAAGCGGGTGTCGCGATGGCCGAAGGAGCGAACGCCGGGTCGCCGTCCCCCGCCGGCGAGGACGCGGTCCGGCGGTGGTACGACGCGACGTGGCCCTGGCTCTACCGGTTCGTCTATGCCCGGGTCCAGAACCGCGAGGAGGCCGAGGACGTGACCCAGGAGACCGTGCTGCGCGTGTTGCGGGGCGGCCGGGCCGCGGGCCCCGGCGGCTCCGGTGCCCACGGTGATACCGATACCGCGTTCGGTGCCCCCGCGCCCGGTTCCGGCGCTCAGGGAGCCACGCCGGCGGAGGCGACGCGGAGCGGGTTCCCGCCGCCCGACGCCCTGGTCCGCACCATCGCCCTCAATCTGATCCGCGACCGTTGGCGGCGGCAGCGGCGGGACGGGGCGGCCGTACCCCTCGAGGAGGCCCTGCTGCAAGGCCGGGTCCCAAGCCGCGGCGGCGCGACCGCGGACGTGGACACGGCCGCCGTGGTCGACCGCCTCTGGCTGGAGGAGCGGCTGCGGCGGCTGCCGCCCGCATATCGCGAGGTGCTGCACTGGCGCATCGTCGTGGGGCTGTCGAGGGCCGAGACCGCCCGCCAGATGCGGCGCAGCGAGGCCGCCGTCCGCGGTCTGCAGTTCCGGGCTCTCAAGGCGTTGCGGGACCTTTTGCGGGAGGTGGACCGCTGATGGGAGGGAAGGGCCCGATGACCTCCTGGCGCGACTGGAACCGGCGTCGGTTGCGGGCCCTCCGCGAGGAGCGGATCGACCGGATGATCGACGCCCTGAACGAGGAACGCCGTCCCCCCGCGCCTGTGGACCGAGACGAGGCCGAACTCTTGGCCGTCGCCCGCATGCTGAGGAGCCTACGCGGCGTGCCGGAGCCGGCGGAGGGGTGGCAGCCGCGGGTCGCCGCCGGGTGGCCGGGTTCGTCCGCAGGGGGACGTCCGGAAGCGGCCGGCAGCGCCGGCCACGCCGGGGGCGCCCGGCAACGGGATCACTCCCGCGCCCGACGGGGGGGAGGCCGGTAGGACGCGCAGCCGCCGGCGGCGGGTGGGGATCGCCGCGGCGGCCCTGGTGGCCGGGATCGCGCTGGCGACGGTGCTGGCCCCCTGGCCCGGGACCGCCGGTCTCGGCGGGTGGCTCCGGGCGCAGCTGGGGCTCGGACCGGCGGCGGAGACCGACGTGGTCCATGCCATGGAGCGGGCCATCGCGCAGCTCCAAAGCTACCACGGGGTCCTGGAGAAGCGCGCGACCAACGCCGACGGGGAGACGTGGCTGGTGCGGCGGATCGAGGTGTGGGTCGACGGCGACCGCTACGCGACCCGCGACGACACCGGCGTGGTCACGGTCCACGACGGCCGGCGCAAGTGGCAGGTTCGTCCCGCCGATCGGGTGGTGGCGGTGCTGCCCCCGCTGCCCGACGTGCGGCCCTTCGACCTGGAGGACGAGGCCCGCGCCGCCCTGCGCTACCCCCACCGGGTGGTGGGCCGCGAGCAGGTCGCGGGACGCGAGGCGATCCGGCTGCGCATCGAGCCGCCGGGCGGGCTTCCCTACGACCTTTGGGTCGACGCCGAGACCCACCTGCCCCTGCGCCTGCGGACGGCGATGCAGAACGGGATCCAGACCGAGACCACCTTCGTCCGGTTCGAGGCCAACGCGCCCGTCGACCCGTCCCGGTTCCGTTTCGAGGTGCCGGCGGGTTACCGGGTCGAGGAGGAGAACCCGGGGCAGTTCGTGGACACGCCCGCTGAAGCCGCGGTCATCGCCGGCTTTGCGCCGCTGCTGCCGGACGAGGCGCCCCGTCGGATCCTGGCGGCTCGGGACCGGGTGGTCCTGGACTACGGTGAGACGGTGATCGTGGAAGAACCGGCCCAGGGCCCGTTCGAGCCCCAGCCGAACGCCGCCCTCGGCTCCGCCGGCCAGGACGGCGTGCTCGAGGTGTTCGGCGAGCGGTTGCGCTGGCGCCAGCAGGGGCTCGAGATCACCGTCGAGGGGCCGCAGCGGGTGGAACTGGCCCGCGCCCTGGCGCCGGACCTGCGGCTGCCCGATCCCGGCGGGCAGCCGTCCGGCAGTGGGTCCGCCAGTGGCAACTTCGATCCACAGGTCGAGGTCTCCGTCGACATGGAGGTCGAGCGCAACTCCCAGCAACAGGTCGACGGCGGCCATTTTCCGTGGATGCTGGATCCCGTGCAGGTGGCGGGGGCCTTCCTGCTGGGCCAGTTCGGCGAGCAGATGGGCGATCCCGCGGCCCTGGTGGATGAGCACATCCGCGTCGTGCACAACGACGGCCGGCGGGCCATCGTCGAGGTCGAGGTGGGTCCGGTGGCGCGGGTGTACCTGGAGCGGCTGGTCCGCCCGGACGAGTCGGGGATCTGGACGGTGGTGGGTTACGATCCGCGGGGATCGTGAGGACGCGGATCGCTGGGGTGACAGCCGAGCAGGGCCCGGGCTCATCCGAAGGTACCCGGTCGATGGGCAGGTCCACCGTCGGGCCATGGTATGCTCTGGATGAGCCGTGCCGGCGGCCCGGCACGGCCTGGGCAAGGGGGTGGTGACGGTGGCGCTCGCCGAGTTGAGCACTCTGCTCCTGGGGGCCCTCGTCGGGATTCCGGGGTGGATCCTCACCGTCGGCTGCGGGATGGCGGGACTCCTCACCCGCCGGGTTGGATGGGTCTACGCCGCTGCGGTTTTCGCCATCGGGCCGTTGTCGTACTTCTCCGCCACGCCGCGGTTTCAGTACGTGGCCCCCGTCGGCATCGTGCTGGCCGTGGCGGCCCTGGTCGTGCTCCGGCGGAGAGGCGATCTTCGCGTGGCCGCCGTCCTGGCCACGGTGCCGTTGGTCGCCATCCTGGCGTGGATACTGGTCTCGGCCATCGCCACGGGGCAGAGCTAGGCGGCCTGCCCGCGGGCGCTATGCGCCATCCGTTGAACGCCGAGGCACCAAGCGACCCGGGTACCGACGGGGGAATCGAATCCATGGACGCCATCCAGGTTCGCCGGGCGATGCTGGCCGACGCGGCCGGCATCGCCCGGGTGCAGGTGGCCACCTGGCGGACCACCTACCGGGGCCTGATCCCGGATGCGTACCTCGACGCCATGGAGGAAGAGCCACGGGCCAAGATGTGGGAGGAGGTCATCGCCCGGGACCGCGGCGATGGCGCCTCATCCTTCGTCATGGTCGCCGTAACGGCTGGCACGGAGCCTGGCCATCGTCCGGTGTCTGGTCCGTCGTCGGCCGCTACCGGCGAAGAACGCGGCCGAGCCATCGTAGGCTTTGCCGCCGCCGGGCCGGAGCGATCGGGCGACCCGGAGTTCCGGGGTGAGCTGGGTGCCATCTACGTGCTGAAGGAGTACCAGGGGCGGGGCGTGGGCCGGCGGCTGGTGGCGGCGGCGGTCCGGGAGCTGCTGGGCCGCGGGCACGCGTCGATGCTCGTGTGGGTGCTGGCGCAGAACCCCTACCGCCGTTTCTACGAGTCCCTGGGCGGAGTCCTCGTCCGCAGCCGGACCATCGAGATCGGGGGGGTGGCGCTGGAGGAATGGGGGTATGGATGGCCGGACCTCGAGGGGTTGCTGCGGCGCCTCGAGGGGGAGGGACAGGGCGCATAAAGGGACAGGGCGCATAAGGAGGTCGGCAAACCCACTGGAGCAAGCCCGTAGGCGATGACGGGCTGCGGTCCGATGGCGGTGGTCCTGGGGGCGCTACGATGCTGCCATCCAGCCCACGAGGCCCCCTACGCATGAGTGCAGGCTCCAACGTTCCCGTCACGGGATGCTGCTGCCGATGTTTGGACTTTTCCGTGAGGCATCTTTTCGATGGCTGTGGATCGGGCGCGCTGCCTCCCTTCTCGGAATGCGGTTGGCGGACCTGGCCCTGCCGTGGTTGCTGCTGCAGGCGACAAGTTCGGTGTGGGTCACCGGCGCGGCCCTGGCGTGCGACCGGCTGGCGGCGCTCGTCCTGTCCATTCCCGTCGGGGCCTGGGTGGACCGTGGTTCCAAGTGGAAGGCAGCTCTCCTGGCGGAAGCGCTACGGTTTGGTGCCACGAGTGCCGTGGCCGGTTTGGCCCTGGTGGGTCCTGTGCGGGCGTGGGAGATCGCTCTGGTTCTGGCGTCGCTGGGTGCGGCTGACGTGCTTCACGCCGCCGCGTTCCGCCCGCTGGTCGTCCACACCGTGGGGCGGGAGCGGCTGGCGGCCGCGTTCAACCTCAACGAAGGAGCCGATGCCGTCGCCACACTGCTTGGGCCGCTGCTCGCAGGGGCGATCATCGGCCGGTACGGGGCGGGATGGGCGCTGGCTGCCGATGCGCTGACGGATCTTCTTGCGGTGGCCAGCCTGCTGGCGGCCCGGGTCGCGGCATCCGGACGGCAGCATCGCGAGGAAAGCCCATGCAGCCAGCCGGAAGCGGCGGCATTGCGGGACGCCCCCAAACGGGCGGGATTCAGTGCTTGGGACGGGTTCCAGTACCTCTGGCGCGAAGCCCTTGCCTGCCGCTTGGCGCTGGCCGGATGCCTCCTCTCGACCACCAGCGTGGCCGTCGGTCTCTGGGTCGTCGTGCTGGCACGGGATGAACTGCATTGGGATGCGGAACGGGCGGGTTGGATCTTCTCCGCCATGGGAGCGGCCAATGTGGTCGCGGTACTGCTGCTAGGCTCCATAGGGGATCGGGTGGCCTGGTCCCGGCTCTTCACAGGGGCGGTCGCCCTCGCCGCTGCGGGGACCCTGGTGCTCGCAGACGCACGGAGCGTCCTGGCGGTTTTGATGGGGGCCCTTCTCCTTGACGGTGCGCTGTCCGCTGCCTTCGTGCTGCAGAGCAGCCGGTTGACGGCGGTCACCCCGCCGGACCGGATGGCGCGTGTCACCGTGGCAGCCGGTCTCGCGGACGACGGGGTGCGGGCCCTGGGGCGCGTCCTGGCCGGCAGCGCGGCGGAGGTCGGTGTCCGGTGGGCGTTGCTGGGTTGGGGCTTGATGCTGGCGGCCGCGTCCCTGTGGATTCATCGGTGGGGGCGTTTCAGCCGCTGGCCATGGGCGGGACCGTCATGTCTAGGACCAGATCGGCGCAGGTCCACTGCCTAGGGGCTCGTGGCCCCTGCATGGCCGGGGCCCGAGCTGGTGTGCACCGCCCGAGGGAAAGGGTGTGATCGGATCGAATCGAACCGACCAACCGCTAGGAAATCCCTAGGAAACGGATAAGGAGAAAGGGGGCGTAGAAGAGAAGGGACATTTTGTGCGGGATCACGGACGAAGGAGGCGGGGGATGATGTCCGTATCCTATGCCGCGCCGGGCGGACCGCTACTGTGGCTGACCCTTTGGCTCGCGGTGGCCGCCCTCGGGCTGGTTTCAGCCGCCCGGCTGTCAGCGGGCGGAAACCGCGGCGCCCGTGGTGTCTTGTGGTGGGTGGTGGCGACGCCCCTGGCACTTGTCGCCGCGGCCGTCATCCTCGTCCTGGTGAACGCCGTCATCGCGATGCTGACGTTGTCGTGACGCGATGAGGTCCAGGTAGTGTATTGGCGCGTCGGACCACGAGCGAGCCGAGGTCGAACGAGGCCTGTCCCTTGGCCGGGTGAGCCGGTGGCCGCCGGCTCGTGGGCCGCGGGATCGACGGGGACGTCCTGAGCCCGGACGGGGCACGGTCGCGGACGGGCGGGGCCTGAGCCCGTCCTTGCGCCTGGCCATGGTGTGCCCCGGCGTGACAGCCGTCCTTCAGCGCTGATGGATCCCAGGAGATGAGCCCCCATGCTCGGTCCCGGTGACCCTGCCCCCGACTTCACCGCCGTCGACGATGAGGGCCGCCCGGTTCGCCTCTCGGACTTCGGCGGAAGGCCGGTCGTCTTGTACTTCTATCCCAAGGACCACACCCCCGGTTGCACGGCGGAAGCCTGCCACTTCCGGGACCGCCACGCCGAACTGGAAGCGCTGGGGGCCGTGGTGCTGGGCGTCAGCCCGGACCCGCCCCAGACCCACCGGCGCTTCCGGCAGCGGCACCACCTGCCGTTCCGCCTCATCGCGGATCCCGACCGCCGGGTGGTCGCCGCGTACGGTGTCCGGCGGGATTTGCCCGTCATCGGCCGGTTCGTCCCCCTGGTGGACCGGGTGACCTTCGTGATCGGGCCCGACGGGCGGATCCTTGGGGTACTGCGGGGCATTCCGCCCAACCGTCATGCGGAGAAGGCGCTGGAGCTGCTAAGAGGGGAGCTGGAGGTCCCGCCGCAACGGGGATGAGGCTCGGACCCCCCACGCTCGGCCTCGCGAAGGTGCGCGCTTGAACCCGTTGCGGCCGGTGCGACGTCGATTCGATGTCGGTTTCGTCCGGGGTTGGGTGCCAAGCTCCCTCCCGTCCCATCTCGTGATTGCAGGGCTCAAAGCCCATCGGCCGCTTTCCCATCGAATCGCGAACCCGCCTCTGGACGCCGCCCGCCGGCCTGCCGATCTCTTCCGGTAGAGCCGGTCGCTTGGAGCCGCTCGCTGCAGGCGGTCCTGTTCCCGTGGCGAACCGGCTCTTGCGTGGAAGTTCATACCACAAGATGCGAGGAGGAGCCATCGTGTCGCCCGATGCCGAACCGTGCCAACCTACCCTCTTCGCCACCGGCTACGGAACGGTCTCGGTCACGCCCGACGTGGCGGTGCTTCGGTTCTACGTCTACAGGACGCACCCCACGAACCACATGGCCGCGTATCGGGCGGCTGTGGACGCCGCGCAGCAGGTCGTCGCCGCCCTTAAGGATGAGGGGCTCGACGACGATTCCCTGCGGACCGTGGACATCGAAACCGATACACGCTACCGCACCGACCGCCAGGGGCGCCGGCACCTGATCGAACACGAGGTCCGGTATGTCCTCGAAGTCCGGGTGCGGGACTTCGAGCTGGCAGGCAGGCTCCTCGGCCGTGCCCTGGCGGTGGGGGCCAGCGAGGCAAGCTTGTGGGGGTTTGAGGTCTCCGACGTGCGGGAACTGGAACTGCGGGCCGTCGAACAGGCCGTCCTGCACGCGCGGGAGCGGGCGGAGGCGGCCGTCCGGGCGGCGGGGGTCCGGCTCGGCCCGCCCCTCCGGATGAATCTGCGCCTTAGCGGCCGCGGTGGCCGCTACGGATACCGCGATTCTTTCGTGGTGTACTCGGCAGGACCCGGAGAGGAACCCTCCGCTCCCATCAGCCCCGGCCAACGGGAGATCGGCGCCGAGGTGGAGGTGAACTTTGCCCTCGAGATGAACGGGTGACGGCACCGGTGGGACCGGATTGGAACAACGGGACGAGAAGACCGGGAGATAGCAGAAGCGCTGTTACGCTGTTAGAAGAACTGGCGCACGACAGCCCCGATGAACAGGTCGAAGTCCCCCAGGTGATGGGCCAGGATCCCATGAACCTCTTCGGGCGAGATGGTGTCGTAAAGATGCACGGCGCGATTGCGGAAGCAGACCATCCGGTGGAAGGTGGCCCGGTGCTCCGCGGGGAGGATCCCGGCTTCCACCAGCAGGTCGAAGGCTTCGCGGTACGCCTTGGGAACCCCCAGCCCCAGCCGGCCCACCACGTGGTTGGCCACGTCGATCATCGCCTCGATGGAGGTCTGTAGCATGTGGACGGTCGCGGCCTCGGCGATCTTGTCATCGCGCAAGGCCCCGGGCCCGCGCCCGGCGAGGGCCGCGAGGTGCACCAGGTTCCTGCGAATGAAGTCGAGCTTGTCCCGTACCTTCTCCCGGTCGATGACGCCCAACGTCGTGGTCGGGGGCTCGCCGTTCATTGCCGGCCGCGTTTCCGGCACGCCCTCGGGGCCGTCCCGGCGCGGGCCTGCCGTCGGCCGGCCGGGTTCGTCCGTGGGGGTGGGGCCGCCGGGATCCGGACCTTCTCCCTTGGCCCTGCCCGGATCCTGGGACCCGCCAGAAGAATGGGAAGGCGGCACCTCGTCCATCGGAGCGCAGGCCTCCTGGAGCGGGGCGTACGCCTCCTTCAGCGGGGCATGGGCTTCCTGCAGCGCCCGGTTGTAGTCCAACGCCAGGCACCGGTAGTCGGGCTCGAAATCCCCGTAGAGCTTGCAGACGCGTTCCCGGAAGTCCGCCAAGGCTACGGGATCGGCGACGTAGAGCAGCCGGCCGCTGGCCAGCACGCGGAACTGAAAGGGCAACGGTGTCCCGTTGAGGATCGTGACGGACACGTCTTCGAGGCCCAGGGCGTCTTCCACGGCACCCTGGAGGTTCACGAGTTCCCGAAGGTCCGGAAGCCGCTCCGGCCGGTAGACCACGGAGAGGTCCACGTCGCTCAGGGGCGTCTGGTGCGGGGTGCCGTAACTGCCGTGGAGGAACGCGGCTACCAGGCCGTCGAACCGGGCGAAGACGCCCGGAAGGCGGCCAAGCTGCTCGTCGACGCGGACGAACTCGCCGGTCACCCGCAGCTTACGGACCACGGGTCCGAACCTCCGTATCACCGATGGTACCACCGGAGGAGGCCCAACTGCAGTTGGACTGGCCCGCCTGGGAAGGAAGCCCGCCCGGGAAGGAAGGACAAGGGGAATTCGAAAACGAGGTGGGGTGGCGGTAGGTGTTGCCGTCACGCCGCGCGAAACCCTCCGGCGGCGGCCCGCGCCCGGCCGAACCGGCACGGTGCCGTGCGGAGCCCGTGGTGAGGGTCGGTGACCGCTGTGTGGGGCGCTTGGTTCGGAGCCGGGACGATGGTCTTTGCCGTCAGCGTGCTCGCCCTGAGCCACCGTATGGCGCCGGCGACCGCCCGCCGGTGGGGCTGGGCGGCGGTGGGGGCACTGTTCGCCTTCGCCCTGATCAGCATCTTCTCGATCGGACGCTATGTCATGCTCCTCACCCTGGCGGCGGTGGCGGCCATGGCCGCCCGGGAGGCCGGGCGAGCGGCCGGCAGCCGGCTGCTGGCTGTCCTGGCGGCCATGTGGGTGGCCGTCTCCCTGGGGTTGGTCACGGTGGTCCCGGCCATGGCGGGCGTGCAGGAGCTGGTGCTCGAGTTCGCCCTGGCCCTGCTGGCGTACCGCTGGGCCGTAAGGCCGGGGGCCTCTCGGGTAGGGTGAGCCCGGCCGGGCCGTAAGGGCGGCGCGCCGTCGGGTAGGGTGGAACCGGCGGCCAAGCCCGATGCAACCGAATTCCCGCGGGCAGGACGCCCGGTCTTCGCATCAGCGAGACGTCGGCGAAGGAGGGCGGACTCATGCCTTTGCGGCGCGTGGGATGGATCGGCCTTGGCGCCATGGGGAGTCGCATGGCGCGCAACCTGATCAAGGCGGGTTTCGAGGTGGCCGTGTGGAACCGGACGCCAACCCGGGCAGAGGAACTCGGCCGGGCCGGGGCCGTGGTGAAGGCCTCACCGGTCGAGGTGGCGGCCGGGTCTGACGTGGTGGTGACCATGGTCGCCGATCCGGCAGCGGTGGCCGCGGTGGCGCGGGGCGAGCAGGGCCTTTTGACCGCCGCGGGGGCTGGGCGCCGGTTCGTCTGGGTCGACATGAGAGTTCCAGCTGGCCTTGATGCACAAGGACCTCGGCCTGGCCTTGGCGGCCGCTCACGAGGCGCGGGTGCCCATGCCTGCCACCGCCCAGGTGGCCCAGACCTACGCCGCCGCCACGGCCGGGGGGCTGGGGCATCTCGACTTCAGCGCCATCCTGCGCGCGATCGAGCGGTGGGCGGCTCTGGAGCCGAATCCGGGGAGCGGGCTGGGGGCCGCTTGACGGTCTCCGTGCCCGTGGGCGCTTGGGACGCCCCTACCGCGGGTGACGGGTGCCACGGTTTCCGGTGATGGGTGTCACACGAGACGACGAGAAGGAGCCCCACAGCGTGGAACAGCGGAACGGGACGCCCTCCCTGTGGATGCTCTACCTGAGCGCCGTGTACGTCGGGGTGTTTGGTTTCCTCATCCTCCTGCTCGGCGATGCCAAGACGCCCTCGTGGTCCCGGCTGCTCGCGCTGGGGGATGCGCGGCAGGTGTTGGGCCTGGGAACGATCCTGGGCCTCCTCGCCGTGGCGATGCAAATCGGCATC
This sequence comes from Thermaerobacter sp. FW80, assembly GCF_004634385.1. Lineage (NCBI taxonomy): Bacteria > Bacillati > Bacillota > Clostridia > Eubacteriales > Clostridiales Family XVII. Incertae Sedis > Thermaerobacter > Thermaerobacter sp. FW80. Next base: position 275,027 of record NZ_CP037895.1, on the reverse strand, counting down.
GCCGTGTTCCTCCCCGAAGGGTTGTGGGCCGACGACGGAACCAACGCCTTCTTCACCCGGCTCAGCTACGCCCACATCGTCCTGCTGATGGCCTTGACGGCCCTCGGCGAGGAGCTCTTCTTCCGGGCAGCGATCCAATCCCTGCTCCTTCGCTGGATCCCCTCCGTGGCCGTAGGCCTAGCGGTGGCAGCGGCCGTCTTCGCCGTGGCCCACGTGCGGTATGTGACGCGGCCCGTGCTGCTGGCGGGGGCGTGGGGGATCGGGCTCCTCCTGGGTTGGGGATATTGGTTCACTGGCAGCATCTGGACCGCGGTGTGGGCGCACTTCCTGGTCAACGTCACCATGACCGTGCTGGGGAAGCGCGGATGGTTCCTGCCGGGGTGGAGATCGTCGACGGGGGAGCGCAGGCGGCTCCGACAGCCCGGACCGTAGTGACGCCTCCTTGGCCGCAGGCCTGGCCGCCAGGTCCATCATCTTGCTCCCGACCGCCGTAAGCCGGCCGAGCCTTGGGCCGTGCAGTGGCCGTCGCGAGGCCGCGGCTGGCCCGTCGGCAAGCGGAGGCATTGCGCGAGTCGAGTCAAAGCGCGAAAATAAATACGCATAAAATGTTGAAAAAGCGCATACGATGAAAGGAGGTCGAACATGGCAGGGGGTACGGCCGCCATGGCTTCCAAGCCGCCGTTTACACGGGACCAGATCGTTTCGGCCACCGATGTGGCGCGCCACTGGCGTTCTCGCGTGGAACCCAAGCTTCGCGAGTTTCCCTATGTCCTCGTATTTTCCGGATCCGATCCCCGGACCACGATCCTGCCCTATGACCAGTTCGAGGTGTTGTGGCAGAAGGCCGAAAAGGCCGCCGAACTCGAGCTGGAGCTGGAAGTTCTGGCACGGGTGCTCCACGCGGCAGTCTCCGGGGAGCAGATGATCCCGTTGGCGGACGTGATGAAGGAGTTTGGGATCACCCCGGACGAGCTGGTCGGGGACGTGGACATGGACGATGAGTGAAGTCTTACCACCAAACGTGTGGTTTTTCCCCGACGCCAGGGCCGACTTGGGCCGCTTAGACCGGTCGCAGCGAGTCCTCGTCCTCCGGGCCGTTGTGAAGATCGCGCGGGCACCGGATCAGGTGGGGAAGCCGCTGGGGCATCTTGCTGGCCTCAATCTGGCAGGTTTTCGGAGTGTGTACGTGGACCGTAAGAGGATTCGTATCGTGTGGAAGGTTGCCGAGACCGGCGTCGTGCAGATTGCGGTCATTGCGGCAGTCGCAGAGCGCGATGGACTGGTGGTGTACCGAACGGCGGCCCAGCGTCGCGAAGCCATTGATGCGTGGATTCTAAAACGCATTGAGAGTTCGAGCAACCCGCGACGACAATCACATTGAACGGCTCACGTCACGCTGCAGCACGTCGACGGGCGCTGAATGGTCGCCTCACTGGCGGTTCCTTAGGCGTGGTAGGTGAAGAAAGGCACACTGGCACGGAGCCCGGCCGGTCGACCGGCCGGGCCCCGTGGGCCATCAGTGACTCTGGGAGGCGCGGGACTACCCCACCCGCGGCCCCGCGGCCTTGATCTCCGCCGAGACGCCCTCGAAGCGGCGGAAGTTCTCCACGAAGCGGGCGGCCAGCTCCCGGGCCTGCCGGTCGTAGGCCTCGGGGTCCGCCCAGGTGCCACGCGGATCCAGCACCTCGGACGGCACGCCCGGGCAGGCCACCGGCACGGCGAACCCGAAGACCGGGTCGACCCGGTGCTCCACGTCGTCCAGCTCACCCCGCAGCGCCGCCCGGATCATGGCCCGCGTGTAGGGCAGCTTCATCCGGTTGCCGACGCCGTAGGGGCCCCCGGTCCAGCCCGTGTTGACCAGGTACACCCGGGTCCCGTGCCGCCGCAGCCTCTCGCCCAGCATCCGGGCGTACTCCACCGGCCGCCGCGGCAGGAACGGCTCGCCGAAGCACGTGGAGAAGGTGGCCTCGGGCGTCGTCACGCCCCGCTCGGTGCCCGCCAGCTTGCTGGTGTAGCCGGAGAGGAAGTAGTACATCGCCTGCTCCGGCGTCAACCGGGCGATGGGCGGCAGCACGCCGAAGGCGTCGGCGCTGAGGAAGAACACGGTCCGCGCGTGGCCCGCCACCCCCGGGATCACCGCGCCCTCGATGTAGTCCACCGGGTACGCGGCCCGGGTGTTCTCGGTCAGATCGGCCCGATCGTAGAGGGGCTGCCGGGTCTGCGGGTCCAGGATCACGTTCTCCAGCACGGCGCCGAAGCGGATGGCGTTCCAGATCTGGGGCTCGTACTCCCTGGACAGGTTGATGCACTTGGCGTAGCAGCCGCCCTCGAAGTTGAAGATCCCCCGATCCGACCAGCCGTGCTCGTCATCGCCGATGAGACGCCGCTCCGGGTCCGCCGAGAGCGTCGTCTTGCCCGTCCCCGACAGGCCGAAGAACAGGGCCACGTCGCCCTCGGGCCCCACGTTGGCCGAGCAGTGCATGGGCAGCACGCCCCGCTCCGGCAGCAGGTAGTTGAGCACGCTGAAGATCGACTTCTTCATCTCGCCGGCGTACTCGGTGCCCCCGATCAGCACCGTGCGCCGCTCGAAGCTGACCAGGATGAAGGTCTCCGAGCGCGTTCCGTCGGTGCGCGGGTCGGCGTGGAAGGTCGGTGCGTAGAGCACGGTGAAGTCGGGCTCGAAGCCGCGCAGCTCGTCCGGCTCGGGGCGGAGGAACAGCTGCCGGGCGAACAGGCTGTGCCAGGCGTACTCCGTCACCACCCGCACCCGCAGGCGGTAGGCGGGGTCGGCGCCGGCGAAGCCGTCGAAGATGAAGTGGTTGCGCTGGCGCAGGTACTGCTGGACCCGCTCGTACAGCCGGTCGAACCGCTCCCGCGGGAAGGGCTGGTTCACAGGGCCCCAGGCGATGTGGTCGCGGACCGACGGTTCGTCCACGATGAACTTGTCCCTGGGCGAGCGGCCGGTGTACTTGCCGGTGGTGACCACCAGGGCGCCGGTGTCGCTCAGCCGACCTTCCCCGCGCGCCAGGGCCAGCTCGACCAGCTGAGCGGCGGGCAGGTTGCGGTGCACCACCGGCGCCGCCTTGCGACTGCCGTGGGATGCGGGCTCGTAGTCGTCCCGGATGCGCGCGTCCATGGCGGGACTGGACCCCCCGTGCGGCGGGGCCGTGGTGGCCCCTGCGGGCTTGCGCCCGCGGCGTCGGCCTCGGCGGCCGTTGCGGCCTGGCGTGCTCAGTGGGACCGGGCCGTGGAGGCACGGGGCGGGCTGCTGTCGCGCTGCCGGCCCAGCGTCCGAGGGGCGACGATGGAGCCGACTCCCAGGCGCCACCGCTCCCTCGCCGAGCACTCATCCCTTGGGCTGGGCGACGCCCCGCGTCGGCCTCCTGCCCGTGAGCTGCCCGGTCCCCTACGGCTGAGGTACGCCGCCTGCCGAAGGCCTTATGCCGATCCCCAGGCCGCATGCCGGTCCCCGCGGCCGTCCGCTTGCGCTTCCTCGGGGCACGATGGCCCCCTGCCCGGCGGCCCGTCACCCATCGCCTCCCACGACCGGCCGGTGATGGACCGGGGCCAGGCAGCAAGATCGCCTGCGTCGCCGCGGCCGGCTTGCAGGTTCCATTTCAGCACATTTGGCGGTCGGCGGCAACGACCACCCGGCGGTGACCCGTCGCCCTTCCCGGCGGACGATGCCCGCTACGCCGGGGGGACGATGCGCCGGTAGGCCACCGGCGTGTAACGATGCAGCATCCGGAGCGCAACCCCGACGCCGATGAGCACGCACGCGGCCAGCCCCGCCAGGACCAACGGGCCGCTTCCGGTGGATTGCAGCACCAGGGTCGCCAGGGCCAGGGCGAGCATCCACCCGCTCCAGAGCAGGAAGATCGTCCAACCGAACCGGCGTGGCACGACGTCCTCGAGCGGGGAATCCAGCTCGGGTCGGGCGGCGTCCATCAGGAGCGAGGCCGCGTTCATCATGGCGAGGGTGCCCGGCACCATGACGAGCACGCAGGCCCACGCCAGCGGATGCATCCCGGAACGCAGACCCCACACCACCGCCACGGGCAGGGCGACGACGAGTCCCATCGCCGTCTGCACGACCAGCTTGGCGGCCACCTGGGCCGTAGGAGCCACGGGGATGGCGAGGGACAGCCAGAGCCGGCGGCCCTCGGCGCTGACGGTGGCGCGCGCCACCACCAAGGCTTGGGGCACGACGGTGGCCATGGCCACGGCCGCCAGCACCTGCCATGCGACGGCGGGGGTGAGCTCGCCCGACGGTCCCAACGCTCCCGCCGTTCCCGCCAGCTGCCTTAGCGACGGTCCGTCACCGGCCAGGCTCCCCCGGCTGATGACCAAGGGGAACAGGAGGGCGTTCACGACGAGGGCCAGCATCTCCTGGGGCCTCCGCCACGTTGCTAGCTCCCGGGCCACCAGGGCGCGGAAGGCGCTGCGCCGCCGGCCGATCTCGGGGACGAACCGGCTGCCGATCCGCCCCGGCCTTTGCCCTGGGGCGCCCCCGGCCCGGGGTGCGGTCAGGGAGGCGGCGAGGGCACGGGGCAGGGCGACCGCCGCCATAAGGACGGCCACCAGCCCCGTGGCCAGGGCGGTGGCCACGAGACCAGCGAAACCAGAGGCCGCGGTCGCCGCGCTGCCCGACGTGAGGGCCTGGGCCGCCCACTCCACGTGCGGCAGCCCGTGGGCGACCACCGCCTCCCAGCGGGCGGCGAAGGCATCCCATTTCGCCTGGGCTGCCGGATCGAACCCGAAGGGGCCTCGGGCCCGGTATGGATCGGGCGAGAGCAGCCCAACTTGCAGGACGGGCACGATGATCACCAGCCCGGCCAGTCCCGAGACCACGGCCAGCGCGTCCCGCTGCCGGTGGGCGGGCACCAGCCGGGCGATGGCCAGCAGGACCAGAGCGGCCACGGACAGCGGCGGGAGGGGCACGAGCAGCAGGACCGGGACGGTGCGCGCCCAGAAATCGGCGCCGAACCCCTGTCCCAGCGCACCGGGGACCAGGGCGAACGCCAGGGATACCGTGAGCAGCCACTGCCCGATCAGGGCGACCAGCAGCTTGGACGCCCCTAACACGCCCGGTGCCACCGGGAGAGCGGCCACCAGGGGGAGATCGCGAAGCTGGAAGAACAGGCTTCCCAGCCCCGACAGGCCTGCAGCCAGCGCCGCCATCGAAAGGAGGGCGAGCCCCAGCGGCAGCCAGAGGCGGGCGTGGCCCGTGGCCGCGAGGCGGTCGTACAGGTAGTCGCCCACCAACCAGCTGGTCGTCATCAGGCCGAGGATGCCCAGCGCCGCGTTGAGCAGCCAACGATCGGACAGGTTGGGAGGTGGGGTAAAGAGCTGCCGCAGCTGGACCCGAACCAGCGCCCGGAGCGTCCGCCCCGACCCGGGCGCCCACACCGCCTGCCGCCACCAGCCGGCCGTTCCCATCAGGGTTGCCTCCTGCCGGGGGGCCGGTCCCCGGCGCGCCCGGACCGGTTCCCGTCCTCCAGTCCGGGGCCGGACTCGGGCGCGTCCTCAGGTCGGGGGCCGAATCCCGGTTCCTCCGTCCCGTCGGCGGCGCTCACCTCCGACTCCCGGGTTAGAAGGAGGAACACCGCCTCGAGATCGGCCGTTTCCAGCTCCCCGGTCTCCCGGGGCACCGCGGTCATCCCCTCCGTGGCGCCGGCGCGGGCCGGGGTGGTGGCGCCGGGGCCGGCGGTGGCGTCCCGGCGAGTGGCGCCGTCGTCGCGAGCCGGTTCGTCCCCCGGTTCCCCCAGGAACCGGCGGCGCAGCGCGGCCGGCGAGCCCTCGGCCAGGAGCCGCCCCCGGTGCAGGATGGCCACCCGGTCGCAGAGCCGCTCGGCCACGTCCAGCAGGTGGGTGGTGAGCAAGACGGTCCCCCCGCGGGCGCGGCGTTCGGCCATCAGGTCCTTGAGCCCTCGCTGCGCGTCCGGGTCGAGACCGGTCATCGGCTCGTCGAGGATCCACACCGCCGGGTCGTGCAGCAGGGACCCCACGAGGAGCAGCCGCTGCCGCATGCCCGTGGAATAGCTGGCGATGGGGTCGCGGACCCAGGTCCCGATCCCCAGGCGGCGGCCCAGCTCCTCCATGCGCCGGGTCCGCTCGTTGTCCGGGACCCCGTACACGTCCGCGAGGAAGCGCAGGAACTCGACCCCCTTCATCCGGTCGTACAGGGCGGCGCCGTCGGGCACCAGCCCGATGCGCCGCTTGGCATCCAGGGGCCGCTGGGCGAGGTCGATGCCGTCGACGCGGACGGTCCCGGCGTCGGGAGGCAGGATCCCGGCGATCACCCGCAGGGTGGTGGTCTTGCCGGCGCCGTTGGGGCCCAGCAGGCCGGTGATCCGGCCGGGTTCGACCCGCCAGGTGAGCTCGCGCACGGCCCAGGTGGTGCCGCCGTCGAAGCTCTTGCCCACGCCGTCGAGTTCGATGCCGCGGGCGACGGCCGGCGTTCCAGGGAGGGTGACCATGACGGTGCTTCGTCCTCCTCGGCCCGTCACCGGCGGGGTCGCAGGGATCGCTCCGCGCAGGTTGGGCGCGACGTCCTGCGGGGTCTGGTTCGTCCTTCCAGGCTGATGTTCCTGCTCCCGGGGGCGGCCCAACCGATCCAGCCCGAGGCTCGAATCCGCGGGCCGATCCGTTTCAGGTGCGATCCATTCCAGGGGATCGTGTAAGGTGAAGACGGCACCCGGTGCCGGCGTCCCCGTGGCCTCGACGCCGGACGCCAAGCGGCAGCGCGATGCCGCGGACCAGAGCACCATCGCGGACGCTGCTGACCGCAGCGACACCGCGGGCTGCCCGACCCCCCGAAAGGGGCGACCGGACCTTGTTCGAGCGCTACCGCACCATCGTCGACGACTGGGACGCCTTCCAGGCCAGCCTCGCCCGGCCGCAGCCGGCCACGCTCAGGGTCAACCGCCTCAAGGCGGATCCCGGCGCGCTGCGCGCCCGTCTGGAAGAACGCGGCTTCCGCCTGGAACCCTACGACTGGTACCCCGACCTCTGGCGCGTGGCGGAGGAGCCCTTCTCCCCCGCGCTGACCCTGGAGCACTGGCTGGGCTGGTTCTACCTCCAGGAGGCGGCGGCGGCCCTGCCCGTGCTCGCCCTCGACCCGCAGCCCGGCGAGACGGTGCTGGACCTGAGCGCGGCGCCGGGGGGCAAGTCGACCCAGATGGCCGAGCGCATGGGGGACCGGGGGATGGTGGTGGCCAACGATCCCGACGTCCACCGACTGGCGGCACTGTCCCACAACCTGCAGCGCCTCGGTGTGACCTCGGCCGTCATCACCCGCGCCGACGGGCGGCGGTTCCCCGGCGGCCTCGCCTTCGACCGGGTCCTGGTCGATGCCCCGTGCTCCGCCGAGGGCAATGCCCGGCGCAGTCGCCGCGCCCGCCAGGGGGCGAGCCGGCACCAGCGGCGGCGCCTGCCCGCGGTGCAGGCGGCCCTGTTGCGTCGCGGCCTCGCCCTGGCGCGACCCGGCGGGGTGGTGGTCTACGCGACCTGTACGTTCGCACCCGAGGAGAACGAGGCGGTGGTGGACCAGGTCCTGCGGGAGGCCGAGGGCAGCGTCGTGGTGGAGCCCCTGCCCCACGGGCTGCCGGGCGCCGGTGGGGTCACGGCCTGGGAGGGGCGGCGGTTCCTGCCCGACGTGGAGGCATGCCGGCGGATCTACCCCCATCACCTGGACTCGGGCGGGATGTTCGTCGCCCGTCTCCGCAAGCGAGGCCCCGTCCCGTGGGAGGAACGCGGCCCGGAGCCGGCGGGCGCGGACGAACCGGCCCCGGCGTGGACCGAACCCGACCCCGGCCTGCGGGAGCAGGTGGTCGAATGGCTGCGGCGGGAGTTCGGGCTGACGGGGTCCGAGATCGACGGCCTCCACGCGTACGGCGGCCAAGGCCAGGGCATCTGGTTGGCCCGGCTCCCCCGGGTCCCGGGCTGGACGGCCGTCCGATCGGCGGGCATCCGGCTGGCGCGGGCCCACGGCGCCACCTGGAAACCCACCAGCTTCGGGCTCATGCACTGGGCGAGCGGGGCCAGCCGCAACGTGGTCGACCTGGATCGGCCTTCCCTCGAAGGGCTGCTCCAGGGCCGGCAGATCGCGGCACCACCCGGTGCACGCCTCCTGCGGCGCGGCTGGGTCGTCCTGCGCTATCGCGGTCAGGCCGTGGGGTGCGGCTTCTGGGACGGGACGCGGCTCCGCTCCGCCCTGCCGCATGAGCGCGCGGGGGAATTGTCTAGCATCCTGCGCCGCGAGTCGTCGACGTCGTCAGCCGTCGCGCCGGCCGGCCACCCAGCGCCAGGCGACCAGGGCGCCGGCGACCGCCAAGCCTAGGGACACCAGCGGGACGTGGGCCAGGCCGGCGGCGTCCGCCACCAGCCCGCCGGCCACGCTGCCCAGGGAGGCGGCCAGCGCCGCGCTGCCCTCGTAGACCCCGATCGCCTCGCCCCGGCGAGCCGCGGGGAGGGTGCGGCTGATCACCCCGGTGGCGCCGGTGGCGGTCAGGGGGTAGAGGGGCAGGGCGAACGCGGCCACGGTGGCAGCGGGCGTCCGGAAGGCGCAGATCAGGGCGTACATCCCGACGTAGCCGGCGATGCCCAGGGTGAAGACCCGCCGCGGCCCCCACCGGTCGGCAAGGCGCCCCACGGGTGCCATGATGAGGATGCCCAAGGTGCTGGCCAGGCCCAGCGCCCATCCCACTTGGCCGTTGCTGCCGCCGAGGAACTCCGTCAGGTAGGCGCTGAACACGGCGAAGAACGCCTCGTTGCCCGACGCGGTGAGGAGCACGGCGGCCGCGATGGCGACCACCTCCGGGAAGCGCCAGATGGGGAGGCCTGCGGTGGCCCCCGGGCCGGCCGGGGCGGGGAGGGGGACGGGCGTGGCGGCGGCGGTGCGCCGGGTCGTCGCCGGTGCGGCCGCCGTCTCCCGGGTGGTCTGCCGTGGGCTCCCCGTTGCCGCCGGTGCGATCTCGCTCTGCGGGGCCGCCGTCGGATCGGTCGCCGCCCGCCCGATGGTCACCGAGGCCCGTCGGGTCATCGCCGACGCGGGACCCGCCACCCGCGCCACGACGACGGCCGCCACCAGGGCGACGGCAGCGGAGAGGTAGAACGACAGGCGCACCCCCTCGAGGCCAAGGGCGTCCGCCAGCCAGCCACTGCCGAAGCTGCCCGCCGCCCATCCCAGGGAGCGGGCCCGGTAGAGCCGCGCCGCCGCCTCCGCCGGTCGATCCGGCTGGTGGAGGGTGAGCCACGCCACCGAGAGGGGGATCACCCCGGCGAGGCAGGCCGTGACGGCGACGACCAGCGCCCCGAAGACAGCCGACGACGGCGCAGCCGAAGCGGTCGCCAGCGCCAAGGCGGCGCCCCCGAGCCCCATGGCGACCAGGCGCCCGGGTCGTCCCGTGCGGTCCCCCCATCGCCCCCATCGGCCCGCCAGGAGGAAGGTGGCCAGGGAGGCGAGCGCGATGACCAGGGTGACCACGGCCAGTCGCGGCTCGCCCAACCCCTGTCGCATGTAGACCGGCCCGTAGGCGTAGACCACCACGCCGGCCGTCCCCTCGGCGACGGCGGCGAGGAGGAACGCGGGAACCGGCAGGCGCGGCGCCATGGAGGCGTGGCGCCCGGCGGCCATGCGGGACGGGTCCCGTGCAGCGCGCGCAGCGGACGCGGGGGTGGTCATCGGCAACGAGGTAGCCCCCTCCCGGCCGGGCATCGCGACGGCGCAAACAGACGTTCGCCATTCTATCCCAGGCCGGGACGGGGGTCAAGGGCCGGGATGGGGCGAAGGCTTCCTCGCCTTGCTCGCGATGGCCTTGCTCGTGACGGGGCTCGAGGTGCTCCTCGCTTTCGCCACCGGGGAGAACGGGAGAGGGGGGCCTTGCCGGCCCCCCCTCGTCTCGGACCGCCAGCCGGGCGCACCGGCACCCTACCGACGGAGCGGGCTCACTTCTTCCCCTTCCCGCCCTTCCCGCCTCCGGGGCCTACGCTCACCCGGCCCGGGGCCTCGGCCTGGGCCCCGTTGCCATGATCGTCGACGGCGTACACGATGATCCGACCTCCGCTGAACCGGGTGCCCCTGGGCGGGGTATAGGTGCCTTCGTAGACGCCCGGTGCCGTCTCGGTCATGGGCGTCCCGACCAGCGGATCCCCCGTCACCTGCGAACCGGAGCCGTCGACCACGATGACGAAACCGGCCTTGGCCAGGTTCGGCTCCGAGGTGAAGCGAATCGTCAGGCTCTGGTTCGGCCGGAGGGTGACGTCCGTGGCCGGCTCCACGTCGCGGATGACCGGGGGGACGGTGTCCACGCTGACGGTCCGCACCACCGTCGTGGCGTTGCCCGCCCGATCGGTGGCGGTGACCACCACCTCATTGATGCCCTCGTCCAGCAAGACCCTGGCGCTGAAGGTCCCGTCGCCGGCCACCGTAGCGGGCTGACCGTTGACGGTCACCGTCGCCAGGGCCAGGTTGTCCGCCGCCCTGCCCCGGACGGTCAGGTCGGGCCGGTTCCGCTTCTCGCCATCGGTCGGCGTCTCCAGCGTCAGCTCGGGAGCAGCCCGGTCCAGGTACACCCGCACGGGCTCCGACGGATCGGTGGTCCCGTCTGGGGTGCTGGCCCGGGCGGTGAGGACGTTCTCGCCGTCCTGGAGGGTGACGGGGATGCGGAACGTGCCGTCAGCGACCGCCACCGTCCCCACTTCGGTCCCGTTGTTGTAGAGGGTCACCGTGGTACCCGTGGTGGCCCGTCCGGTGACCGTCACGTCGGGACGGTTGGTGTACGTCCCGTCCGCCGGTTCGGTGATGACGGGCGGGGGGACCTCGAGGGCGAGGACGGCCCGGATCATGCGATTCCCTTCGTCCCGAGGAGCCTTCGCCCACTGGCCGCCCACCAGTTGCCAGGACCGGTCGTGGAAGGGGCCGTTCTCGTCGGTGGCCAGCCCCGGCACGTTGGGATAGGCGCCATCCTGGATGTAGGCGATGAAGAAGTCACCCTCCAGGTCGATGCCCAGCTCGCTCAGGTCGACGTCGGTCCACTGCCCGTCGCGCCGGGCGGTGGCCGGGATGGGTCCCGCCAACCTGGTGCCCGGGCCGCCCCCAGGACCGTCGGCGGCGTATACCTCCACCCGGAAGCTGGTCCCGCCGGGGCTTGGCCAGCTGGCGTCCCAGAACATGAAACGGGCGCCCAGCAACTTGGCCGCCTTGCCCTCGGGGACGCTGAACTGGACCGCCCAACCGTTGCCGCTGTCGCGGTACGCCCAGGCGTTCTCGGCGGTCCCGTCGTCGTAGGCGAGCTCCGTGCCGATGCCGATGAACGGCTTGAGCTCCACGGTGACCTCCTGGGTCGCGTCCCCGGACACGTCCACCCGCACGTCAGCCCCATGGTAGTCGGGATGGCGGACGGTGAGGGTATAGGAACCCTCCAGCACGTCCAGTTGGAATCGGCCGTCCGCATCCGTCGTTGCGGGTGCGACCGCCGGATCTTCCACCACCCAGACCCGAGCCCCCTGGACCGGTCGTTGCGTGCGCTGGTCGACGACGGTCCCCACGATGCGGCCGCGAGGGATCGGCTCCAGGACGAAGTTCTGGGTGGTGGTCCCATCCCGGGTGATGGTCACCGTCGCCTCGGCGGGATAGAACCCGTAGGCCTCGGCCACGGCTGTCCACGTCCCGGCCGGGTGACGCAGGGTGTAGCTTCCTGTAGCGGGGTCGGTGCGCACGGACACCCCGGTCTCCACGATGGTCACCGTCGCCGCCACGGGCAGCGCCGCGATGCTTCCCGCCACGCCCTGGCCGGCCTGATCACGCCGTTCGCCGAGGTTCAGATCCGGTCCGGGTGGTTCGACGCGCGGCTTGTTCGGCGACGGCTGTTCCTCCTGGCTGGGGGGCTCCAGCGCGTCGGCTGGGGCCGAGGCCGCGATCACGAGCACGTCGTCGATGTACCAGCCGGGGTACTGGACGGAGCCATCGCTGGTGAGCCGGAAGCGCAGCCGGATCACCCGCCCGGCGTAGGCGTCCAGGCTGATGGTGGGCTGTTCCCAGCCCACGGGGCTTCCACCCGTCCCGGGGGAGGTGTACCGTGCGAGCTCGGTCCAGGTCTGGCCCCCGTCCGTCGAGACCTCCACGCGGCCGAAGTCCCAGTTGCGCTCGAGGCTGTACCAGTGCGCGAACTTCAGGAGGGCGTGTTCGTGGTCGGTGAGATCGATGGCGGGCGTCATCAACCAGGCATTGGCGTTGTTGGGATAGTTGCCCTCGAGGTTCGTCGCCCAGACGTTGGCTCCCGAATAGGCGGCCCCTGGCCCGGAGGTGGGCGTTCCCCGTTCCCAGAGGCCTTCGGGTGTGCCGCCTGTGCTCCAGCCGGGATCCTGACCCTCCATGTCGTCCCAGAACACGACGCGGTTGGTCGGCGCCGTCGCCGATGCCTCGTTGGAGTAGGCGCTCTCGTTGCCCCAGAGGTCCACGGCGGTGACCACATAATACGACGGCACGCCCCCAGGCGCCGTGAAGTGGTTGTAGGTGGTGGCGGTCCGGGGAAGATCCGCGACGAGGGTGTAGGGACCGCCCGGGGCCGTGCTGTGATACACGTGGAAGCGATCCAGGTCGGCGTCGGTGGGGGCGACCCAGCGCAGATCGATGCCGGCCACCGCGTTGGGAACGGCGGTGAGGTTCGAGGGCGCGGCGGGCGGCGTGTCGTCCGGTGCGACCACCGTCACGTCGTCGATGTACCAGCCGGCCCGGGTGACGGATCCATCGGTGAAGAGGTTGAAGACGAGGTAGGCCACCCGACCGGCGTACGGCCGCAGATCGACCTCCCCCTGGACCCATCCGTTGGACGAACCGGTGAACCGCGCGGCGCGGGTCCAATTCTCCCCGTCCACCGAGACGTAGACCTCGGCGAAGTCGTAGTTGGTCTCCACATCATACCAATGCATGAAGCGGAGGACAGCACCCTCCGCCGACGCGGTCAAGTCGATGGGCGGCATCAGCAGCCAGGCGTTGGCATCGTTGGGATAGTCGCCATCGAGGTCGGTGGCGAAGAGGTTCTCGCCCGAGTGGGCCGCCCCCGGGCCGCTGGTGGGGCGGCCCCATTCCCATGGGTCGTTGGTGCCGCCGTGGGTCCATCCCACCGGCTCCGACTCGAAGTCCTCGAAGTATCCGGGTGGCACGCCGCGGCTGACGGCGATGGTGTGGGGTTCGTCGGCGGTGCCATGGGTCTTCTGGTTGCCACTTCCATCCGCAGCTTCCAGGTAGTACTCGGCGGCCGGCGCCATGACCAGCGAGCCGGGGACGGTCGCCGTCCAAGTCCCCCGGAGGTGATCGCCTTCCGATTGGGCCATGGGGATCCGGGTGTAGAGCGCCTCGCCGGATCGTCGGACGAACAGGTCCACCCTGGCCACGCCGACGTTGTCCGCCACCGTGGCGGTGATGGTCACCGGGAGGCCCTGAAACGCGCGGGTCACCGGGGTGTGTTCGATGGCGGGCGGCTCCAGGTCGTCCCCTTCTCGGACCACACGCCCCGTGAGGACGCCACGGCCCCTGGTGAGCTCGCCGACGGCGGCGAACGCGTCGATTCGACCCCAGCCGTACCCGTTGTTGGGATGGTCGGGGTACTGGGCGTCGGTGCGCGGCACCGCGGTCCGCGTCAACAGCGCCTCGATCTCCTCCACGGACAGCGCCGCGTTCGCGCTGCGCAGCAGCGCCGCCGTGCCGCTGACGTGCGGTGCCGCCATGGAGGTGCCGTTGTAGACCGCGTATCCCCCGCCGGGCACCGAGGACCGCACCCCCACCCCGGGGGCAGCGACCTCGGGTTTGATCTCCCCATAGGGTGACGGACCGCGGGAGGAGAACGAGGCGAGGGCATCGTTGGCGTCGGTGGCTCCGACGGCCAGGGCTTCCGGGTAGTTCCCGGGCGGGGCCACCGTCGACGCTCCCGGCCCGTCGTTGCCTGCGGCGAAGACGGGGACGATGCCGGCGGCCCGCCAGGCCTGCACCATCGGGCGGAACCACTCGTCCATCCCCGGGCCGCCGCCCCAGGAGTTGTTGATGACGTCGGGCGCCCACTCCGGATGGGGGACCCCGTTGGCATCCGTCGGGGCCAACAGCCACTGGGCGGCCTCCAGGATGTCCGATGACGCGCCCGTGCCCCCGGCCGTGAAGGCCTTGGCGGCGATCCAGCGGGCGCCCGGGGCCACGCCAATCCGGTGGCCGGCGCCGTCGTCACCGACCATGGTGCCCGTGACGTGGGTTCCGTGCCCGTTGTCGTCATACGGCGTCGCCCGTCCGTTCACGGCGTCGAACCAGTTCCCCTCGTGACGCGGGCTCCCCGGCGCGTCCGGATCGTAGCCACGGTACCGGGTGCGAAGGGCCGGGTGACTTCCGTCCACCCCGGTATCGATGGAGGCGACCACGGTCCCCGTCCCGTCGACACCGAGGGCCCAGGCGCCCGGGGCACCCACGCGTTCGACGTTCCATTCGACGTCGCCGGCGCTGGACGCCTGGGAGGCATTCGCTTCCTTCCCGCCAGCGGTCCGCCCCTCGGCCGGGTGACCCAAGATGTGCACCTGTTCGTCCAGGTCGATCCGGCCGACCCCTGGCAGTCGTGCCAGCGCTTCCACCGCCTCCCGCGCGCCGGTGACGGCGAACCCGTTGACGATCCAGAACGGGTGGTAATCCTGCACGTGGCCTTGCCGCTTCAGGTCTTCCAACGCCTTCGCGATGCGGGCCTGGCTCGTCTTGGCGGTCTCCCGGAGGGTCCGGATCACTTCCTGCCGCACGGTGAGGCGGATCAGGTCGGGGGAGCGGTATCCCCGGTCCCGGGCGAGATCGCGGCCGCGTCGGGCGGCGGCCTGGACGTCCGCCTGGGTGGACAGCTTCACCAGGAAGCGGACGGGATCGCCCTTGTCCAGCTTGTCCTGCAGGGCCTTCGCCACAGGCGCTGGTGTGAGGGACTCCCGCAAGGAGACGGCCGGGCCGCCCGGCCCGGCCCCGGCCGCCAGGGCGACGGCTTGCATCCCCGTGGCGACGATCAACGTCGCGGCGAGGAACGCCGCCAACGCGGCGGGAAACGCCGCCAACCCGGAGCGCTGCCAATGACGAAACCGGCTCGTCGGGCGGTCGCACATCGCAAGGGCACCCCTCTCGCTTGGACCCCGTGACGCAACGCGGTGCACGCATCACGGACCTTCGCAACCTCCGCGGCACCTGGCCGCCCCGTTGCTCCGCAAAGGGGTTGTCCATCACCTCCCTTCCAGATTAGGAGGGTTCGTCCAATGTCTGGCCGATCCTTTGGCGAAAATCGTCATATTTGTGTCGACTTTCCCCGATGCGGGGCGACGTCGGCCGGGCGGGACGGCGGGGAAGGGGAGGGAATGGCCAAGACACAGGGGACACAGGGAGACAGGGCGAGGGAGCGGGGCATCCGGAAACCGCGGTGGTCGACCCCAGCGGCAGAATACCTCGGTTCCCCGGAAGTCGACGGACCTCGAAAGACGGGCCTGGCGACAGTCGGCGTCGATCTGTTCTTCGAGGAGGCATGGGCTGCATCCCGATGGTCATCCTCGGGAGGTTCGTCGTTTGGATCCATGGGCTTGGCGGGGGCAGGCGTGATCAAGCTGCCCCTCGGTGTCGGCGACCTCTTCAGGGATGCGCTTTGCTGGGCCGGTCGCTGCGCAACGAGGAGTGCAGGCTACTGGCTACTGTTCGCTCCTCGCTCCTGTGTTCCGACGGGGCGTGTCCGCTCGGTTTGGCATCGCGGGGAGGGGAGGGCCCGCCCTGCGCCCGCCGCGCAGACCCCGCCCGGCGCCGCCGGCCCCCGGGGCCCTTGACAGATCAACAATCATTGATATAAGCTGACCTCGCATGTATCAACATCCTTTGATGGGAGGTGTGGCCATGGTCGCGGCGGTGCGCACGGGCGGGGCAAGCGCGCCGGAGCTCGAGGCGACGCTGGCGGCCCTCGGGCGGGCCCTGTCCGACCCGGCCCGGGTGCGGATGCTGGCCCTGCTGGCCAAGGGGCGGTCGTGCTGCGCGGGAGTGGCCCGTGCGGCCGACGACGCCCCCGGCGCCGACGCGATTTGCGTCTGCGAGCTGCAGGCGGTCCTGGGGATGCGCCAGTCCCTGGTCTCCTACCACCTGCGGCTGCTGCGCGAGGCCGGCCTGGTGCGCGAGGAGCGCCGCGGCCGCTGGTCGTTCTACAGCCTCGACCGCGCCGCCGTTGCGTCCGGGGCAGCGGCGCTGGCCGCCCTGGCAGGAGGGGACCCAGTCAGCCAGGCGGGAAGCGTCCCGGCCAGGCCGGCCCAGGCAACAGGGGGGAAGGGGGTGGCGGACATGGCCTTCGGGCGCGGGGACCCGGCGGAGCAGCCGGAGGGCGGTTTCACGAAGTCGGCGGCGGACGCGGGTTGCTGCGGCGAGACGGGGTGCTGCGGTGACGCCAGCAGCGCCGAGCAGGCCAGCGCCTGCTGCGTCTGTTGCGAGGCGTCACCGGCGGAGCCGGCGTGCTGCGAGGGTAGCTGAGCGCTGCGGACGGTGCGGGAGGCGGGGGCGACCGGGGTGCGCGGCGGGCCGGCGGAGAGGGCAACGGAACAGGCGGTGGAGAGGATCGCTGCCCCGGTCTTGCGGGCAGGGGTGGAGGTCCTCTCCCGCCCGACATTCGGCGGCCGTGCCGTGGGCTCGCCGGGCCAGGAGCGCGCCCGGCGCTGGCTGATGACGCGACTGCGATCGTGTCCCGATGGACGTCGGCGAAACGGGGCCGGCCTCGTTCATCGACCTAGGAAGATGGCGACGACACCCGCCGGTAGACCCGCCCCGCCAGCCCGAGCACGAGCAGGATCCCGCCGGTGGCCACCAGGAGCAGGTAACCGGAGACGCTGGCCAGCAGCACGGCGGGTCCCAGGGGCGAGGTGTAGCGGGCGACGAGGGCGGCGCCGCCCAGGCTGACCATCCCGGCCAGCACGCCCAGCAGCACGTTGTAGTTCTGCTTCATGGCTCCCTGCGGGTCGACCCAGTCCAGCTTGGGGCGCCACAAGTCCACCGCCAGTTCCAGCGCGTTGACGGCCACCACCGCCAGCAGGCCGGTGACCAGCCAGTAGGCCCAGGCACCCCCTGTCCACCCGAGCAGGATGCCCGCGGCGGCGCCAAAGGGGAGCCCCCCGGCCCAGGCGACCAGGCAGGCGAACAGCAGCTTGGCCGCCACCTGCCGCCGGGGTGAAGTCGGGAAGACCTGGGAGACTCTTCCGCAGTTTATGGAGCTCGATCAATGGCGTCGCCCTTCGATCGCCCTCCGACCTTGCCGTGGTCCCCTTCGAGCCGGGTGGTGGATAATCCTTCCAGGACGGGCGCCTGCGCCGCGGGCGGCCGGCAGGCGGGTTCCATCGCCGCGGACCGGCGCAACCCCTGGCGGAAGGGAGCCGCGCCGCCCGGTGGGGTCACGGCGCTCCCGGCACGCCCTGACGGGTCAGGCTGCGGGGCCCGGTGGCGGGCCGGGTGGCGTGGTGCCCACATGCCGGCGAACCCGGTCCGCGGCCCGGGCGCGGGATCGGTCGCGAGCGGCCCGCAGGCGGTCGGTGACCTCGCTGCCGCCGTCCGTGGCCCCCGAAGTCCTTGCGCCGGCGGCGCCCGGCGTGCCGACGGCCGCGGCACCGCGCGGGTCCCCGCCGGCTTCCGCGGGGGCGGCGGCACCCGTGGCAGCGGCAGGACCGGCCACGGAAGGACCGGCCGCCCCCCAGGTCGCGGCATACGGGGAAGAACCGGCGCCCGCAGCGGCCGGCGCCCGATGGGCGGGCGCCGGGAAGACCGCCCCCTCTGGCGGGGCCGCGCCTTGGGTGCCCGCGGTTCCGGTCACCCCGGCCGGGACGGGGCGCCAGGCTCGCCGTCGCACCGGCCCGCGCCAGCCCAGGCCCAGGCGGCGGGCGGCCACGTCCAGGGGCAGGAGCAGGGCGGCGACGCCCAGCAGGTACGGCCACAGGGGCCGACGGCCCGGGGGCGCCGGCAGCCCGGCGCCACTGAGGATGCCTCCCGACGCCAGCTGGTCCAGCTCCAGCAGCCTCCCGCCCGTCACCGCGGCCAGGCTCTCCAGGTAGGCCGGGTCGGGCCCCGGGTTCCGGAACTCGGCAGGGTAGAGAACCGCCACGGCGGTGTTCAGGACGATCCCGGTGCCTCCCGCTGCCGCCGTTCCCCCGCTCAGGTCCACGGCCACGCCGTAGACGCCGGGCTGGGTCACCGGCAGGCGGGCCTCGGCGCGGTCGGGAGCCACGGGCAACAGGGTGGCCTCCAAGGGGGCCGGAGCTCCGGCGCCGGCCGCCGGCCCGCCCCGGCCGTCAGCACCGGCCGCGGCGGGGGATCTCGCACCGGCGCCGGTTCCGGGCCCGGTCCCGGCGCCGGTACCCTCCGCCCCGCCCGCCGCACCGCCGCCATCCCCGCCTGCCTCGCCACCGCTCCCGGGCTCCGGGACCAGGCGCACGAGGCCTGTGGGGGGAGGGGACCCCGTCACCCGCACGCGGATCTCGTAACCTCCGGTGGCAGGGACCACCTCCGCCTCCACCCCGTGGGCGCCGGGGGCGCCCGGGTCACCGGCCTGGGCAGGGCCTCCCCGGCCCGGCCGTGCCGGGCGGCCCAGCAGCCAGTCGGCCGCGTTGGCCCAGAGCCGGGGGAAGGCGCCATCCTCCTGGCCGATCCAGCGCGCCGCCCAGCGCCCGCCGGCGTCCGACGTCCAGGCGATGGCGCGCCCGGCGCCGTAGCGCCAGGCCGCCAGCACCGGGTCGTCCTCGTCGCTCACCAGGAGCACGTCGGCCTGCTCCTTGGGGCTGGTGGCCACGTACCCGCCCAGGGGCGGCAGCGCGGACCCCGGCGAGCCCTCGCCCACCAGGCCGCGCAAGAGGGCGGCCGCCCCGCCGCGGCCGGGGCTGGTGGTGGGAATGGGCACGAACGGACGGTCCACCAGGAAGGAGCGGGTCGCCAGCACCGCGTCCTGGGTGATCAGGCTGGGTATCTGGCTCGGGTCCACCGCCTCGTAGAAGCCGCCGCCGCCTTCCTCGGCCAGGGTGCGCAGCAGGGAGAAATCGGCATCGCGGCCGATGGCCACCGCCGAGAGCGTGACCCCCGCCGCGCGGAACTGGCGGGTGATGCCCGGTACGTCGAAGGGTTCCGACACCCCGTCGGTCAGCACGATCACGTGCCGCACGTCCGCCTGCACGCCGCGGATTAGCTCCCAGGCGGCCGTGAGACCCGCGCCCACCGAGGTGCCGCCACCGGCGGCGGAGGGAAAGGCGGCCCTCACCTCGTCGGGCGAGGTCACGGGGGTGGGCTCCCGGGTCACGTAGGCCTGGTGATCGAACAGCACGACCCCCAGGCGGTCCTTGGGGGTCAGCAGCCGGGTCGTCCGGGCCGCCGCCTCCACCGCCATCTGCAGCTTCTGGCCGACCCCCATGCTGCCGGAGCGGTCGACCACCAGGACCACGGCCACCGTGGGCAGGTTCTTCTTGGACCGCAGGTCCATGTGGACCGGCAGGGCCCGCTCCACGGCCGTGCCCAGGTACCCGCCCGGACCGAAGGAGTGGGGCCCGCCGCTCATCGCCAGCCCCCCGCCCAGATCGTGGACGAACCGCTCCAGCTCGTTCATCGCCCGCTCCCCGAGGACGTGGGCCGGCACGTTGTCCAGGATGACCGCGCCGTAGCGGGCCCAGCCCGACAGGTCCGCGGGGCGCTGGGCCGGGCCGCGGGCGTCGACCTGCAGGCCCTGGGACCGTAAGGCCCTGGCCAGGGCGCCGTCGGGTTCCTGGGTGAGGAGGAGCACCGGCCGCGCACCGGCCACCTCCACCACGCCGTGGTAGCGGTTGTTGCCCGGCTCGGCGTCGTCGCCGGGCGCCAGGGGCTCGATTTCGGCCCGCAGCGGCAGCGGGCCCGGCGCCGCGGGCGTGATCTGGAAGACGAACCGGTTCTCGCCCGGCTGCAGCCGCACCTGGCGGCTGCCGGCCAGGGCGTCGGCGGCATACAGGCGCAAGCGGGCCGCGGTCTCCCGGTCGGCCGTGGCCACCACTTCCACGGCCACGGGCCGGCCCGGCCGGGTCGCCGCCGGGGCCCGGAGCTCGCGCACCGCCAGGTCCGCGCCGGCCGCCGGGACCAGCGGGATGGCGTCGAGGCGGATGCCCGCGGCCGCCAGGGCCCGGGCCTCGGCCAGGGCGTTGCCGTGGGTGGGCCGGCCGTCCGAGAGCAGGACCACCCGGCGGCGGGCATCCCCCGGCAGGACCGCCGCCGCCAGCCGCAACGCCCCCGCCAGGTCCGTGGCCTCCCGCTGGCGCGGGCTCGACCACCGGTCCAGGGGCAGCTGGGGCAGCGGGGCGGGGGCCCGTTCCAGCTCGGCCCGGCCGCTGGCCGAGATGATCGCCACCTGTACGTCCCGGTCCGCCCGGGCCAGGAGCCGGTTGAGGGCGGCCATCGCCTCGGGGAGGGCCGGCTCCGCGCTGGCGGAGTGGTCGACCACCACCGCCACGGCCACCTCGTCTGCCGGCAGGGGCAGGGTCGGGTTGGCCAGGGCCAGGACCACGCAGGCCAGTCCAAGGGCCCGCAAGGTACGGGCCGGGGAGAGGGCGGGGGTGGCACGGGCGCCCGCGGCACCGGGGTCACCCCCGCTGGCGGCATGCTCGTCGGCTGGGCGGCGCGGCCACGGCATCCCCGGGAACCGGGACCCAGAGCGAGAGGGTGGCGAGAACCGCGACCCGGCGACCCCGGCGGGGAAGAACCGGGAGCGGGCGAGCCGACCCGACGACAGCCGGCCTGGGAACGGCCGGCCCATCACCAGCCCGCCCGGGCGCCGAGGCCACCATGCCGCCAGGAGCAGGGCGACCGGGACCACCAGCAGGATCAGGAGGTGGGGCGCTTCAAAGGCCATGGCGCACCACCCACGCGTCCAGGATGAGCAGCAGCAGGGCGATGAAGGCCGGAATCCGCCAGTAGGGGGACGCGGCCGCCGCGCCGGTGGCCGCCCCGGTCGCCGCGCCCGCCGTCCCGTCGTCCGCGCCGGTCGCCCCGCCAGCTGTCCCGGCGCCCGCACCGGCCGCCTCAGAGCCGGCGGGCTGCCCCTGTCCGGTGGTGCCCGCGGGCTGCCCGCCGACCGCGCCGTCGCCGGAGGCCCCGGCTCCGGACGAACCCGACGAAGCGGCGAGTTGCCCGGCCCCCGTACTCACCGCCCGGGACTCCCCGGGGTGCGGCCGGACCCAGAGGAAGGCTTCGACGGGTTCGCCGCCGGCCGTGCGGGCGGTGGCCCGGTAGAGGCCGGGCTGTTCCAGCGGCGAGCCCGGGGCCACCGCCGCGCCGTGGGGGTCGGTGACGGTGACATCGGCAAGCAGGGGGGACGGGGCCATCACCAGGGACTCGCCGGCCGTCGCCTCCGCAGGCAGGCCGAACCCGCCGGGGGCCAGGACCGCCAGGAGATTCTGGACCAGCAGGGGCCAGGCGGGGCGGAGCAAGAGGGTGCCCTGGTACGGGTCGAAGGCGAGCACCGCCCGCCCCGCCCGGGCGGCGCCGGCCGGGCGGAGGACGGCCACGGGCCGCCCGTCGCCCAGGATCAGGGGCACCTCACCCGGTTCCAGGGTGAGGGGACGGGCCGCCATCAGCTGGAAACTGCCCAGATGCACATGGCTGAGGACCCGCGCCGTCTCGGGATGGTCGCCGGCGGCCAGCCGCCGCGGAGCAAAGGCCGGCCCCAGTTCCCGCCCCGCCCCGCCGGGCGGGTTGATCCAGACCACGGGCAACCGCTCGGGTACCTCGGGCGGCAGGGGGCGTCCCACCACCACCAGGAGATCGAACCCCTCCAGGTCGGGCGCCACGGCCTCCGGGGCGGCGCCGCCACCCGCTTCGCGGGTCCCGCTCCCATCCCGGCTTCCCGCGCCGTCGCCGTTGCCGTTCCCGCTCCCGCTCGAGGGCCCGGCGCCGCTTTCGCTCTCGCTGCTCTCGCCACTCCCGGCCTGGCCCTGGTCGAGGCGGACCACCTGGCTGCCCGGGTGCAGGCGAAAGGCGCGTTCGATCAGCCCGGCCGGGCCCGCGGACAGGAGGCCGATGCGGATGCGCTCCGGCTGCCGGGCGAGGGTCCAGGCCACGTCATCCAGGGGATACGCGTCCCCCGGCGCCAGGGCGACCCTGTAGAGGCGAGCCGGTTCGTCCAGGGTCCAGATCACCTGCTCCACCTCGCCGGGCTCGAGCCGGACGGGCCGGGCTTCCCGGGGTTGGCCGTCCGTTTCCAGCAGGACGTTGGTCTCGACAGGCCGGCGGCCGAAGTGGGCCAGGGTGGCCGTGACCGTCACCCCCGCCGGGGCCGTGGCGGTCTTGCCCACATCGCCCGGAGGGGTATCACCGGGTGGGGCGCCGCCCGGAGCCGCGGTGCCCGGGGTTGCCCCGGCCGGGGCCGGCCCACCCGCAGGCGCACCCGCGGTGCCCTCGCCGGCCTCCCCGGCCGCGGCCGGGCCGCCCGCTGCCGCCCCCCTCGCGGCGCCGTGCCCGGAAGTCCCACCGCCCGCGGACGGGCCGCCGGAGGCCGCACCCCCGGGTGCGGCACCAACGGGAGCGGGATCGCCGGGCGCAGCACCTCCGGGGGTGGCCGAGGAGTCTTCCGCGGCCACCGCCAGGATCCCCGTGTTGTCCACGGGCTCACCCACGGGGACCAGCTCCACAGGCCGGTCCCCGGGGAACGCGCCGCCCAGCTGTTCCCGGAGCCCGGGGTCGCTGCCGTCGGTGACGATGCGGATGGGGCTGCCCGCGGGCAGCCGGGCCGCCGCCCCGTAGGCCAGGGCGAGGGTCGTCTGCCAGTCGGCCACCGCGCCGGTCGGCCGGCGCTGGCGGAGGGCCGCCACCGCCTTGCGCAACTGGCCCGGCGTCGCGTCGGGACCGGCCAGCACTGCGGGCACGGGGCCGGCCCAGATGAGGGCGCCACGGAAGCCGCCGCCCGCCCGCCGGAGGTCGGCTTCAAGGGCCTGCAGGGCCTGGGACCAGCGGTCGCCGGCGTGCATGCTGGCGCTGGCGTCGACCACCCACACCCCGCCAGGCAGGGGCGGGGCCGAGCCCGGCCACAGGGGCCGGGCCAGGGCCAGGGCAAGGGCCAGGGCGGCCAGCACCTCCAGCCAGAGGGGCAACTGGTTGCGGAGCCGCTGCCACGGCGTGCGCGCCACCGCCTCGCGCAGCGCCCGTTCCCAGAGCAGCGTGGAGGAAACCACCCGCCGCTCGGGCTGGCGCCGGAGCAGGTACAGGAGCACGATGACCCCGGCGCCGGCCAGCGCCAGCGCCGCTCCCAGTGCACTCCAGCCGGTGGCGCCGAAGATCGGTGGCACGGGAGGGTTCCTCCCCACGCACGGAATCGCATCGGGTTGCGGGACCGGCGGTTCCGGGTCCCGCGCCCGGATCTTGAGGCCTCTGGCCCTCCAGGTGATCGATCCCGCAGCCGGCGGATCTCAGGCGACGATCCCCGCCGGGGCGAGGGCTTCGAGAATCACCGCCCGGAGCGGCCGGGCGGAGGACACCAGGGCATGGGCCACGCCCCGGGCGTGGCAGGTTGCCCGCCATGCCCCCACCCAGGCGGCCAGGGTCCGGCGATAGGCGGCGAGGACGGCACCGTCCACGGTGACTTCCCGGGACGAACCGGTCTCGGCGTCGACCAGCGTCCACTCGGCCGCGGCCCCGCCCGCGCCCCCGTTTCCGCTGCCGCTCAGGGACGCCGCAGGGTCCAGCTCGTCCGGGGCCAGGACCTGCACGATGGCCGCGTCGCCGGCCGCCGCCAGGACCCCCGCGACCTGCCGGGCGTACTCGCCGGCGGGATCCGCGGCCACCGGGTCCAGCAGGTCGCTGAGCAGGATGGCGATCCCCCCGCCGGCCGGGCCGCCGCCTGGCGCTGGCGGGCCCCAGGGGGCTGTCGATGCGCCACCCCCGGCGGGAGCCGCCCCGGGTACGGCTTCCTGGTGCCCCGAGGTGCCACCGGTCACGGCAGCCGGGGTGAGGGCATCCGCACCCGCTGTCCCCGGGGCGGAGCTGCCCGCCAGGGTACCGTGAGGGGTGCTCCCAGGGGTGCCGGCAGGCGTGCCCGCAGGGGTGCCCGAAGCGCCGCCCCACCAGGCCAGCAGCGCCGGCAGGAGGGCGGTGGTGCCCTGCCAGGTGTCCAGGGCGGCCAGCGCCCGGCCGATCCGGCTCCGGCCGGCGGGCCCCCGGGCGCTGACCAGCCGCCGGGCGGTGGCGCCCCTGAGCAAGGTCACCTCGACCCGGTCGCCGTGGCGCAGCGCCACGTAGGCGAAGGCCGCGGCCAGCTCTCGCAGCCGGCGGTCCTTGCCGCCGAAGCCCAGGGAGGCCGACCCGTCGAGGAGCAGATGGACCGTCCGGTCCCGCTCGTCGGCGTACTCCCGGACATAGGGGCGGTCCAGCCGGGCCAGGGCCCGCCAGTCGAGGCGCCGCGGGTCGTCGCCGCGCACGTACTCCCGGTAGTCGGCGAACTCCAGGGAGCTGCCCTTGAGGCGCGAGCGGTGGGGTCCGGCCATCCGGCCGGCCAGGGGGCGTCGCCCCAGGAGGCGCAGGCGGTTGAGCAGCGCCACGGTGGCCGGGTCCAGCCAGGAGCCTGTTTCACTGATCCTGACGAGATCAGAACTGGGGGAACGTACCGGGTCGATTCGGCCATGTCCCGTGGGCTGACGGTCAGGACGGGGTAGGCCGGCGGCCCGGTCGTTACCCTTCTACGCCAACGCGGCCGCCATCCAACCAAAGGGTGAGGATGCGGACCCCTTCGTTACCTTCCGCCAGAGCTTCAGCAAGTTATGGGTCAGGCAGAGCAGCTTCCACTCGCTGTCACACGCCGCCAGACCCCGACGGAGGAACCGGTCGGCGCCTCGCACGGTCTTGATCTGCCCGAACACCGGCTCCACGGTCTGGCTGCGCTTGGCGTAGATCGCCTGTCCTCGCCGGGTCCGCAGCTTGCGTTCCATCCGCTCCCGCAGGCTCAGCCCTTTGGGGATCCGGCCCCGCGGAGGGGGTGCATCCTTCCAGGCTTGGCGCTGCTTCCACTCTTTACTCGTCGCCAGGAACAGTTCCGGCCCATCCGCCGGTGCCTGCTTCACGTTCGCCTCGCTCCAGTACCCCGCGTCGGCGACGACGGCCCGGATGGGCTTGTCCACGCCCGCGGCCCGCAGGTTGGCTTGCGCCTGCTGGAGCATCGGGTGGAGTTGGCCCACGTCGTTGGCGTCCTGCGTCACCGCCGCGGCCACGATGAGCGGGTCTTCGGTCACCACCGCCTGGGCGTTGTACCCTTGCACAAAGCCCTGCCGGGTCTTCATGATCCGGCTGTCCGGGTCCGTGACGTTCGCCTTCGCCGCCGGATCCACCGAGGGATCCGGCGCCTTCGGCTTGCGCCCCCGCCGCTTCTTGCCGGTCGCCTGCTCCTGCGCCTTCCGCTCCTCGATGCGGGCCTGCTGCCGGGCCGCTTCCCGGGCCGCCTCTTCCTCCAGCCGCTGTTTGCACGCCTTCAGCCGCTCCAGCCGGCTCGCACGGTGGCGCAGCTCCTCCGGCAACTCGTCCCCACGACGCCCGGGGCCGTACCGCTCATCTTCTTCCCGGTCCGTGGCCTCCGCCTCCCGAAGCATCTTCTCAACTTCCTGGCGAATCGCATCGTAGGTTCGGTTGGCCGCCAGCGAGGCGTTGGCCTTCATCTTCGTCCCGTCAAGGGCGACCACGCCCACCTTCCCGAGCCCCGCCGCGCGGCACAGCCGCAGCACCTGGGTGAACAGCTCGGCCAGCTCCCGCTCATGGCGCTGGCGGAAGCGGGCGATGGTCACGTGATCCGGCTTCTGGTTGGCGGTGATCACCCGGAAGGCCACGTCCTCGAGGCACAACCGCTCGATCCGCCGGCTCGACCGTTCGCCGACGCAGTAGGCGTACAGCAGGAGCGTCACCATCATGGTCGGGTCGTAACTCTCTCCACCCCAGCCGTCGACGCGGTACTTCTCGTAGAAAGCCCGCAGGTTCATCTGCTCGACGGCGTCGATCAGAAACCAAGCCAGGTGATCCTCAGGCAGCCAGTCGCGAAGGCTCGGTGGGAGCAGGTACAGTTGGTCACGGTTCACCGGGCGGAAGTTGTAGGCCATAGGAACACCTCAGGCAATGGCGAATTCCAACCGATGCCTTCACTTAACCTCCCGTGGCTGCAATCCTGCGGAAATACCTGGGTTCGCGAAACAGGCTCCACTCCTTGCCGAAAAAGCCAAGGGGTTTTTCAGAGACCTCATGACTCGGGTTTGACAGTTAGCGGCCCTTCTCGGTGCCACGCCGCCCCAGAAACCCGGATGAATCAAGGGGTTTCCATGGGGCGGCGGTTCTTTTGGGTCAAAAATGTAGTGCCACGTTTTTCGGATAAGATCTTGTAGACGATTGGTTGTGATACTATGATGGTTGTGCCATATTCATCCGCCAGAAGACCTTCAAGAACAAAGACGGCTCCACCCGCACCTACCTCCAGCTCGTCGAAAGCGTGCGTCAGGGCGGCCGCGTCCGCCAGCGGGTCGTTGCCACTCTGGGGCGGCTGGAGGACCTCCAGGACGGCCGGCTCGATGCCCTCATCGAGAACCTGGCCCGCTTCTCCCAGAGTACCTGGCGTCGACTCGAAGAACAGGCCAAACGTCTGAACGTCCGCTGGTCCAAGCAGTGGGGTCCGCGCTGATCTTCGAACGGCTGTGGCGCGAAGCCGAACTGGACAAGGCCTTCGAAGCCCTCCTGCAAGATCGCCAGCTGGCCTTCGACGTGGCCGAGGCTGTCTTCACCATGGTGCTGAACCGCCTCACCGATCCCTGCTCCAAACGAGGGCTGTCTTCTCGTGGCGGCCGGCCGAGGCGTTCTGGCGCGCCGTGCCCGACGGCGTGGGCTGCGTCTTCAACACCATCGGCCTACCGAGGGGGGCGTGGGCGGAGTCTCCCCCGGGCGACTACCGTCTGGATGCCCAGCGTTCGGCCCAGTGGGCGAGCGCGCGTCGAAGAAGTTGCCCTCTGACGCCGGACGCGTCGGACCTCCATGGCCCCCCCTCGTCGCCGTGCCAGGACAACGCCGGCCGTGATGCCCGCGCGGTGCGAGGCCGCGCCCCCCTGGTGCCGCGTGATGCCGTCCATGCCGCGCCGTACGCGCCCCGCGTCGGGGAACGGCGCTTCGCCGGAGGCCTGGCGCTGCAGTGCGAACACCACGCACGCCCGCTCCTCGTAGTCCATCTCCCGAGCTTGGACGAGCGAGAGCACCGCCTCCGCCGCCTCCCGGGGGTCTAGCCCGAAGGCCTCCGCGTACTGTAGCACGTTCAGCGTCTCCTGGATCACGAGAGGTGGGAGAGGAACCGGTCCGCGGCGGCCAGCCGGCCCGCGGTCAAGTGCCTCTTACAGGGCCCGCAGGTGGGCTACGGCCTCCGCAACACGGGCGGCGCCTTGCGGGTCAGAAGGACCAGCAAGCTTCCCGGCGTGATGGCCCGGAAGTGCTAGTAGTAGGGTGCAGGCGTGAGCGGGTCGACCAGCCAGGGGGCGGGCAATCCGGCGAAACCGGCCAGCCCCGCCGCGACGACCGCAGCGGCGAACGGAGTGACGCGGAGGAGAAAATCCTATTGGCGTGGCACCGCGATCCTTGCTGGTGCGTTAGCCACGTTCGGCAGGGAAGTGCCCCCTCGTGCAGAATTCTACACAATACATGCAGCATGAGACACGTAGCATGCACGCGTGTTTACATCTCCGTGCGGCATGGGTCGCGCGGTGCGCTGTGCGTGAGCCGTTAGGGGCACGTGCTCGTGCCGCTTAACGGCGGGCTGTTGTGACGGGGAGGGCCCATGCGATGCCGCAACGGCCCGCTTTCAATCTCCACACCCTACGGCAGCAGGTTTACCAGCGCTTGCGCGACGGGATTCTCCAAGGCGAGCTGCCCAGGGGTACTCGCCTGGTGGCCAGCCAGCTGGCGGAACAGTGGGGTATCTCCCGCACCCCGATCAGTGAGGCGCTGCTGTTACTGGAGCAAGAGGGATTAGTTAGCCGCCTACCCACGGGGATTTGCGAGGTTGTCGGACTGTCGAAGGTCGCCATCGAGGAACTGTATCTAACCCGGGCCGCGTTGGAGGGGCTGTGCGCTTTGCGCGCAGCGCAACGCATCACGGACGAGGGCATCGCCGAGCTGCAATCCATCATGCAGCAGCTGAACAAGGCGACCCGAGCCGGTGACCTCGATACCGTCGACATGTTGGGCAAGCGCTTCCACGAACGCCTCGTCGCCTTCAGCGGGCTTACCTACATTCCCAATCTCTTGCGCTCTATCGAGGGTATGATCGACCGCTACCGTGCCCGTACCATCGCCAGCCCTGGTCGACCCTGGGAGGCCTTTCGCGAGCACGAGCGAATCTTGGCCGCGCTACAGGAGCGGAATGCCGAAGCGGCCCGGGCGGCCATGCAGGAACACATCCTCAATGCCTATCACAAGGCGATCCGCGATTGAACGTGGAGGTGGACCCGTGACGGACAGCGCACGTTCCCCCGACACAACTGCACCCGCCATAGACGAGTGGGGCCCTGCGTGGCTGTGCCCACGGGCCTTCGGTGGCCCCGGGAGATCCACCGGCCCTATGGCACGCCCGGTGATCATCAACGATTGCACCCTGCGCGAAGGCGAGCAAGCGGCTGGGGTAAACCTCGACTTCGAGGCCAAGTGCCGCCTAGCGCGGGCCCTGGTCGCGGCGGGCGTCCGGCACCTGCAGGTAGGCTACCCAGGGCGGTCCACCGCCGACGAGACGTTCGCGCGCTGGATAAGTGGTGCCGCCCTGCGTACCCCCGACGGACACACAGTGGTGACGGAAGCCATCGTACAGGTCTTCCTCGATGACTGGCGGGAGCAGATCGATCGGGCGCTGGCCACGGGCGTGGACTGGGTGGTCCTGATGTTCCCGGCCTCAGACCTGCGCCTGACCTATGTGCAGCGTACGACGCGCCGTCAGATGCTCCAGCACTCGACAAAAGCCGTCCGCTACGCCGTCGGCCGCGGGTGTCATGTCCGCTTCAGCCCCACCGACACCACACGCGCCCATCCGGCCTTTCTGCGCGACCTCTACCGCGCCGTGGTCGATGCGGGCGCCGAAAGGGTCACGGTGGCGGATACGGCAGGCGCCGCCACGCCGGAAGTCTTCGCGGAGCTTGTGTCCCAAGTGCGCGAGTGGAGTGGGGTCCCCGTGCACATCCACTGTCATAACGATTTCGGCCTAGCCTTGGCTAACACCCTGGCTGGTGTACGTGCAGGGGCGGCCAGCGCCGACGCGACACTGGGCGGACTGGGAGAACGGGCCGGCAACGCGCCGCTAGAACAGCTTGCGGTTGTCTTGGAATTGCTGTACGGAGCCGAGACAGGAATCGAGCTGGCGCGGCTAACACCCCTGGTGCGCCAGGCCTTTGCGGAGTTCGGCCTGCAGCTTCCGCCCTGGCATCCCGTAGCCGGCCGCGACGCCTTCGCACACAAGCTGGACGCCCACGTGCTGGGCGTACTGCGGCATCCCATGGTCTACGAAGCCCTAGCTCCCGAGCAGGTGGGCAACACCCGCCGGTTTCCGTTGGGCAAGTACTCGGGCGAGGCGGCCTTGCGCGCTCGGTTAGGCGCCCTAGGCCTTTGGCCAGAAGGCATCGACGACCCCGCGTTGCGCACCCGGCTGGCACGCCTAGCTCGCTGCTTGGAATCGCAAACCCTGTCCAAGGGTGGTGAGCTGAGCGATGAGGAACTGGTCAGCCTCTGGGCGGCCGTGGATGGTGAGGAGGAGGCGAGGTGAGCATCATGGGACAGACGTTGGCCGAAAAGCTGCTTTCCGCCAAGGTGGGCCGGACTGTGGAGGCCGGCGAGCTGGTGGTCTGCCCGGTGGATGTGTGCATGGCCCATGACGGGAACCGACCCCTGGTTACCGACGTGTTCGTCCGCCTAGGTGCGGAGCGGGTATTTGACCCCGAGCGGATTAAGTTCGTCTTCGACCACGCCCCGTCGAGCCATATTCCGTTGGCGGCCCAGGTGCAGCGTGACATGTGCACCTTTGCTCGGGAGCAGGGCATCGAGGTGATTGAGGTCGGCGAGGGCATCTGCCACCAAGTACTTCCCGAGCGGGGCCACGTGGTGCCCGGCGACGTGGTGGTGGGGACGGACTCCCATACCACCACCCTTGGGGCCTTCCACGCGTTCGCGACCGGGGTCGGTTCCACCGATTTAGCGGTGGTCATGAAGACCGGCCGCATCTGGCTGAAGGTGCCGTCCTCCGTGCGCGTGATCCTGCGAGGGCGCCTGCGCGCGGGCGTATATGCCAAGGATGTGGCCTTGGCCCTGCTGAGGGCGCTGACCGCCAACGGCGCCACCTACAAGGCTTTGGAATTCGACGGTCCGGCCCTGGCACACCTGGGTGTGGGCGAGCGTATGACGCTGGCGAACCTGGCCATGGAGATGGGCGCCAAGGCGGCCCTTTTCCCCTGTGACGCGGTGCTGACGGAATGGCTCCGCCAGCGACCCACACGCCGGCCGTGGCAGGTCTTCACTCCCGATCCGGACGCCCGCTACGACCGCGTGGTCGAGCTGGACCTGGATCAGCTGGAGCCCCTGGTCGCCGCGCCACACCGGCCGGATAACGTCCACCCTCTGAAAGCCTACGCCGGCCTGCCAGTGCAGGTGGCCATCATCGGCACGTGCGTCAACGGACGGTACGAAGACCTGCGCGAGGCCGCTCGCATTCTGCGCGGTCGCCGGGTGGCCAAGGGAGTGCGTTTATACGTTACACCGGCTTCCCGCGAGGTGTACCGGCGTTGCCTGGCGGAGGGTGTGATCGCCGACTTGATGGAGGCGGGCGCCGTCATCGGCGTGCCCGGTTGCAGCGGCTGCACCGCCGCGTCGGGCTTTGGCCTCCCGGCACCCGGCGAGCGGGTGATCAGTTCCGGCAACCGCAACTTCAAAGGACGCCTGGGCACCCCCGAGGCCGAGGTCTTCCTGGCCTCGCCGGCCGCGGTGGCGACGGCTGCGCTCACAGGGTGCATCACCGATCCTCGAACCGTGCTTCGCGAGGAGGCGATGGCGCGATGAGGGCCCGCGGCCGCGCCTGGGTGTTCGGGGATGACATCAACACAGACTACATCATTTCCGCGGCTCGCAAGCAGAGCGTGCGCGACCTGTCCGAGGCGGCCCGCTATTTGATGGAAGATGTGCGACCCGGTTTCGGCTCGCTGGTACGGCCTGGCGACCTGATTGTAGCCGGTCAGAACTTCGGTTGCGGGTCGTCTCGGGAGGCTGCGCCAGTGGTAATCAAGCTGGCGGGGGTCGCTGGGGTGGTAGCCGCCTCTTTCGCCCGCATCTTCTACCGCAATGCCATCAACGTGGGCCTACCGCTGCTGGAGGCGGCGCCAGAAGGCATCGCCGACGGCGACGAGGTGGAGGTGGACTTCGCGGCCGGCACCGTCCGCAACCTTACCCGGGGCGGCGTGATCCACGGGCGGCCGTTGCCCGCCTTCATGCGCCGGATTCTGATGGCAGGCGGTTTGGTAGAGTACTTCACGCGGCACGGGCAGTACCCCGACCCCATGGTCGAAGGAGAGGAGACGCCATGACGGCCGCCGCCAAGGGGGGCTGGCAGCGTGTAACCCAGCCGCTGGCGGAGTGGTGCGCCACCGCTAGCGTGGACGATCTGCCCGACGAGGTCGTTGCGACCGTGAAGCTCGTCACACTGGACGGCATCGGTTGCGCGTTATTCGGCCCCACCACGCCGTGGGGTCGCATCGTCGCCGACTTCGTACGGACCGAGGCATCACGGCCGGAGGTACGCCTCTGGGGAGCAGGAGGCTTCCGCACTTCCGCTGCCGACGCCGCCCTGGTCCACGGTACCTACATCCACGCCTTCGAGATGGACGACGTGCACCCGGTGGCCGTGATCCACCTAGCATCCCAGGTATTGCCAGCCGCCTTCGCCATGGTGGAGTTGCGGGCGGCCGCCGCCCGCGGTGACCGTAGCCGGCCCGAGGTGCCACCCATCCCCGTGGATGGGCACGAACTCCTGCAAGCGTTGGCGGTGGGCATGGAGGTGGGTTCGCGCATCGGGATGGTTACTGGCGCGCGGCAGCTGGCTCGAGGCTTTCACCCCAGCCCAAATACGGGGGTCTTTGCCACGGCCGCCACGGCCGCGCGCTTGCTCCGCCTGGACCCGCAGACCACCGCGCACGCGCTGGGCATCGCGGGATCGGGTGGCGGAGCGTTGATGGCGGCCCAGTATGGGGCCATGGTCAAGCGCGTGCACGCGGGGTTCTCCGCCCGCGCTGGCGTGGTGGCGGCCCTGCTGGCCGCTCGTGGCCTCACCGGCACGCCGAACGTCCTGGAATCGCCGTACGGCGGCTTTGCGCGTGCCCTGGCCGATGTGGAGGACGTTTCCGACGTGCTGGCTGACCTTGGAAGTCGATGGATGCTCCTGGGCGTACAGATCAAGGCCTACCCATGCTGTGGGAGCAACCACACTAGTATCGACGCCCTCCGCTCGATTCTGGCAGAAAGACCGGATCTGCGTCCGGAGGACGTAGACCACATTGAGGTCCGTTGCACCACCGCCACCTGGCACCACGTGGGCTGGCCCTATCAACCCAACGGCATCCTGGCTGCCCAGATGAACCTGGCCTACACCCTGGCCGCGTTACTGGTGGACCGCGCCCTGTTTGTGGAGCAGTTCGCGGAAGACCGGCTGGCCGACCCCCGGATCCTGGCTCTGGTGTCACGGATCCGCGTGGTTCCCGATCCCAACTTGGACCGGTTGGGGCGGGAGGGGCGCCACACCGTGGAGCTGACACTGGTCACGCAAGACGGCCGATGCTATCGCCGCCGCGTGACCCATGCGCGAGGCAGCCGGAACAACCCGCTCTCCTATGAGGAGGTGATGGCCAAATACGAACGGCTCGCTGCGCCGGTGGTGGGACGTGAGGCAGCCTTAGCCGTCCGGGACGGGGTGCTAGCCTGCGAGGAGCAGGCCGACGTGGCGGCACTGATTCCGTATCTGGCACCCAAGGTGCCGTAGGATCCGGCGCCCCAACCAGAATGTCAGAGGGGGTAAGAGTATGCAGCGGCGGCCTTGGCGCTTGATGTGGATCACCTTGCTGGCTCTGACCTTGGTCGTCACAGCGTGTGGCCAAGCGGTGGATGAGGGATCGGACCAGGCTGCACCGCAACAGTCCCGCTACCCCGAGCGGCCCATCGAGTTGGTAGCCGCCGGTGACCCCGGCGGTGGCTTGGACCTGCTGGCTCGGGCCATCGAGGAGGCCTTGACCAAGGAAAAGCTGTTGCCTGTCACGCTGACGATCAAGAACATGGGCGGCGGTGGCGGCAACCCGGCTCGTGCGTACTTGTACGAGAAGCGGGGCGACGGGTACACCCTGTTGACTGAGTCCAACCGCATATACCTAAACCCCATTATCGGTACTACCGACCTGGACGTGGACGACTTCACGCCCGTGGCCCGGCTGGTCACCGACTGGGTGGTTTTGGCCGTGCGCGCCGATTCGCCGTACCAGTCGGTCCAGGACGTGGTAAACACCCTGAAGGCCAATCCCAAGGCCATTACCTTCGGCGTGGGCACCGTTCCCAGCAACGACCAGATGAACATCCTGCGTATGGCCCAGGCCGCGGGCATTGACCCGGCGCAGATCAACATCGTGTCTTTCCGTTCCGGCGGCGACCTAATGACCCAGCTGTTGGGCGGCCACGTGGCGGTGATCTCGACCGGCCTGTCTGAAACACTGCCGCAGTATCAAAGCGGTCAGGTCCGCATTCTGGCCATCTCGAGCCCCGAGCGGGTAGAGGGCGTGGATGCTCCGACTTGGAAGGAGCTAGGGTACGACATCGAGATCGCGCACTGGCGCGGCGTGTTCGCCCCCCCCGATATGCCCGCCGACGCGCTGGCTTTCTGGAATGAGACGTTCGCGAAGATGGTGCAGACGCCCACGTGGAAGCAGATCCTCGAGCGCCACGGCTGGTACGACGCCTACCTGGACAGTGAGGCCTTCAAGCAGAGCCTGCAAGAGGAAGCCGCTGCCGCCGAAGAGCTGCTGAAGGCCGTTGGACAGGTCAAGTGACGGGGAGGCTCATGCGCATGGGGCGGCTGAGGTCGAAGGACGTTGCCGCGGGGCTGGCGATGGTCCTGCTGGGCATGCTGACGGTCCAACAAGCCGGCCGCATCTTCCAGCCCGAGGGCCTTGTCGATGCCCTTGGCCCGCGGACCTTTCCCATGACCTTGGGCGTAACCATGGTGGGATTGGGCCTGCTTCTGCTAGTACGGGGCCTGCGCGCCGCCCACCACGAAGCCGCGGACTTGGGGGACGTGACGGCTGTTGTCCTCTTCGCGGGCGGCTTCGTGATCTACATCGTTCTGCTGGCGAAAGTGGGCTTCGTGGCCGCCAATGTCCTGGCCGTCTCGTACATGCTCTACGTCATGGGTGGACGGCGCCACCTGGAATCGCTGCTGGTAAGCGTCAGTGCCACAGCCCTGCTCTACGTTCTGTTTGCGAAAGTGCTGCACATCGCGTTGCCGGGGGGGTTGGGGCTGTGAATGAAGCCCTTTCACTGCTGCTGGAAGGGTTTCAGGTTGCGTTGCAGCCGGCCAACCTACTCTCGGCGTTGATCGGCTGCATCTTGGGCACGATCGTGGGCATCCTTCCAGGGTTGGGACCATCTACCACAGTGGCCCTGCTGATCCCGGTCGCCTTCGCCCTGCGTCCGGAGTTCGCCCTGATTATGATGACGGGCGTCTACCTGGGCGCCATGTACGGAGGCTCGCTCACCTCCATCCTGCTCGATGTCCCCGGCGAGGCATCGTCAATGATGACCGCCGTGGACGGGTTCCAGCTGGCCAAGCAGGGGAAGGGCGGCGCCGCCCTTGCCATCTCCGCCATCGGCTCCTTCATCGGCGGCACCCTGTCGGTGGTCGGCCTGACCTTTCTGGCTCCGTCCATCGCCCAGTACGCCTTGCTCTTCGGCCCAGCCGAGATGTTCTCCCTCATGCTGGCGGCGCTGCTGTTCACATCGGCCCTGCTGGGTGATGACCTGCTCAAGGGCCTGGCGGCGGTGGCGCTGGGTCTGGTGCTGGCCATGGTGGGCACTGACCTACAGACCGGTGCACCGCGCCTAACCCTGGGGATCGATGAACTGTTGGACGGGATCGACGAAATCCTGCTGCTGATGGGCGTCTTCGGGGTAGGCGAGGTGCTCTGGCACGTCAGTCACCGGCAGGGTGGCGCAGCAGAACGCCTGGGCATTCGCGGACGCCTCTGGCCCGACCACGAAGACTGGCGCCGTTCGTGGCCAGCCATCCTTCGCGGATCCGTGGTGGGATTTCTGGCCGGCATCCTGCCTGGCTCGGGTAGCTCGC
Organism: Thermaerobacter sp. FW80; assembly: GCF_004634385.1. NCBI lineage: Bacteria > Bacillati > Bacillota > Clostridia > Eubacteriales > Clostridiales Family XVII. Incertae Sedis > Thermaerobacter > Thermaerobacter sp. FW80. The sequence goes on along the minus strand of NZ_CP037895.1, from coordinate 239,640 downwards.
TGGGCTCGCTCATGGCATACACGCTGGAGAAGCGCGTCTCGCGGCAGCCGGAACGTTTCGGCCGTGGCGCCATCGAGGGTGTGGCGGCCTCTGAGACGGCTAACAATGCCGCCACGGGCGGGGCGATGATCCCCATGTTCACGCTGGGCGTGCCTGGGTCGGGCACCACCGCTGTGCTCCTGGTTGCTCTGATGATGTACGGCATCCAGCCAGGCCCACGGCTAATGATCGACCACCCGGACGTGATCTGGGGAACCATCGCGGCCTTGTACGTAAGCAATGTCATCTTGCTCATTCTGAACCTGCCGCTGATCGGGATATTCACGCGAATCCTCGACGTACCCGTGCGCATTCTTATGCCACTAATCATTGCCATTGCCGCCGTGGGTGCCTACGCTCTCCACGGCAGCCTGGCGGATGTAATCATGCTGTTCGTATTCGGTCTGTTGGGCTACGGCATGCGGGCCTTGGGTATCCCCCAGGTGCCGCTGGTGCTGGGGGCCATCCTAGGGCCTCGGATGGAGCAGTCCCTGCGCCAAGCCCTGTTGCTTTCCAACGGGGATTGGAGCGTACTGGTGGACAAGCCCATCAGCGCCGCCTTTCTCGCGGCCGGTGTGGGCTTGGTGCTGCTGGACGCGGTGACGCGGCGCCACAGGATCCCCACGGCTGCCTAATTCGCTCAACCGGGCTCCGTTCCGGAGACGGAGGGACGGGGCCCGGTTGAGTGAAAGCCGCAATCATCCGGGGGGAGGAGATGACCATGACGCGCGCCGAGACCCTGCGTCGCCTGTTGCGGCCCGGGGCTGCGGTGGCCATTCCCGGCGTGCCCGACCCCATCATCGCCGAACTCGCCAGGCGCGCGGGCTATTCGGCCGTGTACGTCAGTGGCTCGGTGATCGCCAGCCAGGTGTACGGCCTGCCCGACATCGGACTGGTGACTGCAACCGAATCGGTTCGCCGCGCGGGGGAGATTGCCCAGGCCACGTCTCTGCCCGTGATAGCCGACGCCGATACGGGCTACGGCAACGCCCTGAACGTGATTCGCACTGTGGGCGACTTCATCCGCGCGGGAGTAGCCGGTATCCACCTGGAGGACCAGGAGTTCCCCAAGCGCTGCGGCCACGTGGAGGGTAAACGGGTGATAGACGCCGGCGAAGCCGCGGCCAAGATTCGGGCCGCCGTGGAAGCCCGGCGCCAGGCAGGGGACATCTATCTCATCGCCCGTATTGACGCCCGCGCGGTGGAAGGCTTCGACGCCGCCGTGGAGCGCGCCCGACTGTACGTAGAGGCCGGAGCCGACGCCGTTTTCCCCGAGGCCTTACAGAGCGAGGCGGAGTTCGCCCGCTTCGCCGAGGCGCTGCCCGGCGTACCGCTGATCGCCAACATGACCGAGTTCGGCAAAAGCCCCCTGCTGCCGCTGGAGCGTTTTCGCGCGTGGGGTTACGCGGCCGTGATCTTCCCTGTTACCGTCTACCGTGCGATGCTGCATACCGCCCGGCAGCTGTTGGAGGACCTGGCCCGCCACGGTACCCAGGTGGGCTGGCTCGACCGGATGCTCACCCGGCGCGAGCTGTACGAGCTCAACCATTACAGCCGCTGGGTAGCCTGGGACGGCGCCTTCGTTCCCGGCGGCGGCACACCCCCTCTGCGGGAGGGATGGCCACTCGACCATGGACGATAGCCTCGCCACGCCGATCACGCGATCCGCGTTCACCGCGTCCACCGGCCCCGAGACGCCCGGCGATCGCGTACTCAGCCGCTGGCGGACCGTGATGCACCGACCTGCCGCCCTAACCACACGATTGCCAGGCTGGTTTCTCCACCTGTTGGCGGGCACGGTACTGATCCAACTGGCCGTCTACGCCGCCCGGCCGGCTGTTACCTACAAGGCGTTGGAGTTGGCCGCCCAACCCTGGGAGCTGGGCTTAATCGCCTCCTCGTTTGCGGCGCTTTCGCTGGTAATGGCCATCCCGGCCGGGCGATGGGTGGACCGCATCGGCGAAACGCCGGTGATCGCGTTGGGTGCTGCCTTGGTGGCAGCGGCATGCGTGGGCATCGCCCTGATGCGCCACGCGTGGGCAGTGGCGGTGGCGCATGCCCTGTTGGGTTTCGGTCACCTGCTGAACACCGTCGCGTTGCAGACCATGCTGGCCAATCGCAGCGAACCCGGTGCCCACGGGGCCCGCGTAGGGAGCTACACGGTGGCGGTGTCGGTGGGCCAACTGGTCGGTCCCGCGCTTGCCGGGTGGCTAATGGCGCACGCCGGCGGGACGTGGGCCGTCTTTGCTGTGTCGGCGACCATCGGGTTGGTGACCGCGTTGCAGTGGTGTGGTGATCCTGGCATGCACAGACGTCGGGGTGGCACTGCTCCAGCGCAGGCCGGCGATGCGGTCACCCGCCCTGCAAAGGGGACTCCCGTCCGTGAAGACCCCGTCCGCGCCGGGGTGTTGGATGTGTTGCGTTCTCCGGGCGTAGCTGCCGCCATGTTGACCAGCCTGGCCGTGCTTTCATCGATCGATGTGCTGGTCGCCTACCTGCCCGTATGGGGAGAAGAGAGGGGCTTCCCGGTCACATTCGTGGCACTGCTGCTGTCTGTACGCGGCGCCGCGTCCCTGTTGTCCCGCCTAGTCATGGGCTGGTTGACGCGGACTGTACCCATGCATACATTGCTAGCCGGCAGCGCCCTGGCCGCTGCCGCTGCCTTGGCAGCGATGCCCTGGGTAGGGTGGCCGTTGGCGCTGGTGGGGCTGATGGCGGTGGCTGGCCTGGGACTGGGGTTAGGCCAGCCGCTCACCATGGCCTGGGTGGCCTCCCGTGCTCCCCGGCACATACGTGGACTAGCACTGGGCTTACGCCTGAGCGGCAACCGTCTTGGACAGCTGCTCGTGCCGGCGCTCGTCGGCATGGTGCTGCATCTGGCTGGCATAGACGCCATCTTCTGGAGCGTTGCCACACTGCTGCTGTTGGGTGGGCTCGTTGCCCTACGCACCCCGTTCTAACCGCGGCGATGGATCTTGCCCTAGTCACAATGAACGAGGCCGGCCCCGTTTCGCAGGTGCGTGGGTTACGCTGAAGGTGCCTGCCTTCGCGCAGAGCCACATACGAAAGGGGCCGGTACCATGAAGGATCTCACGAAGTTCGTGGGCCTGGACGTCCATCAGGACACGATCGCGGTCGGGGTGGCGGATCGCGATGGCGGTCGCGGGCGGTACTGGGGGACCATCCCGCACCGCCCGGAGGCCGTGCGCAAGCTGATGGAGCAGCTCGGGCCCAAGGAGCAGCTTCTGGTGTGCTACGAGGCGGGTCCGACGGGCTACGGGCTGCAACGCCTGTTGGCTTCGCTGGGGATCGCGTGCATCGTGGTGGCCCCGGGGCTGACGCCTACGCGCCCCGGGGACCGGGTGAAGACCGACCGCCGGGATGCCGTGCGCCTGGCGAAGCTGCTGCGGGCCGGCGAGCTGACTCCAGTATGGGTACCGCACGAGGAGGACGAGGCGCTGCGCGACCTGGGGCGGGCCCGGGAGGATGCCAAGCAGGATCTATTACGTGCGCGCAACCGGCTCAGCAAGTTCCTGCTCCGGCACGGGATCAGGCCGCCGCAGGGTGTGCGCCGGTGGTCACGCCGGTACCGGGAGTGGCTGGAGGGGCTGCAGTGAGGGCATCCGGTGTTGCAGCGGGTCTTGCGGGAGCACGTGCACACCATCGACGAGATCGAGGAGCGGCTCAAGCGCCTAGAGGCGGAGATCCATGAGCAGGCCACGGCCAGCGTGCACGCGCCGGTGATTCAGGCTCTGCAGGCGTTGCGCGGAGTGGGCCAGGCGGTGGCGGTCACGGTCGTGGCCGAGGTGGGGTCGTTCCTGCGGTTTGCCCGGGCGGGACAACTGATGGCCTATGCGGGGTTGGTGCCCAGCGAGTACTCCAGCGGGGCACGGCGGCGCCGGGGTGCGATCACGAAGACGGGGAACGCGCACCTGCGCCGGGTGCTGGTGAATGGGGCGTGGTCCTACCGCTACCCGCCAGCGCGCAAGGCGAAGATTCGGCAGCGCTACGAGAGGCACCCGCCAGAGGTGCAACGGATGGCGTGGAAGGCACAGGAGCGCCTGTGCCGCCGCTACCCGCGCAGAATCGCACGGGGCAAGCCGCACGCGGTGGCGGTGACCGCGGTCGCGCGAGAGTTGTTGGGCTTCACGTGGGCTGTGGGTTGTTGGGTCGAGCACCAGCGACCGAGGCGCCAGGCTGCGGCCTGAACCGCGGAGGAAGCCCCGCGCAGCCCTCTGGAGCGCCGAGGTCGTGTAGTCGGCATCGCCCCGACTGAGTGGTCGAGATCGTCGGAATGTGTAAGGAGCAAGGCCGGGGCTAGCAGGGCGGGAGGAGTCGGCGTGGAGCTGGCGGGCAGGGCGGCGCTGGTCACGGGAGGCGCCCGCGGCATCGGGCGCGCCATCGTAGAGCGGCTGGCCGCCGAGGGGATGCGGGTGGCGGCCAGCTACCACCGCAGCGAGGCCGAGGCCCGGGAGCTGCAGGAGGCCCTGGCCCGGTGCGGCCGGCGGGTGGAGCTTTTACCCTGCGACCTGGGTGACCCCACCCAGGCGGAGGCGCTGGTGGAGGAAGCGGAGCGCCGCGTGGGCCCGCTGGACCTGCTGGTCAACAACGCGGGCATCGTCCTGCCCACGCCGGTGGAGGAGCTTTCCCCCGAGCGCATCGACCGCATGCTGGCCGTCAACGTGCGGGGGACCCTGCTGGTGACCGCCGCTGCGGCCCGGCGCATGAAGCAGCGGCGCAGCGGGCGCATCGTCACCGTGTCCTCGGTGGCGGCGGAGGCGGGCACGGTGGACGTGCTCTACGCCGCCACCAAGGCGGCCCTGCTGGGCATGACCCGGGCGCTGGCGCGGGAACTGGGCCGTTACGGCGTCCTGGTCAACGCGGTGGCGCCCGGTCCGGTGGAGACCCGGATGAACGACGACATCGTGGCCTACTTAGAGCAGCGCAGCTTCCTGGGTCACGAAAACCTGGACACCCTGCTGGCCCGCCGCAAGGTGCTCCCTCAGGAAGTGGCGGAGGCGGTGGTGTTTTTGGCCCGGCACGACTTCATGACCGGGCAGACCCTGCACGTCAACGGGGGTATGTGGTGGTAAAGCTCCCCGGCGCCCGCCGGCCCCTGGGCGTCGGGCCTCCTATCCGGCGGGAAACCCTGCCTCCCCCGTGCCCGTGTGGAACAGGAAGCCGGCCAGGAAGCCGTGGTGGGGGCGGATCAGCTCGATCTCCCCGGGATAGCGCTCCAGGTAGACACGATCGAGGGTAGGGTCCTCCCACAGGGCATCCCGCAGCCGGGGCTCGTCTAGGAAGGCGGCCACCAGCAGGCTGCGCTGCAGCAGGCGCAGCAGCAGGTCGGGATCCGGGGGCACGGCGGTGACCGCGCAGTAGGGATAGGGCAGTTCGCACCAGAGGGGATGGCGGTCCCCCTCGGCGCCGGGCGGGATCCACACCACGGTGGGGCGCAGGACGTGCCAACCGTCCACCTCCTCCCGGAGCCGGCCGGCCAGGTCCCGGGTCAGGTCCCGGCCGCCGGCCTGCATCCCTTGCCGGATATACCCCTCCAGGGCATCGGCTTCCTCCTTGGGGAGCGCGGGGACCCGGGCGCGCGGGTCCGTGGGGGGCAGGATGGGGAGGGCGGCCAGGCGCTCGGCCAGGGCGCGGGCCAGGCGGAGGCCGGCTTCGGCCGGGCCCACCACCGCGATGCGGGACAGGCAGAAGCAGGCCCGCCCTCCGGCCCGCAGGACGCCCCGCACCAGGTGGTCCAGCACCCGCGGGTCGTCCGCCCGGGAAGCCGACACCGCCGCCGAGCTCTGGCCGGGGCCGAACAGCCGGATCCGGCCTGCGTCGGGCAGCCGGCCCACCTCTTCCGCCAGGCGGGGGCCGCCGAAAGCCAGGGCCAGCCGGGCGCGCCGCAGCAGCTCCAGGCCTTCTTCCCGCGGGCCCGGCAGCACCCACAGGGCCGGGCCGGGCAGCCCCGCGGAGTACAGCGTCGCCGCCAGGTACCAGGGGGTAAGGGGGTCCCCCTCGGAGGGCCTCAGCACCAGCGGGAACTTGAGGGCTAGGGCTAGGCACCACCACACGTGCACGTGGGGGTCGTTGCCCGGCAGCAGCACCGCCAGGTGCCGGGCCCGGCGGACCCAGCGCAGGCCGGGGAGGAGGCCGGGATGGTCCAGCAGCTCCAGCCTGCCGCCGGGCACCTGGTGTTGCAGGATCTCGTCCAGGTGGCGCAGGGCCGAGGCCAGGTGCTGATAGGAAGCCCGCACCCAGGTGTAGGGCATGCCGGTGGCCAGGACTACCCGCTGGAGGTGGGCCTCGTATGCGGCCCGGGTCCCGGGCAGGGGAAGGGCGGGCTCCTGCAGGGAAGGGGTGCCGGCCCCGGCCGGGCGCCCGGCGGGGCCCGGGGGCGCAGGCCCTTCGGCCCCGCCGTAGGCGGAGCCGGTCAGATGCAGCGAAGCCGCCCTCAGCACCGCCAGCAGGCGGTCCCAGGGCAGCTCCCGCAGCGCCGCCCAGCCTTCCCAGGCAGCCCCCTCTAGGGCGTCGGCGTAGAAAGCGGGCGGAGCCTGGCATACCCAAGCCAGCGGCTCCCCCCGCGCGTCCCGCACCAGCCGCTGCAGGCGGGTGTAGTACGGGCGGCCGGCCCGCCACAGCGGCACTACCGGCAAGGATTCCATTCCCTTGCGCCCCCGCGCGGTCAGTACACGCCCTCGCGGCCGGTCAGGGCCTCGGGGGACATGGGGTTGCGCACCCAGTCCCAAGGATAAGGCTCGCGGCCGGGCACCCGCTCCGCCTCGTCGCGCTCCAGCATGCCAGGGATGAAGAAATCCTCGCACAGCACGGTGATCTTCACCCGCCCCCGCTGCCCGTAGGGGAGCACCCGGAAGGGGTCCTCGGGATCCACCGCCTCCACCACGAAGTAGGGGAAGCAGGGGATGTACAGCAGATGCTCCCGGGATTCCGGGCTCCGGGTGTCCTGAGGGGCCACCCCCATCAGGGTATTGCCGCACTCGCCGCAGAAGAGGCAGCCCGCGTACCACTCCTCCCGCAGCACCCGGTAGGTATCCGGATCCAGCGCCGCGCCCCCGTGCATCACCACCCGGATGCCGTAGCGGTGCACCAGCTCCCGGCAGCGCGGTTCCTGCAGCAGGCGGCCGGTGGTGAACAGCATGCCTACGGGCTGGGTTTCGGCGATGGCTTCCGCCTGGTCGAAGAGGTGGGCGATGTAGGCCTCCACCTCCTGGTGGGCGCCGCGTAGGATGAGCTTTTTCACCCACCGCGGGTCGAAGTTCACGTGATAGGAGAGGGCGCCGCGCTCCCGGGCCAGGTAGCGCACGAACACGCCCGCGTTGTTGTTCCCTCCCGGGGGCATGAGGGCCAGGATGTGCAGGCTCCGGGGCACGCCGAGCCCGTCCAGCACGTGGGAAGTCCAGGCGGCCATGGTGCGCCAGTAGGTGGTCATCACCACCCGCTTGGGAGCGCCGGTGGTGCCGCCCGTCTCGTACACCCGCGGGTGGAGGCTCGGGTCCTGCAGCCGGCGCCGGGGCAGGAAGTCGGTGGCGGGGATGCGGCGCAGCACGTCCCCGTCGAAGAGGTCGAAGACCCGGGGCAGGTCGGCAAACCCTTGCACCTCGCGGCGCACATCGATCCCCCGCTCCTCCTGCCAGCGCAGCCAGTAGGGGGTGCCCCCGTCGGGGTCAAAGTGCAGGGCGACCATCTCGCGGGTCCACTGGTCCAGGTCCACTTCCCGGCCCAGGAAGGGCTGGTAGAACCGCATCCTCCCTACCCCCTTGCGGCCAGCGGAGAGGGTGCCGGCCGGCCCAGATAGGAGCCCGCCCACAGGGCGAGGCCCGACAGCACCAGGGCGGGCACGAACGAGGCGAACCCGAAGGAGGGCAAAAGCCCTGCCTCGGCGGCGGCGAAGCTCAGCTGGCCCACCACCACCGAGGCCAGCACCCCGGCGGCGTTGACCCGGCCGTACAGGGCGGCCAGGAAGGCGGGCGCCAGCAGGGCGTTACCCTGGATGAAGTACACCGCCAGATCCACGATGGAGGGCGGCCGGGTTAGGGCCAGAAGGTAGCTGGCCAGCAACAGCAGGCCGGTAAGGGCCCGCGCCCGGGCCAGCGACCGTTCCGGGCCGGGCGCACGGCGGCGCAGCAGGTCGTGATCCAGGATGCTGGCCATGGTCAGCAGGATGGAGTCCTTGGTGGACATCATGGCCGAAAGGGCCCCACCCAGCAGCACACCGCCCACCCAGGCCGGGGCGTAGGCACCCACCAGCCGGGGGATCACCTGGTCCACGTCCTTCAGGTCGGGCCACAGGGCCCGGCCCCACACTCAGCAGCACGGGCACCAGGGCCACCACCGCCGTCAGCGGCGGCCACCATACCGCCAGCGCCCGGAACGCTTCGGCCGAGCGGGCGGCGAAGTACTTCTCTGAACACCTGCGGGTAGGCCAGTACCGCCAGCACGTTCATCAGCATGAAGCTGAACATCATGCGGGGCGTAAAGAAGCCCTGTGCGCCCTGGGGCTGCAGCATGCCGGGCAGTTCCCGGGCCAGCTTCTGGGTCAGCTCGGCGACGGGCAGGGCGTGGAACACGTAGGGGACCGCCACCAGGAGCGCCACCGCGATGAACAAGCCCTGGAACACGTCGGTCCAGGCCACCGCCTGCAGGCCGCCCCACAGTCCCCGGCGGACAGCAGGGTCATCAGCAGGGCTCCCAGGCCGTAGGGGATGGCGCCCCCGCTGAGGGCGCTAAGCAGGTGCCCCCCGCCCACGGCCTGGATGGCCAGGTAGGGCACGGACCAGAAGAGCTGCACCAGCGCCACCAGCACCCTTACCGCTTCGCTGCCGGTGATGCGGCCCAGCAGCTCGGGCGGGGTCAGCGCGCCGTGCTGCCGAGCCAGGATCCAAGCGCGATAGCCTACCAGGGCCATGGCCACGCGCAGGAAGGCTTCGATGCCGATGGGCGGGTACCAGGCGAACCCGTGCCGGTACGCCCAGCCGCCCGAGCCCAGGAACACAAAGGCGCTCATCAGGGTGGCGAACTGGGTCAGGGGAAAGGCTACCAGCCCCAGGCTGCGGCCGGCCAGGTAGTAGTCGGCCGGACTGCGCTGGGTGTAGCGCGCCGCCGCGTAGCCCAGGGCCAGCATGGCGGCCGTGTAGAGGGCCAGCACCAGCAGGGTCACGGCCGCTCACCTTGCGGGAGGGGGTCGGCGGGGCGCTGCTCGCCCGGTTCGGCCGGATCCGCAGGGGTGCGGCCTTCCGGACCGGAAGCCCCGAAGGGGGCGTAGGCCCAGAGGAGGGAGAGCAGGCTCACCACGCCCAGCAGGACCGTCAGGGCCAGCACCCAGCCGGGGAGCCACCCCCATACCAGGGAGGCGCCTTTAGGCAGGAGCGCGTCGCCGCGGACGCTGAGGAAGTAATAGAGCAGGGCCGTAAGCCCGATGAGGGCCAGCAACCCGTGCTGCAGCGGGTGTCGGCTCATGGCAGGGGCCTCCTTCCCGCGCGGGCGGAGGCGGGGCGGGGAAAACGCATGCCACCCCGGCCGGGGTGGCGGACGCACCTGGCGGTGAACCGTTCCCCACGCCGGTATTACCCGGATCGGGTGCAGGGGTCGGCGCCGGACTAGGCGCCCTCTCAGCCCGGTTCCCCGAGCTCCCCCAGGACCGCCGCGCTGGATTTTTGGAACGGGCGCCGGCGCCCCGGACCCGCGCACAGGGCGGAGCGTCCGACACCCAAGCAAAGAACATTCGCGCTGGCGGGCGCAGTTCCTGCCGGACCCAGCCCCCATCCTGCAGGCGTCCTGCCGGCCGGGACCGCACCTACGCCGGCCTCAGATGCTCCCATTCTTCTCGGAAGCGGGCCAGCTCCGCCTCCGGCTGCACCTTCCGACGCTGCCGCCAGGGGATGGGCATGATCAGGTTGTAGCGGGCGATCAGCCGGTTGACCTCCTCCACCCGGAGCCGGAAATGGCGCTCTATCTCGCAGGCCGCGGCTTCCCAGCGGGCCCTTTCGGCTTGGGCAGGGGCTTGGTGCCACGAGCCCGCAAAAAAGACGGCCTCCCGGCAGCCGGAAGCACCACGGTGTGTCGCCCCCGGGGCGGTGTTCCGGGGAGCACGCGGGGTCGTGTCTCAGGATTGCAGGCTGCCGCGCCCGCTGCAAGGAGGGGCCGAGTGATGGAGGTCCTCGTCGAGCGCGCGGCGGGCTTGTGGCCACGGTACACACGCCCGAGGTGCAGGAGACCCGCACCGACGGGACGATGACCAAGGAACTGCACGAGCTGGGACGATGGCTTGAGGCCCTGGGCGTGACGCACGTCGCCATGGAGAGCACCGGCCCGTACTGGAAGCCCGTGTACAACATTCTGGAGAAATTCGGCTTCGAGCTCCTCGTCTGCAACGCGCAGCCCATCAAGGCGGTCCCGGGCCGCAAGGCGGACGACGTGCACGACGCCGCCTGGCTGTGTGATCTGCTGCGCCACGGGCTGCTCCGGCCCAGCTTCGTCCCCTCGCGGGAGCAGCGGGAGCTGCGGGAGCTGGTGCGCTATCGGCGGGCGTTGATCCGGGAGCGGGCGCGGGAGCTGAACCGGATCCAGAAGGTGCTGGAGGTCACGTCCCGTCAAGTGGTGGAAAAGTCGTGTCCCCTCCGGGTTGGGTTGATCAGACAGCCAGCACCTTCAGTGCTGCCGAACTCTCGTGTAGCTGAGAGTCCTCACGGGGTGGGTTCGCATCGATCTTGGCCATGGACTCCAGGCTGAAGTACCGCCGGGACACCAACCACTCATCCTGCTGCTCCTCCAGAAGAGCCCCCAGTAGCCGCAGGGCCGCGGCGACGTTCGGGAAAATCCCCACTACGTCACAGCGCCGGGCCAACTCCCGGTTCAGCCGCTCCAGGACGTTCGTCGAGTGGATCCGGCGCCAGTGCTCGGCCGGGAACGCCATGTAGGCCAGCACGTCCTCCATTGCATCCCGGAGCAGAGCGGCCGCCTGGGGGAATCGTCGGTCCAGGTTGGCGGCCACGTGTTCGAGCTGCTCCCGGGCAGACGCCAGGTCGGGTTGAGCAAAGATCGTTCGCACCAGGGCCGCCACCATCGGCTGGGCGTGCTTGGGCACCCGGGCCAGCAGGTTCCGCATGAAGTGCACGCGGCACCGTTGCCAGCTGGCGCCCGCCAGCACCTCGCTGATGACGCGCTTGAGTCCCTCGTGGGCATCCGAGATGACCAGGCGAACGCCCTTGAGCCCTCGGGCCACCAGGCTGCGGAGAAACGCGAGCCAGAACTCGTACGTCTCGGCCGCGCCCACGTCAAAGCCCAGCACCTCGCGCTGCCCGGTTCGCGTCACCCCCACGGCGATGACCGCGGCCATGTTCACCACGCGATGGTCCTGCCGTACCTTGATCGGCTTGGCATCCAGCCACAGGTAGGGGTACTCGCTCTCCAGGGGGCGGTTCCGGAAACGCTCCATCTGTTCGTCCAGTTCCGCACAAAGCCGGGAGACTTCACTCTTGCTGATGCCGTCCAGGCCCAACGCCCGGACCAGGTCGTCGACCTTCCGGGTGCTGACACCCTGCACATAAGCCTCCTGCACCACGGCGACCAGGGCCCGCTCTGCCCGCCGGCGGGGCTCCAGCAGGCTGGGGAAGTAGCTGCCCTGGCGGAGTTTGGGGATCCGCAGCTCGATGGTGCCCACGCGGGTATCCCAGGGCCGGGAGCGATAGCCGTTCCGGTACGTCTTCCGCGTTTCCGTGCGCTCGTACCGCTGAGCGCCAACGAGTTCGCTCACCTCGAGCTCCATGAGCTGTTGGGCCAGCCAGCGTAGTCCTTCCCGCAGGGCATCGACTTCCGGCTCCCCCTGGTATTTGCGCAAAAGCTCGAGAAGTGCCATCCTGAAATCAGCGGTCACCGGTGAGCGGACCTCCCTTCGAGCTATTACTCGTCCAACCCGAAGGGGAGCCGCCGGTGACCTTTCTTGTCAAGGGCCACCAGGGCCGAGCCCTATGGCTCGGCTATTTCCACCACTACCTGGGACGCTAACCATGACGACACTCTCGCCCACACGGCCTATTCTGCGCTCCACGCTAGCATCTTCGCTCCGGCAACCCCATTTCTCTGCTTTCCCACTAAACCAGTAAGCCCGCAACCTTCGATACGGCCCAGCCCCACCTCGGCCACATCAACCGGCCGGCTGGGCGGGCTGATTGGGGTGAGGATCGCCAGGGTGGAGGTGGAGAGCTGCTTTACAGCAGCCACAACCATGGTGATCATCCCGGTGAGAATTGGCTACGCATCCCCCAGGTGCAGGCCCGCCCCGCCCACCGGTGGGATGGCTTAAGTGGGCCAGACGAGTAAAGCCTTCTATCCAGGCCAACGACAACTCGGTTCACGGACAGACAAAGCAGGCGCCGGCCCCGTTCGAGCCGGCGCCGTCCCGTGTCTCGGGCGATCCAAACCACCACTCTCTTGCGTCTCTTGGGACGTTCTTATAAAGAACCAAAGCGGGCTTGGAAAGTCTTTAAGGACTGGAGTAGTCGCTCGCGCTCAAGGCCCCGAACGATGAAGACAATCCTGGATCGGTGACCATCCGTCGGCCACTGGGGCAGGTGTTCGGGTGGATGGATTACGTGCTGAACGCCGTTAATGACCACCGCCCCATCACCCACATCGAGAATTCCCTTCACCCGCAAGACCTGCTCGCCCCGGGCATGCAACAGCATGCTCAGCCAGACGGCGAATACATTCCAGTCCATGGGCGAATCCAGTACCAAAGAGAGCGATTCCACATCCGCCGCATGGTCTTCCCTCGCGGCAGGTTCGGACATTGTATCTCCGTCTTTGGTGGCCAAGAGACGGCGCCAAACGTGATCACCGGCTTGATCAAACACGAGAGCCGCCAACTCAGCTATGTCAAGGTCCCGGTGCACGGGAACGGCGGGATTGATCTCCCTGATCAGCCGCTCCAGGTGCTCCGTTTGGGGGTTCAGGTCTGTCTTGGTAAGGATTACGTCGTCGGCGGCGGCGAGTTGCTTTCGCGCTTCGGGGTGTCCTGCCAAGTGGGACTCCCCATGGAGGGCATCGACCGTCACCACTACCCGAGAGATGCGATAGCGGTGCTGCAACAACGGATCGTTTAGCACCGTGAAGAGGATGGGCGCAGGATCGGCCAGCCCCGTAGTTTCAAGAATCACGTGCCTGAGTGCCGGCTTGCCCCCGTCGTGGAGCTCCAGGAAATCTCGCAGTACGCTGACAAGATCTTCTCGCCGGGCACAGCAGACACAGCCGTTGCCCACGAGCGTGACGCTCTCGCCTACATGCCGGACAAGATGATGATCGAGCCCCACCTCTCCGAATTCGTTGATGATCACAGCCACGCCTTGTCCTGGTGATGCCGCGAGGGCACGCCGGAGGATGGTCGTCTTGCCGCTGCCCAGGAAGCCTGTCACCAAGGTGATGGGAATGCGAGAGGCGCCCGACATTACACGATCCCTCACTACCGGGCTACCTTGGTCTGTCCCCTACTACCTGACCCCTTGACCGATCCCTCTCCGGACGTCTCGACAGTACTTCCAACCACTCGGGATCCAGGGGGTCCAGCCGCCGGCCCAGTCGCGTCTCGACCACTCCCCAGATACCACCGAGATCGTCCACCAGGGTTACGTTTCCCTTGTGGTCGTCGACCACGTACTTGGCGCCATTCCAGTCGTAAACCGTCAAGCCCAGTGAGCGCAACAATTGGTTGACGATATCCAGCCGCCGGTAGCGCTGGCGAAACCGGATACCAACCCCTTCGTGACCCGCCTCGACCCTGGTTGGATCGGCACCGCCTGGTGCAGGTGCCTGCTCGGACCAATGAACCCGCGTGGCAAATTCACTACACAGCAGGCACATCTTCGCTCCCCCACTTGTTCCCTGCCAGGACCTCTTGCCTTATCCCCAGAGATGGTTCGAGGGGAACTACCGGCCTGGGGCCGGGTTCCCCTCGCCCATATCCGCCTTACCGAAGTTATGGCCTCAGTCGGCGGCAGCCTTCACCCGTGGGAACCTCTGCGCGAAGTCGTTTGCAATTTCCTCGAACGTAGCCCAGCGCACCCCGTGATGCCGGTTGATATATTCAATAAGACGCTCCAGCATCAGCAAGACCTGCGGGCGCCCGCTGACGTCCGGATGAATCGTCATCGCGAAGACGGCATAATCGTATTCCCGGTACACATAATCGAACTGGTCGCGCCACAGTTGTTCGATATCACGCGGGTTGACAAAACCATGGCTGTTCGGTGCCTTCTTGATGAACATCATAGGCGGCAAGTCATCCAGGTACCAGTTAGCTGGGATCTCGATCAGGTCGGTCTCCTCTCCGCGCACCAAGGGCTTCATCCAGGTTTCGGCCGGCTGAGAGTAGTCGATTTTCGTCCAGCTATCGCCAACGCGTACGTAATAGGGGTGGAAGTCGTTATGCATGAGGCTGTGGTCGTACTTGATTCCGTACTTCAATAGCAACTCGACGGTGTTCTTGGAGAACTCTCACCAGGGAGCGACATATCCAACGGGCTTCCGCCCCCACAGCTTCTCGATCAGTTCAATGCACCTACGCAGAATGGTTTCTTCCTGTTCCCGCGTCAATGCCGTCGGGTTCTCATGGGAATACCCGTGTAAACCGATCTCGTGGCCCGCTCGCGCCACCATCTGCATCTGCTCCGGGAACGTCTCGATCGAATGTCCGGGGATAAACCAGGTCGTCTTGAGCCCGTACTTGTCAAAGAGCTTTAGCAGACGAGGGGCACCAACTTCTCCTGCGAATATACCGCGCGAGATATCGCAGGGCGAGTCTTCTCCTCCGTAGGATCCCAACCAGCCAGCCACGGCATCAACGTCCACCCCAAATGCAACAAAGATCTCCTTAGCCACCCTCATTCCCTCCCGACGGAAATCTCGAGATACGGAACAAATCCTGCAACACCAGAACGGTAGGACAAACCCCTGTCCACGAAAAGCTGGTGGGACCTCACCCCCTCCATTCGGCCGTAGTTCCTTCGGGGCCTACGGCATAGCCCACTCCGCCAACCACGCTTGAGCTTCTTCCCCTCTGATGCCATGAGCCAGCAAGAGACCAAGGAGGAGGCGTGCCTTTTCTCCCGCCAGGTCTCCAGCAAACCAGGCGCCGGCCCGCTCCAAGTCGCGTCCCCCGCCATCCCCGTAGATGGGTGCTACGAACCCCTGCACGCACCGGCTCGTAACAACCACGGGGACGCCGGCTTCCACCAGTTGCCTGACGGCTTCAGCCACGGAGGGATGTCCGTTCCCCCGCCCAAAGGCCTCCAGGACGACTCCCGCAGCGGCACCGGCTGCCTGGAGGATGTCGTCTCCCGTCATACCGACGGCCAGGCGTACCAAGCCTACGGGCCGCGGAACGGTCGCCGGCAATACGCGGCGCGCCCGTACGGTACGCACCTTGATGACGTGGCCACGGTCCACGAGCCCGACCGGTCCCCACCCCGGGGACTTGAAAGCGTCTAGAGCGGCTGTATCGACCTTGCGAACGTCCCGTGCCGCGTGAATCTCGCCGTTGAAAACCACTACGGGTCCCCAGGAAGCCGCTTCTGGATCGCGGGCCACTGTAATGGCTTGTGCCAGATTACGCGGGCCATCGCTGTGGGGGTCGCTGGCGGGCAGCTGGGCACCTGTGAGAATGACGGGCTTCCGACGTTCCAGCACGAGCGCCAAGTAAAAACTCGTCTCCTCCAGCGTATCTGTCCCTTGCGTGATCACGATGCCGTCTGTGTCTGGGTCGTGCAGGTACTGGCCGACTGCTTGGGCGATTTTGTAAAGATCGTCCAGCGTGAACGCATAGCTCCCTTTGACAAAAAGGGTCTCCGCCCGAACGGTGCCAACCTCGCCAGCCCGGCTCACCAACTCCGTGCCGCCCAGCGATGCAACGTAATCGCCGTGCTCACGGGGAATCGATGCGATCGTACCCCCCGTCGCCAGGACCACCACGTGGCCCACCCTCGCACCCCCTATCCCTGTCCCCGGCCTGCCCGTTAAGGTGTATTCGGAACTCGCGGCCGATCTTTCAACGCCTCTTCGACGAATTCCCGCGGATAGGTGTAATCCTGAAGCTTGCCGGCCAAATACTGCTCGTACGCACCCAGGTCGAAGTGGCCGTGACCGCTCAAGTTGAACAGGATGACCTGCGACCGGCCTGTCTCCCGGGCCTCGACGGCCAGGTCCATGGCCACCTTGATGGCATGCGCCGACTCCGGCGCCGGGACGATGCCCTCGCAGCGGGCAAACTCCACGGCCGCTTTGAAGACAGCCGTCTGGGGCTCGGCCCGGGCTTCGATGAGCCCGTTTTCGTACAGCACGCTGACGAGGGGCGACACCCCGTGGTAGCGCAGGCCCCCGGCGTGGATGCCGGGAGGTAGGAAGCTATGGCCGAGGGTATGCATCTTCAACAGGGGCGTCATGCCGGCCGTGTCGCCGAAATCATACGTGTAAACCCCACGGGTCAGGCTCGGACATGCCTCGGGCTCTACCGCAATCACCCGGAGGTTGCGCCCCCGGAGCTTGTCGGCGAGGAAGGGGAAGGCCAGCCCGGCGAAGTTGGACCCGCCCCCTACCGAGGCGATCACCACGTCGGGGTAATCGCCGGCCAGCTCCAGCTGCTTCTTGGCCTCCAAGCCGATGACGGTCTGGTGCAGGAGGACGTGGTTGAGAACGCTGCCGAGGGAATACTTGGTGTCGTCGCGACCGGCGGCGTCCTCCACGGCCTCGCTGATGGCGATACCGAGGCTTCCCGGCGAGTCGGGATTCTCCGCCAGTACGGCCCGGCCGGCCTGGGTATCCGGACTCGGACTGGGGACGACCTGGGCGCCCCAGGTTTCCATGAGCACGCGCCGGTAAGGCTTCTGGTGGTAGCTCACCTTGACCATGTACACCTTGCATTCCAGGTCGAAGAACGCGCAGGCCATGGCCAGGGCGCTACCCCATTGCCCGGCCCCGGTCTCGGTGGTGAGACGGCGGACGCCCTCCGCCTTGTTGTAGAAAGCCTGGGCGACGGCCGTATTGAGCTTGTGGCTGCCGGCCGGGCTGGCGCCCTCGTACTTGCAGTAGATGCGGGCCGGCGTCCCCAGGGCCTTTTCCAGCCGCCGCGCCCGGTAGAGGGGCGTCGGCCGCCACAGGCGGTAGACCTCCCTCACTTCCTCCGCGATTTCGATCTCACGCTCGGTCGTCAGCTCCTGCTCGATCAAAGCCGCCGGGAACAGAGGAGCAAGGTCCTCCGGCTGCAAAGGCTGGCCGGTGGCGGGGTGCATCGGCGGCGGCAGCTCGAAGGGCAGGTCGGCCACGATGTTGTACCAGGAACGCGGCAGATCCTCTTCGCTCAGCAGGTACTTGACCACCTGTGCTTCCTCCTTGCCCGTTGGCTTTCATTTAAAGTACCAAAGCTGAGGAAGAAGGTGGAATAGCTTCGGGCTGAGCGGGTGCCTCCGCCGTCCCCGTGGACGCTCTCGTGGCACCCTCCCCTCTGTGGTGCAGTACCTTTCGCGTTCGGAGCACGAGTTGGCATACGAACAAACATGAAGGCGTCCGGCCTGTTCTCCGGGCCGGCGCCTTGTAGTCGGGAGAAGTAGGCTGAGTTCTCGACGAAGGCTTTCAGGAATCCGTTGAGGAGAGGTGACGTCCTAAACTGTCTGTAAACGCGAAGCGGTCTGGGCTACCATCGGTGGCGTCGGAAAACTCGCCCCAGCTGGGGCACACCGAGGAGGACCCAGACCTATGTCCAGGATACCACCCAGCCAGCAGTTGGCGGAGCTGGCCCGGCAGCTGGCCGCGCAGGCCCGGGAGGGTACTGAGGTCGAGGACCTGACCCATGCCCTCGTCCGCCTGGGCGCCCGCAAGCTCATCCAGGAGCTGCTGGAGGCAGAGGTCACGGAGCTTTTGGGGCGCGGACGCTACGAGCGGCGCGAGCCTGGCCAGGAAGGCGCCCGCAACGGCTACAAGCCGCGGACGCTGCGTTGCGCCGAGGGGCGGCTCGAGATCGACGTCCCCCAGGTGCGGGGCATGGAGGGACTGTGCCAGCCCACGCTGTGGAGGGCCCTCAAGCGGCGGACGGACGTGCTGGAGCGCCTGGTGGTGGAGATGTACGCCCGGGGCCTCTCTAGCCGGGACATCGAGGATGCGCTGGCGGAGCTGGCGGGCAGCGAAGCGCCGCTTTTGAGCCGGTCCACCGTGAGCCGGATCACCGAGGCGCTCCACGAGGAGTTCGAGGCCTTTGCCCAGCGGGACCTGTCAGGCCTCGACGTGGTGTACCTGTTCGCCGACGCCATCTACGAGTCGCTGCGCCGGCAGGCGGGCTGCCGTGAGGGCATCCTGGTCACCTGGGCCATCTTGAGCGACGGCAGCAAGGTGCTGGTGCACCTGAGCCTGGGCAACAAGGAGCGCTACGAGGACTGGCTGGAGCACTTCCGGGATCTGGTGCGCCGGGGGCTGAAGACGCCGCTGACGGTGACGACGGACGGGGCGCCGGGGCTGATCCAGGCGGTGGAAGCCATGTGGCCGGAGGCGGAGCGCATCCGCTGCTGGGTGCACAAGATGCGGAACGTGCTGGACAAGGTGCCGGAGGAGGCGCGGCCCGTGCTCAAGCCCTACCTGGAGGCGATCCGGGACGCACCGGATATCGAGCAGGGCCGGCGGCTGGTGGCCGAGGTGGTGGAGCGGTTCGGGCGGGAGTATCCCTCGGCCATGCGGAGCCTGCAGGAGGACCTGGAAGCGAGCCTGGCGCACCTGCGGCTACCCGCCGCCCACCGCAAGCATGTCCGGACCACCAACCTGGTGGAGCGCAGCTTCGAGGAGGAGCGGCGGCGCGCCAAGGTGATCCCGCGGTTTCGGAGCGAGCGGGAGTGCCTGAAGCTAGTCTTCGCCGTGCTGTGGCGGGCGAGTGAGCGCTGGCGGCGGGTGCAGTTCAGCGAGCACGAACGAAAGCAGCTGGAGCGCTACATCGAGGAGCGGCAACGGCAAAGAGCGGCGCAGAAAGAGGTTTCACCCGCTGCCACCGTGGCATGACCCAGACCGCTTTTACAGACAGTTCGGGACTTGACCTTGAGGAGACTGTGCCACCCAGGGCATCGAACGGATCAAACCACAGCACGGCCGTTCCAACGGCTGCCGCACCCGCTGCCACCTGCTCGCGGGCCTTATAGTCCTCCGAGCATTGGCTGCGCCCGCGCTCACGGAGAGCCAGGAGTAGAGAGAGCAAGGAACGAAGGAAGGTGCGCTCCTGCTCCCACCGCGACTTCCACAGCCAGAAAGCGGAGCGACTTGCGGTTGCCATGAACTCGGCAAGCCCAATTTCAGACCTCTGCGCACAGATCACGACACGTCTCTCTAGTAAGCGATAAAGCCATAAGCCACTACCGCATCGCGACCCCTCCGTAGCTGGGCTCACGGTCACCAGAATCCTTAGACTTCCCGGGCGGCAGGAACTTTGTACAAGTGGTTCCAGTTAAAGTCCCGGGTAGTGGTGGACTTTCCGGCCAGGGTTTAGGCGTGGCTGGTGGCCGTTGACAGCAGCGGTCACCGGCGGCTTCCCTTCGGGTTGGACAAACCCGAGCACGAAGGGAGGTCGGACCACCGGTGACCGCTGACTTCAGGATGGCACTTCTCGAACTGCTGCGCCAGTACCAGGGCGAGCCCGAGGTCGACGCCCTGCGGGAGGGCCTGCGCTGGCTCGCCCAGCAGCTGATGGAGGTCGAGGTCAGCGAACTCATCGGCGCCCAGCGCTACGAGCGCACCCCGTCGCGCACTACCTACCGAAACGGGTACCGCCCCCGGCGCTGGGACACGCGCGTGGGCACCATCGAGCTGCAGATCCCGAAGTTACGCCGCGGCAGCTACTTCCCCAGCCTCTTGAAGCCGCGGCGGCGCGCGGAGCGGGCCTTGCTGGCCGTGGTGCAGGAGGCCTACGTGCACGGGGTGAGCACGCGCAAGGTGGACGAGCTGGTCCAGGCGCTGGGCGTCGGGGGCTTGAGCAAGAGCGAGGTCTCCCGCATCTGCGCCGAGCTGGACGAGCACATGGAGCGCTTTCGGAACCGGCCGCTGGAAGGCGAGTACCCCTACGTGTGGCTGGACGCCAAGGCGGTGAAGGTGCGGCAAGACGGACGGGTGGTGAACATGGCGGCCGTGATCGCCGTGGGTGTGCGGGAGACAGGGGAACGGGAGGTCCTGGGGTTCGACGTGGGCGCGGCCGAGACGTACGAGTTCTGGCTGGACTTCCTACGTCGCCTGGTGGCCCGGGGGCTGAAGGGCGTGCGGCTGGTGATCTCGGACGCCCACGAGGGCCTCAAGCGAGCCATCGGTGAGGTGCTGGCAGGCGCCACGTGGCAGCGGTGCCGGGTGCACTTCATGCGGAACCTGCTGGCGCGGGTGCCCAAGCACGCCCAGTCCATGGTGGCAGCGCTGGTACGGACCATCTTCGCCCAGCCGGACCGTGCCTCGGCTCGGCAGCAGCTGGAGCAGGTGGCGGCAAACTTGGAGCGGCGGTTCCCCCAGGTGGCGAGCCTGCTGCGGGAGGCCGCGGAGGAGGTTTTGGCCTACATGGACTTCCCGCCGGAGCACTGGCGGGGGATCCACTCGACGAACGTCCTGGAGCGGCTGAACCGCGAGCTGGCGCGGCGGTGCGACGTGGTGGGCATCTTCCCGAACGTGGCGGCGGTGCTGCGCCTGCTGGGTGCGCTGCTGGAGGAGCAGCAGGACGAGTGGCTGGTGCAGCGGCGGTACTTTAGCCAGGCGTCGATGGCGAAGCTCAAGGGCGGTGACGCGTTGGGGAGTGACTCGGTAAGCGCCTTGGCTGTTGCAGCGAGGTAAGCCCATGGAACCCGAGGGGGAGCCGCTTTTCCACCACTTGCCGGGACACGGCCTCGTCATGGAGGAGGCATGATGACGCACGACGGATGACGCATCACTAAGGATGATGACAAGAGCATAACGTGAGCAGTATGCCACACCGGGATGGAGACAGCAGCATCATGAAGGTCGCATCACAAAGGGAGGCCAACGCCCCATGCCCCGAGGCGAACCCTTCAAGATCAAGATGGTCGAACCCATCCGGCTCATCTCCCGGGAGGAGCGAGAGGCCGCCATCCGGCGGGCCGGCTACAACGTCTTTGCCCTGCGGTCCCACGAGGTTTACGTCGACCTGCTGACCGACTCCGGCACAGGCGCCATGAGCCAGGAGCAATGGGCGGCCATGATGCGGGGTGACGAGTCCTACGCCGGCGCGGCCAGCTACTACCGGCTGCGGGACGTGGTCGAGGAGATCACGGGCTACCCCTACGTGCTGCCCACCCATCAGGGCCGGGGTGCTGAGCAGGTGGTCCTGCCCAATCTCGTCACCCGCCCCGGCATGTACGTCCTGAGCAACATGTTCTTCGACACCACCCGGGCCCACGTGCAGCTGGCCGGCGGCCGGCCGGTCGACCTGGTCACCCCCGAGGCCATGGACACGGAGAGCGAGTACCCCTTCAAAGGCAACATGGACCTGGACAGGCTGGAAGCCTTCATCCGGGACCACGGGGCGGAGGACATCGCCTGCATCATCATGACCGTGACCAACAACTCCGCCGGCGGCCAGCCCGTCTCCATGGCCAACATCCGGGCCACCAGCGAGATCGCCCGGCGGCATGGCATTCCCCTGCTCTTCGATGCGGCCCGGTATGCGGAGAATTGCTGGTTCGTCCGGCAGCGGGAGCCGGGTTACGCCGGCAAGAGCCCCCTGGAGATCGCCCGGGAGATGTTCTCCTACGGCGACGGCTTGATGATGAGCGCCAAGAAGGATGGGCTGGTGAACATCGGCGGCCTGGCCGCCTTCCGGGACAAGGAGCTGTACGAGAAGGCCTGCGGGCGGCTCGTCCCCTATGAGGGCTTTCTTACCTATGGCGGGCTGGCCGGCCGGGACATGGAGGCAATGGCCGTGGGGCTCAGGGAGGCGCTGGATGCGGACTATCTGGCCTACCGGGTGGGCCAGGTGGAGTACCTGGGGCAGCTCCTCCGGGACGGCGGCGTGCCCATCCAGTGGCCGGTGGGCGGTCACGCGGTCTTCGTCGATGCCAGGAAATTCCTGCCCCACATCCCGCCGGAACAGTTCCCCGGCCACGCCCTGGCCATCGAGACATACCTTGAAGGGGGCGTGCGGGGCGTCGAGGTGGGCTCCCTCATGATGGGCCGCGACCCCGCCACCGGCCGGCAGCTTCCTTCTCCCTTCGAGTTCTTCCGCCTGGCGATTCCGCGGCGGGTGTACACGAGCCGGCACCTGGAGGATGTGGCCGACACCCTGATCCGCGTCTACCGGCGACGGGAGCGGGTGCGGGGCGTCCGGTTCACTTACGAGCCGAAGGTGCTACGCCACTTCACGGCACGGTTCGAGTTCGTGGAGTAATATGGGCCGGGGGAACTAGCCCGGGCCAGGGAAATACTTACCGCTCGCCTATGCAGTTGGCTCATGGTCAACGCCGCGCCTCCAACTGGAAGGACAAGACACAGAACGGCGGTAATCGCGTTTGACCAGCAACGCTGTCCCTTGTTCCACGGCGGCGCCTCCCCACTGGTGGAGTTTTCCGAAACCGACAGCTGTAATCGCTGGAGTAGTTTGCTCAGGCCGCTGGCACCCTCGAGGACTTAAAATCCGCTGGGGGTAGCCCGTGTGGGTTCGAGGCCCACCCCCGGCACACAAGGCATATCAAGGGTTACCTGGCATAGGCCCCGGCGCCGAACGTAGCGCGCGGGGCCTTTTTACAAACTATTTGCAAACTTCCGGGGAAGCTACGTCTATCACGGATCACCGGCCATCCCTCGATCCGGCCGCCACGCTCGCTCAGGCTTATTGCCAGGTTACAGGACACACACAAGGAGAAGCCCATCAGATTGTCGAACGCTACGGCCTGGCTTACGCTCTCAAATATTAAATAAGCCGCGCGCCAGCCGGCCGGGCGACGGTCACGTCCCGTCAAGTGGTGTGATTTGCGCTCCCCTCGGGTTTGAACGCCTTACATGGCCAGCACCTTCAGGGTTGCTTCGGTTTCATGGAGCCGCGTAGCCTCATGTGATGTACACGCGTCAATCTTGGCCATCGACTCCAGGCTGAAGTACCGCCGGGACACCAGCCATTCGTCCTGTTGCTCCTCGAGAAGAGCTCCCAACAGGCGGATGGCGGCGGCCATGTTCGGGAAGATCCCCACCACGTCGCAGCGCCGGGCCAGTTCCCGATTCAGCCGCTCCAGAACGTTGGTCGAGTGGATCCGCCGCCAGTGCTCGGTCGGGAAGGCCATGTACGCCAGCACGTCCTCCATTGCATCCCGAAGCAGAGCGGCGGCCTGGGGGAATCGCCGGTCCAGGTTGGCTGCCACGTGTTCCAGCTGCTCCCGGGCGGACTCCAGGTCGGGCTGGGCGAAGATCGTCCGCACCAGGGCCGCCACCATCGGCTGGGCGTGCTTGGGCACCCGGGCCAGCAGGTTCCGCATGAAGTGCACGCGGCACCGTTGCCAGCTGGCGCCCGCCAGCACCTCGCTGATGGCGCGCTTGAGCCCCTCATGGGCATCGGAGATGACGAGGCGAACACCCTTGAGCCCGCGGGCCACCAGGCTGCGGAGAAACGCGAGCCAGAACTCGTACGTCTCGGCGGCGCCCACGTCAAAGCCCAGCACCTCGCGCTCCCCGGTTCGCTTCACCCCGACGGCGATGACCGCGGCCATGTTCACCACCCGGTGGTCCTGCCGCACCTTGATCGGCTTGGCGTCGAGCCAAACGTAGGGGTACTCGCCTTCCAGGGGACGGTTGCGGAAGCGCTCCATCCGCTCGTCCAGTTCCGCGCAGAGTCGCGACACCTCGCTCTTGCTGATGCCGTCCAGGCCCAAGGCCCGGACCAGGTCGTCGACCTTCCGGGTGCTGACCCCCTGCACATAAGCCTCCTGCACCACGGCGACCAGGGCCCGTTCCGCCCGCCGGCGTGGCTCCAGCAGGCTTGGGAAGTAGCTGCCCTGGCGGAGCTTTGGGATCCGCAGCTCGATGGTGCCCACGCGGGTATCCCAGGGCCGGGAGCGATAGCCGTTCCGGTAGGTCTTGCGCGTTTCCGTGCGCTCGTACCGCTGAGCGCCAACGAGTTCGCTCACCTCGAGCTCCATGAGCTGTTGGGCCAGCCAGCGTAGTCCTTCCCGCAGGGCATCGGCTTCCGGCTCCCCCTGGTGTTTGCGTAGAAGCTCGAGAAGTGCCATCCTGAAATCAGCGGTCACCGGTGAGCGGACCTCCCTTCATGGCGGTTCTTGTCCAACCCGAAGGGGAGCCACCGGTGACCTTTCTTGTCAAGGGCCACCAGGCTCGGGCCCTACAGCCCGGCGATTTCCACCACCACCTGGGACACTAACCGGGCGACTCTAGCGCGTTGTATCTCACTGTTTGAGATGTTGCCGAAATCATAGGCGATAACCGGGGGCCCTGCTCATGTCGCGCCACTCGTCAAGAATCTCGGCGACGCGCCGATGATCCCGGCACTGCGGGGGGCTAATTCAATGGAACACAGTCGTTACTACCTAATACTTGGTTTTCGGGAACAGATGGAATGCGTACCTGAATGCACACCTTGGATAACGGAAAAGTCCTTTCACGAGCCGCCGCGGGTCGACTGGATTACCTTAAAAAAAGACATACCACGGAGCACTGTCATCTATGCAATGCTAGTATTGGATTGTGGGAGGCCAGTCTCATTTGAGACGGCTCTAGAAATGGTGGAAAGCATGCAAGCTGTGTACACTATTTTAGCCTTCTGTTCTCATGTAGAATTAGGGTTGTCTCCATTGCCCCTACCTCACGATATTAGATCACGGCTTACTGTACCCCTAAGCAAGCAATGGTTGTTGGAAAACTGCTTGGATGAGATCTACTCCTGCTTTCGTGCAATAGAAGAGTTCGAAAGGGTCTTTCGTGCATACAGTGTGCCAGGCATTCCTTTTGAAAAATGTTTTCCATGGATTAACAGCTGCTTCAGGGACGAAGATTTCCGGAGATCCGCATTTTATCTTTATCAAAGTATTAAGGAGCTAGGATGGGACCACTGCGACTGGCAGGTACAAGGATATGATGATCAATTCAAGCCGCACGTTTCTGTATCGGAAGCCGAATCCGCGGCGCAAAACGCGTTCAAGTGTATCGAAGCTATTATCGGGGAACCTACCAAGACTAAGCCTCATAAATTGGCAGTACTTCTTCGGAGCAAAGGTTTTGATCCTGATATTCGGTTAGGGTTTCGGAAGAAGGATACGCTCTTCAACAAGATTGTTGAATTCCATGAAATTCGGGATAGGGTGGCTGCACATGGTAAAAGCAAGTACAAACGACGTCTGAGTGTTTCGGAGGTAATTGAAATGCAGGCATTGGCGCGATACATGTTGTTAAAAGAGCGATTATGATTACGACATTTGCGTGTTCTTTTGTCGTGCGAATTGATGTGCAAGGAGCGGCACCCAGCTGGACCCTGCCCCCTTGTCTGTGGCCCACAATGCGCCCCGTTGCGCGCCTCGCTGAGCCGCTTTGCTGGCCGCCAGACCTGGGTACCCCACCAGGGCCGGAAGGAACGCCATCTGGAAAAGGCGCCAGGCTGCTGGCAGCCCTTGGCGCGCAGGGCCAGGCGCCCCTTGACGGTGCGACCGGAGGCCATAGGCTAACCGGCTGCCGAGCGGCTAAGAAGCAGTAACCGCCCAGGCACAAGCCTGAGCGGTCACCAGGGGGGAGCGGGGTCTTAGGAAAAGTGGGCCAACACGTGCCTTACGATGGCGTCAGCTCCCTGCTGGAGCAGCGATGACGTGGAGACGGAAAACTTGAGGGTTACCGGGCCTTTGCCTGGGGTTCCCAGTCCATGCCGAAATCGACCGCCGGCGGGAGCTCCGCATAACGTAAGGCCCTGAGATTAATCAAGGGTACCCCCATCTCGCGTAACTTTGCCAAGGCTTCTTCTGTCCATTCGCGTACCCGTTCGTTGAGCGTGTCTACATCGAGGGCGTCTACGCCGGGCATGTAACCACCTCCTTCCTGCTGCGAGGTGGTTCTTTGTTTCGACGGAGGGGCGGTGCCAACCATGTAGCCGCCGCCAAGGCCTCTAATTTGCCCCAGGAGCTCATTGGGCCTCATTGGTCCTATCCGTGTACGTCTCACGGGATGAAGGATGGGGAGAGCACGACAACCGTCGAATGGTACGACAACATGGCGGCACGAACCTTCCACAGAAGAAGCTCTAAGGGCGGACCTTGTGGTTCAAGAAGGATACCCGGGAGCGGGGTTGCGCCGGTGGTTGCGGTGAAAGGGGAGTCCTGTGAGCTGCAGGCACAGCTTGAAGGCCCGGTCCTCGTCGAACCGACCGGACCGTATCTTCTGCTAGGGGGTGCGGGTGCATCCAGCGATCAAGGAGTCACACGAGGAAATTCGCACGCCAGCGCCGCATTCTGGAACATTAGCAGCGCATGTGCTTCGCAAACCCGATCCG
The DNA here is from genome assembly GCF_004634385.1 of Thermaerobacter sp. FW80. Classification (NCBI taxonomy): domain Bacteria; kingdom Bacillati; phylum Bacillota; class Clostridia; order Eubacteriales; family Clostridiales Family XVII. Incertae Sedis; genus Thermaerobacter; species Thermaerobacter sp. FW80. The sequence continues at coordinate 213,092 of NZ_CP037895.1, read as the reverse complement.
TGTAGCCGGGGTTCCCGGTGTCCGAGTCCGGTGCCAGCAGTTCAGGCAGAGGGGGTGTGTAACATCTGTCCCATGGTTGCACCTCCTTGGGGACAATCAAGACGATGAGTCACGAAATGCGGGGCAATGATGCCTTTTTCGCATTGCTCTGCCGTCGATATGCTTATGCTTGTACTGGATGGTACAGGCAGAGCAGTTCGGCCGGCGCGTGACTCTCTTCATATAACCAAGGGAGGTAGGCCCCGGGGGCGGTCGAGTGGATTCGTAAGACAGGAGATGGAAACAAGCAGACGAGGCGTGAAACCCTGGCGGTGACCGTGGATCAGAAGGCCGTCGTTCTTTCCAGCACGTTGCGACGTGAGCTTCTGGGGGACGATAAGCAGGATCAGCCGCTGAGAATCCTTTTGGGGGTTCGCGGGGGCAAGCTAGCACTGGCGAAGGCGGGTCCGGCCGACACCGAAGCATGGCTGGTGAACAAGAAGACCGGCCGGACGAGCAGCAAGCAACTCCTAGCCCTTCTGGGAGAAAAAGGCGTGGCCGAGGGACGGTATATCATGCGCTGGAATCCGCGTTCCCGTTGCTACATGTCCGTCGAACGCCAGGAAGTCCGGCGCCGGCGGCGCAGGTCAAGTCCCGAACTGTCTGTAAAAGCGGTCTGGGTCATGCCACGGTGGCAGCGGGTGAAACCTCTTTCTGCGCCGCTCTTTGCCGTTGCCGCTCCTCGATGTAGCGCTCCAGCTGCTTTCGTTCGTGCTCGCTGAACTGCACCCGCCGCCAGCGCTCACTCGCCCGCCACAGCACGGCGAAGACTAGCTTCAGGCACTCCCGCTCGCTCCGAAACCGCGGGATCACCTTGGCGCGCCGCCGCTCCTCCTCGAAGCTGCGCTCCACCAGGTTGGTGGTCCGGACATGCTTGCGGTGGGCGGCGGGTAGCCGCAGGTGCGCCAGGCTCGCTTCCAGGTCCTCCTGCAGGCTCCGCATGGCCGAGGGATACTCCCGCCCGAACCGCTCCACCACCTCGGCCACCAGCCGCCGGCCCTGCTCGATATCCGGTGCGTCCCGGATCGCCTCCAGGTAGGGCTTGAGCACGGGCCGCGCCTCCTCCGGCACCTTGTCCAGCACGTTCCGCATCTTGTGCACCCAGCAGCGGATGCGCTCCGCCTCCGGCCACATGGCTTCCACCGCCTGGATCAGCCCCGGCGCCCCGTCCGTCGTCACCGTCAGCGGCGTCTTCAGCCCCCGGCGCACCAGATCCCGGAAGTGCTCCAGCCAGTCCTCGTAGCGCTCCTTGTTGCCCAGGCTCAGGTGCACCAGCACCTTGCTGCCGTCGCTCAAGATGGCCCAGGTGACCAGGATGCCCTCACGGCAGCCCGCCTGCCGGCGCAGCGACTCGTAGATGGCGTCGGCGAACAGGTACACCACGTCGAGGCCTGACAGGTCCCGCTGGGCAAAGGCCTCGAACTCCTCGTGGAGCGCCTCGGTGATCCGGCTCACGGTGGACCGGCTCAAAAGCGGCGCTTCGCTGCCCGCCAGCTCCGCCAGCGCATCCTCGATGTCCCGGGTAGAGAGGCCCCGGGCGTACATCTCCACCACCAGGCGCTCCAGCACGTCCGTCCGCCGCTTGAGGGCCCTCCACAGCGTGGGCTGGCACAGTCCCTCCATGCCCCGCACCTGGGGGACGTCGATCTCGAGCCGCCCCTCGGCGCAACGCAGCGTCCGCGGCTTGTAGCCGTTGCGGGCGCCTTCCTGGCCAGGCTCGCGCCGCTCGTAGCGTCCGCGCCCCAAAAGCTCCGTGACCTCTGCCTCCAGCAGCTCCTGGATGAGCTTGCGGGCGCCCAGGCGGACGAGGGCATGGGTCAGGTCCTCGACCTCAGTACCCTCCCGGGCCTGCGCGGCCAGCTGCCGGGCCAGCTCCGCCAACTGCTGGCTGGGTGGTATCCTGGACATAGGTCTGGGTCCTCCTCGGTGTGCCCCAGCTGGGGCGAGTTTTCCGACGCCACCGATGGTAGCCCAGACCGCTTCGCGTTTACAGACAGTTTAGGACGTCACCGGCGGCGCAAGGGGATAGCCCACACTCCTCACGTTGAGGCGCAAAGCGCGTAACGGTATACGGTACCAGTACTCTGGGAGAGCTTCCGTCAATAGGTGTGTAAATGCGCTCAGGCGGCGACCCCCTTCTCCGCGACCTCGATGCCGTCTTCGTACCGCGCCCCGGCGTAGACCTTGGCCAGCAACTCCGGGGCGCTTAGCCGCCGGAAGCGGGTCTGGGCCACCATGAGCATCTTCCAGATCACCGCCGTGGCCCGCTCCACCTTCTTGAACCGCTTGGCCGCGTCCGTACGCAGCCGCAGCGCGGCGAAGGGGGATTCCACCACGTTTGTGGTCCGCAGGTGGCGCCAGTGCTCCTTGGGGTACCGGTAAAACGTCACCATGCGCTCCCAGTCCCGCCCCAGCGTCTCCGCCGCCTTCCCGTAGCCGTGCCGGTGACACCAGGCCTCGAACGCCTTGCGCTTCCGTTCCGCCTCCGCCCGGGTCGGGGCGTAGGCGATGGCCCGGAGCATGGGCTTGGCCACGGCCTGCTGCCGGCGCGGCAGCTGCTCCAGCACGTTGAGCACCTTGTGGTTCCAGCAGCGCTGCTCCTCCGCTTCCGGCCAGACGTTGCGCAGCGCGCCCCAGATCCCTAGGTGCCCGTCCCCGATCACCAGCCTGGGCGCGTTCATCCCTCGGTCCCGCAGGTCCCGCAGCACCTCCGACCCGCTCGCCACCGACTCCCGGTAGCCCGGCACAACCGCCACCACCTCCTTGCGGCCGTCCACGAGGCCCGCCACGGCCACGAGCAGCGCCGCCCGCTCCCGCTCCAACCCCGCCTTCACGTACACCCCGTCCACCCACAGGTAGACCACCTGCAGCGCATCCAGCCGCCGCGTCCGCCAGGCCTCCCACTCCGCCTGCCACCGCTCCTTCAGGCGCGCCACCGTCCGGGCGGAAAGCGGCGCCTCTTCACCGAGCAGCCCCCGCAGGGCCAGGTCGAAGTCCCCCTCGGCCAGCCCGTGCAGGTACAGCTCCGGCAACAGCTCCGAGACCTCCTTCGTGCGCCGAACGAACAGAGGCAGGATCCGGCTCTCGAACCGCTCCTCGAGGCCCCGCACCCGGGGACGCCGCAGGGTCAGGGTGCCCATGGGGGTGGTCAGCTTCCGCGGCTTGCCGTACCCGTTCCGGTACCCGGCCGGTGCATCGACGGCGGCACGCCGCTGGTAGCGGACCCGGCCCAAAAGCTCGGTCACCTCGGCCTCCAGCGCCTCCTGGATCAGCGCCTGGATCGCGTTCCGCAGCCACTCGTGCAGTCCTTCCCAGGTGGGGCTTGACGTCAGGTTCCCCGACGTGGTCCGCTGGTGCATGGCGGTGGCTCTCCTCCCTCCGGGCTTCCAAGCCCTCGTTGTTCACCAAGAGGAGGGTACACCGCCTTCGCCATTTACACACCTTTTGAGGGTACCTCCTCTGGGATAGGTCGCAGGCCGTGCCTGATAGGCTCGGCCTTTATCATTCTGTGAGGACCTGGCGCAGGGGATCCTCCCGCGCTCCTCGCTTATGCACCATGGCCAGACGATGAACGCCCGGGATGGCAATTTCATCAAAAAGGTCAAGCTGCCACGAATTACGCCAGCTCTTTCTCGGAGACGCACAGACCAGGCGCCAGGGCCAGTCCTTGAAAACCAAGTGCAAACTTACGCGCCTAGCGCGTCCTTGTATACCGTTCGCGGAAGGTACAGCTGTATCTGGGACGAATTGCATACAATTGGGAGGTGGTGGGAAGTGGCGGGCTGGACCCACTCCGTGGTGTCGGCAGATGAGATCCAACGGTCCATTCAAGAGAGCCTTGATAGTCTATCTCTCCGCCCCTCCGACCCAGGCTGGCAGTGGTCGATGGCCACCGAAGCAATTCTCCGTGGGCTGGGGGAGCTGGGGCGTAGCAAGGGGCTTCATGTTCGTAGCAAGTACCACAACGGTGAGTGGCTGTGGGACTTGTGCTGGGTGGAAGTAGATGACGACGGGTGGATCAAGAGACTTGTGTTGGCATGCGAAAGTGAGCTAGCTGGTCGACTGGCAGTGCAAGAGGATTTCCAAAAGATCATTTTCTCTGCGGCCGAGGTTCGGCTTCTCGTTTGTGTTGACTTTGGCGATAGTTACTTTGATGAACTGCAGCAGCGCACTCGGGCGCAACGCGGCAAGTATTTAGCGATCGGTTTGTTGTGGAACTCGGAGTTAGTGTCCCAGGTGGTGGTGGAAATCGCCGGGCTGTAGGGCCCGAGCCTGGTGGCCCTTGACAAGAAAGGTCACCGGTGGCTCCCCTTCGGGTTGGACAAGAACCGCCATGAAGGGAGGTCCGCTCACCGGTGACCGCTGATTTCAGGATGGCACTTCTCGAGCTTCTACGCAAACACCAGGGGGAGCCGGAAGCCGATGCCCTGCGGGAAGGACTACGCTGGCTGGCCCAACAGCTCATGGAGCTCGAGGTGAGCGAACTCGTTGGCGCTCAGCGGTACGAGCGCACGGAAACGCGCAAGACCTACCGGAACGGCTATCGCTCCCGGCCCTGGGATACCCGCGTGGGCACCATCGAGCTGCGGATCCCAAAGCTCCGCCAGGGCAGCTACTTCCCAAGCCTGCTGGAGCCACGCCGGCGGGCGGAACGGGCCCTGGTCGCCGTGGTGCAGGAGGCTTATGTGCAGGGGGTCAGCACCCGGAAGGTCGACGACCTGGTCCGGGCCTTGGGCCTGGACGGCATCAGCAAGAGCGAGGTGTCGCGACTCTGCGCGGAACTGGACGAGCGGATGGAGCGCTTCCGCAACCGTCCCCTGGAAGGCGAGTACCCCTACGTTTGGCTCGACGCCAAGCCGATCAAGGTGCGGCAGGACCACCGGGTGGTGAACATGGCCGCGGTCATCGCCGTCGGGGTGAAGCGAACCGGGGAGCGCGAGGTGCTGGGCTTTGACGTGGGCGCCGCCGAGACGTACGAGTTCTGGCTCGCGTTTCTCCGCAGCCTGGTGGCCCGCGGGCTCAAGGGTGTTCGCCTCGTCATCTCCGATGCCCATGAGGGGCTCAAGCGCGCCATCAGCGAGGTGCTGGCGGGCGCCAGCTGGCAACGGTGCCGCGTGCACTTCATGCGGAACCTGCTGGCCCGGGTGCCCAAGCACGCCCAGCCGATGGTGGCGGCCCTGGTGCGGACGATCTTCGCCCAGCCCGACCTGGAGTCCGCCCGGGAGCAGCTGGAACACGTGGCAGCCAACCTGGACCGGCGATTCCCCCAGGCCGCCGCTCTGCTTCGGGATGCAATGGAGGACGTGCTGGCGTACATGGCCTTCCCGACCGAGCACTGGCGGCGGATCCACTCGACCAACGTTCTGGAGCGGCTGAATCGGGAACTGGCCCGGCGCTGCGACGTGGTGGGGATCTTCCCGAACATGGCCGCCGCCATCCGCCTGTTGGGAGCTCTTCTCGAGGAGCAACAGGACGAATGGCTGGTGTCCCGGCGGTACTTCAGCCTGGAGTCGATGGCCAAGATTGACGCGTGTACATCACATGAGGCTACGCGGCTCCATGAAACCGAAGCAACCCTGAAGGTGCTGGCCATGTAAGGCGTTCAAACCCGAGGGGAGCGCAAATCACACCACTTGACGGGACGTGACCAACTCGGAGCGGATTTGGATCGAACGGTCAATGTCGTGGGAAACATGATGCATATTTCAATCATGCTGTACTGTCGACGATCACGGAATTCCCCAGGGTTCGATCACGGAATTCCCCACGGCTCCGATCATGGAATTCCCCAGTGGGGCGATCACGGATTGCCCCACTTGGGGTCGACTCGGCTGTTTCGCTACGCGGACGGCATCACCTCCCCGGTGGGATCGGCGGTTAGGGTGGTGGTGCTGCCGGGCCGTTTGCGGGGCCTGTAACTGGGCCCGTCCATAAGCACGTGGTGCGAGGCGTTGACAAGCCGGTCCAGCGCACCTTCGGCCAGCACGGGATCGGCGAAGAGGGTGTACCACTCCTGCGGCGGCCGGTTGGAGACGACGATGGTGCAGCGGCGCAGGTACCGCTCGCAGATGAGCTGATCGAGGTCCTCGGACTGGGTGGCGGTGAACGCCTGCAGGCCGAAGTCGTCGAGGATGAGCAGGTCCGGACCGAGGTAGCTACGTAGGCGAGTGTCGTAGGTGCCGTCGGCACGGCCACCGCCGAGATCGGCCAGCAGGCGGGGCGTCTTGACGTAGCGGACGCGGTAGCCCTGCTGGCAGGCGAGGTACCCGAGGGCTTGGGCGATGTGGGACTTGCCCACGCCCACAGGCCCGCAGATGAGCACGGACTCCTGGCGCTGGAGGAAGCGCAGGGTAGCCAGGTCGCGGATGAGGGCGGCGGGAATCTTCGGGCTGGCCCGGAAGTCGAAGTCGGTCAGCGTCTTGACCTCCTCAAAACGGGCTTTGGCCACGCGCAGGGCGAGGGTCTTCTGGTCGCGGCGGGCGATCTCGTCCTCCAGCAGGAGCACGAGGAACTCGAGGTAGCCGAGCTGCTGGCCCTGGGCCTGCTCGAACCGCTGTTGGAGAGTGGCGAGCATGCCCCCCAGCTTGAGCTTCTTGAGCAGGCGCTCGAGCTGATGCACCTGCACAGCGGTCACCTCCTGGGCGTGAGGGTATAGGCCCCGGGGCCCCGCAGGTAGGCGTCGCCGCGGCACGCGGGGGTCGGCTGAGGCCCCGAGGCTTGGTCGTAGCCGCGTTCGAGGATGTTCTTGACAGTGCGGTAGCGGGGATCGCCGAACTCCAGGGCGCGCTGGCAGGCGGCCTCCAATCGCCCGGGGCCGAAGCGCTCGCCGAGGCGGAGGATGCCCTGAGCCTGGCGCAGGTGAGTGAGCGTATGCCCCTGGAGGAGCTGGTGGACGAGCTCGAACACGGACGGTCCCAGGGCGCGGGCCTGTTGCAGGCACCACGGGGGCGTGCGCTGGTAGAAGGCGACCCGGTCCGGCGGCAGGTCGGCCGGGTCGGTGGTTCGGCTGCCCTTGGGCCCGCGCACGTGGGTCTTGACGAGGTCCTCACCGCGATAGAACTGCACCCGTTTCGGGGTGAGGCGCACATCCAGGCGCTGACCGCGCAAGGTGTAGGGCACCGAGTACAGCGCACCGGCGACGCCGCAGTAACTGTCGGGTGCCACCTTGGCCACGGTCCAGATCCATGGCTCCCACGGCGTAGCAGGCAGGGGCAAAAGGCGTGGGCGTTCCTCGGCGCAGAACACCTCGACGGGCCGGCGGCGGGTCGTGCCGTGCACGCGCTGCCCGGCCACTTCGAGGCACCAACGCTCCAGCTCCCGGTTGGCGGCGTCGAGGTGGACGAACGCCTGTCCCTGCCAGAAGCTCTCTCGCAGGTAGGGAATGGCGCGCTCCACGCGCGGCTTGTCCTTCGGGCGGCCGGCTCGAGCCGGGTCGATGAGGAAGCCGTAGTGCGCGGCCAGCTCGGCGTACGTTCGGTTCAGCACGGGATCGTACAGGTCGGGCTTGAGCACGCCGGGCTTGAGGTTGTCGGGGACGATGCGCCGTGGGATGCCGCCGAAGAAGGCGAAAGCGCGCACGTGGCCGTCCTGCCAGGTCTCCTGGTCCAGGCGTGTGACCAGCCGGGCGAAGAGGTGGCGGCTGTAGCTGAGCACCATGGTGAAGGCGTACACCCGCATGGTGCGCTGGCGAACCGGGTCCAGCCAGAGCCCCAGGTAGCCGAAATCCACCTGCGCCTCTTCACCGGGCTCCACCTCCGGTCGCCACACGGGCACCGAGGCCGCGGGCAGGAGCAGCTCCGGGAACGTGGCGTGCACGTAGCGCCGGAAGGTGGCGATGCTCACGGGCAGGCCCGTCTGGGCCACCAGGCGCCGGTGTACCGTGCTCATCCGGTTGGTTGCAAGGCCCTCGCGGATGAAGTCCCGGTAGGGGTCGAGCAAGGCGAAACGGTCCGAGCGCCGGCGGGGATCCTCCAGCCCGGGGAACCGCTCGCGCACGAACGCGCGCCATTGCTCCGGTGTGCGTGCCACACCCGGCTCGAACCCTGCCGCCAACGCGACCCGGATGTACTTGCGTACCGTCTTGCGGTCGATGCCCAGGCTGCGGGCGATGGCCTGGATGCTACGGCCTGCCTGCCAATGCAGGTAGATGTCAACAATCTGGACCACGGTCCACGACCTCCGCGCCATGCCCTCAACCTCCCGGTGTGGGTTGAGGGCCGGATTCGATCTGCCCCTGCCTGAGGCCCGTCCCGCTGGGGAATTCCATGATCGCGGAGGTGGGGAATTCCATGATGGTGACGTCCTAAACTGTCTGTAAACGCGAAGCGGTCTGGGCTACCATCGGTGGCGTCGGAAAACTCGCCCCAGCTGGGGCACACCGAGGAGGACCCAGACCGATGTCCAGGATACCACCCAGCCAGCAGTTGGCGGAGCTGGCCCGGCAGCTGGCCGAGCAGGCCCGGGAGGGTACGGAGGTCGAGGACCTGACCCATGCCCTCGTCCGCCTGGGCGCCCGCAAGCTCATCCAGGAGCTGCTGGAGGCAGAGGTCACGGAGCTTTTGGGGCGCGGACGCTACGAGCGGCGCGAGCCGGGCCAGGAAGGCGCCCGCAACGGCTACAAGCCGCGGACGCTGCGTTGCGCCGAGGGGCGGCTCGAGATCGACGTCCCCCAGGTGCGGGGCATGGAGGGACTGTGCCAGCCCACGCTGTGGAGGGCCCTCAAGCGGCGGACGGACGTGCTGGAGCGCCTGGTGGTGGAGATGTACGCCCGGGGCCTCTCTACCCGGGACATCGAGGATGCGCTGGCGGAGCTGGCGGGCAGCGAAGCGCCGCTTTTGAGCCGGTCCACCGTGAGCCGGATCACCGAGGCGCTCCACGAGGAGTTCGAGGCCTTTGCCCAGCGGGACCTGTCAGGCCTCGACGTGGTGTAGCTGTTCGCCGACGCCATCTACGAGTCGCTGCGCCGGCAGGCGGGCTGCCGTGAGGGCATCCTGGTCACCTGGGCCATCTTGAGCGACGGCAGCAAGGTGCTGGTGCACCTGAGCCTGGGCAACAAGGAGCGCTACGAGGACTGGCTGGAGCACTTCCGGGATCTGGTGCGCCGGGGGCTGAAGACGCCGCTGACGGTGACGACGGACGGGGCGCCGGGGCTGATCCAGGCGGTGGAAGCCATGTGGCCGGAGGCGGAGCGCATCCGCTGCTGGGTGCACAAGATGCGGAACGTGCTGGCCAAGGTGCCGGAGGAGGCGCGGCCCGTGCTCAAGCCCTACCTGGAGGCGATCCGGGACGCACCGGATATCGAGCAGGGCCGGCGGCTGGTGGCCGAGGTGGTGGAGCGGTTCGGGCGGGAGTATCCCTCGGCCATGCGGAGCCTGGAGGAGGACCTGGAAGCGAGCCTGGCGCACCTGCGGCTACCCGCCGCCCACCGCAAGCATGTCCGGACCACCAACCTGGTGGAGCGCAGCTTCGAGGAGGAGCGGCGGCGCGCCAAGGTGATCCCGCGGTTTCGGAGCGAGCGGGAGTGCCTGAAGCTGGTCTTCGCCGTGCTGTGGCGGGCGAGTGAGCGCTGGCGGCGGGTGCAGTTCAGCGAGCACGAACGAAAGCAGCTGGAGCGCTACATCGAGGAGCGGCAACGGCAAAGAGCGGCGCAGAAAGAGGTTTCACCCCCTGCCACCGTGGCATGACCCAGACCGCTTTTACAGACAGTTCGGGACTTGACCGCATTCAGGGAGGTCAGAATGCCAAGGAAGAGGGACAAGGCGTTGGAACCGTCCTACGGTAACCCGCTAGTATGTGCATGTTGTCAGCACGACGAACCGCAATTGCCAATCTCAATGAAGCCTGCCACCCACCCCTTGCGTTCTACGGAAAGCGGCATGGAAGACCCCCCACCCCCTGGGGTGGGGGGTCATGCGCTATCGCCCGACGCCTGCCGTCGGTGGCAAAGCACCAGTGGTTACTGATTACGGGTTAAATCGTCAAGCCGCCGCAGGAATTCGCGCATGAAGCCGGGCAGATCGGGCCACGCGTGGGCCGACACCAGGTTGCCGTCGACGTGCAGCGGCTCGGTCACGTAGGACGCGCCCAGAGACTCCACGTCCGGCCGGCAGGCGGTATACGCCGTCAACTTTCGCCCTTTCAGGTGGCCCTTCAGCCGCGCGAACACCAGGGCGGCATGGCAGATGGCGCCGATGGGCTTGTTGGCCTCAAAGAAGTGGCCCACGATGCGCGGCACGTGCTCGTTCAGCCGGATGTATTCCGGTGCCCGGCCGCCGGGTAGGATCAGCCCGTCGTACTCCTCGGGCTTCACGTCGACAGGCGAGGTCCGCCTGCAGCTGGTAGGCCGGCTTCTCCGTGAACGTCTCCCAGCCCGGCTCAAAGTCGTGGACGACGGTCCGCAACGTCTTCTTCGTCGGTGCCGCCACGTGGGCCTCGTGCCCTGCTTCCTTCAACCGGTACAGGGGGTAGTAGACTTCCAGCGCTTCCACGGCGTCACCCGTGAGGATGAGCACCTTGGCCACACCGGATCACCCTTTCTGCGGTGTAAGTGGCGGATGCAATAGAGGTTTGAGGACGAGATTGACCTGACTTGCCGGTTGGGAAATGAGGTAGTGGGTGCACATTCCCGCACTCGTCCACTAATCTAGCAGCACCTTTCTCGGCCTGTCCAGTAAGTGTCAAGGGACCTGACAACGGCCATCGCAAGCAGTATGGTAATAAAATGGAACCTTAACAGATGGAGCGGATTAAGGGCCGAAGTTAGGAGTTCGCGCGCCTGGAGGTTGCTGGGAGTTAGCGTATGAGTTACACCAGATAGAAGACCGATCGCCGGCGAGGAGGTTTCACGCGTGGCCCATAATGACGACCGTCGCGTGATCAACCGTGGCGACCGTGGCCATGGGAGCGCCGGCACCTGCACCGTGGCCATCCTGCCGACCCTGCACGATCTGCACAAGGACCCGGCCTTCGCCCATTACGACTACAACATCCTGCGTTCGTTGATCCTGACCTTCGACCCCGACTGCATATGTGGGGAGGTTCGCCCGGAAGATTGGGAGGCCACGGCCGGCGGCACACGTGAGGGCTACTGCGGCCCGGTGGAATACAGGGAATGTATCCTGCCCTTGTGCCGAGAAAGAGGCATTGCCTTTCGCCCCATCGACGCTTACCGGGACGAAGACGTTGCCGAATCGAATCAGCGTTCCGGCGGCGAAGCCCATGCCGGATCCCGTGGCAATTCTTGCGGCGTGGCCCAAAAAGATTCGGTGGAAACTGCCTGGCAGGCGGTCACAGACGTTTTTCTCCAATTGATCCGGCGGTCCGAGTGCGGCGTGCGGGCGTTTTTCGATCCCGCGGTGATGGAGGTGATCCGTGTCAAGCATCGTCTGCAACAGCAAGCCCTTCCCGTCCAAGAGGCGCGCCTCTGGCAGGCCCGCAACCTGCGCATGGCCGCCAACATCGTCGATGTCTGCGCAGAATACCTGGACGGGCGCGTACTGGTCACCGTCGGTCTTGAGCATGTGCCCTTTCTCTGGGACCTTCTCAGCCTTTCTCACGCTGTGCGGTTAATGCCGATCGACTGGGCGCGTGAAACATGACGGTACCGCACAAGAGCGTGCGTGCATGGCCACAGGCGATGGCCGTGGCGGCCGATCAGTCCTATACCCTTCCCTTTGTCATCCCCTTCGTCGTTTACGCGCCGGCCAGCGGAACCCCCGTGGATCACCGCTGTATGATGCACATGTCGCGAATTGTCCGGGACGGTGGAGAGTTGGCAGGAGGATTGTGACGCCCTCGTACGTATTTCGTTAGTTAGTAATCACTCACTTTTTCTTTCAGTCTGGACACCGTCATTATGGGACTCCATGATCCACAAACACAGTCCGCGGCTTGCGTCCGAGCCGGACGGGGGGTGAGTCGAAGATCAGCCCGCGGCGAGCGAGAACGAAACGGCCCGAGCAGATCCTGCTCACGGCCAAGTCGGTCTTCGCCCGGTCCAACTACCGGTCGAGCACCACGGCGGAGATCGCCGCCGAGGCGGGCGTCTCGGAGCCGCTCATCTACCGCTATTACCCGTCCAAGAAGCACCTCTTCCTGGCGGTGCTGGAGGACGTCACCCAGCGGATCTTCCGGCGCTGGGACACCATCCGCCGGTCCGAGACGTCGAGCCTGGCCTGCCTGCGGCGCATCGGCCAGGACTACCTGGATCTCGTGGACCGGAACAGCGAGGACCTGAAGGTGTTCTTCAAGGCCGTCTCCGAGGACAGCGACCCGGAGATCCGCCAGTTCCTGGCCGAGAGTTACCGCAAGTACGCCCGGTACCTGGAAGACGTCGCCCGGCAGGGACAGGAGCAGGGGGAGATCCGCCGCGACGTCCCCGCCCGGGTGATCGCCTGGCAGATGATGAGCCTGGGCGCCGCCTTCAACCTGTTCGCCGTGCTGACGCTGTCGGAATGGACGAGGGCGGACCGCGAGGCCCAGTTACTGGCCTTTATCGAGCGCATCACCGCGGCCGGCGCGCCCGCCAGTTCATCGGCCCGTTCAACGGACGAACGGGCGACGGGCTCGGTCGCCAGCCCGGATGGCGGCGGCGAGGGGCAGCCCGCCACCCGGCCGGATCGAGGGGGATGAACCGTGAGGTACCAGTCCTACGCCTACGAGCAGAACCACTGGGAGCGGGACCCGGACCTGCGCCACGTGCTCGCCCATTACTGGCCGGGTTTCGCCGCCCACGAGGAGGAACTGCGGCGCTTCGGCGCCCTGGCGGGGAAGGAGGTCTACGAGGTCGCCTACCACGTGGACCACGACGCCCCGCCGGTGCTGGTCATGCACGACCTGGACGGCAACCGGGTGGACAGGGTGCGCCTGTCGCCGGCCCAGGAGGCCCTCCTGCGGGAGCTGGCGCCCATGAACCGCCCGCCCTATGAGGGCGGGAGCTGGCACCACCACTACGCCCTGGGCTACCTGGTGGCCGACCCCGGCATCTACTGCATCCTGACTATCACCAACCAGACCGCCTACATCATTCACAAATACGCCCCGGAGTTCGCCGAGTGGAAGGACAAGCTGCTCCGCGGCGAGTTCTGGGGTGCCACCTGGATGACGGAGATCCAGGGCGGCAGCGACCTGGGCGCCAACACCCTCCGGGCCACCCGCGACGGCGACGCCTGGCGTCTGGACGGCGAGAAGTACTTCTGCAGCGGCGCCGGCCTGACCGACGTGGCCGTGGTCACCGCCCGGCCGGAAGGGGCGCCCGCCGGGCCCAAGGGGCTGGCCCTCTTCCTCGTGCCCCGGATGAACCGGGCCGGCGAGCTGAACTACCACGTCCGCCGGCTTAAGGACAAGAGCGCCACCCGCGCCGTCCCCTCCGGCGAGGTCGACTTCCGGGGCAGCGAGGCCTTCCTGGTGGGCGAGGCCGAGAAGGGGATCTACTACACCCTCGAGGTTCTCACGGTCTCCCGGCTGGCCAACGCCATCGCCGGCATGGGCATCGCCCGCAAGGCGCACCTGGAGGTGCTGGAGCGGGTGCGTCGCCGCCGCTCCTTCGGCCGGCAGCTGGTGGACCACCCGCTGATTCGCCGCGACCTGACCGACATGGCCGTGCGCATCGCCGGCGGCCTGATGCTGGGCTTCCACGCCGCCGACCTCTTCGAGAAGGCGTGGGACGAGTTACCGCCCTACACGTCCCGCTACCACTACGCCCGGTTCCTCTCCCACCTGGCCAAGAACCGCACCGCCGACCACGCCGCCGAGGTGACGCGGCTGGCCATGGAGCTCTTCGGCGGGCTCGGGTTCCTGGAGGAGTACGCCGTGGCCCGCTGGCACCGCGAGGCGCTGATCACGCCCATCTGGGAGGGGCCCAGCAACATTCAGGCCCTGGACCTGCTGGAGGCCATGCACAAGAAGCGGGCCCACGAGGCCTTCCTGGCCGAGTTCATCCCGATGCTGGAGAAGGCCGGCACGGCCGAGGCCCGGACCGCCCGGGAGGTCATCGAGGCCACCCTGGCCCGGCTGGCCGGCAGCAAGCCCGAAGAGGCCCAGTGGTACGCCAAGGATGCCACGGCCCGGCTGGCCGACGCCGCCCAGGTGGGCCTCCTGTACAAGCTGGCGGAAACCGCTGGGGACCGCTACGCCAACTTGGCCGCGCTGTACGCCCGCCGGTTCCTCCTAGGGGAGGAGTACCCGGCCTGGGCGCTGGACAAGCCGGAGGTGTGGTCGGCCTAGGTGCCGGCCGGTCCCCGGGGCGGCCCTTACCCCGCTGGTGGGGGGATGGGAGGCGAGGCGGAGGCGGGGAGGCGGAAGCCTCGATTGGCAATTGCGCAATTGGCAAATCTGCAATTCGGGAACCAGGGGTCCACGACCACGGGGACACGACGACGGGGAGCCCGCACGGGCCGGCCCGCCGGCCGGGCCCGAGCGATCACTGACCACGCGGAGAGGGGGAGCGCACGGTGCGCGAGCTGGTCGTCCACGAGGTGTTGAAGAGCGCTCTGCACAACGGGCCGGACTCCGAGATCGTCTACGGGAGGCGGCGGTTCACCTACGGGCAGTTCTACGAGCGGGTGCTGCGGCCGGCCCAGAGCCTGAAGAAGCAAGGCGTGGGCCGGGGCACCGTGCTGGGGGTCATGGACGTCAACAGCCACCGGTACCTGGAGCTGCACTACGCCAGCTCCATGCTGGGGGCCGTGTTGCACACCATCAACTTCCGCCTTCCGCCCGACGACCTCCTCTACAGCCTCCAGCATGCCGGCGTGGAGTGGATGTTCGTCTGGGAAGGGTTTCAGCAGCCGCTGGCCAAGGCGCGGCCGCTCTTCCGGAACTGGGTCTGGCTGACGGACGGTGACGAGTCGCCCGAGCCGGGCACGCCCACTCACGAGGAACTGGTCCAGGAGGGCCGGGCCGAAGTGCCGGACGAGGCGGCGCGGGTCCGCGAGACCGATCCGTATTCCATCTTCTACACCACCGGCACCACCGGCCGGCCCAAGGGGATGCTCTACCGGCACCGGGACATGCTGCTGGCGTCACTGGGCATCCTGCACCACCTGGCCACCCATCCCACCGGAGCGGCGGCCGGCAGCCGGGACGTGTACATGCCGTGCATCCCGTTCTTTCACATCCACGGGTGGGGTACCGCCCTGTTCGTCCCCTACCTGGGCGCCAAGCTGGTGCTGCCCGGTAAAGCCACTCCCGCCGAGCAGGTGCGCCTGATCCTGGACGAAGGGGTCACCTGGTCCAACATGGTGCCGACCCAGCTCCACATGTTGCTGGAGGCGGCCGACCAGGCCGGCGTGGCCGAGCTCAAGGGGTACAAGATCCTCACCGGCGGCAGCCCGGTGCCGTCGGGCTTGGCGCGGCGGGCGCGGGAGCGGGGCATCGCCTACAGCGTGATCTACGGTGGCTCCGACCAGCTGGCGGCCACCATCTCGGTGGTGCCCAGGGGCGTCGAGCCGGGCACGCCCGAGGCCTGGGAGGCGCTGCGGACGAACATGCTGCCCCTGGCCATGGTAGAGGTCCGGCTGGAGGACGAGAACGGCAACCCCGTGCCCGCCGACGGGAAGAGCATCGGGGAGGTGCTGGTGCGCTCGCCCTGGCTGCCGGACGGCTACTACAAGGATCCCGAGCGCAGTCGCGGCGTCTACGAGGACGGCTGGTTCCGCAGCGGCGACCTGGGTGTGATGAACCCCGACGGCACCCTGTACGTGGTGGACCGGAAGAAGGACGCCGTGAAGAGCGGCGGCGAGTGGATCGCCACCGGCGTGCTGGAGGCGCTGATCTCGGAGCATCCCGACGTGGCCGCGGTGGCCGTCATCGCCCGGCCCGACGAGCGCTGGGGAGAGCGGCCCCTGGCGGTAGTGCAGCCCCGCGGGGTACTGGCGAAGGAAGAGGCCAGGGCGGGCCTGGAAGAGTCCCTCAGGGCTCACCTAGCGGCGGCGGTGGAACAAGGGCGACTCGCCCGCTTTTGGATCCCCGATCGCTTCATCTTCGTTGAGCAACTGCCGCTGACCAGCGCTGGCAAGATCAACAAGGTGGCGTTGCGGCGGGAGCTGGTGGGATAGGTTGAGGGGCAGCTTCGAGTAAGGCTTGCCGGCCTTGTTGTAGGCCGGCAAGCCCATTCACTATGGGAGATTGAAGCCAGCGCATATACTAGCAATGTTGGTCACTATTAGCGACCACAACTGCAGCAGCTCAACTCGATCAACTATCTCCAGATGTTGCTGCCGCGATAATTAACTCGAAGACGGGCGCGATGCACTTACGGAGGGCCTCACTCCAAGGTGAGAGCTCCGTACATGGTGAAAGGTGGGGCTGTCATGGAGATCATGGGCCTATACGACTTAGACCTTTCAACGCGGCAGATATCCCACCGAACCGGTTTTCCTTGCAACACGATGTGCGATTATAAGCGCTAATCGATCGTACCATCGTTCGGGCTATCGCCCATTAGGCTGTTGGCTCTCCTTCGAATTGTACATCGAACAGCGGCGATGCAGGTAATAGGTGCTTTGAAGCTTACCTGTCTGCCAATCCGACCGCTTACTGTGCTGCCGGCTACCTACCGTTTCAGCGTACCGCGCCGTTGGGTAGGTTGCACCTCGCGGCTGGCAAGCGCCTGTGTCGCAGCTACTTGTTCTTGTACGTTCTTGGGGAGCGGAATGAACATTAGGTCGATACCGGGCGCTAGCCTACCTTCGAGGTGCTTCTTCATGATTTCATAAAACTCCTTGTTCGTCAGAACAAGCAAGCGGGTAGGAGCCTCGATGAGAGTCAGATAGTACAGCTCTGCCACAGCCGCGTTTATCTTACCGGCCGGACGCAGTCCGCTGGACGTCCTTCCAGAGGCGGACTTAATCGACGCTACCACCTTCTCGTCCTCTGATACCGCGTCAAATTCGTGCTTGCCACCGGAGGTCAAGTCCCGAACTGTCTGTAAAAGCGGTCTGGGTCATGCCACGGTGGCAGCGGGTGAAACCTCTTTCTGCGCCGCTCTTTGCCGTTGCCGCTCCTCGATGTAGCGCTCCAGCTGCTTTCGTTCGTGCTCGCTGAACTGCACCCGCCGCCAGCGCTCACTCGCCCGCCACAGCACGGCGAAGACTAGCTTCAGGCACTCCCGCTCGCTCCGAAACCGCGGGATCACCTTGGCGCGCCGCCGCTCCTCCTCGAAGCTGCGCTCCACCAGGTTGGTGGTCCGGACATGCTTGCGGTGGGCGGCGGGTAGCCGCAGGTGCGCCAGGCTCGCTTCCAGGTCCTCCTGCAGGCTCCGCATGGCCGAGGGATACTCCCGCCCGAACCGCTCCACCACCTCGGCCACCAGCCGCCGGCCCTGCTCGATATCCGGTGCGTCCCGGATCGCCTCCAGGTAGGGCTTGAGCACGGGCCGCGCCTCCTCCGGCACCTTGTCCAGCACGTTCCGCATCTTGTGCACCCAGCAGCGGATGCGCTCCGCCTCCGGCCACATGGCTTCCACCGCCTGGATCAGCCCCGGCGCCCCGTCCGTCGTCACCGTCAGCGGCGTCTTCAGCCCCCGGCGCACCAGATCCCGGAAGTGCTCCAGCCAGTCCTCGTAGCGCTCCTTGTTGCCCAGGCTCAGGTGCACCAGCACCTTGCTGCCGTCGCTCAAGATGGCCCAGGTGACCAGGATGCCCTCACGGCAGCCCGCCTGCCGGCGCAGCGACTCGTAGATGGCGTCGGCGAACAGGTACACCACGTCGAGGCCTGACAGGTCCCGCTGGGCAAAGGCCTCGAACTCCTCGTGGAGCGCCTCGGTGATCCGGCTCACGGTGGACCGGCTCAAAAGCGGCGCTTCGCTGCCCGCCAGCTCCGCCAGCGCATCCTCGATGTCCCGGGTAGAGAGGCCCCGGGCGTACATCTCCACCACCAGGCGCTCCAGCACGTCCGTCCGCCGCTTGAGGGCCCTCCACAGCGTGGGCTGGCACAGTCCCTCCATGCCCCGCACCTGGGGGACGTCGATCTCGAGCCGCCCCTCGGCGCAACGCAGCGTCCGCGGCTTGTAGCCGTTGCGGGCGCCTTCCTGGCCAGGCTCGCGCCGCTCGTAGCGTCCGCGCCCCAAAAGCTCCGTGACCTCTGCCTCCAGCAGCTCCTGGATGAGCTTGCGGGCGCCCAGGCGGACGAGGGCATGGGTCAGGTCCTCGACCTCAGTACCCTCCCGGGCCTGCGCGGCCAGCTGCCGGGCCAGCTCCGCCAACTGCTGGCTGGGTGGTATCCTGGACATAGGTCTGGGTCCTCCTCGGTGTGCCCCAGCTGGGGCGAGTTTTCCGACGCCACCGATGGTAGCCCAGACCGCTTCGCGTTTACAGACAGTTTAGGACGTCACCGCCACCGGACACAAGAGTGAGCGTCCGGGATTTGAACGGTATACCAAATTGTTGGGCAAGCTGCTGCCGTACAACTTCTTCCACGACCTGTTTGAGGTACAATGTATTAGCCACGTGATCACCCCCTTCGACCTGTTCCGGTGATGATGTGAGACAGACACAACCGTTGCCGCTTTTCTCTGAGTTTACTCGCGTTTCCTCCCTTGGAGCCCGACTGCACAGCTCCGTGGCTCTTAATGTTCGACCGGCTCCAAGCGAGGAAAGGCGGGCGTCCAGAAAGGCGTTAGCATGAGCCCAGCACACATTTTCTTGGCAGGAATTGTAATACTCTACTGGAATAGTACTGGTACAGATCATCGAACAACGGGGGGACGTCCAGGTGGACAACCGCGACGAAAGCAAAGCCGTGCCCGTCCTGCGGGCGCTTGCGGGGATGCTCGCCAACCCCGGTGGGACCTTCGCGGCATTTCCGGAGAAGCAACCATGGTTCGCCCCTCTACTCCTGTTCTGCGTGATCGGCGCCGTGGCGGCTGGACTCGTAGCTCCCGGACTGGTGGATGTAGCCGCTCAGCAGGCGGAGGAAGCTGCCCGCCAGGCCTGGCCCTGTAGGCCATAGGCCAAGGTCGGTATGAAATGGCCCTTCTTGGTGCCAGCCCGTGCAGCGGATCCGCATGGATAGAAGGGTTTCCCTGGAGGCCGTAAAGGGGCGGGTAACGGATAGTGACACGTGATTTGGAGCAGGGCCTGTATTCTGGACACGAGCGTGATGCGCTGATTGTGGCCATTCTCACCCGGTGCAAGACCTTACATTCCGTCCCACTTTCGCCGCTGGTCGCCTTCTACATCTTCTTATTCTTATCCAAGGAGATGTGTGAATGCTAACCGAAAAGTTGCCCACTATGGCCCGGTGTGCTAACCGAAAAATTGACCACCCCGAGACCTGGCCCCTGTATGCTGGGAGGGTGTGCAGACCTTCCAGAGACAGGAGGCCGAAGGAGTGCTCGGGATGGTCGATATTGAGTTTATCCGAAAGCGCCACTTCGTCGATGGTTGGTCCATCCGGAAGATCAGCCGGCAGCTCGGACTGGCCCGCCAGACGGTTCGCAAAGCCCTGGCAAGTGCGGAACCGCCTCGTTGCCGGCTCACGTCGCCACGGCCCAGCCCCGTGCTCGACCCCTACCGGGACGTCATCCTGACGTGGCTGGAACAAGACGCCACAGCCCCGCGAAAGCAGCGTCACACCGCCCGTCGAATCTACCAGCGGCTGGTCGAGGAGTACGGCTTTCAAGGCGGTGAGTCCACGGTCCGGCGGTTCGTCGCCCAAGTTCGCGGCCGGCAGCCCGAACCGTTCCTGCCGCTGACGGCCGCCTGGGGCCAGACGGCCCAGGTCGACTGGGGCGAAGCAGTGGTGGTGCTTGGGGGTCGCCGGACCGTCGCCCACCTGTTCGTCCTGCGCCTGCGGGCTAGCGGCGTGATCTTCGCCTGGGCGTCGCCGACGGAGCGGCTTGAGGCCTTCCTGGAAGGCCACTGCCGGGCCTTTGCCTGGCTCGGCGGCGTTCCCCACGAGTGCATCTTTGACAACCCCAAGACGGCGGTCATCAAGATCCTCGCCGGCCCGGCCCGGGAGGAGCACACCCTCTTCGCCAGCCTCCGTGCCCATTACCTATTCGACAGCGCCTTCTGCCGGCCCGGCGAGGCCCACGAGAAGGGGGCGGTGGAGAACGGTGTGGGGTATGTGCGGCGAAACGCCCTGGTCCCCGTGCCCGACTTTCCCGACTGGGAGGCGCTGAACGCCCACCTGCTGGACTGGTGCGAACGGGAGCGCCAGCGGCGGGGAGAGGCCTGGGAACAGGAACGCGCCGCGCTCCGGCCCCTGCCGGACCGACCCTTCCGTGCCGCCCGGCCCCACGTCGTGACGGTGAACAAACTGAGCCTCGTGACCTTTGACCGGAACCGGTACTCGGTGCCTTGCGAGTGGGTGGGGCGCACGCTCACCCTTTGGGCCTATACGGACCGGATTGAGGTCACCGACGGCGAGCGTGTGGTGGCGACCCATCGGCGGGCTTATGGCCGTGGCGAGACGAGCCTTGAGCTGGCCCATTACCTCCCGGCCCTGGCCCGGAAGCCGCGGGCCGCCACCCACCTGGCCGTCGTGACGAAGTTGCCGCCGGTCTATGCCCAGGTTCAGCACCTCCTGTGCAGCCGGCGTCCCGACGGGTATCGCGAGTTCGCCCAGATCCTGCTCCTGCACCGGGAGTTCCCGGCCGCGGTGGTGACCGAAGCGCTGGAAGAAGCCGCTACCCAGGGGCTCCTTGACGCCCAAGCCGTTCGCCAGCTGATCCTCAACCGTCTGGCCCGTCCGGCACCCGAGCCCGTGCCCGTTCCAGACCGGTTGGCCGCCGTTCGGGTCCGGGTTTCCGATCCGGCCCGCTATGACGCGCTGCTGGGAGGGGATCGCCGGTGAATGCCGCCAAGGCCACGCAGGAAGCCCTCATCGACCTCTACGCCCGGGAGTTACGGCTCCCGGGGCTGCGCAAGGCGTACCGCGAACTGGCCCGGGACGCCGCCCAGAGCGGCCAGGACCCCTTGGCCTACCTGGCCGCCTGCCTGACGGCCGAGGTGGAGTCACGACGGCAAAGCCGGTTGCAGCGCCGGCTGCACTTGGCTCGCTTCCCCGCTCTGAAAACGCTGGACTCCTTCGACTTTACGGCGCTTCCCGACCTCCCGAAGGCCCGGGTGCTCCAGCTCGCCGACGCAAGCTTCGTGAAGGACCGGGAGAACGTGATTTGCCTCGGGCCGACGGGGACGGGGAAGACCCACACGGCCATCGCCCTCGGCGTGGCCGCCATCCATGCCGGCTGGCGGGTCCGGTTCACCACGGCCGTGGCCCTGGGACAAGAGCTGCTCCAGGCCCACAACGAGGCCCGCCTGCCCAAGGCCCTCAAGGGGTGGGATCGCTTCGACCTGGTCATTCTTGACGAACTGGGATACCTCGGCTTGGGACCTGCAGGCCCGCTGCTCTTCCAGTTCTGCGCACACCGCTACGAGCGCGGCAGCCTGCTCATCACGACCAATCTGGAGTTCTCGCGCTGGGTCGAGGTCTTTGGCGACGCCGCCTTGACCTCGGCCTTGCTCGACCGGCTCACCCACCGGTCCCACGTGCTGCTCTTCAACGGCGAGTCCTACCGGTTCCGCGAAAGCCAGCAGCGGTTGCGGAAGGAGGGGGTCTCACACTGACGAACCTCTGAATCCGATGCCGGGGTGGTCAACAATTAGGTTAGCACGGTGGTAAACTTTTCGATTAGCACGCACAGAGATGGGCCGGGCGATGGACAACTTCACCAAGGTGCTCGGGGTCGTCATGTTGGTCCTGACCCTCTATGTCGCCGTGGTCACCAAGCCGCCCCTGGGCGAAGCGCTCCTGCGGGCGGTCGCGCCCACCCACGTTCCGTTCCTCCCCATCCTCACGCTCTTGGGGGGGACGGTAGGCGGGTACATCACCTTCGCCGGAGCGCACCGGCTCCTGGACGCGGGCATCCGCGGTCCTGAGCACCTGCCGGAGGTCACGCGGAGTTCGGTCACGGGGATCTTGACGGCCTCCCTCATGCGGGTGCTCCTCTTCCTGGCCGTGCTCGGCGTCGTGGCGGCGGGGGCGAAGCTCGATCCCCAGAACCCGCCGGCCTCTGCGTTCCAGATCGGCGCCGGCATCCTGGGGTACAAGATCTTTGGCGTGGTCCTCTGGGCGGCGGCCATCACCTCCGTGGTCGGGGCGTCGTACACGTCGGTCTCGTTCCTGCGGACGCTGCACCCGTCCATCGAACGGCACCACGCGAGGTGGATCATCGGCTTCATCACGGCCTCCACGCTGCTCTTCGTCACCGTGGAGAGGCCGGTGGCGCTGCTCATCCTGGCCGGATCCCTCAACGGCCTGATCCTCCCCATCACCCTGGGCACCGTGCTCCTGGCGTGCCGCCGCCGGGACATCGTGGGAGCCTACCGGCATCCGGCCTGGATGACTGCCTTCGGGGTCCTCGTGGTGGCATTGGCCACCTATGCGGGCGTGCAGTCGCTCCAGGGCATGGCCGCCCTGTGGCGGCGGTGAGACCCAAGCCGGTGCGGGTGGGATGGTCGCCGTTCCGTTGGCGGCGGGCGGGGGACGGCCACCATCCCCCCATGGTCGAACCGCCAAACGGATGCAAGCCGATGGGGGAACGTCCATGGACCAGCCAAGCGGGTTCCTGCCACCGCGATTCGACCCGGACCACCCCGTGCCGCCTGACCAGGCGGGCCGTTCCGAAACCTCGGCACGCCCGCGCGGGCATGTCGCAGGCGGGGCCGGGCCTGCGGCTCGACAGGCCCGACGCCGTCCCGTCCATCCCCAAGGCGTCGAGGGATTCGACCGCCCCGTCCGTTTCCTGCCCGCGGGGGATCGGGCGCTCGTGGTCGAATTCGGCAACGAGATCGCGCCCGCCATCCACGCCCGCGTGCGAGCGCTGACCCAGGCCTTGCAGGTTCGTCCGATTCGGGGGATCGTGGAGGTCGTTCCCACCTACCGGTCGCTGCTCGTGTACTTCGACCCGATGCAGGTGGACCCCGCGGCCCTGGAGCAGGCGCTGCTGGATCGCGTCCGCCAGCGGGAGGCGCTGCAGCTGCCGCAACCCACGGTGACCGTGATCCCGGTGTGCTACGGGGGCGAGTTCGGCCCGGACCTCCCCTTCGTCTGCGAGCACACGGGGCTCTCCGCGGACGAGGTGATCCGCATCCACACCGGCCGGGACTACCTGATCTACATGCTGGGCTTCACCCCGGGCTTTCCCTATCTGGGCGGGATGGACGAGCGGATCGCCGCGCCACGCCTGGAATCGCCGCGCACCAAGATCCCTGCGGGGTCCGTGGGCATCGCAGGCAGGCAGACCGGGGTCTACCCCGTCGAGAGCCCGGGCGGCTGGCGGATCATCGGGCGGACGCCGATCAAGCTCTACGACCCCTACCGGGAGCCGCCGGTGCTCCTCGAGCCGGGCAACTACGTCCGCTTCAGGGCCGTGACGCGGGCCGAGTACGAAGCCATCGCGGAGCAGGTGGCGGCGGGCACCTATCGCGTAGAGGTCGTGCCCAAGGCTGCCGAACATTGAGTCCCGACGCACCGGCGGCGGGAAAGGGTGGAGGCTCGGCGACGGTCAGGGCGGTTGGGCGGCGGCAGGATCGAGAGATCGCCCACGGGTGGAGGTGGGCATCGCGGATGGCGGAGGTCTTCGAGGTCGTCGCACCGGGCCTGCTCACCACGGTGCAGGACCGGGGCCGCCATGGCTACCAGGCCTTCGGCGTGCCCGTGGCGGGGGCGGTGGACGAGTACGCCCTCCGGATCGCCAACCTCCTGGTCGGCAACGACGAGAACGCGGCGGGCCTCGAGATCACCCTGCTCGGCCCGACCCTCCGGGTTCTGGCCCCGACGGTCATCGCCGTCACGGGCGCCGACCTGGGGGCGACGCGGAACGGCCAGCCGCTCCCGCTCTGGGAGGCGGTGGCGGTGGAACCGGGCGACGAGATCCGGTTCCGCGGCGTGAAGCAGGGGTGCCGGGCCTACCTGGCCGTGGCCGGCGGCATCGACGTGCCGCCGGTCATGGGGAGCCGCTCGACCTATCTGCGGGGCGGGATCGGCGGGATCGGCGGTCGAGCCCTCAAGGCCGGGGATGTCCTCGAGGCGGGGGGCCTCTTCCGTGCGGACGAACCGGCGACGACCCGCCGGCCACGGGCGGCCGTCTGCGGCAGGCGGGGGGACGCCGATGGTTCGGATGCGTCGCCGGGGGAGGTCGCCCGCCAGATCGCCGGCCGGCGCGTCCCGGCCGAGTTCGTCCCCCGTTATGGAAGCCCCATCACCCTGCGGGTGGTGCTCGGGCCGCAAGACGACCACTTCACGCCGGCCGGGGTCGCGACGTTCTTGAGCGCCGAGTACGTGGTCACGGTGGAGGCGGACCGCATGGGCTGTCGCCTCGACGGGCCGACGATCGAACATGCCGGGCCGGCGGACATCATCTCCGACGGGATTCCGCTCGGCGCGGTGCAGGTGCCGGGACACGGGCGGCCCATCGTGATGCTGGCCGACCGCCAGACGACGGGTGGCTACCCGAAGATCGCCACGGTGATCAGCGTCGACATCCCGCGCATCGCCCAGGCCAAGCCGGGGGACAGGGTGCGGTTCGCGGCGGTGAGCCGCGACGAGGCGGTCCGGCTCTACCGGGAGCGGGAGGAGGGGCTGCGGCGCCTGGCGCAGCGCCTCGCGTGAGGTGGCCGCGTTCTTGAGTGGCCGTGTCAGCGCCGGTTGCGCCTTCAGCGGCCCTTGCTTCTGATTCGTTCGTCTCCGACTTCGCCAGGGCACGTTTTCCGGGGCCACGGCTTACCGAGGGGGAGGGACGGACATGGTACCGCGGGTCGACCTCAATGCGGACCTTGGCGAGAGCTTCGGCGTCTACCGGCTGGGGTTGGATGCCGAGGTCTTGCGCTACGTCACCTCGGCCAACATCGCCTGCGGGTTTCACGCCGGCGACCCCATGGTGATGGCCCGGACCGTCGCGATGGCGGCGGAGAACGGCGTGGGCATCGGGGCGCATCCGGGGTATCCCGACCTGCAGGGGTTCGGACGCCGCAACATGGAGCTCGCGCCGGAGGAGGTGAAGAACCTCGTCATCTACCAGGTCGGGGCGCTCACCGCCTTCGCCCGCGCCGCGGGTCGCCCGCTGCAACACGTCAAGGCCCACGGTGCGCTGTACAACATGGCGGCGAGGGACCTCCGGCTCGCCCGGGCCATCGCCGAGGGTGTCAAGGCCGCGGCACCGGACGCCATCTTGCTCGCCCTGGCCGGTTCGGCCATGGTCAGGGCGGCCGAGGAGGTCGGGTTGAAGGTGGCCCAGGAGGTCTTCGCCGACCGTGCCTACAATGCCGATGGCACGCTGGTTCCCCGTTCGCGACCGGATGCGATGATCCACGATCCGGAGATCGCCATCCCCCGCGCCGTGCGGATGGTGACCGAGGGCAAGGTCACGGCGATCACGGGGGAGGAGGTCCCCATCCGGGCGGACAGCATCTGCGTACACGGAGACAACCCCGAGGCGATCGCCTTCGTCGCCCGGATCCGGCGGGCGCTCGAAGAGGCGGGCGTGGAGGTCGTGCCGCTGGCGCAGGTGGTCGGCGGGTGAAGGCGGATCGACATACCAGCATGACGGTGGTGGCCACGGGTGAGGCACGAGCGCAGGGTGTCCTGGCCGAGGAGGGGGCGGATCAGGAGTGGACGTTCGCCATCTGTCCCTGCCCGAACTGCGAGAGGTCATCCGCCGCGGGCAGTACACGGGGCCGACCCCGGGCCTGGCGCCCGGCTACGCGCAGGCCAACGTGGTGATCCTACCCCAGAAATACGCCTTCGACTTTCTGCTCTTTTGCTTTCGCAATCCCAAACCGTGTCCGCTGCTCGACGTGACAGACGTCGGCTCACCGGTTCCGCGCATGGTGGCACCGGAGGCCGACCTGCGAACCGACGTTCCCCGCTATCGCATCTGGGAGAACGGGGTATTGAAGGCCGAGGTGACGGACATCCGCGACTACTGGCGGGACGATCTCGTCGGATTCCTTCTCGGTTGCAGCTTCACGTTCGAGGCGGCTCTGCTCGAAGCCGGCATCCCCGTCCGTCACATCGAAGAAGGATGCAATGTCCCCATGTTCGTCACGAACCGTCCGTGTACGCCGGCAGGTGTCTTTCACGGGCCGATGGTGGTGAGCATGCGCCCCATCCCCCAGGAGCAGGTGGTGCGGGCGGTGCAGGTGACGTCACGTTTCCCGGCAGTCCACGGGGCACCGGTTCACATCGGGGACCCAGAGGCGCTGGGGATCCGTGACCTGGCGAAGCCCGACTTCGGGGACCCGGTGACGATCAGGCCGGGGGAGGTCCCCGTCTTCTGGGCATGCGGGGTCACCCCCCAGGCCGTGGCGATGAGCGCCAAGCCGGAGTTCATGATCACCCATGCGCCAGGACACATGTTCATCACGGATCGCAAGGACGAGGAGCTGGCCGTGCTCTAGGGGTCGACGGCGACCGCAGCCTTGAGCCGAGCACAGGAGGCCCCACCCGGCTCGGGTGGGGCCTCCCATGCGCTGCATCGACCGACCGCGTATCCGCTCCGCAGGCGACGTGCTGCTCGCGGCTCCCCCTCGCGCCTCAGCGCGATCTGCCTCACCGCTTCAGGTACTCGTCGAGCCGCCGCAGGAACTCGCGCATGAAGCCCGGAAGATCCGGCCAGGCGTGGGCGGAAACCAGGTTCCCGTCGACGTGGAGCGGCTCGGTCACGTAGGTGGCGCCCAGCGACTCGACGTCCGGCCGGCAGGCCGTGTAGGCCGTGAGCTGCCGCCCCTTGAGGTGGTCCCGGACCCGCGAGAAGATCAGCGCCGCGTGGCAGATGGCGCCCACGGGCTTGTTCGCCTCGAAGAAGTGGCCGACGATGCGCGGGATGTGCTCGTTGAGCCGGATGTATTCCGGTGCCCGGCCGCCGGGCAGGATCAGGCCGTCGTACTCCTCCGGCTTGACGTCGGCGAACGCCAGGTCCGCCTCGAGCTTGTAGCCCTGCTTCTCGGTGAAGGTCTCCCAACCCGGCTCGAAGTCGTGGACGACGGTCCGCAGCGTCTTCTTGGTGGGGGCTGCCACCTGGACCTCGTGGCCGGCTTCCTTCAAGCGGTACAGCGGATAGTACACTTCGAGGGCTTCGACGGCATCGCCGGTCAGGATAAGCACCTTGGCCACGATGGATCCCCCTTCCTCGGGCGTCTCGGACCGAGCTGCCCCGGTCGCCTCGCGGCAGGATCCGACGGAGCACCCAAACCGCGACGCCGGGGCCCAGCCCCCACTCTAGCGAGTCAGGGCACCCTTGTCCAGGACGTCCTCGGCCCCGGGCCTCCTCGGCTGGCGCCCGGCGGCCGGGTCGGAGACGGCCAGGAGGGAACGCCAGGGGTGAACGATCGGGCAACTTAACTTGAAAGAGGAAGGGTGAAGGGGCCGGGAAAGGGCCACCGGAGGGCGGGACGCAGGGCGTCGAGGCGGCACGCGCTGGCTCCGGTCGCCGCCCGGGGCCGGGGTTCCGGGCGGCGGATCCGACCTGCGGAACAAAATCCGGCGCCCCGCCCTGCGGAACGAAATCCGGCCCGCCATGCGCCGGCCCGCCATGCGCTGAAGAGGGGGACCGAAATTCCATGGAGGATACCATGGAGGCGAAGGACGGGCAGCGCGCCGACCGCCAACTCAGGACCGCGCATGCGACCGACATCGCGGAAGCGAGAGACGACACCGCGGAGGCAGTGGACGGCGCGCGCAGCAGGCGCCGCTGGGAGACCGCCACCCTCGGCGGCGGCTGCTTCTGGTGCCTCGAGCCGGTCTTCGCGGAGCTCGAGGGCGTCGTCCGGGTCGAACCCGGCTACGCCGGGGGCCACGTTCCGAACCCCACCTACGAGCAGGTCTGCACCGGCACCACCGGCCATGCCGAGGTCGTCCAGATCACCTTCGATCCGGAGGTGATCAGCTACCGCGATCTGCTCGAGGTCTTCTTCGCGATCCACGACCCGACCACGCCCAACCGCCAGGGGCATGACGTCGGGCCCCAGTACCGGTCCATCATCCTGTACCACTCGCCGGAGCAGAAGGCGGTGGCGGAGGCGACGATCCGCGAACTCGAGGCCAGCGGTCGCTGGAAGGATCCCATCGTCACGGAGGTCGTGCCGTTCACGGCGTTCTACCCGGCCGAGGAGTATCACCGCCGGTTCTATTGGAAGAACCCGGATTACCCGTACTGCCGGGTGGTCATCGACCCCAAGGTGCGCAAGTTCCGCCAGCGGTTCGCCGGACGGTTGAAGCCGGTGACCTCGTGATCCCACCACGTCCGCGACGGGCTGAGCGGCGGCGGCACGATGGAATGTATGACGCGGTTCTTCCGAGCGAGCCGGTTCGTCGGACGCGGTCCGGGCATCAGCCGGGGGGCGATCGGCCGCCGGACGCCAGGGGGCCCCTGTCAAGAGGCCGTGGGAGGCGCCTGGGCGAACCGCTCGGGTCGCAACGCCTCCAGCCAGTGGGCCGGAATGACGGCCTCCCCGCCCCCGGGGAGCGCGGAACGGCCGGAGGCCTTGCCGGCGCAGAGCACCGCGACGATCCGGGCCGTCAGGGGCGCCAGCAGGATCCCGTTGCGGTAGTGACCCGCCGCGACCAGGGCGTTGACGAACCCCGGCGCCCGGCCGATGATCGGCCGCTTGTCCGGCGTCCCCGGCCGCAGCCCCGCCCGGGCCTTCAGCCACCGGGCCCCGGCCAGCTCCGGCAGGAGGCGTTGCGCCGCCGTCGCAAGCCGGCCGACGGCCCCCAGGGTGATGCCCGTGTCATAGCCCGCTTCCGGTTCCTCCGTGGCGCCGATCAACAGACGCCCGTCGCGTCGGGGCACGAGGTACACGCTCCCACCGAACACCGGCACCTGCCCGCGGACGAACGCAGCCACAGGTGCCGGCGGCTCCACCGCCAGGATCTGCCCCTTGACCGGCACCACCGGCAGGGAAAAGCCGGCCTGGGCAGCCAGGGTGGCGTTGTAGACCCCACCCGCCAGGACGAACCAGCTGGCGCGGATCTCGCCGGCCGTGGTCAGGGCGGCCACCAGGCGGCGGCCGCCCGGGGCCGGTTCGTCCCGCCAGCCGTGGACGCGGGTGCCGGGGAGCAGGGTCACGCCCGAGGCGGCCAAGGCGGCTGCGAGGGCGCGGACGGTCGCCACCGGGTCCACGTGGCCCCCTTCGGGGAAGAACAGGGCGCCGCAGGCCCCGGGGAAGACGGCCAGGTGGGCCGGGAGGTCCTCGCGGGCAAGCCACACCGGATCGCGAAAGCCCCCATCCGACAGTTCGACGCCGCAGCCGGCGTCCGAGAGCTCGACGCCGCTCCCCGCCCGATGCGGTGCGGGGTCGGCGGGGGCCAGCCCCGTCTGCTCGGCGCGGCGGATCGCGGGACCTGAAGCCCCCGTCCCCGGAGCCCCTGCACCGGGTCCCGGGGTTCCGGCTCCCTGCGAGGAGGGGGCCGGTCGGTCCGGCGGTGGAACCGCCCGTTCCGATGCCCGTGCCGCCAGTTCGTCCGCCTCCCCGGGGTCCGTGGCCAGGACGGCGATCCCGCGTCCCACGTAGCCGGTCGTCAGGCCGGAGACGCGCTCCACCGCCTCGGCGAAGGACGGCCACAGCCGGTGGCTGTGCAGACCGAGTTCCCGCAGCAGCGGGTCGGCGTGGGCCTCGTGCCCGGGCGCCAGCATCCCTGCAGCGACGGTCGAGGCGCCGCTGCCAGGGCGATCGGCCTCGACGACGACCACCCGCGCGCCGTGCCTGGCCAGCTCGAAGGCCGCGGCCAGGCCGACGACCCCGGCGCCGGCGATCGCCACGTCATACGGGCCAGACCCGCCGTGGTCGGTGATGGGCGATGGGGTGGGCGATGCAGTCCCGCTGGGCATGGGCGATCGCTCCTCGGCGCCTTACCCGCTCCCACCCGGGGCGGCGATGCCTTGCAGCTGCGGCACTCCTCGCACCGGGCTCGAGGCGCTGGCTTCCCGCTGCGGCGGCATGCGGCCGGCCAGGAAGGCCTGCCGCCCGGCGATGACGCCCCACCGGAAGGCCTCGGCCATGAGCGGCGGGTTCTTCGCCCGGGCGATGGCCGTGTTGACCAGCACGGCACTGGCCCCCATCTCCATGGCGATGGCCGCATCCGACGGGACGCCCAGCCCGGCGTCGACGATCACCGGCACCGAGACCCGCTCGATCACGCGCTGGATGCCGACCCAGTCCTGCATGCCCTGCCCCGTCCCGATGGGCGCCGCCAGGGGCATCACCGCGGCGGCCCCGGCGTCCTCCAGCCGCAGACAGGTCACCAGATCGGCGGTGCAGTACGGCAGGACGACGAATCCATCCCGCACCAGCCGGCGCGTCGCCTCCAGCGTGCCTTGCAGGTCGGGCAGCAGCGTGCGGGGATCGCCGATGACCTCGAGCTTGATCCAGTTGGTGCCCAGTGCCTCCCGCGCCAGGTGGGCGATGCCGATGGCCTGCTCCGCCGTCGTCGCCCCGGCGGTGTTGGGCAGCAGGTGGTAGCGGCTGCGGTCGATGTGGGCGAGGATGTCGCCGCCGGCCGGGTCATCCGGGTCGATCAGCCGCATGGCGACGGTGACCATCTCCGTGCCCGACCGCTCCAGGGCGGCGACCATGGTGGCGGGATCGGCGTACTTGCCGGTGCCGAGGAAGAGCCGGGACCGGAAGGTGCGCCCGGCGATGACCAGGGGATCCGTGGCGGACGAACCGGCCTGCGGCCCGTCCGAGGGTGCGGGCGCCTCCGGCGCTGCGGGCTCCGGGCCCGGGCTCGTCGGCCGGCGGTGCAGCGGTCCATCCGAAGGTACCGGCCCTTGCGGGCCTGCGGGCGCGTCGGGGGCCGGGGCGCCCCCGGCCATGGCCTTGACCACCTGCACCCGGTGGGTCTCCCGCAAGACGAACTCGGCCCACTGGCGCCTCGGGACGACCCGGCCGTCGACGGCCACCGCGACGGGGGCATCGGCGGAGTAGCCCATCTGGGCCAGCAGGTCGACCAGCGTGGGGCCGTTGCCCGCAGGACGACCGGACACGGCCACCGGCTTCCCGTTGACCAGCACCGTCACCGTCGGCACATCGGAGACGGCCATCATCCTCGTCCTCCTTCCCGGAGTCGCAGCGGGGTCTCCTGGCCAGGGGTCGCGACGCACCGAGGTTTGGGGAATGGGTGGCGCGGCCGGTGGGCCGAGGCTTCCATACGCTCCCGCAGCCGCGCCGCGGCCGCCGCCGGGTCGGGGTCGCCCTGGATGGCGGAGATCACGGCGATGCCCGCGACCCCGGTGGCGAGCACCGCCTCCACGTTGTCCGGCGTGATGCCGCCGATGGCCAACACGGGGACGGGGACGGCATCCACCACGCGCGCCAGTTCATCCAGACCCGCCGGCCGCTGGCCGGGGTGGGAACGGGTGGGGTACACCGAGCCGAAGGTGACGTAATCGGCTCCCTGCTGCACCGCCTCCTGGGCTTCCGCAAGCGAATGCACGGAGGCGCCGAGCAGCATGGGGACGGGCAGGATGCGCCGGGCGGCAGCCACCGGCAGGCTCTTCCGGGCCAGGTGGACCCCGTCACACCCGGCTGCCACCGCCACATCCACGCGGTCGTTGACGAGCAGGCCGGCGCCCGCGGCCCGGCAAACCGGCGCCAGCCTCTGGGCCAGGTGGAACAAGTCCAGAGCGGCGGCCGTCTTGTCGCGCAACTGGACCCATTGCACCCCACCCGCCACCGCCGCCTGGACGACGGCGACGAGGTCGGGCGCGGCCTTGCGATCCGTTACCAGATGCAGAACGCCCCCGGCCACCGGGATTCTCCTCTCCCATCCGACAGCCCGGAAAGCAACGCCCGACCCCATCGTGCCGGGGGCCGGGCGGTGACCTACTCCGTCAGCCGCAAGCGTCGGCTCCACAATCGAACTGCGAATTGATGCGCGGCTTCGTTTTGCATTGTACCACTCTGGCTGGTATGGGGATCACCCTCACTGGGGCTTACGTCCCAGGTATCGGGGTGTCCGTCCCCTAAACCGGGCCAAGTCCATCACTGGAAACAACGATTCCGCTTTCCGCGCCGCTTCCCTGGCTTCGGCCTCGGCCCGTCGCTCGCTGCGCCAGCCGGGCCTTGGCCGCCTGAATCGCCTTCAGCCGCTTTTCCGCCGTGGGCAACTCGGGCGGCAGCCGCCAGCCGCGGAAGTTGGACCGGGCCCTTCCGTGAAAGGGGCGGGAATGGTTGCCCTATAGTCTCTCAAACCATCGCTTGATCCGGAGCGCCATCAAGCGGCGACGCTCAGCCAGGAACGAATCATAATCCGGCACATCGCCCTCCAGCACGGCCAGGGGGATGCAATTTTCCTCAAGATTCCTCCTCAGTGCTTCGGGATCTGTGATGCCACCGTACTTCTTGGGGCCGCCGTTGACCTGGTCCCACAACTCCTTGAAGTAGATGTGTGGCGGGGTGTCGCCGATGGCAATATTAATCTCACTCTGGGCGATGACGAAGTTGGCGATCTGGTTGTAGCGGCCCCGGCTCAGCCCGAGCTGCTGCAGGTACTTCCTCGGGAAGATGTGATGATGATCACCATGATTGAGGAGAAGATCCCGAACCGTGATGTTGGTGGAAAGAAATCCCCTGTCCCCGAGGCAAACTTGCGCCGCCTTAAAGGCGACAAAATAGGGACTTTGGACTGAAGAGGTTTCCATCAGTTGAGGAAGAAGGGTGGTCCAAAAGCTGTCGGAAAGTTCACTGTTCAGGACGGCTTCCGTGTAGCGCGCAATGCCATGGCTCTCGATTTGACGAATGTCCAGGTCGAAGACTGTCTCTGGATGCGTTGTATACCGTCCTGTCAGGATGGACATCGCATACCATCGTCGCACAATGCGTTCCAGCTCATCGGCCGTAATGCCCTCGGACCGGCCCCGCAGGTACAGGATGTAGGCGAAGTTCACCGCGTTATGACTGGTGATCATGTTGCTCGTGATGAATCCTGCTGAGCGGAGGATCATCACGAAGCGCTTGAAGTGGGTCTCGTTGATGAAGGCGTGGATACCGTCCTTGAGCCTGGCAAAGGAATCCTCAACAATGGCTTCCTCGTACTCCCGGGTCTCGAAGTTGCGACCCGACAGCAGGGCGACCAGGTCCTGCAGCCTGCCCCGGCCGAACCGGGTGGTGAAGGCGACCCGCAGCATATCCGTGTAATTCGGGTCGTACAGGTCGTCGTTGAAGTCCTTGAGCCATTTCATCTTGGGCCAAAACTCGCTCCGGGTGAACTCGGCATCGTTCTTCTCAATGTGGACGTGGAATTCTGGGTTCCGAGCCAGGTGGCAGAAGTAGTCGATGGCCTTCCGCAGAAGGTGCCCGCCATAGGTCTCGTTGACGGCGATCTTGGACATGGCGAAGTCGGCCTGGGACAGTTCCACCCCGGCCGAGTTCACCCGGATGAAGATCTCGGTGACGGTCTCGATATCCAGGTCTTCCGCCAGCTCGATCAGGCCGATGTGGTTGTTCACGATCTTCTTCAGCCGTTCCAGGACCCGGCCCACCTGCTTGCGATCGGTATCCGGATTCTTTGCTACGTAGTCGTCGACGAAGTCCCCTAGATAGGCATCCGGCGCGAACAGGCGACTGATGTCGTCAATCCAGGCCGGGTCCCTAGCAATTGCGGAGTTACGGACTTCAAAGCGCTCCTCCTGGGGGTTGAAGGCGATGTGGATGCGTTTCCGGGCGTAGTTTTCGTCCAGCACCTCCTCGCCTAGCAGTGCGGCCCGTAGGGCCGTGACCCGCTGTTGCCCGTCGATGAGGATCCGTTTGCCGGCCGACAGGGTGCCGTCCTTCAACCGGACGGTGGGATTGCGCCAGGCGATGAGGTAACCAACGGGGTAGCCCCGGTAGAGGGAATCCAGGAAGTCGCGGACCTTGGTCGCATTCCAGACGAAAGGCCGCTGAATCTCAGGAATGGCGATCTCGCCCGACTTGACCCAGGCGAGCAAGGTTTCGATGGGGTGGGGTGCCACAGAGTACCGTTGCGTAGACATGTGAAGTCCTCCTTGGACGGTACGTGCGGCGGCGCCGATCGCCTTTTGGGACCGTTCGGTGCCACAGATGGATTCCCTTGACACAGGCGGATTCCTCTGCCCCAGGAGGGTCGACCCCCAAGGCGGAGGATAGCCCGGAGCCGATGGGCGTGAATCCAGACAGGACGGGCGGCAACCCGCGCGGAGGTAGAACGGAAGCGGGCCGCCGGCATCTCCTCTGGGTGTCTACGCGTGATCCTTACTGCCAGGTCGCGATCGATCCCAAGCCAGGTCGCGATCGATCCCAAGGTGTAGAAGTTCCGCAAGCAGTTCGCCTGGCGCCTTAAGCCCGTAAGCGTTGGAGAGGCACCGCGCCAGCGATTTGAAGCGACCGGATGCTCAGGCATGTGACGCTTCGGGCAGGGTGAGCCCCTGCCCCGGCTGGCGTTGAAGCAGGGATTGAAGCAAACCGCCGGAAAGGGAAGACAGCCGGATTCGGTTACCTCGGCTGTCCACCCAAACCGGCGGGATGGCGTGTTTCTTAAGGAGAGCAGAATGAACCAAATGTGCTTAGCGTATAGCTGCTGCGACGGATACCTCTCCAGCCCGCGGGCGATAATGGGGACCGACGGTCGAGTACAGGATGACGGCTGCCGCGCCCCGCGCTGCGGCGTTGGCAACCTGGGTATTACGGGCACTCGCAACGTACTCCATCAGCACAACTTTGCCACGAACGTCATCGGGAAACTCGTCCGGGGATAGCCCGCGTCCCGCATCGATGACGAGTCCGCGAACCGGATTGTTACCCGTAATAGCACCAAATCGCGAAGCACCCATTTGCCAGCTGGTACCGTCGGGGAGGGTCACGGTCCCAATGTACTGGTCTGGGGTGGGAAAGGTTTGCATGGATACCTCATAGCCATATTGCTGGAGAATTGAGGCGATATACTCGGCAGCCTGGCGTTCGGCGGGCAGCCCCGCTGGCCGCGGCCCAATGTGCTCGGACAAGACACGCACGTGTTCGATCGCCCGCTCCGCGTCGACTCGCCGTACAACCTTGTTGTCAAAGGGGCTGTTGGCCTCCGCTGGCCATGGAGATACCGCCAGGCTGACCCCCATCCAGCCGGCGAGGAACAAAACCAGAACGACGCAGGTGCTGGCATACCGCCAGTGGCCAAGCCGACCAAGCATCACCCTACGCTCGTTTCGAGTCGTGGAGCCTACCAGCGGGTTGGAAACCCACTCGGGTCACGGGTGAGTATACGTTGCGCAGGAAGGTGGGACAAGCGAATGATGTCGAAACAACCAGCACCCGAGACCGGCGAAGCCCCGGGCTGATGCACGGGTGTGGGGGGAGGATCCGTCGTGGACGATCGCCTGCGAGATGCGGTTCTGACCTACTATCAGCGGGTTGATGCAGGGGATCTTGACGGGCTGCTGGCGCTATTCCACCCGGAGGTGCGGTATGAGCGAGGCGGACGGGATCCCATCGAAGGCATCGATGCCCTACGTCGTTTCTACCAAGCCGAGCGGCTGATCCGGGAGGGCCGGCACCAATTGGATGCCGTCCTGGTTGAGGGCGACCAGGTGGCTGTGC
This sequence comes from Thermaerobacter sp. FW80, assembly GCF_004634385.1. NCBI lineage: Bacteria > Bacillati > Bacillota > Clostridia > Eubacteriales > Clostridiales Family XVII. Incertae Sedis > Thermaerobacter > Thermaerobacter sp. FW80. The sequence goes on along the minus strand of NZ_CP037895.1, from coordinate 177,501 downwards.
GCGGCGTGTTCCGAGGCATCTTGAAGACCGGGGAAGAGGTCGCCGTGCGGTTTGCAGACTTTTACCACTTTCGCGACGGTCTCATCTGGCGTCGCTACAGTTACTTCATGGACCGGTTCGTGTAGGCGTGGGGTTGCACCGCATATTCGGTACCAGTGACAACGAGATTCGTGTTGTGGGATGCCGGTGGGCTTATTTTCCTTCCCAGCTGGGGGTGGGGTACGTGCAGCGTATCGGTGAGGCGCTCAGCCGGTTCACCCATCGCTATGTTCCGGACTCCTTCATCTTTGCCATTCTGCTGACGCTGGTGGTGTACGCGATGGGCTTGGTCTTCACCGACCGCGGACCCTACCAGCTTGTGCTGGACTGGTACGGCGGCTTCTGGAACCTGCTGGCCTTCGGCATGCAGATGACGCTGATCCTAGTCACAGGCTACGCACTGGCCAACACCGCCGTGGTGCGCCGCGGACTCCAGCGGCTTGCGGACTGGCCCCGGTCGCCCAGGCAGGCGGTCGCCCTGGTGGCCTTCGTCACCGGTGCCCTCGGCTTGATCAACTACGGCCTCAGCCTGGTGGCGGGCGCTCTACTGGCCCTGGAGGTCGGGCGGTCCTGCGCCCGGCGCGGGATCAAGGTGCACTTCCCTCTGCTTGTAGCCGCAGGGTACATCGGCCTGATGATCTGGCACGGCGGACTCTCGGGCTCGGCCCCGCTGACGGTGAACACCCCTGGTCACTTCCTGGAGCAGCAGATGGGCCTCCTTCCCCTGACGGAAACCCTCTTCCGGCCGTTCAACATCATCGTGGTGCTGGTGCTGCTGTTCCTGTCGCCGTGGATCATGGCTCGCATGCATCCCGCCGACGGAGAGGTGGTGGCGATGCCACCGGCCCTGGCCGGTTCGTCCGGGAACGGGGCGGCGGCAGCTGCCGAGCCGCCCCTGGCCTCGGGAGGCCCCGCGGAGCAGCTGACCCTGGCGGAGCGGCTCGAGAACAGTCGGGTGCTGGTGGGCCTGGTGGTCGTGGCAGGCGTGGTCTCCATCGTCAGCGCCTTTGCCCAGAAGGGCATCGCCGCCCTGGACATCAACATGGTGATCTTCATCTTCCTGGTCCTCGGGCTGCTCCTGCACGGGACGCCCATCCGGTACGCCCAGGCCGTGGCCGACGGCGTGCGCTCCGCCAGCGGGGTCATCCTACAGTTTCCCTTCTACGCCGGCATCATGGGCATCATGACCTCGTCCGGACTGGTAGCCGTCATCGCCAACTGGTTCGTGGCCATCTCGACGCCCCTCACCTTCCCGTTCTGGATTTTTGTCAGCGCCGCCCTGGTCAACCTGGCGGTGCCGTCGGGCGGCGGTCAGTGGGCGGTCCAGGGCCCCATCGTGATCCAGGCCGCCCAGGCGCTGAATCTGGACCTGGGGAAGGCGGTCATGGCGGTGGCCTTTGGTGACGAGCTGACCAACATGATCCAGCCCTTCTGGGCCCTACCGCTGCTGGGCATGACGGGGCTGCGCGCGGGCCAGATCCTGGGGTACACGGCCGTTGTGATGCTGGCCGCCTTCGTGGTGATGAGCGTGGGGCTGGTCCTGCTGCCGTGACGCGCACCGATGGCGTTCCCTCGTGGCAGCCCGCGGACCCGTGCGGGACCCAACGACTGGCCAGGGAACGCGGCCGCAACGCAGCGCGAACGCCCCGGAGCGGGAGTCCCGCGGCCGGCCCGGCCTCCGAAGGCCGGAGCCGGCCGCGTCCTTCGTTTGCGTTCCTCCTGCCATCGAAACGGGCATACCACCCCGGAAAGCCGGCGACCTTATCCAGGTGAGATCTTCACAGGACACGGGGTCTTTGCAGAGCGACCCGCCATCGCGCGTCGCGGTCGGTGAAAGCCGGTGAAGGCCCTGGAGGAGCCGTCGAACCCCATGGACCCGAGGAGGCCGATGCGGGAGTCCGGCACGGGCCGTATCCGCGACCGGACCGCATCCGCCCCGGCCGGCACAGGACAGCCGGCGATCCATCCCGACCGGGGCCTGTCGGGGGCGGGCGGGCGGCCGGGTCGCACCGACCCCCGCCTACCCTCCCGGTCGCCCGTGCCGGTGAGCGGACAACCGCCCCTGGCCGAGTCTCCGGTCACCCGGCTGCGGGAGCACCTGGACGACTTCCTGGGCCAGGTGGATCGCTGGGCGGCGGAGCTGGCGCTGGCGGCGCCCATCCCGCCCGCCGTGTCGGAGCTGGAGCATCGGCTGCGGGACGCCCTCGGTCACCCGGCCGACCTGGTGGTGGTGCCGATTCGCCGGCCTCAGGCGGCCGTCGTCCTGGTGGCCTACGTGGACGGGCTGGTGGGGGAGGAGCTGGTCCATCGCTGCATCCTGCGGCCCCTGACCGAGCGATTGCCGGAGCCGGCCGACGAAGCGGCCCGGTGGCTGGATCGCGGGCTCCTGCCCGGCGGCCGGGCTCGCCCTGTCCACCGTCTCGCCGAGGTCGTGGACGGTCTCCTCCAGGGATGCGCGCTGGTGGCGGTGGATCGCCCGGCGGGCATGGCGATCCCCGTGCCCCCGGCGTCGCCGTCGTCTCCGGTGCCTCCCGTGCCCGCGGTACCCTCGTCCTCGCCGTCCCGCGTGCCCGCGGTGCCCTCGTCCCCGGCGTCCTCTGGGCCCGCGGCGGGGTCGGGGGGTGCATGGCTCGTCGACGTGCGCCAGTTCGAACACCGCAGCATCGACGACCCGGCCACCGAGGGCACCATCGGCGGTCCCCGGGAGGCCTTCGTCGAGGTCTTGCGGACCAACACCGCCGCCCTGCGGCGTCGGTTGCGCACCCCCCATCTGCGCATCGAGGAGCTGGACACCGGCCGGCAGACGCGCACCCGCACGGCCATCGCCTACGTGGCCGGCCGGGCCGATCCGGGCACCGTGGCCCTGGTGCGCCGGCGGCTGGAGTCCGCCCCTTGGGATCTGGTCTTCTCGGAGGAACAGGTGGAGGCGTTGCTCCAGGATCGGCCGCTCTCGCTCTTTCCCCAGGCGAGGTTGACCGAACGACCCGACGTGGTGGCGGCGGGGCTGATGGAAGGGCGGGTGGCGGTGCTGGTGGACGGCACACCCTTTGCCGTGGTGGTGCCGCTGCAGTTCTGGGACCTGCTGCAGTCGCCGGACGACTACTATCTGCGCTGGCCCTTCGCCTCGACCCTGCGGCTGGTGCGGCTGTTCGCCGTGCTGCTGATGACCGTGGGCCTCCCCCTCTATGTGGCGGTGACCACCTACAACCAGGAGTTGATCCCGCGGGAGTTCCTCTTCACCCTGGCGGCATCGCGGGAGGCCCTGCCCTTTCCCACGGCCCTCGAGGCCATCGTGCTCAGCTTCATATTCGACATCCTGCGGGAGGCCACCACGCGGTTGCCCCGCCAGGTCGGCGGCGCCCTCACCATCGTGGGCGGCCTCGTCATCGGGGACACGGCCGTGCGGGCGGGCATCGTGACCGCGCCGACGCTGATCCTGATCGGCGCCAGCGCCATGGCCGCCTTCGCACTACCGACCTTCGCCGCCGCCATCCCCTTCCGCATCCTCCACTACGTCTTCTTGGGGGTGGCCACGGTCTTCGGGATGTACGGACTGGTGACGGCCTTCCTCATCGTCCTGGCCCACATGGCCTCCCTGCGCTCGGTGGGCGTGCCGTATCTGACGCCCCACGCGCCCTACCGGCCGCAGGGCTGGGAGGACACGCTGGTCCGGGCACCGTGGGTGATGATGCGGGGCAAGCCGCCGCTGATCGGGCGCGAGACGGGACGGGGACGGTGAGCCCGGGCGGGTCGCGAGCGCTTGCGGGGGCCGCCCTGACGGGCCTGGGCCCACCGGGCCGCCTGCCTGGGGCGGGGTAGGGAGGGACGGCATTGCCACGGCGCGATCAGGTGGATTCGGTGTCCCTTGCCGCGCTCCTGATCGTCGTCGTGCTGGCGACCCTGGTGTTCTTCCTGCCGCGGTCGCTGACGGCCGTGGCCGGCCGGGATGCGTGGCTGGCGGTGTTGGCCAACACCCCGGTGGTGGCCCTGGTCCTCGGCGCCTGGTACGCGTTCTACTTGCGGCCGGGCCTGACGCCCCTCGACCGGCTGCGCGGCCACCCCTGGGCGCGCTGGCTGCTGCTGCCGGTGCTGGTGGCCTATGCCGTCTACCATGCCGGCGGGATCCTCGGGGAGACGGTGATGCTGATGGTCGTGGTCTACGCCGAGACGCCCGTATGGGCCTTTCACGGGACGCTGGCCCTGACCGCGTGGGTCCTGGCTGCCTACGGCCGCGAGACCCTGGCGCGGGTGGGATTGATGGTCCTGCCGGTGATGGTGGCGGCGCTCTTCGTCAACCTGGCCATCCTGTTGCCGGGCAACGCGGAGTGGGCGCAGCTGCTGCCGCTGCTGGAGCACGGCCCCGCTCCCCTGGTGCGGGGCGCCGGGGTGATGGCGGCCGCGGCGGCGGAGACCCTGCTGCTGGCCTACTTCGCGGACGGGCTGGCATCCCGGGATCGGCGGATCCGGCCGCTGGTGCTGGCCGCGGCGGGCATGATCGGGTTGCTGGCCGGCGTGACGGCGGCCTGTGTGGCGGTGTTGGGGCCTGGCGAGACCACGCGGGCGGTGGCGCCCACGTTCGTCTTGGCGCGGCTGGCGCGGCCGGTGCCGGTGCTCTCGCGACCCGAGATCTTCACCATCTCGGCCTGGCTGCTGGGGATCGCCCTCAAGCTGGCGCTCTTCGTCTACGTCGCCGGGGTCACCCTGCGGGTGACCCTGGGGCTCACGGAACGCCGGCAGGGGCTGGTTCACGGGGCGGTGACGGCGGCGGCCGTCGCCGTCGCCTTCTGGCTCTTCCCGGACACCCAGCGCTGGGAATGGCAGTTCACCCGGGTGTGGCCCCTGGTGGGATGGGCCGGGTTGGCGGCCGGCACGGTGGCGGGCCTCCTGCCGGTGGATCCGCGTCGTCGGGGCGACGGGTCAACGTCCCCGCCGGCCCCCGATCGCTCGGCCGTCGACGAAGTCCCCGCAGCGGCCAACGGAGGGAGCCCCGGGATCGATCCCGCGGTCGGCTCCCGCTCCGGGCGGACGCTCCGGCCACCGACGGACGGCGGGAGGGGGGCGGTGTCGGTGCGGGCGGCCGGCGCCCCGGAGGAGGCAGTGACAACGTGAGGGCTCGGCTCGGGGCCGGGTTCGTCCTGGTCCTCAGTGCCCTGGCCTTGACGGGGTGCTGGGGCTACAGCGAGGTGAACGACCTGGCCTTCGTCACCGTGGCCGCCCTGGACCGCGCCCCATCCGGCGGCTACCGGTGGACGGTGGCGGTGCCGGTGCCCGAGCTGGTGCTGCCCGCGTCGCTGGGGGGTGCGGGAGCGGGGGCGGCCGGTGCCGCGACGCGGACCAACCTGTTCCGCTCGGCGGTCGGGCCTGGTCCCCAGGCGGCCGCCCAGGCGCTGGACGATCGCATCCCCCGCGAGGTCCGCTGGTCCTTCGCGGATCACATCCTGGTGGGCGAGGCGGCGGCGCGGTCGGGCCTGCGGCCCCTGCTGGAGATGATCTCTCGCGGGTATCGCGTGGAGCGTCGGGCCTCGCTGTACGTGGTGCGGGGCGAGGCCGGCGCGATGCTTCTGCAGCTGCGGCCCTCCCTCGACCGGGCCGTGGCCCGCTCCTTCGACGCCGTGACCCGGAAGAACCGGCCCGGCACCATACGGGGCGTCGACGGCAACACCGTCCTGCGTTGGCTCGACACGCCGGGCACCGACCCCTTCCTCCCCGTGGTGACCACGGCCGGGGAGGGGAGCTCCGGGAGCCCTGCGCCGGCGGGGATCGCCCTGTTCCGTGGCGACCGGCTGGTGGGCTTCCTGCCGCCTCCGCTCCACCATGGGCTGCTGATGGCGCGGGGCGAGGCGCATCCCTTCACCCTGGTCGTGCCCTGTCCGGGGGAGACCGCCACGGCACCCGGTGGGGGCGGATCCGGAGACCGGACCGGTGGCACCGGCGTGTCGCTCCAGGTCGACCACGACGAGGCGCGGGTGCGGGTGATCGGCCCGACGGCCGTGGCGGACGGCGCAGGCGGCGCCGGGGCTTCTGGGGCGGACGGGGCGGCCGGGGCGGCAGCGGCCGGGTCCAGGGCGAACGGGGCCAAGGCCCTGTCCGGCGCCGCGATGCCCGGGGTTCGCCTCGAGGTCGACCTGGCGGGCGTCGTGCTGGAGTGGCAGTGCCGCGACCCCCAGGTCGACCGGCGACGCATCCAAGCGGTGGCCCAGGCGGCAGCCCGGCAGACCCGCGGTTGGATCGAGGCCGCCTTGGCCCGCGCCGCGGCGCTGGGCGTCGACCCCGTCGGGTTCGGGGCGGCCCTGCACCGCCAGGACCCGGCGACATGGCGGACCATCCGGACCCAGTGGCGCACCTGGGTGCGGGACCTCCGTCCCGAGCTGACGGTCACCTTCCACGTCCGCGGGCAGCAGCTGACTGTCTCGGCGCCGTGACGGGAGGGTGCCGTCCGGCGGCGATCGTCCCCCCGCCACGGTGCCACCGGGGGCGGCGCACCGCTCACGCCCCGCTCCGTCCGGCCGCCTCGACCAGCGCCGCGAAGAGCCGCTGCTGGAGCGCATCGTGGGCGATCCCGTCCTCGGGATGCCACTGCACGCCGATGGCGAAGGGATGGGTGGGATCGGTCCACTCCACCGCCTCGACGACGCCGTCGTCCGCGGTTGCCGCCACCGCCAGGCCCGGGGCGGGCCGCCCCACGGCCTGGTGATGGCGGGAGCGCACCGGGATGCGGTCCGACCCGTAGATGCGGTGGAGCTTGCTGCCCGGCACCAGGGTGACCGCGTGCACCGCTCGCGGTCCACTCCCGTCGGGGGGTGCGTGCGATACCCCGTGGCCGTAGCGGTCGGGAATGTGCTGGACCAGGTCACCCCCCAGGGCCACGTTCATCACCTGGGCGCCGCGGCAGATGCCCAGGACGGGGATGCGGCGCTCGATGGCCAGGCGGACCAGGGCCAGTTCGAAGGCGTCGCGCGCTGCATCGACCCCGGTGACGGTGGGGTGGGGGTCGGCGCTGTAATGGATGGGGTCCACGTCACCGCCTCCCACCAGGACGACCCCGTCGACCCGGGCCGCGATCTCCTCTGGCGGCGGGCCGTCCGCCACGAGGACCACGGGGATGCCGCCGGCCAGCCGCACCGCCGTCAGGTAGTCGCCGGGGACGAACAGGCGACCGCGCGCGTCCCACCCATAAGAGGTTACGCCGATCACGGGTCGGGGCACGACCATCACACGACCATCACCCCACGAGCCGCAGCGATGGCGATCGCTGTTCCCTTCGCACCGCCGGGGCCGGTTCCTCCCGGGAGCCCTTCGACGGGGAGCCGTTCCCAGCAGCAACAACCGTCGCCTCCGACGTCAAGCAGCCGGCCTCCATCATGAGTCCGACCCCGTGGGTCCAGGCCGGGCAGCAAGAACCGTCGCCTCCGACGTCGAACAGCCGCAGGAGCGGAGCAGATCGCACCACCTCGCCGAACGGTGGGACCCGCGCCACCGGATCCGGACCCCACCCGATCGCCGCGTCATGGGCGTCGGCGACGTCGACGGCGCGGGGACCGGATCGCGCCATCGATGGCGTGGAACGCTGCGTTCCACGCCGCCTGGGGGGATGCGTCATGGCGGCAGGCGTGGCGGGTTGCGGTAGCGCCGTTGCGGGAGGCCGTGGTGGTCCGCAGCCGAGACGCGGCGGGTTCCCCCGCGTCCGCTGTGACCTTGCCGGGCTCGGGATCGTGTGGACCCGGGCTTTCGAGCGCCAACGGTTCCCGCTTGCGGCGGCGGTCCTGCTGGGCGTCGTGGCGGTGGCGGCGGGAGCCACCCGCGCACCGGAAGGGGGCATGCCGCGGAGGGCGGAGGCAGCGTCGGCGCAGGGTGCTGCGGCCGGCAGCCCGGAGGTCTACGTCGAAGCGCGTGACGACTTCTTCCGCGACCCGGTGATCCGCATCACCCCGGGCACCACCGTGGTCTGGGAGGTGACGGGGCGCAACCCCCACACCGTGACGGCGGACGACGGGTCATGGGACTCCGGCCACCTGCGGCCCGGGGACGTGTACCGCCGGCGGTTCGACCAGCCTGGACGGTACCCGTACTATTGCATCTACCACGGCGCCCCCGGGGGCATCGGCATGGCCGGCGTCGTCATCGTGGAAGAACCCGGTGCCGGCGGCGGGACGGCGCCTGGCGCACCGAGCGACGGGGCCGGTGGCGCCGCAGGCGGCGCCCAGGGAGTGGGAGGTGGTGCCGGGGCCGGATCGGGCGGTGGGCCTGGAGCAGCCGTCGGTGGCCCCGGATCGGGTGCCGGTTCGTCTGGGGGGGAGGGACCGTTGCCGCCTGGGCCGCCCCCGCGGCCGGCGGGCCCGTACGACACCCTGCGGGTGCCCGAGGACTACCCCACCATCCAAGCGGCCGTCGACGCGGCCGAACCGGGGGACCTGATCGTGGTCGGGCCGGGCATCTACCGCGAGGAAGTGGTGGTGACCAAGCCCCACCTGACCCTCCGCGGCCTGGACCGCAACCGGGTGATCATCGACGGGGAGTTCAAGCGGGCCAACGGGATCAAGGTCCTGGGCGCCGACGACGTGGTCATCGAGAACATGACCGCCCGCAACCACCTGCTCAACGGCTTCTACTGGACGGGCGTGCTGGGCTACCGCGGCTCGTACCTGACGGCTTACAACAACGGGGATTACGGCATCTACGCCTACGACTCGGTCTACGGCCAGTTCGACCACTCCTACGCCTCGGGCAGCCCCGACTCGGGCTTCTACATCGGCCAGTGCAAGCCGTGCCACGCGGTGATCACCGAGGTGGTGGCCGAGTACAACGCCCTGGGCTATTCGGGGACCAACGCCGGCGGCAACCTCACCATCATGAACTCCGTCTGGCGGTACAACATGTCGGGCATCGTCCCCAACACCCTGGATTCGGAGAAGCTGGCGCCCCAGGACGGGACGCGGATCGTCAACAACCTGATCTACAGCAACCACAACCTCGACGCGCCGACCAAGGCCCTGCAGTACCCGTCCTTCGGCAACGGCATCGTGGTGGCCGGCGGCATCAACAACGTCATCGAGGGCAACCTGATCTGGGACCACCCCAACTACGGCATCCTCATCGTCCCCAACCTGGACGAGCAGGTCTGGATCGCCTCGGGTCACACGGTGCGGGCCAACACGGTGTGGGATTCGGGGCACGCGGACCTGGCGCTGGCGGCACCGGCCGGGCCGGGCAGCTGCTTTGTCGGCAACCGGTTCCGGACCAGCCGGCCGTGGGGCATCCAGGTGCTGTACGGGTGCGGGCCCGGCAGCCTGCTCAGGCGGGTGGGCGGCGGCGATCCGGCACCGCTGCTGGTGACGGGACGCCTCTTCCTGGCCGCGAGCACGGGCGACGTGCCCGACAACGACTGGCGGAACCAGCCCGTCCCACCACCCCAGCCCAACATGCCGGATCCGCTGGCACCGCCCAAGCCATCCTGGCCGACGCCCGAGAGCCGGCAGGTTCCGCCGCCGGTCGACCAGGCGCCGGTGGACCCGCCGTCGCCGCTGCCGGTGGAGGTCTTGCGGGTGGCGGGCGCTTCCGGGACGGAGGTCCCCGCGGCGGGCAGCGGGGCTGGTGTAGGAGGTCCTTCGGGGCCCAGTGGCGCGGCTCCGGCCGGGACGGGTCGCATCACTCCGGCCGGCGGCGGTTCCGGCCACGGTGGAGGTGGGGGAGCGGGCGGTGTGGCCGTCAGCGGGGAGGAGCCGGCCGTCCTGCCGCCAGCGGATGAGCTCCCGCCTGCCGAACGCTCCCTGGCCGGTGACCTGGCGGGCGCCGTGGGGTACCTGGCGACGATGATCCTGCCCCCTGTGGCCGACCTGGCCCTGGTGGTCTGGACGGGGCGGGACACCGGGCGGCGCAGGTTGCGGCCTTGGGCCCGGGTCTTCTGGGTGGCCGTGGCCGTGGTGCTGCCCGTGGTGGGCGGGCTTGTGTACTGGGTGTCGGCGCGGTGGAGCCCGTGGCGGGGCAGAAGGGCGGGAGCAGGAGCCGAAGCGTAACAGCGTAACTTACGCTGGCTGAGGGGGCAGGGGGCTGGTGCGGGCGCGAGCGGGCAGGAGGTTTGCACCGGCTCCCGGGGGAGGTGGGAGATCGTGCCCTTCGATCTTCACGCCGTCACCGTGCAGTTGACAGCAGGCATCGGTGCCGCGCTCGCCATGGTGGCGGCGTCGGTCCTTGGCCTGGTGCGGCGACGGCCGGGATGGCTGTTCGTCGCGGCGATCTGCGCGTTGGGGCCGTGCTATTATCTGCTCGGCCTGTCGGCGGTGCTGGCCACCCTCGGTGCTCTGGGGCCGCTGCTGCTGGTGGGGGCGGGGGTGGCGATGCAGCGGGGCCGGACGGATCTCGCCGCGGTGGCGGTGGCGCCCGTCTACCTGGCGGTGCTTGTCCTGCTCCTGATGTACGGGATGGCGACCGCCTACTGAGACTGCTGATACATGGAGGGGTGAACGCGATGGATGGGGTGAAGACGGGGGTGAAGACGGTCGACCGGATCACGGCGGTGCCGCCGCTGCTCGTGGGGGTGGCAGGTTCTGCGGCGGTCCTCTATGGGGCCCTTTTCTGGCTCCCTTACCACGTGCAGGGGGGCCGGTTCCACAGCACTGGCATGATCTTGCTCGCAACCCTGCTGGCCCTGCTCTCCCTCAGCTGGGCGCCGCTGGCCAAACGGCGGCTCAACCCGCGTGCCCGTACCGCCAGGCTCCTGGGTTATGACCTGTCCCTGGCGGGAGGAACGGCGATCCTGGCGGTGCCCTTCTTGATGTCGCCCGTGCGGTTGGTCGTCCTGCTGCCTCTGGTGGCGTATCTGGTGCTGATCGCTGCGGACCTGGCCGTGTGCCTTGGCCGGCCCCGGGCTGAGGGGAGATGATCCGACGGTGCCTGCCATCGAGTGCGTCCTGACGCTGGCGGTGACCGGAGTGGCATACGTGTTGACGCCCCAGGTCCTGGGGCTGGTCATCCTGTTCGCCATGCTCCTGCTCGGCCGGACCGATTTCAGCGCCTGGCACAACGCCCCCTGGCCCCCGCGGCGGTGTGGACGAGCGGCCTGCTCATGAGCACGATCCCGTACGCGGTGGGCGGCCTTTTCGTCGGCTGGGTCAGCCGTCGCAGGCAGACCGCACACCCGTGGTCCCAGGTGGCCGCCCTGGGCGTGGTGGCGGCGGCGATGGAGCGCGTGGTGATCCTGGGCGGTGCCCATCTCACCTATCTGGCCCATCTGGACCTCTTCAAGGGTCAGGAGTGGCTCGGCGTCCTTCAAGCTGAAGCCTTGCCGTACTACACGCCGGCCTACATCGGGGCGGGCCTTGTCGTATCGCCGCTGGTCCTGCTGGCTGCGGCCAGGGCAGCCACAAGGCGCCCGCAGGCCCCGCTGCCAAGGATCCAGCGGCCGCCCGCGGCGACCCGGGGAGTTGAGGACTGAACGGGTTAAAAAGGGCAACCCGGGGCGCCCGCTGCCGGACCCGCGGGCTTCTACGCCCGACTCCACCGGCCGGCCCGCGGGATCACGGCAGCGGCGGCCGCCGCTCGCACCACGGCGCCGCCCGCTCGAGCTGCCCCGCCAGGCGGAAGAGCACGTCTTCGCCGCCGAAGGGCGCCACGAACTGGACGCCGATGGGCAGGCCCTCCGGCGTCCAGTGGAGCGGCACCGACATGGCCGGCACCCCGGCCAGGTTGGCCAGCTGGGTGAAGGGGGTTGCGGCCAGGTTTTCCAGCGCCACCGTCTCCAGGATGCCCGCCGCCCGGTAGATCCGCCCCGAGCCCAGGGCGCCCAGGCCGTTGAGCACCTTCATCAGCCGTTCCTGGGCCGGCGACGGTTTCAGTTCCCCGATGGCCACGGGCGGCCGGGCCACCGTGGGCGTCATGTACAGGTCCCACTGCTGGAAGAACCGGCCCAGCGCCCGGGCGGCCTGGTCCCACTGGTCCAGGGCGCGGCTGAACTCCCCCGCGCTGACGGTCTCACCCAGAAGGCCCAGCATCCGCGTAGCCGGCTCCAGCTGCTGCACCGCCTCCGGACCCCGCAGCTCCCGCACCCGCCGCACCTCCGCCGCCACCACCCCGCAGTACATCGTGAGGTAGCTGCGGGCCAGGGCCAGGCCGTCGATCTCCGGGCGGGCCTCCTCCACGTGGTGGCCGAGTTCCTCCAACAGGCGCGCGGCCCGCCGCACCGCCTCCACGCACTCGGGATCCTCGGGCCGGCCGACGGGCGAGCGGGTGTCCATGGCGATGCGCAGCGGCTCAGGGTCCTGGCCGAGTTCGTCCAGGTAGGAACGGCGGGGCGGGGCGATCACGTAGGGTGCCCCGGGCTCCGGCGCGGCCAGCAGGTCCAGGATGGCGGCGCTGTCCCGCACTGAGCGGGTGACGACCCCGTAGACCGCGGCACCGTGCCACAGCTGGCCGAAGTCGGGCCCGGTCGGGGTGCGGCCACGGCTTGCCTTCAAGCCGAAGAGGCCGCAATGGGAGGCGGGGATGCGCAGGGATCCGCCGCCGTCGCCGCCCGAGGCTAGGGGCACCATGCCCGCTGCCACCGCCGCCGCGGAGCCGCCGCTCGAGCCGCCCGGGGTACGGGAGAGGTTCCAGGGGTTGCGGCAGGGGCCGAAGAGCTCGGGCTCGGTGAAGGCCACGAGGCCCAGCTCGGGCGTGTTGGTCTTCCCCAGGATGACGAGCCCGGCCGCCTTGTAGCGCCGCACCGTCTCGGCGTCGTGATCCGGGACGAACCCGGCATACGCCCGGGAGCCGTTGGTCAAGGGCACCCCGGCCAGCGCCTCGCCCAGGTCCTTGACGAGGAAGGGGACGCCGGCGAAGGGGCCTCCGGCGGAATAACCCGTAGCGTGGCCGGTGGTGGCCGGGGATCCACCGGTCGCGTCACCGGGGGCGGAACCGGAGGCCCTGACGGTCCCGGACCTGGCGGCATCGAGCTGACCGTCGATCGCCTGGGCGCGCTCGAGAGCCTGCTCGAAAAGCGGTACCACCACGGCGTTCAGCCGGGGATTGACGGCCTCGATGCGCCGGATGGCCGCCTCGACCACCTCCACGGCCTTCACCTGACGCGAGCGGATGAGCTCGGCGAGACCGAGACCGTCGTATCGGTCATATTCCTTGAAATCCACGGCCTGGGCCCCCTGGACGGGCTGCGCGGGCGGCGGGAGGACGCTGCCGCCCCGTCGCTCCGCCATATACGTCCCCTGGCAGTCGGTTCCTGCCCGCGCGGCCTCGGGGACCGGTGCCCGTGGGATCAGGGCGCACCCATCGTCAACCCGGTGCGCCGCAGGTGGACGTCCACCTGCACCGAGACCGGGAGGCTCGCGACGCGCCGGCGCCACCGCGAGGCCACGGTCCGCCACGCGGCGGGATCGCGGCGGTGCAATTCCAGGCCGAACCCGGCCGGATCCACCCCCTGGCGCCGCGCCAAGTCGATAAGGGCGGCGACGTCGCGGCGCACGGCGCGTTCCGCTGCGGCCTCGGCGCGCGGCAAGGCGGCCGTCGTCAGGGGCTCCGTACATCGCCACTCTTCGACGTCCGCCTCCACGCGCACCCGCACGGAGGCCGCAGGCCCTTCGGGGGTCCAGCGGGCACTCCGCCGGCTGCTGCTGCGCACGGCGGTGGCCCCGAACCCACGGCCCGGCGGATCCCCGGGGCAGGGCCACACCAGCCGGTCCACCTCTTGCTGGCCCGTCAACCAGTACAGGCCCCGGGTGGCCGGTTCGTCCGCCAGGGCGACCAGGTGCAGGCCGCGGAACAGGGCCACGCGCCGCACCATGGGCTCGGTCAGCGTCGACGCGGCGAGATCCACCACGGGCACCGCCGGATCCTCACCCCCGTGGCCCACGGTGCGCAGGAAGGCGTTCAGATCGATGGGTGGACCGAGACGGGCGGAGGGGCGAAGCATCATCCGCTGGAAGGCGACGAACCGCGGCGCGCCGAAGGCGGGGTGGAGGCGGCGGAGGAACTGGCCGGCCGGACCGTCGGTGACGAACAGGAAGGCGTTGCGGCGAAAGGTGTAGCGCCGGGACAGGGTGTCCAGGACGGGCTCGAGGCCCGATCGGGCCAGGTCCCGCCCCACCAGCACCACGTTGACGTGGCTCCACAGCATCTCCCGCCCCGCGGCCAGCTCCAGCCGCCGCTGCGCGTCGAGGAGCGACTGGCCTTCGGCGTGGAGCAGCCGGTGGGCGATGCTGCCCGGTTGTTCCATGGGACCGGCGGTGGGGGCGCCGACGATCTCGACGGTCAGCAGCAGGCGGTCGCTGCGGGTTCGATCGAGGCCCAGCACCGTCACCACGGCGGCTTGCTCGGGCTCGATGCGGCCATAGCAGCCGCCGAGGAACAGGCCGGCCGAGAGGGCGAGCATCCCCAGGGCCGCGGCCCGCCGCGACCCGGGTGCGGCGCCACGGACCTCGAGGCGGGAAGGACCTGCCTTTGCAGACCCAGCGGATCCGGTCTCCTCCCTCCCGTCCAACCGGGGGGACCCGGTCCGGGGCGTCGGCGGTCGCGGTCGGCTGGACCGGCGTCCCTTGAGGCTCAACCACCCGCCGACCAGCAGGAAGGCCATCCCCGTCATGGACACCGCCGGGAAGATCCGCTCCACGTGGTCGAGAAGCATTGGACCGCTTTCGAACGCCACCACGCCCAACCATCCCGCCCCGGCGGCGGGGACGGCGGTCACCACGCCGTGCCATCGCGACCGCACGGAGAGAGCGCGGGACGCGGCCGTCCCGGCCGCCGTCAGCAACAAGCCCAGATGGACGAAGGCGCCCGTCAGCCACGCGAACAGCGTGAGGATCTCCAGGCGCAGGAGGAACAGGCTGGCGCGGACCTGACGGATCAGGCTGAGCACGGGGAAGGTGGACCGCGCCACCTCGGTCGCCCCGAGCACCGCGACGGCGGCGGCGGTGTAGGCGACCAGCAGGAGGCCTGAGAGGGCCACGGCCAGGGGCAGCGCCCGGCGCAGGCGCCCAGGGTCCCGGACCCGGCCGGCGGCTGCCAGCACGACGACCGCCTCGCCGGCGAAGGCCAAGGCCACTGGCAAGGCGGCCATCACCGGACCGAGACCCGTTTCGAGGAGGGGCGTCAGCTCGCGGACGTCCACGTTCCCCGCCAGCACGACGGCGAGGTTGAGCACGCTGGCCCCCACCATCAGGGGGAAGAGCGCCTGGCCGCTGCGGTAGACCGCCTCCAGGCCGTAGGCCGCCAGGACCCAACCCGTCAGCGCCGTCCCGGCGGCGAACACCGCGACGGGCATCTCCGGCAGGACCGTGGCGAACACGGTGGCGACCTGGGCGACGAGCACCGCCGTCAGGTACGTGGCGTACCCGGCGAGGCCCGCGGCCAGCAGGCGATCGCCCCAGCCGGGCCGGGTCCCCGACGCCTGCTCGCCCGGTGCCCGCTCCGGCCGGAAGAACAGGGCCCACCAGCACCAGGCCAGGGCCATGCCGAGCAGCGTCGCCAGGCCCACCGCCACCCAGCCATCCCGCCCCGCCCGCACCACCACGGGCCGCGGCAGGTACAGCAGCGCCGCCGTGGTCACCGCGATGATGGCGTTGATGGCGACCTGCAGGGCTTCGACCCGTTGCGATCTCATGGCGTGGGCCCCGCCGTCCGCGCGAAGGTCCGCTCCACGGGGACGAAGGGCACCGGCTTGCGGTGCCGGGTCCACGGCATGCGCACCAGGACGTCTTCCAGCAGCGCCCCACCCCGCCAGGGTGCCAGCGGGGCGAGGAAGGGCTTCCCCACCGACTCCAGGGAGCTCAGGTGCCCGACCACGACGGTCACCCCCATGGCGATGCCGAACAACCCCAAGGCGCTGCCCAGGAGCAACAGGGCGTAGGAGATCAGGCGGAAGGGTACCGTGACGGCGAAGGTCGGCAGGGAGAGGGTGGCGACCGCCGTCACCGCGGCCAGCACCACCATCGGGGCGCTGGCCAGACCACCCCGCACCATGGCCTCCCCCACCACCAAGGCGCCGACCACGGACAGCGCACCGCCGATGCCGCGGGGCATGCGGGCCCCCGCCTCGCGCAGGAGGTCGAAGCCGAGGTTCAAGATGATCGCCTCGACCACCGTGGGATAGGGGACGGCGGCGCGACTGGTGAGGATCGTGACCAGCATGTTGGTCGGGATCAGCTCATGGTGGTAGTTGACGATGGCCACGTACAGCGCCAGGCCGATCACGCTGACGAACACGGCGAAGAGGCGCAGGAGACGCATGGCGGTCCCGAAGGGCCAGCGCAGGTAGTGGTCTTCCGGGCTCTGCAGGAAGTCCCAGAAGGTCGCCGGGGCGATCAGGGCAAAGGGCGTCCCGTCCAGCATCAGGACCACCCGCCCCTCGGTGAGGGCGGCGGTGCAGACGTCGGGGCGCTCGGTGCTGCGGTACTGCATGAAGGGCGACCAGGGCCGCCCCGAGAGGAACGCGGCCAGCTGGCTGGTGTCGACCACGGTATCCAGGTCGACGGCGGCGAGCCGCTTGCGGACGGTCTCGACCAGCAAGGGGTCGGCGCGACCGAGCACGTAGAGGAGGGCGCCCCGGCTGTGGCTCAGGCGGCCGACCTCGAAGTCCTCGATGCGCAGGCGATGGTCGGCCAGGCGGCGCCGGATGGCGGCCAGGTTGGTGCGCAGGACCTCGGTGAAGCCCTCCCGCGGCCCGCGTGTCACCACCTCCGACGTCGGCTCCTCCGGGAGCCGGTGTTCGAAGCCGCTGAAGTCGAGGATGAGGGCGCGGTCGACCGAGTCCACCAGCACCACGGCGCTGCCGCGGTGCAGCTCCCGCACGACGTCGTCGAAGCGGCGGGCCGCTTGCAGGCGGGTTCCCTGCAGCCCGCGGCGGACGAGCCACCGCACCACCTTCTCCGGGGTGTCGATGCCGGTCGGGACGCGGGCCAGCGGGACCAACACGAAGCGATGGATGAGCTCGTCGTCGGCCAGCCCGTCGATCACCGCGACGGCCACCCGGACCTGGCCCGGCAGCCGCAGGTGACGGATGTGCAGGTCGCTGGCATGGCCGAGCAGCGTGGCCAGGCGGCGGGTGGTCTCATCGAGGCCGCGGGGAAGGGGTTCCATCGTCGCCCGGTCGGCGGCCCAACCGTCCAGATACGCCCCGAGCCGGGCGCTGGCCGTATGGATGTCGCGCGTGAGCCGTTCCACCAGGTTGCGGTTGGCCATGGCAGGCGTAGTATGGGCTGTCGCGGATCATTCCTAGCGGGTTGCCGCCGGGGTCGAAGGCATCGCAACGGGGGTCGCCGTGGTCGGATCGCCGTCCGGACCGCCCGTGGCGGGTGCGGGCTCGGCCACCCGGAGCGAGCGATGGCGGGACGATCGAGCGGCGGGGGTTGGCAGCCACTTCGTGGATCCTATATGATTTCAGATAGCATCCGACGCCATCGGGCCGGTTCGACCCCGGGGCTGCGGCACCCGCGACGGCGGCGGTCCGCCCAGGCCGAACGGAGGGGCCGTGGGATGGGCAGCAAACAGGAGCATGCCTACCAGGTCATCCGCCAGCGGATCCTCGACGGGACCTACGGCCCGGGCTACCGGCTGGTGATCGACGCCCTGGCGCGGGAGCTGGGGGTCAGTCCCGTGCCCGTCCGGGAGGCGATCCGTCGCCTCGAGGCCGAGGGCTGGGTGGTCTACCGCGCCCATGCCGGGGCCGAGGTGGCGCCGGCCGACCCCCGCCAATGGGAGCACCTGATGGAGGTCCTGGCCGTCCTCGAAGGGGCCGCCACGGCTGCCGCGGCGCCCCGCCTCGCGGCCGTGGACCTCCAGCACCTGGAGTCCATCAACCGGGCCATGGCCGAGGCGCTCGAGGAACTGGACGTCATGGCCTTCGGCCGTCTCAATCGCCGGTTCCACTTCACCATCTACGCCGGATGCCCCAACCCCTATCTCATCGAGCTCCTGCACCAGACGTGGGACCGCCTCGACCGCATTCGCAGCACCATCTTCCGCTACGTCCCCCACCGGGGCTGGGAGTCCATCGAAGAGCATCGCCAGCTGCTGGAGATGATCCGGGCCGGGGCGGAGCCGGAGGCCATCGAAGCCTTCGCCCGGCAGCACAAGCTGCGCACCGTCGCCGCCTATCGGACGAACCGGCCGGAGCCGGCGGGCGTCCCCACGGGTGGTCCCGCCTCGTGACGGACCCGCCTGCCCCGGACGGATCCGTCTGCGCAGGCGATGACGCGCCAAGCCCGCTCGGTGTCCCGCTCGCGGGTCGTGGCCGACCCTCCCGGATCCGGAGCCGTTCGCCCCGCCGGCCCGCGATCGCAGGACGTGGGATGCGCCGTGGGACGCCTATCGCAGGAAGTGGGATGCGTCGTGGGACGCCTTGAGAGGGGAGGCCGGAACCATGGCCAGGACGGCGCCGCGGGACATCGCGCGGCTCAAGGGGTCCATCGTCCCGCTGGTGACCCCCTTCCGCCCCGACGGGGTCATCGACGAGAAGGCCCTGGTCGACCTCATCGAGTGGCAGATCGACAGCGGCAGCCACGGCATCTCCGTCTGTGGCACCACCGGGGAGCCCAGCGCCCTGTCCCTGGAGGAACGGGAACAGGTGATGGAGCTGGCCGCCCGCACCATCCGGGGAAGGGTTGCGTTCGTCCCGGGCACCGGCACCAACAACCTGGACGAGACCCTGCGCCTCACGCGATTCGCCGCGAAGCTGGGCGCCGATGCGGCCCTGGTGATCGTCCCCTACTACAACCGCCCGTCCCAGGAGGGCTTGTACCGCTACTTCCGCCGGCTGGCGGACGCGGTCGACCTGCCCTTGATCCTCTACAACATCCCCGGGCGGACGGCGGTGAACCTGGAGCCGGCCACCATGGCCCGGCTGCGCCGGGATTGCCCCAACATCATCGGCGTCAAGGAGTCCAACAAGGACTTCGAGCAGGTCTCCAAGGTGCTCCACGCCTGCGGGCGGGACTTCCACGTCTACTCGGGCATCGAGCTGCTCTGCTACCCCATGCTGGCCGTGGGCGGCGTGGGCCACTTCAGCGCCACGGCGAACGTGCTGCCGCGGGAGGTGGCGGCCCTCTACGACCACGTGGCCGCAGGCCGCTGGCGGGAGGCCATCGACCTCCACTACCACCTGCTGCCGATGAACGAGGCCCTGTTCCTGGAGACGAACCCCGGCCCGGTGAAGTGGGTGCTGGGCCAGCTGGGACGCATCCACCCCGTGTACCGGCCGCCGCTGTGCGAGCCGTCGCCGGCGAACCAGGAGCGGCTGCGGCAGGTCATGGCGTCGTACGGGCTCGAGCCGGTGCCGCGCGGCGGGGAACCTGCCGCCGGTGAGGATGCCGGCGGCCCGGTCGCCGCGGTCGGGGACGCCACCGGCTCGCCGGACGGGGCGGGCAGCGGGATCGCGGTCCGCGGGATGGGGCCGACCTCCAGGGTCAGCGGGCGCGGCGACGCCGGCCCGCGTGCCGGTGCGACGGCCGATCCGGCGCCGGGGGCGGCCGGGGCTTCCGGGCGGCGCGGGCCGACCGCCGCGCCGGACGCCGCCGGGGCGGCGGGAGGCGGGACGGCATGAAGCGGGCCCGTTTCCTCGCTGCCGGCCGCTACCACGAGGGATACCTGGCCGAGCCCGGCATCCTGGTCGACGAGGCCGGCCGCCCCCACCTGGAGGACGCGGTGAGCTTCCTGCCACCCGTCGAGCCCCGCAAGGTGATCGGCTTGGCCCTGAACTACGCCGACCACGCCGCCGAGCTGTCGCTTTCCGTGCCGGACGAACCGGCCCTCTTCTTCAAGCCGCCCAACACCTGGGTGGGTCACCGGGCGCCCGTGGTGGTGCCGGCGGGGGCCGGGTTCGTCCACTACGAGATCGAACTGGCGGTGGTCATCGGCCGGCGGTGCCGGCGGGTGGCGCCCGAACGGGCCTACGACGTGGTGGGCGGTTACACCATCGCCAACGACGTGACGGTGCGGGACTTCATCACCAACGTCTACCGGCCGCCGGTCAAGGCGAAGGGCTGGGACACCTTCTGTCCCCTGGGGCCCTATCTCGTGGAGGGGGAGATCGCCGACCCCCACGCGCTGGGGATGCGGGTGTACGTCAACGGGGAGCTGCGGCAGCAGGGGCACACCTCCCAGATGCTGCGCCGGGTGCCGGAGCTGGTGGCGTACCTCAGCGAGTTCATGACCCTGGAGCCCGGCGACGTGATCCTGACCGGAACGCCCAAGGGCATCAGCCCGGTCCGACCGGGCGACGTGATGCGGCTGGAGATCGACGGGTTGGGGGCGCTGGAGAACCCGGTGGTGGAGGAACCGGCGTCCGGCGGGCCGCGCAGCGGGCTAGACACCGGGCCGCGGGCCGGACCCGTGGGGACGCCGCCCACCGGGCCGTGACCCGAGGCCGGTTGCGTGACCCGAGACCGTTTGAGGGTGGGTTACCGCGGGGCGATGGGGTCCGGCCGGGTCAAGCGGACGGCCGTTGGGCGGTGGCCATGGCCCGTTGCGTCGTACGGATGGTCGCCCTCGGCCATGGCCAGTGATCGAGGCGACCGGGCGGCGGTTGCGGGGATGGCCGATGGGAGCGTGAGGTCATGGGCGGAGCGATGGGAGAGGCGGTCCACCAACAGGGGCAAGGCGCGGGCACGCCGGCGGCCGCCGTCCCCCGGCAGGCGCTGCACTTCATCGGCGGTCGGTTCGTCCCGGGGAAGGAAGGCCGGTTCTTCACCACCCTGAACCCTGCCACCAACCGGCCTCTGGCGGAGGTGGCGGAGGGCAGCCCGGACGACGTCGACGCGGCGGTGCAGGCGGCCCGGCGAGCCTTCGACGAGGGGCCGTGGCCGCGGATGCTGCCGGCGGAGCGGGCCCGGTACCTGGAGCGCATCGCCGACCGCATCGAAGCCCGCAGCGAGGCCATCGCCCGGGTGGAGGTGCTGGACACGGGCATGCCCATCAGCCAGGCGCGGGGGCAGGCGACCCGGGCGGCGGAGAACTTCCGCTTCTTCGCCCGGCGGATCCAGGACCTGGGCGGTCACGTCTGGCAGGTGGGCGACCGGTTCGTCAACTACGTGGTCCACAAGCCCGTCGGGGTGGCGGGTCTGATCACCCCGTGGAACACCCCCTTCATGCTGGCGACCTGGAAGGTGGCGCCCTGCCTGGCGGCGGGGAACACCTGCGTGCTCAAGCCCGCCGAGTGGGCGCCCCTCTCCGCCCACCTGCTGGCGGAGATCGTGGCGGAGGCGGGGCTGCCGGAGGGTGTGTTCAACGTGGTCCACGGCTTCGGCGAGCCGGCCGGGGCCAGCCTGGTGGCCCACCCGGCGGTCAACCTGATCTCCTTCACCGGCGAGACCACGACGGGCAAGGCGATCATGGCCAACGGGGCCGCCACCCTCAAGCGGTACTCCTTCGAGCTGGGCGGCAAGTCGCCGGTGGTGATCTTCGCCGACGCGGACCTCGAGCGGGCGGTGGACGCCGCGGTGTTCGGCGTCTTCTCCCTCAACGGCGAGCGGTGCACGGCGGGGTCGCGGCTCCTGGTGGAAGAACCGGTCTACCGCGACGTGGTCGAGGCCGTGGCCCGGCGGGCGGCTCGGATCCGCATCGGCGACCCGGCCGACCCGCGCACGGAGCTGGGGCCGCTCATCCACCCGGAGCACTGGCGGCGGGTGATGGGATACGTGGAGGCCGGGCGGGCCGAGGGGGCGGAGCTTCTCACCGGCGGGCGGCGGCCACCCGGGCTCCCGCCGGAGCTCGCGGGGGGCAACTACCTCGAGGCGACGGTCTTCGCTGGCGCCCGGCCGGGCATGCGGGTGTTCCAGGAGGAGATCTTCGGGCCGGTGGTGGTCGCGACGCCCTTCCGCACGGAGGACGAGGCGGTCCGCCTGGCCAACGCCGTCCGCTACGGGCTGGCGGCCTACGTCTGGACCCGGGACGTGGGGCGAGCCCACCGGGTCGGCCAGGCCATCGACGCCGGCATGGTGTGGCTCAATTCCCAGAACGTGCGCGACCTGCGGACGCCCTTCGGCGGGATGAAGGACAGCGGCATCGGCCGGGAGGGCGGCGACTACAGCTTCGAGTTCTACTGCGAGCGGCAGGTGATCCACGTGGCCCTGGGGGAGCACCCGATCCCGCGCTTCGGTGCGGGATGAACCGGCTGGCTGGGCGGGCCGGTGAGCGCCACCGAGCCCGCGCCAGTCCGCCGCGCCGCGGCCCCGGTCCCGCAGGCGGTGCCGCCGATGGCGATGCCGTATGCGGCCGTGGGCACAGGGGACGCCGGCCGGGGTGCTTTCGGGTATGCCAACCCGGCGCCCAGGGTGCTTCGCAGGGCGAGCGGGATGGGTGGTGCACAGGGCGAGCCGGGCTGGGGCCGGTTCGTCCGGAAGAACCAGGCCTGGCGGGGCGGCAGGCAGCCGGCCGCCGGACCGAGCGGCGACGCACGCGAGGAGGGGGAACATGCCGGCACGGGACGGCCGTGCCTACGTGGAGGCGCTCAACGCCTCCCGACGCGACGTGCTCATCCACGGGGAGCGGGTGACGGGCCGCATCGCCGAGCACCCGGCCTTCCGCAACCTGGTGCGGACCTTCGCCGCCCTCTACGACCTCCAACACCGGCCGGAGCTTCGGGACATCATGACCTACCCGTCGCCCACCACCGGCGAGCCGGTGGGGGTGCATTTCCTCATGCCGCGCACCCGTGACGACCTGGCCCGCCGGCGAGCCTTTATGCAGGTCTGGGCCGACTACAGCGGCGGGATGCTGGGCCGGACGGGCGACTACCTCAGCGGGGCCATCGTCGCCATGGCGGGGGCGGCGGCGTGGTTCGCCCAGGCGGACCCCGCTTTCGCGGAGAACATCCGGCGCTATTACGAGTACATCCGGGAGAACGACCTGCTCCTCACTCACACGCTGATCAACCCCCAGGCCAACCGCGCGGCGGGGCCGGCGGGGCAGAAGGACCCCTACCTGGCGGCGCGGATCGTCAAGCACACCGACCGCGGGATCGTGATCCGCGGCGCCCGGATGCTGGCGACCCTGGGCCCCATCGCCGACGAGATCATGGTCTTCCCCTCGACCCTGCTCAAGGCGACGCCGGAGGACGAGCCCTACTCCTACGCCTTCGCCATCCCCTGCGACACGCCGGGACTGCGCTTCCTCTGCCGCGAGAGCTTCGACTACGGGCGCAGCCGGTTCGACCACCCGCTCGGGTCCCGCTTCGACGAGATCGACGCCATCGTGATCTTCGACGACGTGCTGGTGCCCTACGAGCGGTGCTTCATGATCGGCCACCCGGAGCTCTGCAACGGCCTCTATGCGGAGACGTCGGCCACCGCCTTCATGACCCACCAGGTGATGGTGAAGAACCTGGCCAAGACGGAGTTCATCCTGGGGGTCGTGTCGCTGCTCACCGACGCCATCCAGATCGAGCGGTTCCAGCACGTGCAGGAGAAGGTGGCGGAGATCATCGTCGCCCGGGAGATCCTGGCCAGCCTGCTGCGGGCGGCGGAGGTCGACGCGGCGCCCAACCGGTGGGGGGTGATGACGCCAGCGTGGGGGCCGCTGAACGCCGGCCGCAACTGGTTCCCCAAGGTGTACCAGCGGTTCGTGGAGATCCTCCGGCAGCTGGGGGCCAGCGGGCTCATGGCCCTGCCCACCGAGGGCGACGTGTTCGGGCCGGGGCGGGCCGACGTGGAGCGCTACCTGCAGGCGGCGACCCTGGACGGGGTGGAGCGGGTGCGGCTCTTCCGCCTGGCATGGGATGCGGCCCTCTCCGCCTTCGCCGGGCGGCAGGCGCTGTACGAGTACTTCTTCTTCGGCGACCCGGTGCGGATGGCGGGGGCGCTGGTGGCGAGCTACGACCGGGAGCCCTTCAAGGAGCGGGTGCGGCGGTTCCTGACGGAAGAACCGGCCACCGCCGGCGGGGCGACGCGGCCGGAAGCCGGGCCGGCATCCGGTGCCGCCGCGGCGGGTCTGTGAGGGGGGCCCGGGGATGGTCGACATGCGGTGGCAGCGGCCGCCGTTCGACATCGTGCGGGCGGCCCACGCCGAGCTCCTGGTCTCGGATCTCGAGGCATCCCGCCGGTTCTACGTCGACCTGCTGGGGTTCGTGGTGACGGCGGAGGAACCCGGCGCCCTGTACCTCCGGGGCTACGAGGAACAGGTCCACCACAGCCTGGTGCTGCGGCGGCTCCCGGCGGCTGGCGGACCGGCTCGCTGGGGGCCTGGGCCCGGTCCGCACCCGGAGGCGCCCGGATCGGTCCCGGACAGCCAGGGGTTTCCATCGGAGGCGGACCGGTTCGAGCCTGGATCGGGGCCCGCAACGGCTCAGGGCCGCTCCCTGCCCGCCGTCGCTCACCTGGCGTACCGGGTGGCGGACGAGGACGACCTGGACCGGCTGGCCGCGTTCTTCCAGTCCCGGGGGTGTCCCGTGCTCTGGCTCAAAGCCGGGGACGAACCCGGCCAGGGCCGCGCCCTGCGGGTCCAGGACCCCCTGGGCTTTCCCGTGGAGTTCTTCTGCCGCATGGAGCGGGCGGAACGCCTGCTGCAGCGGTTCGACCGTTACCGCGGCGCCCACATCCTGCGCCTCGACCACTTCAACCTGCACGTGCCCGACGTGGCGGCGGCCTTCGACCACTACAGGGCCCTGGGCTTCCGCTGCTCGGAGTACACCGCCACGGACCCGCCAGGGCCGGGCGAGAGGCTCTGGGCGGCCTGGATGTACCGCAAGCCCAACGTCCACGACGTGGCGCTGATGAACGGCGACGGGCCCCGGCTCCACCACCTGGGGTTCTGGGTCAGCGACACCCAGAGCGTGCTGCGGGCCTGCGACATCGTGGCCGCGGCGGGGCTGGCGGCGGCCATCGAGCGGGGGCCTGGGCGGCACGGGCTGAGCAACGCCTTCTTCGTGTACCTGCGGGACCCCGACGGCCACCGCATCGAGCTCTACACCTGCGACTACTACACCGGCGATCCCGACTTCGAGCCCATCCGCTGGAGCGTCAACGACCCGCGGCGGGGCACCTTCTGGGGCCACGCGGCGCCCGCCAGCTGGTTCGAGGAGTCAAGCCCCGTGCTGGACCTAGAGGGCCGGCCGGTGCCGGTGGAACCCGCCCGGCTCACGGAGCGGCCCCAGACGGTGACCTAAGCCACAGCGGGCTCCGACCCCATCCCGTGGATTCCTGCTGGATAAGTTCGGTGGTCGGCCCCGGCTTGCAGGGCCGCCGCCCATAAAAATAAATGTTTAAAAAGTTGACGTATATAATATTTTCAGGTAACCTAAAGCTTAGGATGCGTCTGGGTGGGACCCGGTGGTGCTGGGTCGCTAGAGGGGGACGGTAACATGCGCATCCTTTGCGTTGGGGGTGGCCCTGCGGGGCTTTATTTCGCCCTGCTGATGAAAAAGCTCGATCCTGGGCACGAAGTGGTGGTCTATGAGCGCAATCGGCCCGATGATACCTTCGGCTGGGGCGTGGTGCTCTCCGACAGCACCCTGGACAGCCTGAAGGCCGCCGACCGGGAAAGCTACGACGCGATCCAACGCAACTTTTACCACTGGGATGACATCGAAGTTCACTTTAAAGGACGGGTCATTCGCTCGGGCGGCCATGGCTTTGCCGGCATCGCACGCAAACGCTTGCTCCTCATTCTCCAGGAACGAGCCCGTGAACTAGGTGTGCACCTGGCCTTCCAGTACGAAGTGGAAGATGTGGTGACTCTGGCCGAAGAGTGGAACGCCGATCTGGTGGTCGCCGCCGATGGGGTCAACAGTCGGATTCGCAGCCAATACGCCCATGCCTTTCAACCCGAGATCGAGTGGGGTAAGTGCCGCTACGTATGGCTCGGAACCCATAAACCCTTTAAGGCCTTCACTTTCGCCTTCGAGCAAACCCAGTGGGGCTGGTTTACCGCTCACGCTTACCCTTTCGACCACCAAACCAGCACCTTCATCGTTGAAACCCCGGAGGAAGTTTGGAAAGCCGCCGGGATGGATCGAATGGAGAAGGAAGAGTCCATTGCCTTTTGCGAACGCCTCTTTGCCCGTCATCTGGATGGCCACGCCTTGATGTCCAATGCGGCCCACTTGCGGGGATCCGCCCAATGGCTGCGTTTCCCGTGGCTCCATTGTAAATCCTGGGTGCACCGGCTCGACGTGAAGGGTCGCCCCGTGCCCCTGGTGTTGATGGGCGATGCAGCCCACACCGTGCACTTCTCCGTAGGTTCAGGTACCAAACTGGCGATGGAGGACGCCATCGGCTTGGTCAAAGCGTTCGCCAAATATGGCGACCAGGATGAGCGGGCCGTGGTCGCAGCCCTGAAGGCCTACGAAGCGGACCGTAAGGTGGAGCTACTGCGTCTGCGGAACGCAGCCCGTAACTCGGCGGACTGGTTCGAAAACGTCAAGCGCTATGCTTACCTTGAGCCGGAGCAGTTTGCTTACACGCTACTGACCCGGTCGCAACGGCTTTTTCACGAAGAGTTACGCCAGCGGGATAGCAACTACATCAAGCGCTTCGAAATCTGGTTTGCACGCCAGTGCGGACTTGGTGATCAACCGGTCCCGCCGATGTTTACCCCCTTTCAGCTGCGCAGCATCCGCCTCAAGAACCGGGTGGTTGTGTCTCCCATGGCGATGTACTCCGCCATCGATGGCACCCCCAACGACTTTCATCTCGTGCACCTGGGGGCACGGGCTTTAGGGGGGGCGGCCTTGGTCTTTACGGAGATGACCGCTGTGTCCCGCGAGGGTCGCATCAGCCCGGGTTGTGCGGGGATGTACAAACGCGACCATGTGGATGCCTGGAAGCGCATCGTGGAGTTTGTGCACCAGCATACCGATGCGAAAATCGCCCTCCAACTGGGTCACTCCGGGCCCAAGGGTTCCACCCGGGTTGGCTGGGAAGGGTATCACAAGCCTTTGCCAGATGGGAACTGGCCGGTCATCGCCCCGTCCCCCATTCCGTGGAGCCCCGAGAATCAGGTGCCGCGGGCGATGACCCGGGAAGACATGGACCGCGTGAAGGCCGATTTCGTGCGAGCGACCCAGTGGGCGATCGAGTGTGGTTTTGACTGGTTGGAACTTCACTGCGGCCATGGCTACTTGCTTTCCGCGTTTATCAGCCCGCTCACCAACCGACGCACCGATGAGTATGGCGGAAGCCTTGAAAACCGCATGCGCTTCCCCCTTGAGGTGTTCCGCGCAATGCGGGAGGTGTGGCCCGCCCACCTGCCCATGTCCGTTCGGATATCCGCTCATGATTGGGCACCAGGGGGCATCACCCCGGACGATGCGGTGGAGATCGCCCGCCTGTTCAAGGAGGCAGGTGCCGATCTCATCGATGTGTCCAGCGGGCAAACCACCCTCATGGCGCGGCCGGTGTACGGGCGTTTATACCAGACCCCGTTTGCCGACCGGATTCGTCATGAGGTGGGCATTGCCACCATGGCGGTGGGATCCATTTACGAAGCGGACCATGTCAACTCGATCATCGCCTCGGGGCGCGCGGATCTATGTGCCATTGCTCGGCCCCACCTCGCCAATCCCCACTGGACCCTCCTGGAAGCCGCCAAGCTGGGGTACACCAAGGTCGGTTGGCCGAAGCAGTACCTGGATGGCAAGGAGCAGTTGGAACGCCTCATGGCTCGGGCCCAGGCGGCTCAAGAGGGTGAGCGGGCGATTATTGAAGAGCTGGAGCGCATCATGGCCCGGGCCGCCCAGGACCGGGCGGAGGTGGAAGCCAGCTCATGAGCGAGCGCTTCCTTGAAGGCCAGCACGCCCTGATCACGGGGGCAAGCCGGGGCATCGGCGCGGCCATTGCCGAGGCCTTGGCTCGGGCGGGCGCTCGCTTGACCCTGGTCAGCCGCAACCAGCAAGCCCTTCGGGAGCGGGCGACCCACCTTAAGGCCCTGACGGACGTGCATCTCAAGGTGGCCGACGTCACGGATCCGGCGGCGGTGGACCGGGCCTTTCGGGGGGCCGCGGCAGCCTTCGGTCCGGTGACCATCTTGGTCAATAACGCGGGCCAGGTCGAGTCCCGGCCCTTTCTCAAGACGGACCTGCAGCTGTGGACCCATTTGCTGGCCGTCAACCTGACCAGCACGTACCTTTGTACCCGGTGCGCCCTGCCCGGCATGCTGACGGCCGGCTGGGGGCGCATCGTCAATGTGGCCAGCACGGCTGGACTTACCGGGTACCCGTACGTCAGCGCCTACTGTGCTTCCAAACACGGGGTCGTCGGGCTGACCCGGTCCTTGGCACGAGAACTGGCCCGCAAGGGCATCACGGTTAATGCCGTCTGTCCGGGCTATACGGAAACAGACCTGATCCGCAATGCAGTCCAAACCATCGCCGTTGCCACCGGACGCACCGAAGGGGAGGCCCGGGCCGAGCTGGTCAAAAGCATTCCCCTCGGTCGACTGGTTGAACCCAGCGAGGTGGCCGACGCCGTGCTTTGGCTCTGTCGGCCGGAGTCGGCGGCCATCAACGGGCAAGCCATCGCTGTCGCTGGCGGCGAGGTCATGTAAGGAGGATCCCATGGGTACGCGGACCAAGGAGGCCAAGGTGGTTTCGTTGGACCTTGAATCCCGGATCACCGAGGACGACCACCAGGCCATCAAACTATGGCTCCGGCTGCTGTCGACGACGAACCTGATCGAGCATCAGGTACGGGTCCGGTTGCGGGCAGAGTTTCAAACGACCCTGCCCCGGTTCGACCTCTTGGCCCAGCTGGAACGCCACCCGGCGGGTCTCACCATGAATGAACTTTCGCAGCGCATGATGGTCACAGCGGGCAACATCACCCGTCTGGTCGACGAGCTGGAGCGGGAGGGGCTGGTGGCACGAGAACCCCATCCTCAAGACCGGCGCGCCATCAAGGTCAAGCTGACTCCCGCCGGGTCCCGCCGCTTTGCTGCCATGGCCAAGATTCACGAAGGCTGGATCATCGACCTGTTTGCAGGTCTTTCCCGCGAGGAGAAGGAGTTGCTGTACCGTCTGTTGGCCAAGTTGAAACAGCACGTGCTTGCCACTGGGAACGAGGAGGCGCCGTGACGTGCAACAGGACGTGCCACCGCTACGCCCGATGAAGGGCCTTCACCTTCCGGGACATGGGCTTCGCCTGGCGGACTATCAGGCCCGGCATTTTCTCTGGTCTGTTGAGGGTTCCGTCGCCACCATTACGCTAAACCGTCCCGAGCGCAAAAACGCCCTGACCTTTGAGAGCTATGCCGAGCTGCGGGATCTTTTCCGGGCCCTGGCCTACGCGGTGGACATCAAAGTCGTGGTGGTCACCGGGGCCGAGGGCAACTTCTGCTCTGGGGGCGACGTCTTTGAGATCATCGGCCGGCTAGTGGAAACCGACATGCCGGGGCTGCTGCGCTTCACCCGGATGACGGGCGATTTGGTCAAGGCCATGCGCCATTGTCCTCAGCCGGTGATTGCGGCAGTCGACGGCGTTTGCGTAGGCGCCGGGGCCATGATCGCCTTAGCCTCCGACATCCGCCTTGGAACCCCGCGGAGCCGAGTGGGATTCGTGTTTACGCGGGTCGGCTTGGCGGGATGTGACATGGGAGCGTGTACCCTGCTGCCCTGGGTGGTCGGCCAGGGACGGGCTGCCGAGCTGCTTTACACCGGCCGGATGATGGATGGTCCTGAAGCGGAACGGTGGGGCTTTTTCAACCGCTTGCTCGCGCCCGAGGAACTTCTTCCCGCCGCCCAGTCCCTGGCGTTGGAGCTGGCCCAGGGCCCCACCTTTGCCTTGGCTATGACCAAAGCGATGCTTCATCAGGAGTGGAACATGGGCCTGGATGAGGCCATCGAGGCCGAGGCCCAGGCCCAGGCCATCTGTATGGCCACGCGCGACTTCACCCGCGGCTATCAGTCGTTTTTGGCCAAGGGGATGCCCGAATTTCAGGGGGATTAAGGCCATGGGAGAAGCCGCCCACCTGGACTGGCCGTTTTTCGAGCCCCACCACCGGGACCTGAAACAGCGCCTGGAAGGGTGGGCGCGGAATCACCTGGCGACCCATCCTTTAGACCCTGTGGATGTGGATTCGGCCTGTCGACAGCTGGTGCGCTTGCTCGGCAAGGCCGGCTGGCTCCGTTATGCGGTCGGTGGACGCGAAGAAGGGGGTGGTTCTTCCTCGATCGATACCCGGGCGGTCTGTTTGATCCGTGAGACGCTGGCCTATTACAGCGGGTTAGCCGACTTTAGCTTTGCGCTGCAAGGCTTGGGCTCTGGGGCCATTAGCCTCTTCGGTACGCCGGAGCAACGCCAGCGGTACTTGCCGCGGGTTGCGACCGGCGAAGCCATTGCTGCCTTTGCCCTTTCCGAACCTGATGCCGGGTCCGATGCGGCTGCCCTACGCTGTGAGGGTCGTCTGGAAGGTGACGAGTACGTCCTCAATGGCGTCAAGACTTGGATCTCCAACGGTGGAATCGCTGATTTCTACGTGGTCTTCGCACGCACGGGGGAGGGTGAAGGAGCGAGGGGCATTACCGCCTTTATCGTGGACGCCGGGACACCCGGCTTCGAGATCGCCGAACGCCTTGAGGTGATGGCTCCCCATCCCCTCGCCACCCTGCGCTTCCGCGACTGCCGCCTTCCCCAAGGCCAACGGCTGGGTGCGCCTGGGCAGGGGTTCAAAATCGCCATGCAGACCCTAGACGTTTTTCGTACGTCGGTCGCGGCGGCCGCCCTCGGCTTTGCCCGGCGGGCGCTGGACGAAGCGCTGCACCGAGCCGTGAACCGGCGGATGTTCGGCGCTGTCCTGGCCGATTTTCAGCTTACCCAGGCCAAATTGGCCAACATGGCCACCCAGGTCGAGGGAGCCGCCCTGTTGACGTATCGAGCCGCGTGGCTCAAAGACCAAGGTCGACGGGTCACCAAAGAGGCGGCCATGGCCAAGATGGTCGCCACCGAGAGCGCTCAGCAGGTCATTGATGCCGCCATCCAAATGTGGGGCGGTCTGGGGGTCACACGGGGTCAGCGGGTCGAGGCGCTCTACCGGGAGATCCGGCCCCTCCGCATTTATGAGGGGGCGACGGAGATCCAGCAACTCATCATTGCCCGGGAACTGCTACGGGAGTATCGCGAACGGCTCGCAGAGGGGGATTGCCATGAGCCAAACCGCTCATAAGGATACCTTCGTCCGCGATCGGTTGCCGCCACCCGACATGCAGCCTGAGTTCATTTTTGAACTGCCTGAACTCCAATACTCGAAGCGGCTGAACTGTGCTCGCCCACTTCTTGATCACTGGGTCGAGCAAGGGCAGGGGGAGCGTGTGGCCCTGGTGGCGCCTGGTGTGCGCTGGACCTACGGCGAGCTGCAAGCCAAAGCCAATCAGATCGCCCATGTGCTGGTGGAAGACATGGGGCTCGAACCCGGCAATCGGGTGCTGCTCCGGGCGCCCAACAACCCCATGTTGGTAGCTTGTTGGTTTGGGGTGATCAAAGCCGGTGGTGTGGTCGTCACCACCATGCCGCTGTTGCGTACCAAAGAGCTCATCGACATTCTATCCAAGGCCGAGATTACCCACGCGCTGTGCGATTGGAGATTCCGGGAGGATCTGGAGGAAGCGAGCCAACACTGCCCGACGCTGCGGGAAGTCCGCTACTTCGGTTGCGAGGGCCCCGACGGGCTCGAAGCCCTGATGTCGACCAAGCCCAAGGGTTTCGTAAACGTGGATACGGCCAGTGACGATCCGGTCCTCATCGCCTTTACTTCGGGCACCACCGGACGGCCCAAGGGCTGCGTCCACTTCCACCGCGATGTGTTGGCGGTTTGCGATACCTTTGGCAAATACGTCCTCCGTGCAACGCCCAACGACGTCTTTATTGGCAGTCCGCCACTGGCCTTCACCTTCGGCCTGGGTGGTTTGGTGCTCTTCCCCATGCGCATCGGTGCTTCCAGTGTGCTTCTGGAGCGGGCGACCCCCGACCTCTTGCTTGAGGGCATCGCCAAATTTGCGGCCACCGTGTGTTTCACGTCGCCCACGGCCTACCGGGCCATGGCCGCCAAGGCAGGCGACTTCGACCTCAAGGCTTTGCGCAAGTGCGTCTCAGCCGGTGAGGCCTTGCCCGCCTCCACCCGCCTGCTTTGGCGACAGGCCACTGGCATAGAGATCATCGACGGCATCGGCTCCACCGAGATGCTCCACATCTTTATTTCCCACACCGAGGAAGAGGCGAAGCCGGGGGCCACCGGCAAGCCGGTACCAGGCTATCGGGCCTGCGTGCTCGACCCGGACGGCAACCCCCTGCCCCCGGGTCAAGTGGGTCGCCTTGCGGTCAAAGGACCCACCGGTTGTCGCTATTTGGCCGATGAGCGCCAAAAGGATTACGTGCAGCGGGGGTGGAATGTGACCGGCGATGCCTACCTGCTGGATGAGGAAGGCTACTTCGTCTACCAGGCACGTACCGACGACTTAATCATTTCGTCCGGTTACAATATTTCGCCGGCGGAAGTCGAGGAGGCATTGCTGCTCCATCCGGCCGTTCGCGAATGCGCCGTCGTTGGGGTTCCGGATCCGGACCGTGGTCAGGTGGTCAAGGCGTTCATCGTGCTGGCGGAAGGGGTCACGGCGACGGACGAATTGGCTCGACAGCTTCAAGACTTTGTCAAGCAGACGATCGCTCCCTACAAATATCCTCGCGCCATCGAATTTTGCGATGCGCTGCCTCGCACCGCCACCGGTAAACTCCAACGCTTTGTGCTGCGGCAGAGGTCGGGCACCCTTTAGGAAGAACACCACGCCAGGTTCTCGGTAGCGAGGGACTCGAAATGAAAATGAAAGTGCTTCAACCACCACACTGGGCCAAGCCAAAGGGTTACGCCAACGGGATTGCCGCTCGGGGTACGCTGGTCTTCCTCTCAGGGATGGTGGGCTGGAATCCCGAGGGCCGTTTCGAAACCCACGACTTCGTCGGTCAAGTTCGCCAAGCCCTGAAAAATATTGTGGAAGTCCTCGCCGAAGCGGGCGGCCTTCCGGAGCACCTGGTACGATTGACCTGGTTCATCACGGATCGCGAGGAGTACCTGGCGGCCCTTCCCCAGCTGGGTGTGGTCTATCGCGAGGTGATCGGCCCCCATTACCCCGCCATGTCCGTTGTCCAAGTCCAAGCGCTGGTGGAACCGGAGGCAAAGGTCGAAATTGAGGCAACGGCCGTCGTTCCGGATCCAGCGGAACGATCCCTGCCGTGACGCAGCGAGGCCGTGGGTACCACGATTGTTCCATTTTCACAGGTGTTCCATTTTCACTGGGGGTGGCACCATGACGGTTCTTGCGCAACTCCTTGCGGCGATGACGTCCGGGGCCGTGGACATTGTGGATCTATCCGCGCCATTGTCGGAACGCACGCCTGTCATCCAGCTGCCTCCTCCCTTTGCAAACACCAAGCGCTTTTCCCGGACGGTTGTCAGCCACTATGACGATCGAGGGCCAGCCTGGGCGTGGTACGACCTTGAGTTGGGTGAGCATGTGGGCACCCATTTTGACGCCCCCATCCACTGGATCAGCGGGCGGGAAGGCCTTGACGTATCCCAAGTTCCCTTGCGCAGCCTGATTGCACCCGCTGTGGTGATTGATAAGAGCGCCGAGTGTGCGGAAAACCCGGACTTTCTCCTTGAGATTGCCCATATTGAGGAGTGGGAGCAACGCCACGGCCGTTTGCCCGAGGGATCGTGGCTTTTGTTCCGTACGGGTTGGAGCGCTCGGGGTGACGACGAGCAGGCGTTTTTTAACGCCGACGCCCAGGGACCCCATACCCCCGGTGTCTCGGTGGAATGTGCCCGGTGGCTGGCAGAAGAAGCACCAATTGTAGGCATCGGTGTGGAGACCGTGGGTACCGATGCGGGTCTGGCCGCCCGGTTCGATCCCCCCTTCCCCGTCCATCATTACTTGCTGGGGGCCGGAAAGTACGGCATTACGCAGCTCCGCAACCTCGATCAACTTCCTCCAACCGGTAGCATCCTGGTGGTGGCGCCGCTGCCCATCGTCGGAGGCACCGGCAGTCCCGCCCGGGTGCTGGCCTTGGTTCCTCGTGGCGAGGAGGCCCGTCCATGAAGCGGGTTAGCGACGCGGTGGCCCGTGTCCTGGCACAACTGGGGGTCCGCTGTTTCTTTGGCCTTATTGGCAGTGGCAACTTCCATGTCAGCGCCGCCTTATGTGCGGAAGGGGCCCGGTTTGTCGCAGCCCGCCACGAAGCGGGTGCCATCACCATGGCGGACGCTTTCGCTCGGGTCACCGGCCAGGTGGGCGTCTGCACGGTGCACCAAGGGCCAGGGGTGACGAATATCATGACCGGCTTGGCGGAAGCGGCCAAGAGCCGGACGCCCCTTCTCATCCTCGCGGCGGACACGCCCAGGGCGGCGGTGACCTCCAACTTTCGCATCGACCAGGCCCAGCTGGCTTCCGGTGTGGGCGCGATTTTCGAGCGCCTCCATACCCCCCCAGTCTGCCATCACGGATACGGTTCGGGCCTGGTGGCGGGCTCAGACGGAACGGCGCCCGGTCGTCTTGAGCATGCCCCTAGACGTTCAGGCATCGGCGGTGGAACAGGAAACGGTCCTGCCATCCCTACCGAAACTCAGCCCCGTTCGTCCCCACGCCGATGATGTGGCCCGGGTGGTTGACTTACTACGGGGGGCAAGTCGTCCCCTCATCCTTGCAGGACGGGGTGCCGTCCGGGCCGGTGCGGGCGACGTTCTTCAGCGCTTGGCGGATCGGATCGGCGCCCTCCTGGCGACGACGGCCGTGGCCAATGGCCTGTTTGCGGGCAACCCCTGGTGTCTGGGTATTTCCGGAGGGTTTGCCTCCCCGGTGGCCGCTGAACTGATCCACGAGGCCGACCTGGTTCTGGCTTTTGGCGCGTCGCTAAACATGTGGACTACACGGCACGGGAAGCTGTTCAATCCCGAAGCCACCATTGTGCAGGTGGACGAGGAAGCGGAGGCCATCGGACTCCACCATCGGGTCGACCTGGCCCTGTTGGGGGACGCCCGAGAGGTCGCGGTCGCCTTGTTAGATAAGCTCGAGCGGTCGGCGGTGCCGGTTTCGTCCTGGAGAGAGCCCGGCATCCAGGAGGCCATTCGGGCGGGCAGCTGGCACGGCGTTCCTTACGAGGATGCCAGCGATGGAACCACCATTGATCCGCGCACCCTTTCCATCACCTTGGACGCGATCTTACCCGAAGAGCGGGTGGTGGTGACCGACTCAGGGCATTTCATGGGGTTCCCGGCCATGTACCTACGGGTTCCTGATGCGAGGGGGTTCGTGTTCACCCAGGCCTTTCAATCGGTAGGGCTGGGATTGGCGACGGCCATCGGTGCCGCGGTGGCAATGCCGGATCGCCTCACCGTGGCTGCCTTGGGTGACGGGGGCGCCCTGATGGGGCTTTCCGAACTGGAAACGGTGACTCGCCTTCAACTCCGGATGCTTATCGTGGTTTATAACGACGCGGCGTACGGCGCGGAGGTTCACCACTTCAAGCCAACGGGTGTTGGCCTTGACCTCGTGCGCTTTCCTGACGTGGATTTTGCGCCGCTGGCGCGGGCAGTAGGCATGCGTGCCGTCACCGTGCGTCGGGTGGAGGATCTTGACGCCGTTCGAGAGTGGGTCGCGGCAGGGGCCCAAGGAGCGATGCTGGTCGACGCCAAGGTCACGCCGACCGTGGTGGCCGAGTGGCTTGAAGGGGCCTTTGGTCACTGATCAAACACCCAACCACCGGCGGTTCAAGCGAATCGCGAAGGTCACCGGCGGCTCCCCTTTGGGTTGCAGGTCCCGTGGCCCTGGGGACCGTCCCCCGGTGACCTTTGACTTTTCAATGGACTTCCGGCGACGGCTTCTGGCGGCCTAGTGTTTCGGACCTTCGCCAAGATGCTTCCGGCCGTGATCCTACTGTAAATGGGTTAACAGATTTGCACCTTCCTCACCGTTTAGACTTGGACTTAAGCAGACTCTCCGCCGGCCTCCTCCATCACGCCAAGGAGTCGCGACACGTTGTGGATGTGGTAATACCGCCCGTTGCGGGAGATCAGTCCGGATTTCACCAAGCGGCCTAGTCCAAGGGCCACCGTGACGCGACTGGTACCGACAAGGGTTAAAGTCCCGGGTAGTGGTGGACTTTCCGGCCAGGGTTTAGGCGTGGCTGGTGGCCGTTGACAGCAGCGGTCACCGGCGGCTTCCCTTCGGGTTGGACGAACCCGAGCACGAAGGGAGGTCGGACCACCGGTGACCGCTGACTTCAGGATGGCACTTCTCGAACTGCTGCGCCAGTACCAGGGCGAGCCCGAGGTCGACGCCCTGCGGGAGGGCCTGCGCTGGCTCGCCCAGCAGCTGATGGAGGTCGAGGTCAGCGAACTCATCGGCGCCCAGCGCTACGAGCGCACCCCGTCGCGCACTACCTACCGAAACGGGTACCGCCCCCGGCGCTGGGACACGCGCGTGGGCACCATCGAGCTGCAGATCCCGAAGTTACGCCGCGGCAGCTACTTCCCCAGCCTCTTGAAGCCGCGGCGGCGCGCGGAGCGGGCCTTGCTGGCCGTGGTGCAGGAGGCCTACGTGCACGGGGTGAGCACGCGCAAGGTGGACGAGCTGGTCCAGGCGCTGGGCGTCGGGGGCTTGAGCAAGAGCGAGGTCTCCCGCATCTGCGCCGAGCTGGACGAGCACATGGAGCGCTTTCGGAACCGGCCGCTGGAAGGCGAGTACCCCTACGTGTGGCTGGACGCCAAGGCGGTGAAGGTGCGGCAAGACGGACGGGTGGTGAACATGGCGGCCGTGATCGCCGTGGGTGTGCGGGAGACAGGGGAACGGGAGGTCCTGGGGTTCGACGTGGGCGCGGCCGAGACGTACGAGTTCTGGCTGGACTTCCTACGTCGCCTGGTGGCCCGGGGGCTGAAGGGCGTGCGGCTGGTGATCTCGGACGCCCACGAGGGCCTCAAGCGAGCCATCGGTGAGGTGCTGGCAGGCGCCACGTGGCAGCGGTGCCGGGTGCACTTCATGCGGAACCTGCTGGCGCGGGTGCCCAAGCACGCCCAGTCCATGGTGGCAGCGCTGGTACGGACCATCTTCGCCCAGCCGGACCGTGCCTCGGCTCGGCAGCAGCTGGAGCAGGTGGCGGCAAACTTGGAGCGGCGGTTCCCCCAGGTGGCGAGCCTGCTGCGGGAGGCCGCGGAGGAGGTTTTGGCCTACATGGACTTCCCGCCGGAGCACTGGCGGGGGATCCACTCGACGAACGTCCTGGAGCGGCTGAACCGCGAGCTGGCGCGGCGGTGCGACGTGGTGGGCATCTTCCCGAACGTGGCGGCGGTGCTGCGCCTGCTGGGTGCGCTGCTGGAGGAGCAGCAGGACGAGTGGCTGGTGCAGCGGCGGTACTTTAGCCAGGCGTCGATGGCGAAGCTCAAGGGCGGTGACGCGTTGGGGAGTGACTCGGTGAGCGCCTTGGCTGTTGCAGCGAGGTAAGCCCATGGAACCCGAGGGGGAGCCGCTTTTCCACCACTTGCCGGGACACGGCCCGACAAGGTCGGCCATTTCCTGCTGGGTGAAGGGGATGGTGATCCGCACGGACTCGTTAGAAAGCCATTGGCCATAGGTCATAGCGAGGCTCACCAAGGCACAGCCCATTCGCTGTAACGGCGTACCATAGGCTAACAAATGCGAATAGATCGCGAGCATGTGAACCTTCATGTTGAGAAATTCAATGACTTGACGACTCAACATGGGAGAGGCCCCAATGGCATCGTGAAATTCCTGCGTGGTAAAGGCCCACAGGGTGGCCGCCGTGGTGGTAACCGCCGTATACGGGTACAAGGCTGCGGAAGCCCCAGCCACCTGCCCGATGAGGCCGTTGCGGCCAATGATGGCCAGGGTTTTTTCGCGGCCATCGGTGGAGGCCATGGCCAACCGGACCCTCCCCGTCTGAACGATGTAGACTTGCTGGGCGGGTTCACCTTGCCGAAAGACGGTTTCACCGCGTTTTTTGGCCACCTGGCGATGGGATGTCGCGATGGCGGACCAGTCGAAGGGAAGATGATCGAGCCAAGGTGAGACCGTGACACCCAGTGGCGCGGAGGGGGGTAATGCCATGGACGGACCGTATGAACGGCACCACTTCCCCATCCTCAATCACCTCACCCAGCTATCCAGCTGCTCCCAAAGTGCCCTTCATACGGAAGTCCGGGCGGCCATCGACGAATTCATCGAGAGCTGGTCGATCCGGGGCATGGACTGGGACGCATGGATGGCAGCTTGTGAGGAAGCACGCCGGACCTTTGCGAACCTCATCGGAGCAGAGCCCGATGAGGTTGCGCTGGTATCCTCGGTATCTCATGGCTTATCGGCTGTCGCAACGAGCTTACCACGAAGGGGACGACACAAGATCGTCACGACCCTTCTGGACTTCCCCTGCGTAGGCAATGTATGGCTGTCCCAACCCGACCTACAGGTGACGTTCCTTTCTCCTGACAACGGCGAGATTCCTCTCGACCGATATGCGGAATCAATCGACGAACAGACCCTCCTCGTTTCCACCTTTCACGTCGCCTATTACAACGGCTATAAGCAGGACGTGGCTCGCATTGCCCGCATCGCTCACGACCATGGTGCCTACGTACTAGTAGACGCCTACCAATCGGCCGGGCAAATACCCCTGGATGTCAAGAAGATGGACATTGATATTCTGATTACCGGTTTGCAGAAATATCTCCTTGGTACGCCAGGACTCGCCTTTCTCTACGTGCGGCGAGAATTAGCCGAGCAAATCCAGCCTCGGGTCACCGGCTGGTTTGGCCAGGCCAATCCCTTTGCCTTTAACCCCGCAGTGATCCACTATGCGCCAGGTGCACGACGATTTGATAACGGAACCGCACCGATGATCAATGCCTTTGCCGCGAAGGCCGCCCTGTCCATCATCCAGCGGGTTGGTGTAGAGCGTATCCATACCTACCTGCACGCCCTGGTTCGCGACGGCCTCGATTACCTGGGGCGGCATGGATTGACGGTTCGGGGGCCTTTGGATCCAACGGCAAGGGGTTCGAATCTGGCAGTGGTGGTTCCTGACGCCCACGTCATGGAAGACCGTATGCGAAAGGAGGGGTTCATTGTTTCGGCCCGCCAGGATGTCGTCCGAATTGCGCCGCACTTTTATAATTCCGCCGCCGACGTACGGAATGCGGTTGATTGTTTAATCCATCTTTTGCAAAAGGGGGAAGCCGTCCCATGAGCAGCGCCGGACAAAAGGTGCTCGAATTTCATGGCGGAGTGCCCGCCATGTTGTTATCCTTTGGCGTCATGTTCGCTGGCATTCTGTGGCTCGGTTTCACCGGCTCGGCCCTTCCGGAGGCCTTTTGGCCCTTTGTCATCCTCGGCCTATTTGTTGGACTCGTCCTGGCCAAAGACCGACAGCTGTACATCGATGCCTTGGTACGGGGCATTAGCTCAAACATGCTGGCCATTATGCTCCTGGCCTGGTTTCTCGCTGGTATTATGGCGCGCCTGCTTCGCGAAACCGGCTTAATTGAAGGGCTCATTTGGATGTTTATTAAGATCGGTATATCCTCTGCTTGGTTCCCGCTCATCACCTTCTTGGCATCTTCGATGATGTCCCTATCCACAGGAACCTCCGTCGGCACCATTATCGGTGTAACACCCATCCTCTTCCCCGTGGGTTATGCCTTAGGGGCCAACCCGCTGCTCATCGTTGGAGCGGTGATCGGCGGGGCTTTTGTTGGTGACAACCTGGCACCAATATCAGATACGACCATTGTATCCGCCTATTCCCAGGGCACAACAACTCAGAAAGTCGTCCGCACCCGCCTTAAGTATGCTGTCGTTGCGGGTACGGTGACCATCCTAACGTATATTGCCTTTGCCATCGGAAATCCAGGTCAGACCGTCCGCGAGCTACCGGAGCTGAAGCCAATGGGCCTTGCCATGCTATTGGTGCCGATTCTCTTAATGTATTTAATGATCCGGGGACAACACTTGGTATCGGCGATGTTATATAGCACGGCCTTTGGAATGATTTTGGCATTGGCCACCGGGTTGTTGACGCCATCGGGCCTACTTTCCATCAACAAGGCTGAGTTTACAGCCGGGGGAATTGTTATTCAAGGCATTGCTGATATGTGGGGGGTTGCGGTCTTTACGATCTTCCTTATGGGGATGATCGGTACGCTGGAACAGGCGCGCTTTATTGATTGGCTCATTGAAAAGTCGGAAAAGTTCGCGACCACTCCACGTCGGGCTGAAATCGCCATGGTTTTTGTATCGCTCCTCGTCAACGCCTTGACCACAGCAGGTACACCGACGATGGTCATGCTCGGCCCATGGGTGCGCCGTCTTGGCCACCGGTTTCGTATTGCTCCGTGGCGGCGAGGTAATTTGCTTGACGCCACTTCATGCTCGATCATTGGCTTTTTGCCGTACAGCGTGGCAGTTCTCATTCCCTTTGCGATGGTGGGCACTCTCGTAAAAGATGCAGCAGCCATCAACTTCACACCGGTAGGGTTGATTCCATATGTATTTTACTGCTGGGCATTGATGTTGGTGATGATTTTCGCTGCGGCCACCAGTTGGGGCATTGAGTTGATCGACGAGGTGGAATACGAGCGGGAAGCTGAGGAAATTTACGGCATGCAGGAGGCGCTCTGAGGAATCCATGGCTTCGTCATCGCTGCCGGACAGTCAGGGCGCGGTGGTTACGGGTCTGCCCGAGATTTACCTTGATTTTGCCTCCATGGGGCTGGTATCCCCCCGCGTTGCGCAACGGGTGCGGGACGCAATCGACACCTTAGCCGGTCCACCCTTGGGGCAGACAGGAACTCAACGGACGCTGGAAATGATGGACGTTGTGGAACGGGCCCGCCGGTCCATTGCGCAATGGTTGGGTGTTGAACCAAGGCATATTGCATTGATTGACAATACCACCCATGGGTTGGGAGTCCTCGCTGCATCGCTAACGGCCTCGGGGTATCTGGGCAGGGGGGATGCAGTGGCTCTACCAGACATAGAGTTCATCAGTTCAGCCCTGGTGTGGCGACGGGCCCAAGTGCGGTATGGCTTTCAAATTCGAGTCATTCCGTCGCGGCAAGGGTGTGTTGTGCTGGACGATTTGCTGGAAGCTTGCGATCAAGCCGTTCGCGTTGTTGTCGTTTCAGCCGTTCAGGAGGTTACGGGGGATCGGTTGGGTTCTCGTGCCTTTACAGAGCTGGCGAAGCATTTGCACGCTCGAGGAGGGTTCTTAATCGTCGATGGGATTCAAGAGGCAGGAGTGAGGCGACGCGACCTTCGGTTGGAGGGTGTCGATGCTTATATTGCCGGGGGTCACAAGTGGTTAGGTAGCCCCTTTGGTCTGGGCTTTATGTACGTCAGCGACCGTTTGATCGAAAGTTGCGATTCCGTATTCCACGGATACCTCAGCCTTTGGGAGCCGCCCCGGGGGTGGGACGAATACCTGTCGGACCGTAGTCGGCATCCACTGGATTGGTTGCCTGTGCGGCAGGAGGCCCGCAAGTTTGAGGCGGGCGGGATGCCCAATTACGTCGGTGCGGTAGGGCTAGCCGCGGCTATGGAAGAAATCGAGTCGTTGGGCATCGACAACATTGAACAACATGTCCTAGGGCTCAATCGCCACTTTCGTGACAACTTGAGGGTGATGGGGCTGACGGAATTCGTCCTCGGTCGGCCCGATCCGGATGCCCAGGCCGGCATTGTAACCCTATCCCTGCCCGGCGGGGTGGAACGAGAACGCCAACTGCTTCATTGGTTACGAAGCCGACGGGTGGCGGTGACGCTGCGGTCCATCGCAGGGGTGGGGGGAGTTCGCTTTTCCTTCTACACGCCAACGACAGTGGCGGAGATCGACCGGTGCTCGACCTACATCGAAGCCTTTTTGCGGCCCGGTGCCTGACAACCGGTGGCTGCAAGCCCCAACGCCCAGGCTGAGCCTGGGCGTGTTCGTTTTCTGGCCGCCTGGCCGTCGGCCGGAAGGACGCCCTCCGGGAGGCGGCGAAAGCAGCTCCTAGGGCGGGCTCCGGGTGGATCGGAGCCC
Source organism: Thermaerobacter sp. FW80 (assembly GCF_004634385.1). Lineage (NCBI taxonomy): Bacteria > Bacillati > Bacillota > Clostridia > Eubacteriales > Clostridiales Family XVII. Incertae Sedis > Thermaerobacter > Thermaerobacter sp. FW80. The sequence goes on along the minus strand of NZ_CP037895.1, from coordinate 135,484 downwards.
CCCTTGACACCCGTGCGATGACCCCCCAGCCGACCCACCCCTTGGCGGGAAAGGAGGCTGAGACGGTGTCCATCGACCGTTCTTTAATAGGAAAGGAATCCCCCGAAGAGGTCTTCGAAGTCGAAAAGGGGGCCATCCGCAAGTTTGCCGAAGCCATTGGCGACCCCCACCCCGCCTTCCGGAGCGGGGAGATCGCCCCGCCCACCTTCCCCATCACGTTCCGCATGGGCATCCCCGGGGTGAACCTGGAGCTCAGCCGGGTGCTCCACGGCGAGCAGGAGTACAGCTACCGCCGCCCCGTCCGGGCGGGCGACCGGCTGCGCTGCAAGACGCGGGTGGCCGACGTTTACGAGCGGGAAGGCCGCCTGGGCAAGATGACCTTCCTGGTCACCGAGATCGAGGGGCGCGATGAGGCCGGGGAGCTGGTCTTCACGGGGCGGAGCACCATCATCGTGCGCTAAGCCGTCGGGGCGCCCGCGGTGTCGGCCACGGCCGGCAGGGCCGCAGGGGTTCCGCGGGGTGGCGGCGAGCCCGGGGCGGGCGGTGCCGCAGGGTCCCCGGCGGGTGATGCCGGAGGGCCTGCAGCGGGCCGGAGCCCGCTGCCAGGGAGGTGAAGAACCGTGCCGGAACCGGTGCGAGCGGAGGCAGCCCCGGTACGCTGGGAACCCGGGGCCGAGCTGCCGCCGCTGGTCAAAGAGCCCATAACCAAGGTGCAGCTGGTCAAATACGCCGGGGCTTCCGGCGATTACAACCTGATCCACACCGACGACGAGACCGCCCGGCGGGTCGGGCTCGACGGCGTCATCGCCCACGGCATGCTGAGCATGGGTTTCCTCGGCCAGTATCTGGTCCAGCTGGCGGGCCCGGAAGGGGTGCGCCGGTTGAAGGTCCGCTTCCGGCAAATGGTCCGGCCCGGCGATGTTTTGACCTGCAAGGGCCGGGTGGTGGAGGTGGGGGCGGAAGAGGCCCCCGGCCTGCGGCGGGTGCGGGTTGAGGTGTGGGCCGAAAACCAGCGGGGTGAAGCCGTCACCGCCGGCGAGGGCGAGGTGCTGGTGCCGGCGCCGGCAGGTTCGTCCTGAAGCGGGGCCCGACCGGGAGCCGGTCCTGAAACGGGGCCTGCCCGGGAACCGGTACCGGGCCCTGGACGAACCGGCCCAGGGGCGGGGCGGCGGACCCGTGGAGGGAGAGGAGGATCCGGATGCGCTTTGCCGATCGGGTCGCCCTGGTAACGGGGGGCGGCCGGGGCATTGGGGCGGCCACCGCCCTGCGATTCGCCCGGGAAGGGGCGGCGGTGGTGGTGTCCGACGTGGATGAGGGGCCGGCGGAGGAGGTGGCCTCCCAGATCCGCCAGGAGGGCGGCCGGGCCCTGGCCGTCGCCTGCGACGTGCGGGACCGCGGCCAGGTGGAGGCCATGGTGCAGCGGGTGGTCGAAACCTTCGGCCGGCTGGACTTCCTGGTGACGTGCGCGGGGATCATCCGCGACAACCTGATCCACAAGATGACTGACGACGACTGGGATGCCGTCATTGACACCCACCTCAGGGGCACCTTCCTCTGCGCCCAGGCGGCCCAGCGGGTGATGGTCCCCCAGCGCTACGGGAAGATGGTCTTCCTCTCGTCGACCTCGGCCCTGGGGAACCGCGGCCAGACCAACTACTCGGCGGCCAAGGCGGGGATCCAGGGCATGGCCCGGACCCTGGCCATCGAGCTGGGGCCCTTCAACATCAACGTCAACGCCGTGGCGCCGGGGTTCATCGAGACGCGGATGACCCGGTCGGTTGCCGAGCGCACGGGGGTGGATTACGAGGAGCTCAAGAAGGCAGCTGCCGAGCGGACGCCCCTGCGCCGGGTGGGCCAGCCCGACGATGTAGCCGGCGTGATCGCCTTCCTCTGCAGCGAGGACGCCAGCTACGTCACGGGCCAGGTGATCTACGTCCGCGGCGGTCCGTGAGGTCGCATCGGCCTGCTCTCGCGGGCCGTCGGGCTAGCACCGGCGAGCTGCCCTCGCCCCACGGGACCCTTGGCGGACGAACCCCGTCCAACGGTTTGCCAGATCGCGGCCGCCCGCCGCCCGGGGGATGCCGGGAACCGGCCCCACGGCTGCGCGAAGCGGTGGTGTCGACCTTGGCGCTCCTGCTCGGGTTCGAGAGCGAGGGGCTGGCCGGTCGTCGGGGAGGCCGTGACGGGGGCGGTGGCGGCCGGGGCGTACCCCGTCGTGGCCGTCGACGTACTGCCGGACAAGTTGGAGCGGGCTCGCGCCCTCGGCGCCACGCACACCGTCGACGCCCCGAATGTCGACGCGGTGGAAGCGGTGCGGGATCTCACGGGGGGTGGCGTGGACTACGCCATCGAGGCGGCGGGCAACGCCGACGTCCTGGCCCAGGCCTATCGGGCCACCCGGCGGGGTGGCACCACCGTGGCCGTCGGCCTCCCGCATCCCGCGGCGATGTTGTCCATCCCGGCGGTGACGGTGACGGCCGAGGAGCGCGTGATCCGGGGATCGTACATGGGTTCCGCCGTCCCCCGGCGGGACTTGCCGCGTTTCCTCCGCTTGTTCCGGGCGGGTCGGCTCCCCGTCGACCGATTGATCACCCATCGCCTTGGCCTCGAAGAGATCAACCAGGGCTTCGATCGCTTGGCTGCCGGGGAAGCGGTTCGACAGCTGGTGCTGCCGCATGCGGACTGAACTTTCGGGCCATCTGAGCCGGGAGCGCCTGGTGGCCGAGGGCGAGCACCGGTATCGTGGGGGTGGGGGACGGCCGGAGGACCGGCCATCCGGCGGGAGGCGATAGGATCATGGCTGCTGTTGCGGTTCGCACCCATGGGCTGTTCATCGGCGGCGAATGGGTGGTTCGACCCGAGACCATCGCGGTGTACAACAAGTACACCGGCGAGGTGATCGGTCATGTCGCCCGGGCGACGCGGGAGGACGTGGACCGGGCTGTGACCGCGGCGCTACGGGCCTACCGAGAGAATCCGCTGCCCCCGTACCGCCGCTACGAGATCCTCAAGCGGGCCTCGGAGCTGGTCCGGGAGCGCAAGCCCGAGCTGGCCCGCACCATCGCCGCCGAGGCAGGCAAGCCCCTCAAAGAGGCGCTAATCGAGGTGGACCGCTGCACCCAGACCCTGGAGATCTCGGCCGAAGAGGCCAAGCGCATCCACGGCGAGCAGGTACCGATTGAGGCCGCCCCGGGGGCGGAGAACCGGCTGGCCTTCACCCTGCGGGTTCCCGTGGGAGTGGTGGCGGCCATCAGTCCCTTCAACTTCCCGTTGAACCTGGCGGCCCACAAGGTGGGCCCCGCCTTGGCGGCGGGCAACGCGGTGGTCCTCAAGCCGGCCACCGCCACGCCCTTGAGCGCCGTTCACCTGGTCCAGGCCCTGGTCGATGCCGGACTGCCGGCCGGTTACCTCAACCTGGTCACGGGTGCGGGGGGCGAGGTGGGGGAGTGGCTGCTGGCGGATCCCCGCATCGCCGCCTACACCTTCACCGGCAGCGCGGCGGTGGGCGAGCGGATCAAGGCGGCCTCGGGGCTGCGGCGGGTGGTGCTGGAACTGGGCAACAACTCGGCGACCATCGTCTGCGCCGACGCCGACCTGGACCTGGCCGCGGCCCGCTGCGCCCGGGGTGCCTTCGCCAACGCCGGGCAGATCTGCCTGTCGGTGCAGCGGATCTACGTGCAGCGGCCGGTGTACGAGGCCTTCCTGGAGAAGCTGGTGGCGGAGACCCGGAAGCTCAAGGTCGGCGACCCGCTGGATCCGGACACCGACGTGGGGCCTATGATCAGCGAGGCCGAGGCCCAGCGGGCCGAGGCCTGGATTCGCGAAGCCGTCGCGCAGGGGGCCCGCATCGTCTGCGGCGGTGGGCGGCGGGGCGCTGTGCTGGAGCCCACGGTGCTCGTGGACGTGCGCCCGGACATGAAGGTGGTCTGCCAGGAGGTCTTCGCGCCGGTCGTCTCCGTGGTGCCCTTCGACGACGTGGACGAGGCCATCGCCATGGTCAACGACAGCTTCTACGGCCTGCAGGCCGGCATCTATACCCGGGACATCGGCGTGGCCATGAAGGCGGCGCGGCGCATCGAGGTCGGCGGCGTGATGGTCAACGAGATCCCCAACTGGCGGGTGGACCTGATGCCCTACGGTGGCGTCAAGGGTAGCGGCATCGGCCGCGAGGGTCCGCGTTACGCCATCGAGCACCTGACGGACCTGCGACTTGTGGTGTTCAACCTGTAGGGTGGTGTGAGGTGGCCTGCGCCGGGGACATGGCCACTCGAGTATATAGATTTAGGACGGCGAGCAGGTTAGGACGGCGAGCAGGCGTGCATGTGTTCAGCGATGAAGCACGGGACATGGCGGCCGACCCCTGGCGTTGACCCATGGCGTACCCGCTGACCTCCTCCAGCAGCGCTCGAACCACCGCGGGGAGAACAGTGTCGGACGGAGGACGAGGAGAGCAGCGGCCGACGGAGGCCCCGCCGCGGCGCCGACCGTCGGTCCCCACGCCAGCGCCGGGGGCCGGTCTCGCCGAGACCGGCCCCCGGCCCGGCTCGGGGCATCGGCCGACGAGGGGTATGGATTATGGCCAGACAAGGGCTATGCCCTTTGCCCCCCTTTGCCCCCTTTGCCCCCCAAGGGCTATGCGCTATACGCCCGGCGGGCCCATCAACGCTGGGCGGTCGACAGCGCTTCCACGATCTTGTCGATGACCTCCTGCTCTCCCACGCCCGTCAGGAGCGACACCGCCGGTACGACGGGCACGCCACGGGTATCGCCCACGACCGTGGTCGCCACGATGAGGTCCGTGTCGCTGAGATAGTTGGGAACCTCGGTCACCTTGCACTGGATCAACTCCGCATCGATGCCATGGCTGCGAAGGGCGTTCGCCACCTTCTCGGCCACCACCGTCGACGTCGCGATGCCCGTTCCACAGACGACGAGGACGCGCTTCTTCCGCATCACCCGACCCCCCGTCACCGCGGCCATCCCTGGCGTGCAAGGCACCGATGGATGCGATCCCAGTGTATCACGAAGCTACGAGACCAACTGCATCAACTTCAGGAGAACCCACGTCAGCGGATTGGCACCGTCGCAGATGCTGGAGATCAGCGTCGCGCCCTCGGGCATCTGAAAGCCGCTGGCAATCGCAGCCTCGGTGTGCAGGGGCGCCACGTTCGTGGCGATGAGCAGGCCGACGGCCAGGACCACCGAACCGATGATGACCGATCGAAATACGTTGCCCCGGACGACGGGAATCACCATGGCGACCATGAACGGGATGGTGGCCAGATCCCCGAAGGGCAGGACGTGGTTACCAGGGATGATGACCGCCAGCCCGATGGCGATCGGCACCAGGATGAGGGACGTGGCGATGGCCGCCGGGTGTCCGACGGCGATGGCCGAATCCAGCCCGATGTAGACCATCCGGTGGGCGAACCGCCGCTGCATGAACTGCCGGGCGGCCTCGGAGACCGGCATGAGCCCCTCCATGAGCAAGCGGACCATCCGCGGCATCAGCAACATGACGGCGGCCATCGTGATGCCCAACTGCAACGTCTTCTGAGCGTTGTATCCGGCTAGCAAGCCGAGGGCGATGCCCAGGACCAGTCCCTGGACCAGGGGATCCCCGATGACGCCGAGCCGGCGCTGGATGGATTCCGGGCTGATGACCACGGATCGGATGCCGGGGATCCGGTCGAGAAGGGCGTTCAACGGCACGGCGATGGGCACGTACGCCGCCGAGAACCCGTGGGGCAACGAGATGCCGGGTGCATCGTAGAACTCCTGGACGGAGCGGGCAGACCAATCGCCCAGTTTCAGCACGATGGCGGCATTGATCGCAGCCGCGATGAGGCCAAGTGGCAGGCTTCCGGTGGCGGCGGCCACCAGGGCGCCCGTGAAGGCGAAGTGCCAATAGTTCCAAAGGTCGACGTTCAACGTCTGGGTGGTCCGCGTGAGCAACATCAGGATGTTGACCCCAAGCCCGATGGGGATGACGAACGCCCCCACCTGTGACGCGAAGGCGATGGAGGCAGCCGCCGGCCAGCCGACGTCCACCACGTCCAGCTGCACGCCGAACCGATCCACCATGGCCTTGGCCGCCGGTCCCAGGTTCTCCACCAGCAGGTTGATGACGAGGCCGATCCCGACGAAACCGACGCCGATGGTCAGACCCGCCCGGAAGGATCGTCCCCATCCGAGGCCAAAGGCTGCCCCCAAGAGCAAGATGATGATGGGAAGCATCACGGAGGCGCCGAGATCGAGGATGTACTGGATCACACCCATGCCCTTCACTCCTCAGGAGGTGATGTGCGACTCGGAACACGGTGCGCATCGGGCCCCATGGCTGCGAAGTGCTGGTCCTGCCGTCTGCGCAAGGTGAGGACGACCGGTTCTTCGCTGGGCCATTCGACGTCCCCGTACGTCAACACCTCCCCCTTCCGCACGCGACGTGCGACGCGGGTCCCTGGGAGCGCCAGCCCCACAGGGAGCAGCTGGTCGCGGCGAGCGCGTTCCGCTTCGATGCAGAGGCCGTATACGGTCGTCCCCCCCAGACCATCGAGGCGATCGCCGGGGTGAAGGTCGCGTTTGGCCACGGCGACGGTCTCCGCCACCGGGGCGCCGAGCGGCGCGATGGTGGGTTCCCCATAGATCGCGGCACGCGCCACGGACAAGGGCGTTTCCACGCTGGTCAGGTGGTACGGGCGGTAGAGCACGAAGTTGGGGCCCTGGCCCAGGCGGACGTACCGGAGGGTTTCCAGGGATATCGGGTGCTGTGCCCGGAAGATGACGAACACGCCCGGTGCCAAGCCTCGGACGTACTCGACCACGCCGTACCGGTTCAGCACGCCGCCTTCGCTGACGAGGCGGAGTCGATCGACCACGGTGTCGAGGTCGGCTTCGACGCCGTGCATGCCGGGGACATCCGGGACCAGGCCGGTGGCGTTGGCGAGGCACGTCATCTCCACCATCGTCTTCGTTCCGTCGACAAAGGACGCCAGCATCTTCGGGTTCATCCCGCGGCGCACGGCTTCGGCGCGGACGCTCTGCGGGGTGGCAAAGGGGTCGAGGGGGTTGTTCTTCCCCTTCCCCGCGACGAGCACCTCGAAGCCCAATGCATCGCAGAAATCGTAGAGCTCCTTGGTCGCACCCGGCTCGTCACCGGCGGACCCGGTGTACACGACGCCCCGTTGCGCGGCCTGGTACGCGAGCCATGGGCCTACCGTCGCATCGGCCTCGGCGTTGAGCATCACCACGTGCAACCCCGCGGCGATCGCGGCGTCCGCCACCCGCGCACCCGCCTCGGGATCGCCCGTGGCCTCCACGACGGCGTCGAGCGGGCGTTCGAGCAGGCGCTCTGCAGCCACCGTCACACCCGGTCGTTCGCCGTCAGGGGATGGTCCCGCGTCCAGATCGACGATCCGGTCCCGCGCCCATCCCGCGGCGACCAGGGCATCGGCAGCCCGTGCCGGATCGAGATCGCACACGGCCAGCAGGCGCATGCCGCGCATCCGCCCCACCTGGGCGGCGAAGGCCATGCCCATCTGACCCGCCCCGACCAGGCCGACGCGAATGGGTGCGCCGACTCGTTCACGGTCGTCAAGGTGCCGGTTGATGTTCAGCACCTTCGCGCCCCCCTTCCGTTGTCGCCGGGATCGAGGCCACCCTCTCGACGCGGATCCACATGCCCGGTCGTACGGCGGGCGTCGGCCAGGTCTCCACGCACACGTCGCCGGGGAGCTCGGGTTCGGTTCGTCCGTTGAACTTGATCACCACGTGTCCCAGGTTCTGCAGGTTCTGGTTGGCCATCGACCCGACCGCTGTGATGGTGTACCGGTTCGGCCCGACCCACAGGTGCTGACCCGGTTCGAGGGGGGCCCGGTGGTGCCGGGGCTCGTGGATCACGGCGACTTGCCGCAGTTCGGGCGGAGCCGACGGCCCGAAGAGGATCAGGAAGCCTGCGGCGATCAGCTCTTCCGCTTCGGGTCCGAGCTCGAGGACGCGGCTCTCGAACACGGTCATCGCGCTCTCCCACCTGTCCCAGGTTGGCGTCTGGACGTGCCGAATTGAGCGCAAGGACGTGCCGACATCAGCGGTAGAGGCCAAAGCTCGCCAGGTAGGCGATGACGACCGCGGCCGGGCCGGTGAACAGCCGGGAGATGAGCACCGCCGGTACGCCGACCTCGATGGTCTCCGGTTTGGCCTCGCCCAGCGTGAGTCCAACGGGCACGAAGTCGCACCCCACCTGGGGATTGATGGCAAAGAGGGCGGGCAGGGCGAGCTGGGGCGGGATGTTGCCCCGTCCGATCTCCACGCCGACCAGGGTCCCGACGACTTGGGCGACCACCGCACCGGGTCCCAGCACGGGGGACAGGAAGGGAAGGCTGCATACCAGGGAGATGAGCAGCAGTCCAGGAAGGGTGCCCGCCAGGGGTTTGATGCCGGCGGCGATGAGGTTGCCGAGGCCCGATGCCGGGATGATGCCCACGAGGGTCGAGACGAAGGCCATGAAGGGGATGATGTTGCGCAGGACTTGTTCGATGGTCTCCCGGCCGGCCTGGTAGAAGATCCCCACCACGCCCCCCACGGCCCGCCCGGTGCGCGTGAGCGGGTTGTCCGAGCCGCCCGCGGGTCGGGCCACGGGAGCCGGCGGGTGCGCGACGGCCGCATGGGTGGCCGTGGGGGCTGCCATGGCGGGCGCGGGCGCCGGCTCTCGGGTCTGGGTGGGGACGCCCGCCTCTTCCGCCAATTCCACGCATTCCGCCGTCACGCCGGAGACGAAGTTGTCCTCGCGGATGTATTGCATCAACGGCCCGGACGGGAAGGTCGGGGTGACGTCGACCGTGAGGACCCCCATCCGCGGATAGACGCCGCATCGCGCGGTGCCGCCGCAGTCGATGACCACACACGCCATCTTGTCGGTGGGGACCGGGTTGTTGAAGGCGTCCACGACGTCGGCTCCCGTCAGCTCGGCGATCTGTTGCGCCACCGGGTGGATGCCCCCACCCGTGACGGAGGCGATGACATTCCGCTCGTCGGACGGGGTGATCCGCAGGGGACCTCCCCAGCCACCCGGCCCCTTGCGGACGATCACGGTACGGTACCGGCGCATGGCAGTCCTCCTCCGATCCGATGCGCGTTCGACCCGGTTACGGACTCGTTCGCACGTTCTGGCGACGGGCCAACAACTGGTTGGTGATCAGCTCGGTGACCACGCCACGAAGGAAGATGACGACGACGCCCACGAGGAAGTACCGCAAGGCGAGGGGACCCAGGGGCAGTCCCAGTTGCTCCACGCCCTGGGCGATGCCAAGCCAGACGAAGAGTTCGGCAGGGTTCGCGTGGGGAAAGAGGCCGGTGACGGGGTGGACGAAGGAGACGGCGGCGTCGTAGAAGGCGGGCTTGTGGCGCTCCTGCAAGAACCTACCGAATGTATAGGCCATGGGGTTCGTCAGGAAGAACACCGCCAGGACGGGGAGCAGGGTGTAGCGGAGGACCACGTTGCGCGTGATCCGCTGCGCGAAACGCTCCACGCGCTCCTGGCCGATGATGCGGACCAGCGCATTGACGGCCACGAGCAGGCAGATGAGGGTGGGCAAGATGCCTCCCGCGAGGCTGAGAAACACCTCCCCGCCCTTCCGGAACAAGCCAATGAACCACTCGGCGCCATGCGCAAGGACGTCCATGTTGGATCTTCCCCTCGGAAGCGTGTTTCAGGCGGTGCCCGCCTTGGATCATCCAGCGGCCATGCGGGCCGCGATCTGCTGCGCTGCCTCGGCCGCCGCCCTGTGAACCAGGGGGACCGAAGGGTCGGACGAATCCACCGCGGCGAGTTCCCTTGCGTGACGGCCGTTCCACACCTCCTCCCGCTGGAAGCGGGCGAACACCGAGACGCCACGGAGCACCCAGGCGTCGACGATGGTGCCGTGTTCGTCCGCCAGAAGGATGACGACGGCTCCGCCCCGCCAGCCGTGCCGGATGCGGCCGGAACCCAGGAAGCCACGGCTACGGGACGCGTAGATCCGCCGGAGCAGAGTCCGATAGTGCGCGATTTGGCGGTACGTCAGCAGAGCCTGGACGGCCCAGGCGCCGGCCAGCGCCACGAGGACTCCTTGCCAGTCGACGGGCACACCGACGCATCCCCCTCTCGCCGTCCTCCCCACGTCCACCGGGTTGCAGCAGGGTGCGAGGGAACCCGGTGCGCAGGCCATTACAAGTGAATTTAGAATGAACTTTTGTGTTCACAGGGTTCGCCGCTTTCCGTCGATCTCCTCCCGATGGTCACGGTTTTCCTGCGGAGACGGATTCCTTGCCAGCGGTCCGGAGCCAACCATTTGATATGGTATAGTTACAGTTGATCTACCCCGGGCCCGACGGACCACCCCGGAACCGGGACGAGGGGGAGCGGAGGTGTGAGCATGGGCACCCAGGTGCTGGGAGGCGACCGGGCACTGGCCCGCTGGATGTACGAGACCATGGTGCTCATCCGCCGCTTCGAGGAGGCTGCGGAGAGGCTCTTCTACGCCGGGCGCATCCACGGCACCATGCACCTGTACATCGGCCAGGAGGCCGTTGCCGTCGGCGTCTGCGCCGCGTTGGAACCGTCCGACTACATCACGAGCACCCATCGGGGGCACGGACACGCCATCGCCAAAGGACAGGACGTCAACCGGATGATGGCGGAGCTCATGGGCAAGGTGTCGGGATACTGCCGGGGGAAGGGCGGCTCCATGCACATCGCCGACATCGAGGTCGGGAATCTCGGAGCCAACGGCATCGTCGCCGGCAGCCTGGGGATCGCCTGCGGGGCGGCCCTGGCCTTGAAGATGCAGGAACGGGCGCAGGTGGTGGTGGCCTTCTTCGGGGACGGGGCCGTTCACGAGGGCGACTTCCACGAGGCGCTCAACCTGGCCGCGATCTGGAGGCTGCCGGTGGTCTTCGTGTGTGAAAACAACCAGTACGGCATGTCCGCTCCGGTGGAGCGGATGCTGGGCAACCCGCGCATCCACGAGCACGCCCACGCGTACGGCATCCCCGGGCTCCGGGTCGACGGTTGCGACGTGCTGGCGGTGTACGAAGCGGCCCGGCAAGCGGTGGATCGGGCCCGCCAGGGGGAGGGGCCCACCCTCGTCGAGGCCGTCACGTATCGGTACCGGGGTCACTCCCGGAGCGACGCCCAGCGCTACCGCACCCGGGAGGAAGTGGAGCGCTGGAAGGCCCGCGATCCCATCCCCGCCTTCCGCCGGCATCTGGAGGCCCACGGCTTCGAGGCCAAGGAGTTGGATGCGCTGGAAGCCGACGTCATGCAGCGGATCGATGCGGCGGTCCGGTACGCCGAGGAGAGCCCGGAACCGGATGCGGCCGACCTGCTGGCCGACGTCTACGCAGAGTGACGGGCGTTGCGTCTACGCAGAGGGACGGAGGGTGAGGGGCGTGCGCGAGCTCACGACGGCCCAGGCGATCCGTGAAGCGCTAGCCGAGGAGATGCGTCGCGATCCCCGGGTCTTCCTGTTGGGGGAGGACATCGGGATCTATGGCGGTGCGTTCGGGGTGACGAACGGGCTGCTGGAGGAGTTCGGCCCGGAGCGGGTGCGGGATACCCCGATCGCCGAGTCGGCCGTGGTGGGGTGTGCCATCGGTGCGTCCTTGCTGGGGATGCGACCGGTGGTGGAGATCCAGTTCTCGGATTTCATCACCAACGCCATGGACGCCATCGTCAACCAGGCCGCCAAGATTCGCTACATGTTCGGAGGGAAGGCGCGGGTCCCGATCGTGGTGCGCACGCCGGGGGGAGCCGGGACGGGAGCGGCAGCCCAACACTCGCAAAGCCTCGAGGCGTGGACGGCCCATGTCCCGGGTCTCAAGGTCGCGATGCCCTCGGACCCCGCAGAGGCGAAAGGCCTGCTGAAGGCAGCCATCCGCGACGACAACCCGGTGATCTTCTACGAACACAAACTGCTGTATCGCGTCAAGGGTCCCGTGCCGGAGGAGGACTACACGATTCCCATCGGCAAGGCTCGCGTGGTCCGGCCGGGGCGGGACGTCACCGTCATCGCCACATCGTACCAGGTGCAGCGCGCCCTGCAGGCTGCGGAGCTCCTGGCGGCGGAGGGAGTGGACGTGGAGATCATCGACCCGCGAACGCTGCTGCCCCTGGATCGGGACACCATCGTCGAGTCGGTGGCGAAGACGGGGCGGGTCGTCATCACCCACGAGGCCGTCGAGCACGGTGGCGTCGGCGCGGAGATCGCAGCCGCCATCATGGAGAGCGAGGCCTTCTACTACCTGGATGCGCCGCTGGTTCGGGTGTGCGGGAAGCCGGTGCCCATTCCCTGCAACAAGCGGCTCGAGGAGATGGCCCTACCCCAGGTGGCGGACATCGTCGACGGGGTGCGGCGGGTCCTCGGCGTCGCCGCGGGGGGTGTGGCATGATGGAACCCGTGATCATGCCGGTCCTGGACATGACCATGGAACGGGGGATCATCCTTCGTTGGCTCAAGAAGGAAGGCGATCCGGTGCGGGCCGGTGAGCCGCTCTTCGAGGTGGAGACGGACAAGGCCGACATCGAGGTCGAAGCGCCGGCCGACGGGGTCTTGGCTCGGATCGTCCACCCGGAGGGCGCCGAGGTGCCGGTGCGGGAGATCGTCGCCTACATCGCGGCCCCCGGCGAGCGTTACGACGACGACCGCCAGAACCCGCCCCAACCGAAGGCCGACGTCGACCCCAGCGCGCGGTCCGATCCGGCCCAAGGAGCGGCCCAAGGAGAGGTCCAGGGAGAGGCCCGGAAAGGCGCACCGGAGGTTCCCAGCGGTGCGGCGCTCGGCCGTAACCGCATCCGGGCCACGCCTGCGGCGCGGCGGCGGGCTCGGGAGCTCGGCCTGGACCTGGCCCGGGTCCCGGCAGGCGGTCGTGGCGGTGTGATCCGCCTCGCGGACGTCGAGGCCGCGGCCGCGACCATGGCCGCGACGACGAAAGGGGAGCCGGGCCCGCGGGGTCGCCAGGAAGGGGGTCGGGTGGACGGGGTTTCACCGACGCCCCGCGACGCCGAGCATGGCGCGTTCCGCCCACCCGCTCCGGAGCCGGAGGATGACGGCGTGGAACGCATCCCCGTGACGGGCAACCGCAAGGCGGTGGCCGAGCGGATGGTGCAGAGCGCCCGCATCCCCCAGGTGACGTTGTTCGCCCGGGCGGATGCCGAGGCGATCCAGGACTTCCGTCGTCGCCTGGAACCCGCGGTGGCCGAGGCCACCGGCCAGTCGCTCTCCTATACGGCCCTGTTTGCCTTCGCGGTCGCGCGAACCCTGCCCCGCTTTCCCGATCTCAACGCCCACTGGCGAGACGGTGAGATCTGGCGTTTTCGGTCGGTGCATCTCGGGATCGCGGTGGCCCTGCCGGCAGGTGGCCTCGTGGTACCGGTCGTTCGCCACGCAGACCGGCGTCCCCTGGCAGAGCTCGTCAAGGCCGTGGCCGATGTCACCTCGCGGGCCCGGGAAGGCCGGTTGAAACCCGACGAGATCGGGGGCGGGACGTTCACGCTCAGCAACCTGGGCATGTTCGGGGTGGAAGCCTTCAACGCCCTGCTGAACCCGCCGCAGGTCGGGATTCTCTCCGTAGGGACCTTCGTGAAGGAGCCGGTGGGAGGCCGGGAGGAATCGTCTGCAAGGACCTGGTTGACCCTCGGCCTGACCTTCGACCATCGTGCCCTTGACGGCGCCGACGCGGCGCGATACCTGCGGTTTCTCGTGGAGACGCTGAGCGATCCCTGGCGGTTGTTGGTGTCGTAGCGCACGAAGCCTTGTGGGAAGCGGCGGGTGATGCGGCGCTACGGCGGCGTGCCGACGGCTCCGTCGGCGGTGAGCAGCGCCCGCGCCGTTCCCGCATCGGTGATCAGCGTCTTCACGTAGCCTCCCCGCAGGGCGCCCAGCAGCGCCCGCACCTTGGCCGGGCCACCGGCGACGACGATGACGTCTTCGATGGCATTGAGGTCTTCAAGGCGGATGGCCACCGTACGGCGATCGAGATCACTCGGGACCGGTTGGCCGAGGGCGTCGTAGAAGCGGGCGAACATGGAACCGACGGCGCCCATCCCGATCAGCGACCGGAACGTCGCTTCGTCCAGGTAGCCCACCTGGCGGAAGGTGGCCGTGGGCTCCATCTCGCCAACGCTGGTGAGCACGTGGGTTGCACTTCGCGCTTGTTCGAGGACGTGGGCGATGAAGGGTTCGTTCATCAGGGCTTCGCACACCTCGGGTCGGCTGACGAACATGGGAGCGTAAAGATAGTAGCAACGCGCATCGAAGGCCTCCGCCACGCGACGGGCGATGTCGAACGGGTTGATCTCGCCCACATCGGGGGTCAGACCCCCGGTGATCTGCACCACACGCAGATTGGATACGGAGCGGGGTACCAGTTGCTGCGCGACTTCGAGCAACGTGGTGCCCCAGGTGACCCCCAGGCAGTCGCCGGGACGAAGGGCCCGTTCGAGATAGGTCGCGGCCGCCTTGCCGAGGACCCGCTTGAGCTGCGTGCGGTCCAGGGGGGTGGGGATCACCACCGCCCGCATCAGGCGAAAGTGATCGATGAGGCGTTCCTCGAGTTCGATGAGGCGAACCGAAGGGTGTTGGATCGAGATCTGCACGATCCCGGTGTCGCGGGCTTGCTTGAGGAGTCGATTGACCCGTAGCCGACTGATCCCGAGCCGGTCGGCGATCTCCTGTTGCGTCAGGCCTTCCTCGTAGTAAAGCCAGGCGCAGCGGACCAGCAGCTCGATGGTCTGGTCGTCGAGTTGCATCGGGCGTTCCTCCCTCGCAAGACCCGTGTCCATGGTATCATTCGCCGCTGCGGTCACCGTGGAATCCTTCGCTGGGTACCGATGGGAGTGGGTCGCAACATGGTCGTCGGCGAAGTCGCGACGGAAACGGAGGTCCTGGTCATCGGCGGCGGGCCGGGCGGCTACGTGGCCGCCATCCGCGCGGCACAGCTCGGCAAGGACGTCACCCTGGTGGAGAAGGATCGCCTCGGTGGCGTGTGCCTCAACGTGGGGTGCATCCCCTCCAAGGCGCTGATCGACGCCGCCAAGGCCTACCACCGCCTGGCGCGCGAGGCCGAGCGCGGCATCGTGGTCGAGGGGGCGCGCCTGGACTTTGGCCGGCTGCAGGGGTGGAAGCAGTCGGTGGTCCAGCGGCTGACGAGTGGCGTCGAGCAGCTCCTCAAGGGCCACGGCGTGACGGTGGTGAAGGGGCGGGCGACCTTCACCGGCCCGAACCAGGTGTTGGTCGAGAACCCCGGCGGCGGCAGCGAGGTCTACCGCTTCCAGCACTGCATCGTGGCCACGGGCTCGCGGCCCGTGGAGCTGCCGGGCTTTGGCTTCGACGGCGTGCGGATCCTGGATTCCTCGGACGCCCTGGCCCTGGACCACCTGCCGCTGCGGCTGGTGGTGATCGGGGGCGGGTACATCGGCCTGGAGCTGGGCACCGCCTTCGCCAAGCTGGGCTCGGCGGTGACGGTGCTGGAGCTGGCGGACCAGCTCTTGCCCGGCACGGATCCCGAGCTGGTGCAGGTGGTGGCGCGCCGGCTCCGCCAGCTGGGGGTGAAGGTGCACACGGGGGTGCGGGTGCTGGGCTGGGAGGAGGAGCCCGGCGGCGAGGGCGTGCGGGTCGTGTTCCGACCCGAGCCGCGCGGGGCGGGTGCGGCGAGCGCCGCGATGGCAGGGGCCGGTGCGGCGGGCCGGGGGGCGGCGGCCGAGGGGCCGGGGGCGCGGTCGAGTGGCGCCGGGACGGGCGGCTCCGGCGGGGCGGGTGCGGCGGGGGCCGGTTCGTCCGGATCGGAAGAACAGGCCGTGGTGGCCGATGCGGTGCTGGTCAGCGTGGGCCGGCGGCCCAACACCGACAGGCTGGGCCTGGAGCGGGTGGGCGTGGAGCTGGACGAGCGCGGCCGGGTAAGGGTCGATGCCCAGCTGCGCACCCGCCAGCGGCACATCTTCGCCATCGGGGACATCGCCCCGGGCCCCATGCTGGCCCACAAGGCGAGCCGGGAGGGGATCGTGGCGGCGGAGGTCATCGCCGGGCTGCCGGCGGCGGCCGATTACGTCGCCGTGCCGGCGCCGGTCTTCACCGACCCGGAGATCGCCACGGTGGGGCTCAGCGAGGTGGAGGCGCGGCAGCAGGGGTACGACCCCGTGGTGGGCCGCTTCCCGTACGCCGCCAACGGGCGGGCCCTGACGCTGGGCGAGCGGGACGGGTTCGTCAAGCTGGTGGCCGATCGGGAGAGCAAGGTGGTGTTGGGGGCGGGCATCGTGGGGCCGGAGGCGTCGGACCTGATCGCCGAGCTGGCGCTGGCGGTGGAGATGGGAGCGACGCTGCAGGACCTGGCGCTGACCATCCACGCCCATCCGACGTTGAGCGAGGCCGTCATGGAGGCGGCGGAGGCGGGGCTCGGGCACGCGATCCACGTGCTGGCGGGGAAGTCCCACCGGGGCGATGCGACGGCGAAGCGCTCCGCGACGGAATGAGGGTGAGCCCATGTTCTCCCGTGAGCTCATCATGCTGGATCTGGACGTGGCGGATGCCCAAGGCGCGATTCGTGCGCTGGGGAGTCGGCTGCGGGAATGCGGTCACGTTGCAGAGACCTTCGTCGATGCCGTCCTCGACCGCGAACGCACGTTTCCGACGGGTCTCCCCACGAGGATCCCGGTCGCCATACCGCACACCGACGCAGCCCATTGCTACAAGCCGGCCATTGCCGTCGGCGTCTTGCGGCACCCCGTCGAGTTCGGCGAGATGGGCAATCCCCAGGGTACCGTGGGCGTCAGGGCCGTGTTCCTCCTGTCGATACCCGATCCGTCCCAGCAAGTCGACTGTCTCCGCGCCTTGGTCGAGGCTTTTCAAGACCCGCACTTCCTGCCTGCCCTGGTGGGCAGCCGCACCACCGACGAGGCCTGGCAGGTCTGCCAGCGTACCTTCGGAGGAACGTTGGCTTGAGCCGCGGGGCGGGTTTCCATGGGCTCGCGGAGCGGGGGGAAGGGTTCCATGGGCTCGCGGAGCGGGGGGAAGGGTTCCATGGGATCCCGGAGCAGGGCAGGGGTTCCATGGCCTCCCGGGAGGGGGCTTCGCCGGGTCTCTTCACAATGTAAGGGCTTTCGCAACATGGAAGCTGTCAGACGAGCCCGATGGGGCGTCAGAGGAGCCTTGTGGAGCGCCAGAGGAGCCTTTCCCGTGCGGGAGGGGCGTGCCGACCGATGATTCGGAATCGATGATTCGGAATCGTCACACCCCCCGTTGCTCAGGGTAGGTGGCGGTCCAACCACTGCAGGGCCCGCGCCAGCACCTCCGCCCCGCGGGCAATGTCCCGAGGCTCCGCCCATTCCTCCGGGCAGTGGCTCAACCCCGCGCGGCAGGGGATGAAGAGCATGCCCATGGGGGCGATCCGAGCCACGTGCATGGCGTCATGACCGGCGCCGCTGCTCAGCCGGAGGGTGGCGTAGCCGAGCTCCTGCGCCGCTCGCTCCAGGGCTTCCATCACCATCGGGTCGGCCTGGACCCCCGGCGCCCTGCCGAGGCAGCGGGTCGAGCAGCGTAGACGGCGGGCTTGGCAGATGGCCTCGACCGCATCGAGGATGCGCTGCCACCCATGGTCCAGCAGGGCCTCGTCGTGGCTGCGGAGGTCGACGGTGAGCTCGGTGCGGGCGGGCACCACGTTCATGTTGTTCGGCTCGTTGCGCAGCCGGCCGGCCGTGGCGACGAAGGGGCCGCGAGCGGCCAGCTCCCGGCCGATGCGTTCCACCGCCAGGACGATCTCCGCCGCGCCCGCCA
This sequence comes from Thermaerobacter sp. FW80, assembly GCF_004634385.1. NCBI lineage: Bacteria > Bacillati > Bacillota > Clostridia > Eubacteriales > Clostridiales Family XVII. Incertae Sedis > Thermaerobacter > Thermaerobacter sp. FW80. The sequence continues at coordinate 117,680 of NZ_CP037895.1, read as the reverse complement.
AGGCGTCCTGCCGCAGGTCCATCGGCGTGGTGCCGGCATGACCGGCCCGGCCCTCCACCACGATCCGGTGCCATGCCATGCTGGCAATGCCAGTGACGATGCCGATGGGCACGCCGCGGCTCTCCAGCACCGGTCCCTGCTCGATGTGCATCTCGAGGTAGGCCGCGATCTCCCCCGGCCGGCGCAGAGGGCGGGCCAAGGCGTCGGGGTCGCCACCCATGCGGCGGATGCCCTCGGCCAGGGTCTCGCCGGCGGGGTTGACCTGGGCCAGCATCGGAGGGCTCAGGCCGCCCGCCAGCGCCTGGCTGCCCACGCAGGAAGGACCGTAGTCGGTGGGTTCTTCGGCGAGGAAGTCGACGACCTCCACCGGATGTCGCAGCCGGACTCCCGCCTCCTGCAGGGCCCGGATCGCCTCCAGGGCGCCCAGCACGCCCACCACCCCGTCGAACCGACCCCCGTTGACCACGGTGTCGGTGTGGGAGCCGGCCATCAACGGCGGTAGGCCGGGATCGGTACCCTCCCAACGGCCGATGAGGTTGCCTCCCGCGTCGACGTGGGTCTCCAGGCCCGCCTCCCGCATGCGGGCGGCCAGCCAGCGCCGCCCTTCAAGGTACACCTCCGTGAAGGCCCGGCGGGTGTAGGGTCGATCCGGCTCGGTCCGAGCCGCCAGCGCCTCGATGTCCGCCCAGAGGCGTTCGGCGTCGATGCGGGCCGGTGGTGTTGTGGAAGTCATGGGGGCTCCCCCTCGGCTTCACGTGGTTCGGGTCCAGCTGCCACAGAGCTGCCACACCCAACCACGGTGTTCTCGGAAGCGTCCTCGTCCCCTTCACGCAGCGGGCATCGCGCCGGTCTGGGGGCGGAGGGGACTGTCAAGCTGACGATGTGAGACCCGCAAAAGTCGCTTCGCTTTCGCGGCCACCGCGAGGCCACCGAAACGCTAGAGTCCCAGGTGGTGGTGTGGGCATGATTTCGGTCAAGCCCCCGGCGCAGGAATTGGGCGCTTCAAGGGATAACCTTGTGCCGATTCTGTGGGCGGAGGCGGCAGCGGAGCGTAGGCAGACGCCGTTAAAGTCCCGGGTAGTGATGGACTTTCCGGCCAGGGTTTAGGCGTGGCTGGTGGCCGTTGACAGCAGCGGTCACCGGCGGCTTCCCTTCGGGTTGGACAAACCCGAGCACGAAGGGAGGTCGGACCACCGGTGACCGCTGACTTCAGGATGGCACTTCTCGAACTGCTGCGCCAGTACCAGGGCGAGCCCGAGGTCGACGCCCTGCGGGAGGGCCTGCGCTGGCTCGCCCAGCAGCTGATGGAGGTCGAGGTCAGCGAACTCATCGGCGCCCAGCGCTACGAGCGCACCCCGTCGCGCACTACCTACCGAAACGGGTACCGCCCCCGGCGCTGGGACACGCGCGTGGGTACCATCGAGCTGCAGATCCCGAAGTTACGCCGCGGCAGCTACTTCCCCAGCCTCTTGAAGCCGCGGCGGCGCGCGGAGCGGGCCTTGCTGGCCGTGGTGCAGGAGGCCTACGTGCACGGGGTGAGCACGCGCAAGGTGGACGAGCTGGTCCAGGCGCTGGGCGTCGGGGGCTTGAGCAAGAGCGAGGTCTCCCGCATCTGCGCCGAGCTGGACGAGCACATGGAGCGCTTTCGGAACCGGCCGCTGGAAGGCGAGTACCCCTACGTGTGGCTGGACGCCAAGGCGGTGAAGGTGCGGCAAGACGGACGGGTGGTGAACATGGCGGCCGTGATCGCCGTGGGTGTGCGGGAGACAGGGGAACGGGAGGTCCTGGGGTTCGACGTGGGCGCGGCCGAGACGTACGAGTTCTGGCTGGACTTCCTACGTCGCCTGGTGGCCCGGGGGCTGAAGGGCGTGCGGCTGGTGATCTCGGACGCCCACGAGGGCCTCAAGCGAGCCATCGGTGAGGTGCTGGCAGGCGCCACGTGGCAGCGGTGCCGGGTGCACTTCATGCGGAACCTGCTGGCGCGGGTGCCCAAGCACGCCCAGTCCATGGTGGCAGCGCTGGTACGGACTGGACTTGCCCCGGTTTAGTGGACACCCCGATACTTGGGGCGTAAGCCCCGGAAAGGGTGATCCCCATGCCGGCGACCAAGCCGCCGTAGCCTCCCCAGTTCCGGGCCGAAGCCGTCCGCCTCGTCCGGGAAAGCGGGAAGAAGCTCCAGCAGGTTGCTGCCGATCTCGGCGTTTCGGAAGCCAGCTTGCGGAAGTGGATCCGCCAAGCCGAGATCGATGCGGGGCAGCGCCCCGGGTTGACCCCAGCCGAGCGGGAGGAGCTGAACCGGCTGCGGCGGGAGAACCGGATCCTGCGGGAGGAGCGTGAAATCCTAAAAAAAGCTGCAGCTTTTTTGCCCAGGAGAGCCGACGGAACCGGTGACGGTGTTTCGGTTCATCGAGCAGGAGAAGGCCCACCACCCGGTCGCCACGCTGTGCCGTGTCCTGGGCGTCTCGACGAGCGGCTACTACGCATGGCGGCAACGTGGTACCTCCAGACGGTCCCAGGAGGACGCGGATTTGAGTCAGCAGATCCGAGCCATTCATGTCGCCAGCCGGGGCACCTACGGGGCTCCGCGCGTTCACGCCGAACTGCGGATGGTTCATGGCGTCCGTTGTGGGCGGAAACGCATCGCCCGGCTGATGCGGGCCATGGGGCTGGCTGGCGTGCACCGGCGCCGAGCCCGGGGGATCACACGCCGGGATCCCCGCCGCCCGGTCGACCCCGATCGGCTGGGTCGGCAGTTTGTGCCCGATGCCCCCAACCGGGTGTGGGTGGCGGACCTCACGCAGCACCGCACCGAAGAGGGCTGGTTATACCTTGCCACAGTGGTCGACGCCTTCTCTCGCATCGTGGTGGGCTGGGCGATGGGCGACCGGCCCGTGGCGGAACGGGTGGTGGACGCTGTCACCATGGCGGTGCGGCGGCGCCGCCCGGGGCCCGGTCTAATCCACCACTCGGATCATGGAGCGCAGTACACCTCGCTGGCGTTCACCTGCCGCTTGGAGGCCCTGGGCATCGCCGGGTCGATGGGTTCGGTGGGCGATGCACTCGACAACGCCGTGGCCGAGAGTTTCTATGCGACGCTGCAGCGGGAACTCCTCGACCGGCAAGCCTGGCCTACCCGGCAGCAGTTGCAAACGGCGATCTTCGAGTATATCGAAGGCTTTTACAACCGACGGCGACGTCACTCGTCCCTGGGTTACCTCTCGCCCTATGAGTACGAGGCACGTTGGTTCCAAGGGCGAAAAGTTCAGCAGCAGTCAGGGGTCGTCGCGTAAGCCTCAACCTGTCCACGAAACCGGGTCAACTCCAATCCGTCTTCACCCGATCCCCAGGACGTGTCGGCGTCAGCGCCGGGGCGACCACCACGCACCGGATCCCCATCCGGGCCAGCAGGCGCTGCAGCTCGTAACCCGTAGGCCCGGCTTCGTAGCCGACCATCAACTGCTCCTTTCGGCTCACCGGGCTCATGAGCTTACGGACCGCTTCGGCCCGGTGAGGGATCGTGCCCCAGGACCGGCCCCGGCCGCCTTCCCGGTCGGCTACACCGACCGCAATCGTGTCCTGGTGCACGTCGAAACCCACGAACTTCGTGATATCCTTCATGGTACCGGCCCCTTTCGTTTGTGGCTCTGCGCGAAGGTAGCCACCTTCAGCGTAACCCACGTACCTGCGAAACGGGGCCGGCCTCGTTCATTATGACTAGGTCGTGCAAGGGGGGGCGTGAGGGTGGGCCACGTGGTGGTGCTTGCGACGGGGGGCACGATTGCATCGGTTCCAGGTGAACATGGTGACTACGTAGCATCGTTGGGCGGTCGTGAGTTGGTGAGCCGGATTGGCGAGGCAGGAGCCGTCCGGGTGGAAACCCTGTTCGTCAAGGGCAGTTATGCCTTTACGTTGGAGGACCTGCACACTCTTGCCCAAGCGGCAATCCAGTATCTGGATGATTCGGCCATAGACGGTGTGGTGATCACCCAGGGGACGGACACCCTGGAGGAAACGAGTTTCTACCTGGCGCTGGTACTTGAGCGCCGAAAGCCGGTGGCACTCACCGGTGCGCAGCTCCCCGCCAGCGACCCCCAGGGTGACGGTCCACGGAACCTGTCACAGGCGATTGCAGTGGCCCGCGATCCGGAGGCGGCTGGCTGGGGACCGGTCGTGGTCTTCAACGGAGAAATCCACGCCGCGCGGGACGTGCGCAAGGTCGACACGGCCGCCCTCGACGCGTTCAAGTCGCCGGGCTGGGGCCCTGTCGGGCTGGTGGATCGCGGCCGGGTGATCAAGGCCCGTAGCGTGCCGGAGCGCCGCGTGTTGCCGCCGGCTGTTCCCCGTCCCGTGGCTCTCATTCGCCTGGCCGTAGGTTTGACAGGAGATCAAGTTCTGCAGGCGGCCGCCGGGGCTGCGGGAGTCGTGTTGGAGGCCTTCGGGCGGGGGAACGCGAACCCGTCGGTGGCCGACGCTGTCAGGCGACTTGTCGACGCCGGCGTCCCCGTGGTAGTCACCAGCCGTTGCGTGCGAGGGTTTGTGGCCCCCATTTACGGTGATGGCGGGGGACGCGACTTGGAACGAGCAGGCGCCTGGTTTGCTGGTGACCTGGCAGGCGAAAAGGCACGCTTATTGCTCGGTCTCTTGCTGGCCCATGGCATCAGAGGGGAGGCAGCTCAGGAGTGGCTAGCGGAGTGGGCTATGTCGTAGACCGCGCAGGAATGAAGGCGGAATGCCGCAAAATCTACGGCCTTGGAAGGGGGTGAGCCGTCGCCTTCAGTTGTTGTTGGAGACCGGATACGGTTGCCATCCGTGGGATTACAAGCTGGTGTTGCCAGACGCGTGACACGATGTGGTGGCCTGTTACCACACGAGAGGGGCTATGGTGACCGTAGGGACGCGTTATAAAGGCGTATTTCATGACATTAGAGTGGGAGGGAATGCGGATGGCGAAGGAGATCCTGGTTGCCTTCGGTGTCGACGTCGATGCCGTAGCCGGATGGTTGGGGTCCTATGGGGGAGAAGACTCGCCCTGTGACATCTCACGCGGCATCTTCGCCGGCGAGGTTGGGGCCCCGCGCCTGCTAAAGCTATTTGACAAGTACGGGCTCAAGACCACCTGGTTCATTCCCGGCCATTCCATTGAAACCTTCCCGGAGCAGATGCAGATGGTAGCGAAGGCCGGTCACGAGATCGGCCTGCACGGATACTCCCACGAGAACCCGACGGCCTTGACACGAGAGCAGGAAGAAGCAATCCTTCGTAAGTGCGTTGATCTGGTAGAGAAACTCTGGGGCCGGAAGCCGGTCGGCTATGTTGCCCCCTGGTGGGAATTCTCGAAGAACACGGTCGAACTGCTGTTGAAGTACGGCATCAAATACGATCACAGCCTCATGCACAACGACTTCCACCCCTATTATGTGAGGGTTGGTGATAGTTGGACGAAAATCGACTACTCCCAGCCTGCGGAAACGTGGATGAAGCCCCTAGTACGTGGCGAGGAGACGGACCTGATCGAGATCCCGGCCAACTGGTATCTGGATGATCTCCCGCCCATGATGTTCATCAAGAAGGCGCCTAATAGTCATGGCTTCGTCAACCCGCGCGATATCGAACAACTGTGGCGGGATCAGTTCGATTATGTCTATCGGGAATACGATTATGCGGTCTTCACGATGACGGTTCACCCGGACGTCAGTGGGCGTCCCCAAGTCCTGCTGATGCTGGAGCGGTTAATTGAGTATATCAGCCGGCACCCCGGGGTACGGTGGGTCACGTTCGAGCAGATCGCTAACGACTTTGCTAGGCGGTTCCCGCGGGCGAAGGTCGGTACTCAGTGAGCCGGACTTTGCCCACCACAAAACCGGATGGGGCGAGGGGAACCCGGTTGACGCGTCCGGCGGTTCCCCTCGCGCCAATTCCCAGGGTTGGCCAGCCGCGAGTACCGGGTGCGGGGAAGGAGGAACGGGAATGTGTTTGCTCTGCAGTGAGTTCGCCACCCGGGTGCACTGGTCCGAACACGCACCGGTGTCGACGGGACCCGAAACGGTCAGAGTTGAGCCGGGTCACGAAGGAGTTGGCATGCGGTTGCGCCAGCGCTATCGCCGCCTAGACATCGTCAACGAACTGCTGTGCCCCTTGGGCTTGGCGGTTTACGACTGGAACGGAACCAAGTACGTGGTCGATGACCGCAAGGGAAATGTGGCCCTGGTGGATGACCTCGGCGGCATCTGGGGAGTTGTCGAGACCCGCTTGGGCTGGAGGCTCGACCCGTTGGACCCCAAATGGCTGGAAATGCTATCCGCGGGAACCGGCACGGACGGGCGGTCCACGGCGGCTCCGCAGTGATATCAGCGGCAAGATCAAGCGCAGAGGTTCGATTTTCGTTTGGCCCTTCGAGCGAGGGAATGTATGATGCCCGGCTCTGCGCGATTTCCCATCACCCTCCTTACTGGCTTTCTCGGGAGCGGTAAAACGACCATCCTGCGGCGCGTCCTCGGGGCAACGGCAGAACCCGGGGTTGCGGTAATTATCAATGAATTCGGAGAGGTAGGGCTCGACCATCACCTCGTCCGGCATGTGGGAGAGAGCGTCACCCTGGTCGGCAACGGTTGTCTGTGCTGCGCCCGGCGTGAGGATCTGGTCCGCGTGCTGCGCGAACTCCTGGAGCTTCATGACGGGGGCAAATTGCAACTTACGCACGTCATCCTTGAAACCACGGGACTGGCCGATCCAGCGCCCATCCTTTTTACGGTAATCAACGACCCGTTGCTACAGCACCGCTGCCGCATCTCGCGCGTCTTGGTAACGGTGGACACGGTCCATGGCGAGCTCCAACTGGAGCGACACCCGGAGGCGCGCAAACAACTGGCCGTAGCCGACCATGTGATCCTCACCAAAACTGATTTGAATCCCCACACGGAGGGACTGGTTCAGCGGATCCGCGAGCTCAATCCTGCTGCTCGTGTGCACAGGGATCTCGATACCCCCGCATTGAGGGATCTCTTGCTGGATCGAAATGATGACAAGGTTTGGCGAGCCCTCCTGGAAATGAACGAGGCGGTCCCTGAATTCACCGGTGGGAGTGCGCACGGAGCGAACACGGAGTCGCTTTCCCTGGTATTAGACTCACCCATGGATTGGAATGTCTTCGCCGTCTGGCTGACCATGCTGCTCCACGCCCACGGGCAGGAAGTGTTGCGGGTGAAGGGCATCCTGGATGTGGGCGATGGGGCGGTGTTGATCAACGGGGTTCAGCATGTGATTCACCCGCCTGAACACTTACCTGAATGGCCGACGCAGGACCGCCGGTCCCGAATTGTCTTCATTGTTCGGGGCCTCGAGCACGAGCGGCTGCTCCGGTCCTTGGAGACGTTCCAAGCCCGGTTCGGTTCCTCGTAGGGCGTAGCCGCCGGTGCGCTGGTCCTGCGCGGTGCGAGGTGACGGGGGCGATCGGGACCTCCGGGGACGGCCGGCTTCGTACTGCCTGGTAGCCCACGGTGAGCCTGTCCGGGTACGTCCCCGAGTTTCCGTCAGATTGTGTGGAAATACCCCAAGCTCATCGTGTGCGACGAGCCCGTCTCCGCCCTGGCCGTGTCCATCCAGGCCCAGATCCTGAAGCTGCTGGCAGACCTGCAGAAGGAGTTCGGGCTCACGTACCTATTCATCTTCATCTTCTTCATCTTCATCGCCCACGGCCTGGCGGCGGTGAAGCACATCTCCAACCGGGTGGGCGTGCTGTACCTGGGGAAGCTGGTGGAGCTCGCGGACTAGCAGGAGCTCTACCGGAATCCTCGGCCTCCGGACACGGAGGCGCTGCTGTCGGCGATCCCAATCCCCGACCCCACGGTGAAGCGGGAGCGCATCATCCTCCAGGGCGACGTGGCCAGCCCCCTGAACCCGCTGCGGGGCGACCGCTTCCACACCCCGCGGCCCGCTGGCGGAGGACATCTGCCGCGAGAAGGAGCCGCCGCTGTTGGACATTGGCGGCGGTCACTGGGTCGCCTGCCACCTGTGGGCGGGGGAGGGGCCGCCGGCACCAGAAGGCACGGACGCATCCCACCGACGGGAACCCGAAAAAATGGTGGGGTAGCCTCCCGGCTACCCCACGATCATCTCCTTCAGCGCCGCCCCCGGCGGGACCATGGGCAGCACGTCCTCCTCCTGCCGCACGACGCAGTCCACCACCACCGGTCCGGGGCGCGCCAGGGCCTCGCGCACCGTGCCGGCCAGTTCGTCCGGATGGGTGATCCGGAAGGCTGCGATGCCGTACGCCTCGGCCAGCTTGACGAAGTCCGGCTGGTGCTCGAAGACGCTGGCCGACAGGCGGTGGCCGTAGAACAGGTCCTGCCACTGCCGCACCATGCCGTGGGCGCGGTTATTAATAATGAAGACTTTCACCGGCAGGCCCAGCTCGGCCAGGGTCGAGAGCTCCTGCACGTTCATCTGGAAGCTGCCGTCGCCGTCGATGCACAGCACCCGCGCGTCCGGCCGGGCCAGCTGGGCGCCGATGGCGGCGGGCAGCCCGTAGCCCATGGTTCCCAGGCCACCGGAGGTCAGGAATTGCCGGGGCCGGCGGTACCGATAGAACATGGCCGCCCACATCTGGTGCTGGCCGACGCCAGTGACCACCAGGGCGTCGCCGGCCGTGGCCCGCTCGAGTTCCTCGATCACCGCCTGGGGAAGCAGTTCGCGGCGGGCCAGGTCCCGGTCGTAGCGGTAGGGGTACTCCTGCTTCCAGCCGTTCACCCGCTCGAGCCACGGGCTGCGATCGGACCACTCGTCCGGACGAACCCGGCCCAGGGCCTCCCGCAGCGCCTCCAGCCCCTGCCGGGCGTCGGCGGCGATGGCCACCCGCGGTGCCTTGACCTTGCCCAGCTCGGCGGCGTCGACGTCGATGTGGATGATGGCGGCGTCGGGGGCGAAGGCCGACACCTTGCCGGTCACCCGGTCGTCGAAGCGGGCCCCGACGGCGATGAGGCAGTCCGTCTCGGTGAGGGCCATGTTGGCGGCGTAGGTCCCATGCATGCCGGGCATGCCGAGGAAGAGGGGGTGATCGCCGGGCATGGCGCCCAGCGCCATCAGGGTGGTGGTGGTCGGAAGAACCGCCTCGTCCGCCAGGCGGCGCAGGGCCTCGGCGGCCCCGGCGACGATCACCCCACCGCCGGCGTAGAGCACGGGCCGCCGGGCGCGGGCGATGAGCCGGGCCGCCTCGTCCAGGTTGCCCAGGCCGCGGCACCCGGCGGGCCCCCATGGGGTGGGGTGGGCGCCAACCCGTGGCGCGCTGTCGTGGCGCCGACGGTGGTCGTCCCCATCGGCCGTCGACGCCACGGGCGTCGGTCGCAGCGGGCGATCCCACGCCTCCGGCGAGATGGTCGCCGTGAAGACGTCCTTGGGGATGTCCACCAGCACCGGCCCGGGCCGGCCGGACGCGGCCACGGCGAAGGCCTCCCGCAGGATCGCGGGCAGCTCCTCGGGGTCGAGCACCAGGTAGTTGTGCTTGGTCACCGGCATGCTGACGCCGAAGGTGTCCGCCTCCTGGAAGGCGTCGGTGCCGAGGAACGCCCGCCCCACGTTGCCGGTGATGGCCACCACGGGGACCGAATCCAGGTAGGAGGTGGCCAGGCCCGTGATCAGGTTGGTGGCTCCGGGGCCGGAGGTCGCGATGCACACCCCGACCCGGCCACTGGCCCGGGCGTAGCCGTCGGCGGCCAGGGCGGCGCCCTGCTCGTGGCGGGCCAGGACGTGGCGCAGCGGGGCCCCGTAGAGGGCGTCGTACAGGGGCAGCACGGCGCCGCCGGGAATGCCGAAGACCACCTCGACCCCCTGTTCCACCAGCACCTGGACCACGGCTTCGGCGCCCGTCATGGGCGCCCGCTGGGTACGGGGAGCAGGGCCCGCGCCGGCCGAGATGCTGGCCACGACGCCGGCCTGGGGGCCCCCTCCAGCCCCGACGGCGCGGCGAGCCTCGGCTCCGGTTTTGGGGCGAGCCTCGGTGCCGGTCTGGGTGCCCACCGCAACCTCGGTCTTGGGCCGAGCCTCGGTGCGGGTCTGGGTGCCCACCGCAGCGCCGGTCTTGGGGCGAGTCTCAGTGCCGGCCTGGGGGCCCCTTTTTGCCCCCCTATCGGGGCGAGCCTCGGCCCCGGTCTTGGCGCGAGCCTCGGTCCGGGCTCCGGGGTGAGGCTCCGCGCCGGCCTTGGAGGCGGTGCCAGGGGGGACCGCCGGGTGCCGGCTCCGTCCGTCGGCCCGGCCGTCGGGCAGCGGCTCACCGTCAGGCGACGGCTCTCGCCCGTCGGCGCCCGGGGTGAAACCGGGCGGAGTCTCGCGCGCGGCGGCCGTCGATGGGGGGCGGGTGGCAACCCGTTCGCCGAAGGAAGTCACGGCGCAACCCTCCTAACCGGAAAGAACCACCGAAACCTGAACGAACCACGACACCTGCGAAACCACGGCCTCGTCGGGGCCAGGACCATACCACGACCCGATCAGCACCATGTCGGAACCCTGACCATGTCGGAACCCTATCGGACCCTTTGCGATCGCACCCTACGGGCCCATCGGGCCCAGGCAGGCCCCACGCTGATGCAACGCGGCTGCAACGCGGCTTCCGTCAAGGCTCCCGTCAGCCCATCAGTTCAACCCATCAGCACCGCACCCGTGTTGGCCGACGTCACCGCCCGGGCGTAGCGGGCCAGGTAACCCCGCGCCTCCCGCGGGGGCCGCGGCTGCCACCGCTCGCGGCGGCGGGCCAGTTCGTCCGGAGGAACCCGCAGCTCCAGGCGGCGGCCCGGGATGTCGATCTCGATCTCGTCGCCGTCCTCCACCAGGGCGATGGGCCCGCCGGCGGCGGCCTCCGGCGAGACGTGGCCGATGGAGGCGCCCCGGGTGGCGCCGGAGAAGCGGCCGTCGGTCACCAGGGCCACCTCGCGGTCGAGGCCCATGCCGGCCAGGGCGGCGGTGATGGCCAGCATCTCCCGCATGCCGGGCCCGCCCCGCGGCCCCTCGTAGCGGATCACCACCACGTCCCCCGGGCGGATGCGGCCCTGGCGGATGGCGTCGGCGGCGTCCTCCTCGCTGTCGAAGACCCGGGCCGGGCCGCGGTGCCGCAGCATGGCCGGGTCAACGGCCCCCTGCTTCACCACCGCCCCGTCGGGGGCCAGGTTGCCGCGCAGCACGGCCAGGCCGCCCTCGGGGCTGTAGGGCTCCTCCAGCGTCCGGATCACGTCGGATCGCCAGGCGCGGGCCCGCTGGATCCGGCCCTGGGCGGCGGCCACGTTCTCTGCCAGGGTCCGGCCGGTGACCGTCAGCACCGAGCCGTCCACGTGCCCGCCCCGCAAGAGCTCCGCCAGCACCGCCTGGATGCCGCCGGCCTGGTGCAGGTCCTGGATGTGGTGGGGGCCCGCCGGGGCCAGCTTGCAGAGCTGCGGCGTGGAGCGGCTGATCTCGTCGATCAGGTCCAGGGTGATCACGTCGGCCAGGCCGGCGTCGTGGGCGATGGCCAGCAGGTGCAGCACCGTGTTGGTGGAGCAGCCCAGGGCCATGTCGACGGCCAGGGCGTTGCGGAAGGCGGCCTCGGTCAGGATGTCCCGGGCCCGGATGCCGCGGCGCACCAGCTCCATCACCTGCATGCCGGCCTGCTTGGCCAGCCGCAGCCGGGCGGCTTCCACGGCCGGGATGGTGCCGTTGCCGGGCAGCCCGAGGCCGATGGCCTCGGTCAGGCAGTTCATGGAGTTGGCGGTGAACATGCCGGAGCAGGAGCCGCAGGTGGGACAGGCGGCCTCCTCCAGCTCGAAGAGCTCCTCGGCGGTGATGCGGCCGGCCTGGAAGGCGCCCACGCCCTCGAAGACCGTAGCCAGGTTGACGGCCCGGCCGTAGACGTTGCCGGCCATCATCGGCCCGCCGCTGACCACCACCGTGGGCAGGTTCAGGCGGGCCGCGGCCATCAGCATCCCCGGCGTGATCTTGTCGCAGTTGGGGATCAGCACCAGGCCGTCCAGCTGATGGGCCTCGGTGACCGTCTCGATGGAGTCGGCGATGAGCTCGCGGCTGGGCAGGGAGAAGCGCATGCCGCGGTGGCCCATGGCGATACCGTCGTCGACGCCGATGACGCCGAACTGGATCGGCGTGCCGCCGGCCATGCGGATGCCGTCGCACACGGCGCGGGCGATGTTGTCCAGGTGCACGTGGCCGGGGATGATCTCGTTGCGGCTGTTCATCACCCCGATCAGCGGGCGGCGCAGCTCCTCGTCGGTGTAGCCCATGGCCTTGAAGAGGGAGCGGTGGGGGGCGCGGTGGAATCCCTCCACCACCTCCCGGCTGCGCAGGGGGACGGCCGTGCCGTTGGCCCGGGGCTCGGCCGCCGGGGGCGCCTGGACCGACGAACCGGCCGTCGTGGCGGAGCCGGTGGCGGTCGGCCCGGGCGGCACGGCGACGGTCAATGCTTGCTGCGCCGCGGCGGTCGGCCCGTGCGGCACGGCGACGGTCGATGCTTGCTGCGCCACGGCGGTCCGCCCGTGCGGCACGGCAGAGGTCGACCCTTGCTGCGCCGCACCGGTCGGCCCGGGTCGCACCGCAGCGGTCGGCCCCAGTTGCACCGCAGCCGTCCCCCGTTCCGTTGCCGCCGCAGGGGCCACGCCCGTCCCCGTTCCGGATGGCGACGTCACGCGTCTCACACTCCCTTCCGAGCTCGGGCCCGGCGACGGGTGCTCCCCGTCCCGGCGCCCCGGCGTGCCTTTGGTGGGGCCGTGGGGCGTTGGCCGGGCGGCACCATCCCGTTGGTGGCGGCGGCGTGGTCGGCCGAGCCCTGGGGTCCAGGGGTGGTGCCGCGGCTTCCCGCCCGGCCGGCCGACGCCGCCTCGGGTCCGTGGACGCCGCCGGGCGCTGCGTCGGGGGTCGGGCCCCGGCCGGCGCGGTCGCGGGCAGCGCCTGGGGCCCCGGCGGGCGGGGCCGGTTCGTCCGGAGGAACCGGCCGGAAGCCGTAGTCGCCGGCGATCCACGAGGCGGCCACCGCATCCCCGGCCAGCCCCGGACCCTCCCCGGACCCGCGGCGGTCCGGCGATCCCCGGCCGTCCCGCTCCGCCGCCGGCACCACCGGCTCCAGCGGCGCGGGGGCCAGCCGTTCCCGCACCCGGCGGGCGACGGCCCGGCCCACGTCCTCGGTGCCCGCCACCGGGGCGCCGGGCGGCGCGATGTCAGGCGTCCACGGCCCCGCGGCCAGCAGGTCGTCGACGGCCTCTTCCACCGCGCGGGCCTCCCGCTCGAGGCCGAAGGCGTAGCGGAGCATCATCGCCGCCGAGGCGATGGCCCCCAGGGGGTTGGCGATGCCCCGGCCGGCGATGTCGGGCGCCGAGCCGTGGACGGGCTCGAAGAGGGGCGGCCGGCCGGGCAGCCCGAGGCTGGCCGAGGGGAGCAGTCCCAAGGAGCCGCAGAGCGCCGCGCCGAGATCGCTCAGGATGTCGCCGAAGGTGTTCTCGGTCACCAGCACGTCGAAGCGGCCGGGGTTGCGGACCAGCTGCATGGCGGCGTTGTCCACCAGCATGTGCTCCAGCTCCACGTCGCCGAACTCCTCGGCCACCGCCTCGGTCACCCGGCGCCACAGGCGGGAGGTCTCCAGCACGTTGCTCTTGTCGACCGAGATCACCCGCCGGCGCCGCCCGCGGGCCAGCTGGAAGGCCATGCGCACGACCCGCTCGATCTCGGGCGTGGTGTAGACCATGGTGTCGTAGGCCCGCTCGCCGAAGGGCTCCTGCTGCACCCCGCGCTCGCCGTAGTAGAGCCCCCCGGTGAGCTCGCGGACGATCAGGATGTCGATCCCGCCGCCGACCACCTCGGGGCGCAGGGGACCGCGGCCCGCCAGGGCCGGATGAACCCGCACCGGCCGCAGGTTGGCGTAGGCGCCGACGCCCTTGCGCAGCCGCAGCAGGCCGGACTCCGGCCGGCGGGCCACCGGCTCGCGATCCCAACGCGGCCCGCCCACCGCTCCCAACAGGATGGCGTCGGCGGCTAGGCAGGCCTGCTCGGTCTCGGGCGGGAAGGGGTCGCCGGTGGCGTCGACGGCGGCGCCGCCGATGGGTGCCTCGACGAACTCGAAGCGGATCCCGGCCGCCGCCCCCACCGCCTCCAGGACCCGCACCGCTTCCCGCGTCACCTCGGGGCCGATGCCGTCCCCGGGCAGGACGGCGATGCGATACGTCATGCTGCCCGCCCCCTCCGCAATCCGTCCCGGCACCGGAAGGCCCTCATGGCACTCGTGCCGGCGTCCGTCGGCTGCCTTCGTCCGGGCTTCCGTTCCCCGCGGCTCCCTCGGGGAGCGCTGGTCCGGTCCGTCCCCGAGGCCCGCGACATCGCGTGGTCCGGTGGCAGTTGTCCGGTGTCAACCGTCAAGGGGACCGCTGTGGGTCCGCACCCTCCGGTGCCGCCGCGGCGGCCGCCAGCTTGCGGCGCGCGTACTCCACCAGCCCGCCGCACCGCAGGATCTCCTGCATGAAGGGCGGGAAGGGGGCCGCCTGGAAGGTCTCCCCGGTGGCCACGCGCCGGATGGTGCCGGCCGCCACGTCGACCTCAACCTCGTCGCCGTCCTGCAGGGCGGCCACCGCCTCGGGGCACTCCAGGATCGGCAGGCCCACGTTGATGGCGTTGCGGTAGAAGATCCGCGCGAAGGACACGGCGATGACACACGCCACCCCCGCGGCCCGGATGGCGACGGGCGCGTGTTCCCTCGACGAGCCGCAGCCGAAGTTGCGGCCGGCGACGATGACGTCGCCGGGACGGACCTTGCCGGCGAAGCTGGGGTCCAGGTCTTCCATGCAGTGGGCCGCCAGCTCCGCCGGGTCCGTGGTGAACAGGTACCGCGCCGGGATGATCACGTCGGTGTTGATGTCGTCGCCGTACTTCCACACGCGGCCCACGGCCGCCACCTCCTCACCGTGCGCACCTCGCGTCGTCTATCGCGTCCGACGCCCGTAGGACGGGACGAACCGGCCGCCGCCCCCGGATGCTCCCTCCGCCGCCCCCGCCGGCCATGGACCCACCGCGCTCGCGCGAGCGGCCTGCTGCCCTCGGGGAGCGCCCTGCACCACGGGCGCCGCCCCCGGGACGGAGGCACCGCAGGTCGCCTTCCGCCGCCCCCCGGGATGATGGCACCGCAGGGTCGCCTCCCGCCGTTCCGGCTACTCCGGGCCGCCTCACGCCACCCCGGCCACCTCTTCGTACCGGATGCCGAGTTCCTCCGGATGGCAGAGCCGGCCCGCCACCGCCGAGGCCGCGGCCACCGCCGGATTGGCCAGGTACGACTCCGACTCGGGGTGGCCCATCCGGCCGACGAAGTTGCGGTTCGAGGTGCTGACGCAGCGCTCGCCCTTGCCCAGCACGCCCATGTGGCCGCCCAGGCAGGGGCCGCAGGTGGAGGCGCTGACCACGCACCCGGCGGCCATGAAGACCTCGATGAGCCCCTCCTTGAGCGCCTGCAGGTAGATGTCCCGCGACGCGGGGATCACGATGGCCCGCACCTCGGGATGCACCCGGCGGCCGCGCAGGATGCGGGCGGCCATGCGCAGGTCGTCCAGGCGGCCGTTGGTGCAGGAGCCGATGAACACCTGGTCGATGGGGACGCGCTCCACCTGGCTCAGGGGCCGCACGTTGTCGGGCGACCAGGGCAGGGCCACCTGCGGCTCGATCTGGGCGGCGTTGAACTCGTACACCTCGGCGTATTCCGCGTCGGGATCGGACCAGACGGGGCTGCACGGCCGCTGGGCCCGCTGGGCGACGTAGTCCAGGGTCCGCTGGTCGGGGTTGAAGATGCCGTTCTTCCCACCGGCCTCGATGGCCATGTTGGCCATGGCCAGCCGCCCGTCCATGCTGAGGTCGGCCAGGGCCTCGCCGGTGAACTCCATGGCCTTGTACGTGGCCCCGTCGCACGAGATGCGGCCGATGGTGTAGAGGATCAGGTCCTTCCCGGTGACCCACGGCTGCAGCCGGTTGTAGTACACGAACTTCAGCGTCTCCGGCACCTTGAGCCACGTCTCGCCGGTGGCCATGGCGTACGCCAGGTCGGTGCTGCCCACGCCGGTGGCGAAGCAGCCCACGGCGCCGTAGGTGCAGGTGTGGGAGTCGGCCCCCAGCACCAGCTCGCCGGGAAGAACCAGCCCGCGGTCGGGCAGCAGCGCGTGCTCGATGCCCTCGCCCATCTCGTAGTAGTGGGTCAGGCCCTGCTCCCGGGCGAACTCCCGCGCCACCTTGCACTGGTCGGCGCTGCGGATGTCCTTGCTGGGGGCGAAGTGGGAGAGGACGATGGCCACCCGCTCGGGGTCGAAGACCTTGGTCGCCCCCATCTCCCGGAAGGCCCGGATCGCCAGGGGCGCGGTGATGTCGTTGGCCATGAGGAAGTCGACCCGGACCTCGACCAGCTGGCCGGGTTCGACCGAGGGGAGGCCGGCGTGGGCGGCGAGGATCTTCTCGGTGATGGTCATCGGGCGGCGTGCCGCCATGGGTTGAACCTCCTCTGCGCAAGCCTTGCCGTCGACGCATGGGGCCCTCGGCGCGGGGTGTGGCCGTGGACCGGGCGGCCGGTCGTGCCGGGTCGGTCGCCGGGGCCAGCCCCCCGTCCCTGGAGGTCCGCCGACATCCGGCGCCTTCCCAGGCAGGGGCCGGACGTCGGCGCCCGCCGGCCCCCGGGGCCGACAGGGAGCCGCACCTCGGTCGCCGAATCCTCATAGGCTGGGCATGCGGCCGGCCGTCTGGGCTGGGGACCCGGCCGCACGCCCGGCCTTGCGGGGGCCGCCCCGTGCTCCCCATGGCCCGTTCGGGGGGTCAGGCGCCGTGGGCGAGCCGGGATGCGGCCCCGCTCTCTTGCTGCCGTTCGTCCAGCACCTCGGCCGCCAGCCGGGCGAGGGCTTCCTTGCTGACGAACTCCCGGCGGTCGGCCAGGGCCTTGAAGCGGCGGAAGACCTCGCGGAAGGCCTCCTCCGGCAGGCGGAAGCCCAGCCGCTCCAGCTCCACCCGCACGGCGTGGCGGCCCGAGTGCTTGCCCAGCACCAGCTGCGAGCCGCCGGCTCCCACCGCCTCGGGCCGGATGATCTCGTAGGTCAGCGGGTTCTTGATCACGCCGTCCTGGTGGATGCCCGACTCGTGGGCGAAGGCGTTGGCCCCGACCACCGCCTTGTTGGGAGGAACGGGCACGCCCGTCAGGCGCGAGACCAGTTGGCTGGTGGGGACCAGCCTCTGAGTGTCCACCCCCGTGGTGGCGCCGAAGACGTCGCCCCGTACCGCCAGCGCCATGACCACCTCTTCCAGGGAGCAGTTGCCCGCCCGCTCGCCGATGCCGTTGATGGTGCACTCCACCTGGCGGACCCCCACCCGCACCGCCGCCAGGGCGTTGGCCACCGCCATGCCCAGGTCGTCGTGGGTGTGGGCGCTGAACACCACCCGGTCCGACCCGGGCACCCGGGCCATGACCTCCTGGAACATGCGGGCGTAGGTCCAGGGCGTGGCGTAGCCCACGGTGTCGGGCAGGTTGATGGTGGTCGCCCCGGCCTCGATGGCTGCCGCCGTCACCTCGGCGAGAAAGCCCACGTCGCTGCGGGTGGCGTCCTGGGCGGAGAACTCCACGTCCGGGCACAGCGAGCGGGCATACGCCACCATCTCCTCCACCAGCCGCAGCACCTGGTCTTCCGTCATGCGCAGCATGGCCTCCAGGTGGACGGGCGAGGTGGAGACGAAGACGTGGATCCGCGGCCGGCGGGCGTGGCGGATGGCCGCCCAGGCCCGGTCGATGTCCGCCGCCGCGGTGCGGGCCAGGGCCGCCACCACCGGGCCCTGGATCGCCTCGGCGATCCGGCCCACCGCCTCGAACTCGCCGTCGGAGGCCACGGGGAAGCCGGCCTCGATGACGTCCACGCCCAGCGCCTCGAGCCAGCGGGCCACCTCGACCTTCTCCTCCACCGTCAGGGCAACGCCGGGGGTCTGCTCGCCGTCGCGCAGCGTGGTGTCGAAGATGCGCACCCGATCGGGGTTCGCGCCGGCTCCTCCGGCCTCGGCGTCGGCCCCCGCGGGGCGGGTCACGCCGGTCCGCGTCGCAGAGGTCTCCGCCGAGGCGTCCGTCGTGGGGGTCCTCGTGACCTCGCCCACCCCATCCGCCATGGGGCATCCCTCCCTTCCTAACCGGCTTGCCGCGTCGAGCCCACCGGCTGCGCCGCCTGGGGGCCCCCGGTGGCGCCCGTCGCCTGCGGCGCCTCGTCATCCCTGGGCAGCCAATCCATCATCGCCCGGAGCCGACGGCCCACCTCCTCGATGGGGTGCCGGGCCTCCTGGGCACGGCGGGCGTTCATCACCGGCCGTCCCGCCTGGTTCTCCAGGATCCACTCGCGGGCGAAGGCGCCGGACTGGATCTCCGCCAGGATCTCCTTCATCCGCTGGCGCACGCCGGCGTCGATGATCCGCGGCCCGCGGGTGAGGTCGCCGTACTCGGCGGTGTCGCTGATGGAGTAGCGCATGCGGGCCAAGCCACCCTCGTACATCAGGTCCACGATGAGCTTCAGCTCGTTGAGGCACTCGAAGTAGGCGATCTCGGGCTGGTAGCCGGCCTCCACCAGGGTCTCGAACCCGGCCTTGACGAGTTCCGTCACGCCGCCGCAGAGCACGGCCTGCTCGCCGAAGAGGTCCGTCTCCGTCTCCTCCTGGAACGTGGTCTCGATGACGCCGGCGCCCGTGCAGCCGATGCCCCAGGCGTACGACAGGGCCAGTCGCTTGGCCTGGCCCGTGGCGTCCTGGGCCACGGCCAGCAGGCCGGGGACGCTGCGCCCCTCCCGGACGAACCGGCGCAGCAGGTGGCCCGGCGCCTTGGGCGCCACCATGAAGACGTCCACGCCCCTGGGCGGCCGGATCTGCCCGAAGTGGACGTTGAACCCGTGGGAGAAGGCCAGGGCCTTGCCCTCGGTCAGGTGGGGGGCGATCTCGTCCCGGAAGACCGCGGGCTGCCGCTCGTCGGGGATGAGCATCACCACCACGTCGGCCATGGCCGCTGCCTCGGCCGGCGCGTAGGTGGGGAAGCCGTCCGCCCGGGCCCGCTCGGCGCTGGCGCCGGGGCGGATGCCGATGACCACGTCCACCCCCCGGTCCCGCAGGTTCTGGGCCTGGGCGTGGCCCTGGCTGCCGTAGCCGATGACGGCCACCCGGCGCCGGCGGATGAGCTCGGGATCGGCGTCCCGGTCGTAGTAGATGGTGGCCACGGGAACCCCTCCTCGTGTCGTGGTCCGGGCATGGGGCCCGAACATGGGATGGTGGCGTCTGGTGCCGTCGGCCTGCCGCGGGGCCCTCGTCGGAGGGGCCGCCTCCGGTCGACCCGGCCCCTCGGTCAGCCCGGCGCCAGGTCCGTCGGGCCGCACCCTACGGATGGGGACCGGGCGTCGCCGCGGCGGCGAGGGCGCCGGCGCCGTCGGGTTCCGCCATCCCGGCCAGGGGGTTGGCGGCGGCTGCGGCCGGCGGAGCGGCCGCGGTCCACCGCGGCTCCGGGGGGGCAGCGGCCCCTGCGGCCGCGGCCTGGGCCGGTTCGTCGGCGGGACGCGTGGTACCGGCCCTGCCCTGCCCGGGTCCTGTGACGCCACCGGGAAGGACCCGGCCGCCCCGGCCCAGGGCCGCCACCCCGGTGCGCATGACCTCCACCGGGCCGAACTCCGCAGCCAGGTTGAGGAAGGCCTCGACCTTGGTGGGGTCGCCCGTCACCTCCAGCACCAGCGAGCGGGGCGCCACGTCCACCACCCGGGCGCGGAAGACCTGGGCGACCTGCAGGACGTCGGCCCGCCGGCCGGGGTGGTCGAGCAGCACCTTGACCAGGGCGAGCTCCCGCCCCACGGCGCGGGAGGGCTCGACCACCTCGACGCTCACCACGTCGATCAGGCGCGCCAGCTGGGCGGCCAGCCGCTGGGCCCGCGGGGCCGGTTCGTCCAAGCCCAGGTTGATTCGGAGGAACCCGGCCGGTCCGGCGGGGCCGGCGGCCAGCGACCGGACCTGGTAGCGTCGGCTCTCGTAGACGCCGAGGATGCGCCGGAGGATCCCGGGTCGGTCGGCGGCCAGCACCATGACGTGGATCACCGGTCTCACCCCCTTCGTACAAAGGCGGAGGGCGCTCTTCGCCCCGGGCCCGCTCTGGGCCGGGGGCGAAGAGCGCCCTCTTCGCGGTACCACCCCGGTTGCCGCCGCCTCGCGGCGGCGGCCTCGGCGGGTGGCGGAGACCGCCACCCTTTGGGCTAACGACGACTCCTCTCCCGGACGCCGGTCCCGCTGGCCCTGGCGACGCTCGTCGTGGCGGACCCCGGCGGGTCCTGCCGGCACCCGCCCGGCGATCGGGGCCCTCAAGGGGCGCATGCCGTCCGGCCTTCCGCAGACCGCGCGGCATGGCGCGGAGCGGGTCCACCGCGCGGTCCGTCGGGGACCGGGGCTGGACCGTCGGGCGGGTCGCCATCGGCATGGCCGCGTACGACTTGCCAGGACGGTGCGCTGCCGCACGCAGGCGCTTCGCCATGGGAGCGAGCGACCGGGTTCTGAAGCCGCCGGCTCCGGCTAGGGGCTGCGGCCCTTCACCGGAACGGCTCCGGGGCGAGTTCGCCGGGTCCACGGCGCCGGTTCGCACCGGCCACCGGCTCTCTGCAGCCGGGAGCACCGGGTACTGCTCCCCTTCACGGCCGTTGCTCGCGTCGGGTTGTCAAGGATGCGCCACGGATAACAAGAGACCCCGAGCGGCGAAGGCGCCAACCGGGGTTGGGAACCTGCCGCTCGGGGCTTTTATCCCCACGGTGTCCCGCCGGACGAACCCGACGGGTTGCGCCGCTCGGTCCAGTCCACCGCATCCGGCCGGCCGCCATTGCCTTCGCGGTCCGCCAACCGGGGCGCCTCGCCCATCGGCGGCGCCCCGTAAAGGGACGGGGCGGCAGAGCCTCTCGGGTCGTGCCGGCCACCGGATGGGGCCGGTACCGACACCCTGCGGACACGGTGCGGAACCCTAGGCGCACTTCCCAAACCGACGCGGACCGCTCTGCATCGCGGAGCGCTGGTGCTGTCCGTGTCAGGTTTGACCTGGATTATAGCACCGGCTCGGGGGGTGTCAACCCATTCCGCCGAAAGATGTTTGATTAAGGTTCTTTAACGTTCGGTGGACGTCACGCGACCACCTTATGCGGGCGGAAGACGCATCATGCGACCGCTTCGCCTGCGGAATCCGCCGAGTGCGGCCCGTTCGTCGAGCCCGCCGCACCCCCACCGAGGCCGGCCGGCGTCCGGGGGCGGTCGGGTGGCGGTGGGGGCAGCCGGCGGCCGGACCCCGGTCGGCGGCCGGCGGCTGGGATCGGCCCCCGGTGGGCTCGCTGCCCCTTGCCCTTGGCTTCGGCGGTCACTGGCACGGACGGGGCGCGAAGGGGAGGGGACCCTGCCGGCGCCGGACCCCGCCGTCCACCGCCGGCCCGGACCCCTTCGGTGGGCCAAGGCCACCGTTCGCCGCCGTCCCATTGCGCCTTGCACCGCACCGACCGTACAGGGTAAGAAAACGATCAATACCCCCCGCAAGAAGGAGGATGGCCCCGTGAGCATCCACAACGGCAAGCCCCGGGCCGGGGAGTCGGCCGGTTCGTCCGCACCGTCGCAGGCGGAGCGACCCTCCCTGGAGGAGCGGATCCGCCAGGAGGCGGCCCAGCTGGAGGAGGAATGGCGCACCGACCCCCGCTGGCGCGGCATCCGTCGCAACTACTCGGCGGAAGACGTGGTCCGGCTGCGAGGCTCCGTGCGGGTGGAGTACACCCTGGCCCGTCAGGGCGCCCGGCGGCTCTGGGAGCTGCTCCACAGCGAGGACTACGTCGCGGCCCTCGGTGCCCTGACCGGCGCCCAGGCGGTGCAGATGGTCAAGGCCGGGCTCAAGGCGATCTACCTGAGCGGCTGGCAGGTGGCGGCCGACGCCAACCTGGCCGAGCAGATGTACCCCGACCAGAGCCTCTACCCCGCCAACAGCGTCCCGGCGGTGAGCCGGCGGATCAACAACGCCCTGCGCCGGGCGGACCAGATCCACTGGGCCGAGGGGGACGACTCCACCTACTGGATGGCGCCCATCGTGGCCGACGCCGAGGCGGGGTTCGGCGGCCCCCTCAACGCCTTCGAGCTGATGAAGGCCATGATCGAGGCCGGGGCGGCCGGGGTCCACTACGAAGACCAGCTGGCATCGGAGAAGAAGTGCGGCCACATGGGCGGCAAGGTGCTGGTTCCGACCAGCCAGTTCATCCGCACCCTGACCGCCGCCCGCCTGGCGGCCGACGTGTGCGGCGTGCCCACGATCCTGATCGCCCGCACCGACGCCCTGGGGGCCACGCTGCTGACCAGCGACGTCGACCCCTACGATCAGCCGTTCATCACCGGCGAGCGGACGCCCGAGGGCTACTTCCGGGTGCGCAACGGCATCGAGGCGGCCATCGCCCGCGGCCTGGCCTACGCGCCCTACGCCGACCTCTTGTGGTTCGAGACGGCCAAGCCCGATCTCGAGGAGGCGCGGCGGTTCGCCGAGGCGATCCACCGCGAGTACCCGGGCAAGCTGCTCGCTTACAACTGCTCGCCGTCCTTCAACTGGAAGCGCCACCTGGACGACGACACCATCGCCCGCTTCCAGCGGGAACTCGGGGCCATGGGCTACAAGTTCCAGTTCATCACCCTGGCGGGCTTCCACGCCCTCAACGCCTCCATGTTCGAGCTGGCCTACGGCTACGCCCGCACCGGCATGACCGCCTACGTCCGGCTGCAACAGCGGGAGTTCGAGCTGGAGGAACTCGGCTACACCGCCACCCGGCACCAGCGCGAGGTGGGCACCGGTTACTTCGACCGGGTCGCGGAGGTCATCGCGGGCGGGCAGTCGTCGACCCTGGCCCTGAAGGGCTCGACGGAGGAAGAGCAGTTCGAGGGGGCGCCGCGGGCGGCCCGGGGGGCGTGACGGAACACCGGGCGGCAGCGGTAGCCCGTCACGCCGGCGGGTGCCAGCGGCGGGCTCGGGCCCGCACGCATCGAACTCGCCGGAGTGGATCAGCATAAGACAAGAGGGGTGTGCCACAGCGTAACAGGCAGAGAAGGGCCGGGGAACAACCCGGCCCTTCGACGTATGAAAGTGAAAGAAATCATCTGATGTTTGTGCGCCGGGGGTGAAAAGATGTGGCGGTTAAGGGCAGCTGTCGCCTGCGTTACTGTCCTGGTGGCAGTGGCGACCTTCGGCGTTGTGAATCGGTCCCACGCTGACGCACCGCCTGATGTTGTCCAGGGCATTAAGGACGACATCCCATATGTGCGGGTTGTGTTGGCAAGCGAACCGCAACATTTTGGGCTTACAAAACTGAGTGATGCGGATAACGTAACTTTCGGCGAGGGCTTTCGCGTCCACTATGTCTCTGAGCAAGGTGTTATCGACGCATCAACGGACGTGGATGACATCATTAAGCCCTATCCAAGCATCCATATTTTCCCAATTTACGTGAATGCAAATCCGGTTGGCATCGCATGGGCACAAAGGGTCGGTGATGAGTGGAAGATTATTGGGGTATCAAGTGACTCGCGGTTTGCGAATGACGTACGAGAGGCTCAACGGATACTTGTGGCCAATGGTATCACTGGGCAACTGCGCTTGGTCTATGATGAGGGACATAGGTCACGTCCCGTCAAGTGGTGTGATTTGCGCTCCCCTCGGGTTTGAACGCCTTACATGGCCAGCACCTTCAGGGTTGCTTCGGTTTCATGGAGCCGCGTAGCCTCATGTGATGTACACGCGTCAATCTTGGCCATCGACTCCAGGCTGAAGTACCGCCGGGACACCAGCCATTCGTCCTGTTGCTCCTCGAGAAGAGCTCCCAACAGGCGGATGGCGGCGGCCATGTTCGGGAAGATCCCCACCACGTCGCAGCGCCGGGCCAGTTCCCGATTCAGCCGCTCCAGAACGTTGGTCGAGTGGATCCGCCGCCAGTGCTCGGTCGGGAAGGCCATGTACGCCAGCACGTCCTCCATTGCATCCCGAAGCAGAGCGGCGGCCTGGGGGAATCGCCGGTCCAGGTTGGCTGCCACGTGTTCCAGCTGCTCCCGGGCGGACTCCAGGTCGGGCTGGGCGAAGATCGTCCGCACCAGGGCCGCCACCATCGGCTGGGCGTGCTTGGGCACCCGGGCCAGCAGGTTCCGCATGAAGTGCACGCGGCACCGTTGCCAGCTGGCGCCCGCCAGCACCTCGCTGATGGCGCGCTTGAGCCCCTCATGGGCATCGGAGATGACGAGGCGAACACCCTTGAGCCCGCGGGCCACCAGGCTGCGGAGAAACGCGAGCCAGAACTCGTACGTCTCGGCGGCGCCCACGTCAAAGCCCAGCACCTCGCGCTCCCCGGTTCGCTTCACCCCGACGGCGATGACCGCGGCCATGTTCACCACCCGGTGGTCCTGCCGCACCTTGATCGGCTTGGCGTCGAGCCAAACGTAGGGGTACTCGCCTTCCAGGGGACGGTTGCGGAAGCGCTCCATCCGCTCGTCCAGTTCCGCGCAGAGTCGCGACACCTCGCTCTTGCTGATGCCGTCCAGGCCCAAGGCCCGGACCAGGTCGTCGACCTTCCGGGTGCTGACCCCCTGCACATAAGCCTCCTGCACCACGGCGACCAGGGCCCGTTCCGCCCGCCGGCGTGGCTCCAGCAGGCTTGGGAAGTAGCTGCCCTGGCGGAGCTTTGGGATCCGCAGCTCGATGGTGCCCACGCGGGTATCCCAGGGCCGGGAGCGATAGCCGTTCCGGTAGGTCTTGCGCGTTTCCGTGCGCTCGTACCGCTGAGCGCCAACGAGTTCGCTCACCTCGAGCTCCATGAGCTGTTGGGCCAGCCAGCGTAGTCCTTCCCGCAGGGCATCGGCTTCCGGCTCCCCCTGGTGTTTGCGTAGAAGCTCGAGAAGTGCCATCCTGAAATCAGCGGTCACCGGTGAGCGGACCTCCCTTCATGGCGGTTCTTGTCCAACCCGAAGGGGAGCCACCGGTGACCTTTCTTGTCAAGGGCCACCAGGCTCGGGCCCTACAGCCCGGCGATTTCCACCACCACCTGGGACACTAACGGGACATAGAATAGTTGGTCTTGTGGGGGTCGACAGCCGTGGCAACAGCCGGTTTGCGGGTCAAGTCCCGAACTGTCTGTAAAAGCGGTCTGGGTCATGCCACGGTGGCAGCGGGTGAAACCTCTTTCTGCGCCGCTCTTTGCCGTTGCCGCTCCTCGATGTAGCGCTCCAGCTGCTTTCGTTCGTGCTCGCTGAACTGCACCCGCCGCCAGCGCTCACTCGCCCGCCACAGCACGGCGAAGACTAGCTTCAGGCACTCCCGCTCGCTCCGAAACCGCGGGATCACCTTGGCGCGCCGCCGCTCCTCCTCGAAGCTGCGCTCCACCAGGTTGGTGGTCCGGACATGCTTGCGGTGGGCGGCGGGTAGCCGCAGGTGCGCCAGGCTCGCTTCCAGGTCCTCCTGCAGGCTCCGCATGGCCGAGGGATACTCCCGCCCGAACCGCTCCACCACCTCGGCCACCAGCCGCCGGCCCTGCTCGATATCCGGTGCGTCCCGGATCGCCTCCAGGTAGGGCTTGAGCACGGGCCGCGCCTCCTCCGGCACCTTGTCCAGCACGTTCCGCATCTTGTGCACCCAGCAGCGGATGCGCTCCGCCTCCGGCCACATGGCTTCCACCGCCTGGATCAGCCCCGGCGCCCCGTCCGTCGTCACCGTCAGCGGCGTCTTCAGCCCCCGGCGCACCAGATCCCGGAAGTGCTCCAGCCAGTCCTCGTAGCGCTCCTTGTTGCCCAGGCTCAGGTGCACCAGCACCTTGCTGCCGTCGCTCAAGATGGCCCAGGTGACCAGGATGCCCTCACGGCAGCCCGCCTGCCGGCGCAGCGACTCGTAGATGGCGTCGGCGAACAGGTACACCACGTCGAGGCCTGACAGGTCCCGCTGGGCAAAGGCCTCGAACTCCTCGTGGAGCGCCTCGGTGATCCGGCTCACGGTGGACCGGCTCAAAAGCGGCGCTTCGCTGCCCGCCAGCTCCGCCAGCGCATCCTCGATGTCCCGGGTAGAGAGGCCCCGGGCGTACATCTCCACCACCAGGCGCTCCAGCACGTCCGTCCGCCGCTTGAGGGCCCTCCACAGCGTGGGCTGGCACAGTCCCTCCATGCCCCGCACCTGGGGGACGTCGATCTCGAGCCGCCCCTCGGCGCAACGCAGCGTCCGCGGCTTGTAGCCGTTGCGGGCGCCTTCCTGGCCAGGCTCGCGCCGCTCGTAGCGTCCGCGCCCCAAAAGCTCCGTGACCTCTGCCTCCAGCAGCTCCTGGATGAGCTTGCGGGCGCCCAGGCGGACGAGGGCATGGGTCAGGTCCTCGACCTCAGTACCCTCCCGGGCCTGCGCGGCCAGCTGCCGGGCCAGCTCCGCCAACTGCTGGCTGGGTGGTATCCTGGACATAGGTCTGGGTCCTCCTCGGTGTGCCCCAGCTGGGGCGAGTTTTCCGACGCCACCGATGGTAGCCCAGACCGCTTCGCGTTTACAGACAGTTTAGGACGTCACCCGGTTTGCGCCCATGCGTGACATAAGCATGTATAATCTTCCCTCGTCGCAAGTCGTGGATATGGAGCGCTTGGTGAGTGAGGTTCGACAGAGAATACAGTCGTCTTCTGATAAGGGTGCTGTTGGTGGGCCTACCGGTGTTAGTTCAGAACCCGAGCATGCTATGCCGAATCCGGTATGGGCCGGATTTGGAGCGGGTGCGCTGGCAGTTATTGTCGGATCACTCTGGTGGGTACGACGGCGGGTGAGATGAGGAGAAATCGGCACCTGCGGGATTTCTATAGGAGTGCACCGTGAGAGTAACCGAAGGGGCGTGGGCGTGACGGGCCGTTGTCCGCGGGTTGGTCAAGTCCCGAACTGTCTGTAAAAGCGGTCTGGGTCATGCCACGGTGGCAGCGGGTGAAACCTCTTTCTGCGCCGCTCTTTGCCGTTGCCGCTCCTCGATGTAGCGCTCCAGCTGCTTTCGTTCGTGCTCGCTGAACTGCACCCGCCGCCAGCGCTCACTCGCCCGCCACAGCACGGCGAAGACTAGCTTCAGGCACTCCCGCTCGCTCCGAAACCGCGGGATCACCTTGGCGCGCCGCCGCTCCTCCTCGAAGCTGCGCTCCACCAGGTTGGTGGTCCGGACATGCTTGCGGTGGGCGGCGGGTAGCCGCAGGTGCGCCAGGCTCGCTTCCAGGTCCTCCTGCAGGCTCCGCATGGCCGAGGGATACTCCCGCCCGAACCGCTCCACCACCTCGGCCACCAGCCGCCGGCCCTGCTCGATATCCGGTGCGTCCCGGATCGCCTCCAGGTAGGGCTTGAGCACGGGCCGCGCCTCCTCCGGCACCTTGTCCAGCACGTTCCGCATCTTGTGCACCCAGCAGCGGATGCGCTCCGCCTCCGGCCACATGGCTTCCACCGCCTGGATCAGCCCCGGCGCCCCGTCCGTCGTCACCGTCAGCGGCGTCTTCAGCCCCCGGCGCACCAGATCCCGGAAGTGCTCCAGCCAGTCCTCGTAGCGCTCCTTGTTGCCCAGGCTCAGGTGCACCAGCACCTTGCTGCCGTCGCTCAAGATGGCCCAGGTGACCAGGATGCCCTCACGGCAGCCCGCCTGCCGGCGCAGCGACTCGTAGATGGCGTCGGCGAACAGGTACACCACGTCGAGGCCTGACAGGTCCCGCTGGGCAAAGGCCTCGAACTCCTCGTGGAGCGCCTCGGTGATCCGGCTCACGGTGGACCGGCTCAAAAGCGGCGCTTCGCTGCCCGCCAGCTCCGCCAGCGCATCCTCGATGTCCCGGGTAGAGAGGCCCCGGGCGTACATCTCCACCACCAGGCGCTCCAGCACGTCCGTCCGCCGCTTGAGGGCCCTCCACAGCGTGGGCTGGCACAGTCCCTCCATGCCCCGCACCTGGGGGACGTCGATCTCGAGCCGCCCCTCGGCGCAACGCAGCGTCCGCGGCTTGTAGCCGTTGCGGGCGCCTTCCTGGCCAGGCTCGCGCCGCTCGTAGCGTCCGCGCCCCAAAAGCTCCGTGACCTCTGCCTCCAGCAGCTCCTGGATGAGCTTGCGGGCGCCCAGGCGGACGAGGGCATGGGTCAGGTCCTCGACCTCAGTACCCTCCCGGGCCTGCGCGGCCAGCTGCCGGGCCAGCTCCGCCAACTGCTGGCTGGGTGGTATCCTGGACATAGGTCTGGGTCCTCCTCGGTGTGCCCCAGCTGGGGCGAGTTTTCCGACGCCACCGATGGTAGCCCAGACCGCTTCGCGTTTACAGACAGTTTAGGACGTCACCCCGCGGGTTGGCGGGCGGAATGTCATCGCAGGTGTGCTGAGTTTGTTTTCGAGGACGCGAGGCATACGGGGCAGTTAAGCAAGGTGTGGCAGTCGACTGGCAGGGCCACCGTGGCGCTGTGGGCTCGCCGCATGGTCTTTCTGGTGGATCAGCTCGAAGCCGTCTGTCGCGAGCTCGAGGCCTGTCACCAGTAGCTTGAGACCCTGGTGCAGGCGCACCCGGACGGGGATTTGTTTCGATCCATGAAAGGCAGCGGCACGGTTCTGGCCGCCGGAGTGATCAACGTCTTCGGGGAGGACCGCCAGGCGGTCCCCAGCGTCCACCCCATCCAATGTCGATTCGAGGACGGCTCCGATGAATGTCCCCAGTCAATGCCCGACGTCAGCATCATGGACTTGCCACACGCGGTAGCTGCCCATGATGCGGACGTAGGTTGCCTGCCGTCGCAGCTCGTCGATCGCCTCCTGGACCCGCGGCTGCTCAAGGCTCCCCTCGAGGTCTGCGAAGAACATGTACTGCCACGACCCACCTGGTTCCGGCCGGGCCGTCAGCTTCGTCAGGTTGATCTCCCGCCGGGCGAAGGCGCCAAGACAGCGGTACAGCGCACCCGGGCGATCCTCGCCGACGAAGAGCAGGGAGGTCTTGACCCCTGCCGGGACGAGGTGGGGCCTCGCACGGGAGCCGGGTGTCCCGGGTCCCCCGGCTGCCCCGGGTACCCCCGGTGTCCCGGGTGTCCCCACGCTGGTGGGGCCGGCCGCACTTGGGGGCCCTGGCCATCCTGGCGGGCCCTCCAGGCCCTCTGAGGTCTGCGGGCCCTGCGGATCCCGCGGGCGGCGTGACGCGCCCATGGCCGGAGGACCGGCAGGCGGCGAGGCACCGGCCTGCGGGGATGCACCGGCCTGTGGCAACCTCCCCGCCGGTTCCTCCCGTTCGAGGTGGTAGAACCGGGTCACATTGCCGGCCGCGTCCTGGATGTCTTCGGCCAGCACCGCGAGGCCGTAGCGGACGGCGGCCTGGTGGGAGGCGATGGCCCCCAGGTCCCGGCGGCCGGCTTCGGCCACCTGGCGGGCGGCGGCGGCGGTATCGTAGGCCGGCTCGGCGATGAGGCCGTGGCGGTGGAGGAACTCCCGGCACTGGGTCAGGGCCTGGGGGTGGGACCGCACCACCCGCAGGTCGCCGAGCCGGGTGCCGGGCAGGGCCAGCAGGCAGTGGCGGACCGGCAGCTGAAGCTCGCCCCGGATCCGCACCGCGTGGCGGCGCAGGAGGTCGTAGACTTCGCCCACGTCGCCGGCATAGGAGTTCTCGACGGGGACCATGGCGGCCGGGGTGTCACCCGCCACCAGCCGTTCGAACACGTCGGCGAAGGTGGGGCACGGGACGGGTTCGACATCCGGGCCGAAGTAGGCCCGTACGGCCGCCTCGCTGAAGGCGCCCGGTTCGCCCTGGAAGGCCACCCGCGGGCGCCCGTGGCCGACGGCGGTCACGGCTTTCCGCGTCCCGGTGTGGGGTGTGGTCGCGGTATATGTCGCGGCGCGGTTCGTCCGTCCTGCCACCGGCTGGCCTGCACAGGTCCGGTTCGCCAACGGATCGTCCACCGGAGCAATTCCCTCCCCAGACGGAGCCGTGCCCGGTGGCCCGCCCTGCGGTCCGGCCGGCCACGATCGCCAAGCACCGGGCGAGCGATGCTTCCGTGGGGCCGCGGGCTAGACGGATCGGCGCATCGCCGGGAGTGGGCGAAGACGGCCCACGATCTCATGTCGCCAACGGTGCCCGTCATATCTGTCAGCGGGTCTTATAGGAGGTAGGATAGCACAGGGCGTTCGAGGCAGGAGCTCCCATTCCCCTGATTGCGGTGAAACATCCCTTCGTCACGGCAATCCTTCAAGAAAAGGGATTGACAACCATCACCCCGCCATAATCCTGTCCGGCGTTCAGGTCTTCGGACCAGATCACGTTGCTACCTAGTGCCTGGGCACTGCGAATGATCATTGCGTCCCAGAAGGATAGGCTGTATCGACGGTGAATTCTGATCGCCTCCAGCACGTCACCGGCATCCGGCGTGTGCACCTGCCAGTGCGAAAGATACTCGATGATCCGTGCTGCCGTTTCCGGCAGAAGTGGCTTTCGGACCTTTTGGGTGACCGTCACGTAGAACTCCTGCAATACCTGCACGCTGAGGCAACCGTTGCCCGATTGCCACAGCTCGGTGACAAGAGCCTTCGCCCGGGCATGCTTTTCCCCGGCTGAGGTATCGTGGGCATATACCAGCACGTTCGTATCCACGAACTGCCGGTCGCCGTTTTTACCGGTCATGGAGATCGCTCCGGCTTCCGACGATGTTCCCCTTTGTCGCCAGGTCGAACTTGTCCAGCATGGCCAGGTGGCACTCTCTTGCCTTGCGGTACTCGTCTTCCTTGCGCGTGAGATCTTCGAGCAACTGGGTGAGAAGACCAGAGAGCGAGGTCCCCCGTTCAATGGCGATGTGCTTTGCCCGGCGCAGCACGTCCTTCGGTAGGGAAAGGGTCACATTCTGGTACTCCACGGGCTTCACCCCCACGAAATCAAGTGTATCACGTCTTTGCGTGACCGGTCCGTCGCTCCGGCCCGAGTGTCCAGATTCCCGCCTCACCCTGCGCGTGCTCCCGGTCAGCCGCCCATACTACAACAGGTGGTCGGTGGCAGGCCGGGCCGGCGACCGTGTTCCTTTGCAGGTGGGCGTGCTTCTTGTAAAGGTAACACGGGCCCGCGTGTAGAACCATTCATAGAACGATTCCTGTTGCGCTCCGCCGCGGTGGAACCGGCACGGCCGCCTTCCGGTGACCGCCCGTGCGCCATCCGTGCTCTGTGGACGATAGGGAGGGGATCTCTTGGCGTCATTCCGGCCGTCGCTGCATCTGTTGCGTGTCAAGGACCTGGAAAGGTCCGCCCGTTTCTACCGTGGATTGGGGTTCACCGTGCGCTTTATCGACCCCGCTGCCGGCGTGGCCGTGATCGACCCGGTAGACGGCCATCCCTTCACCCTCGCACTGCCTGGCGTCGACGCCACTCCCTGGCTCCATGAGGTCTACGAAGAACTGACCCAAGGTCGCCAGCTCTACATGGGCGCCCCCGGAGGGGACCTCGACGCCTTCTACGGCCGGCTGGTGGAGCAGGGCCTGCCGGTTCCGCCACCCGAAGAAGCACCTGACGGTAGCCAGAGCCTTGTGATCCAGGACCCCGACGGGCACCTGCTGTCCTTCTGGCAAGGTCCGGAATGGACCGATGGGGAACTCCTCGAGATGTACACCAGCGCCTCCCAGCGCCTCGCGGAGGCCCTCGCTGGGCTTTGCGACGAGGAACTTGACCTGGCGCGGGCTCCGGGCAAGTGGACCATTCGGCAGATCGTCCACCATATCGCCGATTCCGACGCATCAAGCCTGGTCCGAATCCTCATGTGCCTGGCCGAACCGGGCCGGCCGTACAACAACAACCCGTACGACCAGGACGTGTGGGTGGAGCGGCTGGGCCACGCCCACCGGCCCGTCGAGCCGTCCCTGGCGCTGATCGCAGCGGTCCGTGGCCACGTCGCTGCCCTGGTGCGGCACCGGCCCGAATCGCTGGACGGAGCGGTCGCCCCCTCGCTCGGTGCTCCCATGACGGCCCGGGAGCTGATCGCCATGCTAGCCAGTCACGCCCTGCACCACATCGCCCAGATCGAGGAGACACGCCGGGTCCACGGCCGGGGCTGAAGAGGCCGAGACGGACCCTCCTCCCGTTCCCGTCTGGCGTCTCCCTGCCCGCCGGCCCCGCGGGAACCGCCGCCCCCGCCGCCCTTGCCCTGGCAGTCCGCTCCCGGAGTAAGGTAAAGATAGCGGTGAGCGGAGGGATCGGCATGGACGGCGAGGGTTCCCTTGTGACCCAGTCTGCGTCGCTACCCGAGCCGCTGCTGAAGGAGCTGTGCGATCTCGTGGGGGCGCACCACGTCTCGGTGGATCCCCACGAGCTGGAATGGGCCGCCATGGACTTCACCGGCGGCTACCGCCTGGGACGAACCGGCCAGCGCGCCCGGCGGCCGCTGGCCGTGGTCCGGCCGGGCGACGTGGAGGACGTGCGCCAGCTGGTGGTCTGGGCGGCCCGGCACCGGATCCCCCTGGTGCCCCGAGGCGGCGGCACCGGGGTGATGGGGTCGGCGGTCCCGCAGCTGCCCGCCGTGGTCGTCGACCTGACGCGCCTCGACGACATCGTCGTCCACCCCGATGACATGCTGGCCGAGGCCGGCGCCGGCGCCACGCTGGCGGCCGTCGACGCCGCCCTGCGCCGCCACGGCCTCGCCCTGGCCCATGACCCGTGGAGCGTGGGCATCGCCACGGTGGGCGGCGCCATCGGCACCGACGGCGTCGGCTACCTGGCGGGTCGGTGGGGCAGCATGGGCCAACAGGTGGTGGCCATCGAGGCGGTGCTGCCCGACGGCCAGGTGGTGCGGACGCGGCCCGTGCCCAAGCCGCCGGCGGGGCCGGACCTGCGCGCCCTGTTCGCCGGCAGCCAGGGCACCCTGGGGATCGTCACCCGGGCGTGGATCCAGGCCATCGGCGCCCCGGAGGTGATGCTCTTCCGCAGCTACCGCTTCCGCGGCTTCGAGCCGGGCTTCGAGGCCGTCCGCGCCCTGTGGCGGGCCGGGGTCATCCCCGACCTGCTGGACTTCACCGACGACTACCCGGCGGCGGTGGAGCTTCCGCCCGGCTACGAAGACGACCTGGGCCGCACCGGTCTGCTCCACCTCGGCTTCTTCGGGGCGGCCGAGGAGGCCCGGGGGCGCTTGGCGGCGGCGGACCGGATCGTCAAGCGGTTCGACGCCCGCGACCTCGGGGAGGAACCGGCCCGCGAGTTCTGGGAGCGGCGGCACGAGATCGCCGAGCAGTTCGCCCTGCCCATCCTCCAGGCCCGCGACGCCCGGCGGCGCTGGCAGCAGGGCGCCTTCGACTACATCAACCTCGCCTTGCCGGCCAGCCAGGTGATCCCCTACCGGCGCGAGGCGCTGGCGCGCATCGCCGCGGACCCGCGCTTCTACGCCGGTGAGACGGGTCTTTGGGGCCGGCCGGAGGTCTTCTCCCTGCTGGTGAGCGCGGCGCACCCGGCCGCCGCGCAGGCCGCCGGGGGCGCGGCGGGCGCCGGTTCGGCAGGCGCCGGCGGGCCGGAGTCCACGGGGGTCGGGGCGGCATCCGCGGACGAACCCGGCCCGTGGGCCGCCGAGTGGACGCCCGAGGACGCCGCGGCCATGGAGCAGCTGATGCACGACCTGATGCGCATGGCCCAGGCCCGCGGCGGCAACATGGAGTGCTTGCACGGGACGGGCCTGAAGCTCCTGCCGCTGCTGCAGGACGAGTTCGGCCCGGCGCTGGACGTCATCCGCAAGATCAAGCGCGCCCTGGACCCCCTGGACCTGATGAATCCGGGGAAGTGGGGCGAGACCGCGGGCGCGCCGGCGTCCGACGGCGGCGTCGCGCCACCGGACGGCTCCGGCGGCCGGGACGGCGTGGTCGTCGTCCGCGGCGGGTCGGGAGGCGGGTCGGGAAGCGTTGAGGCCGACCGGCGGGGCGATGGCGGTCGGAGCCCCGGTGCGGCCGGCGACCCCGTGGCTCCCCGGAGCGGCCGGGAGGGCGATCCGGCCGGCGAGCCCGGGGCTCGCCCCGCTGGCAACGGCGACGGCGGAGCCACCGCGGGTTCCGCCCGCGGCCGCCGGGCCGCCGACGCCACCGCGGCCATGCCGGGCAACGGGCGTTGGCGCACGGGGCGTGCCTTCCATCCGGGTTGGTTCACCCGGGCATGAGGGCGCGGAGGAGGGAGATGGGGTGGAGGACGTCGTCCCCATGGTGGACCCCAACCTGCCCGGCGTGCCGGCGGTGGTGGTCCTGGAGGGCGGTCAGCGGCTCCACGTGCGGCTGCAGGCCGGGGCCTGGCACAACGGCGGGCTGCTGCTCCCCGTCGAGGCCGTGGAGAAGGTGGACGGCCCAGGCGGGACGAACTCCCTGGCCGAGGTGCTGGCCGTCGAGCCGGAGGGGTTGCCGGATCAGGCCACGGTCTGGATCCCCGGTCCGCGGCTGCGCTGCGTGATCCTGGCCGGGGAGCCGCGGCGGCCGCGGCCCATCGGCTTCGGGGGCGTCTGATCTGGGGGGAGGCGGGAGACGGTGCGGCACCCATCCCGACCGGGGGACGGGAGCGCGAGAGGGGATGCCGCCGCGCAACTGGCGGGATTGCTGGTCCGTCATCGCGGGCGGGCGGTGGCGCTGACGGGCGCAGGGATCTCCGTCGCCAGCGGGATCCCGGCCTTCCGCGGCCGCGACGGCTTGTGGAGCCGGTTCGACCCGGAGGAGTTCGCCCACATCGACGCCTTCCGGCGCGACCCCGAGCGGGTCTGGACCATGCTGGACCAGCTGTACGACAACCTGGCGGCCGCCCGCCCCAACCCCGCCCATCGCGCCCTGGCCCGACTGGAGGAGCTGGGATACCTGCGGGCGGTGATCACCCAGAACATCGACGGGCTGCACCAGGCGGCGGGGAGCCGCGACGTCATCGAGCTCCACGGCAGCTTCCAGCGCGTGGTGTGCATGGACTGCGGCAGCCGCTACGCCGCCGAGAGCGTGCGGCGGCTGGCCGGGCTGCCGGGCGGCGGCGGGCACCGCTGCTGGTGCGGCGGCTGGTTGAAGCCCGACATCGTGTTCTTCGGCGAGGAGCTGCCGGAGCACGCGTTCCTGCGCGCCTGGGCGGAGGTCCAGAACGCCGGGCTGTTGCTGGTGGTGGGCACCTCCGCCGAGGTGGAACCGGCGGCCAGCCTGCCCCGCTGGGCGCGCCAGGCGGGCGCGGTGTTGGCGGAGGTCAACCCCCACCCCGCGTTGGACGCCGAGGTCGTCCTGGCGGCGCCCGCCGAGCAGGCGCTGCCCGCCGTGGTGGAGCGCCTCGAGGCCGACGGCGGGACGGCGACGACCGCCGAGCCGGCGGCGCTCGGGTGACGGGCGCCCGGGGCGTCCGCACCGAGGCCACCGGGGCGGTGCCGGGGCACGATCCTTGCCTAGAACTCGAAGGTGCCGCCGGGCTCCAGCACCCGCACCTCGACCCCCGGCGCCTTCTGCTTGGCGAAGCGCACGAAGTCGTCGGCGCTCTGCACCAGCAGCGGGAAGGTGCCGTAGTGCTGGGGCATGGCCACCTTGGGCTTGAGGAAGGTCAGGGCGTGGGCCGCCTGGCGCGGGTCCATGGTGAAGTGGCTGCCGATGGGCAGAAGGGCCACGTCCAGCGGGTAGAGCTCGGCCCAGGTGGCCATGTTGCAGTGGATGCCCGTGTCGCCCGCGTCGTAGACCCGCTTGCCGTCCTCCAGGGTGACGATGTACCCCGCCGGCTCCCCGGTCTCGCTGGAGTGATAGGCCTCGGTCATGGTGACCACCACGCCGCCCAGCTCGACCGAGCCGCCGATGTTCATGCCGATGCACTTGTCGCCCGGCAGGCCGTCCTTCTGGTACCGCGCCGCGGTCTCCGGCTGCAGGATCACCGTGGCCCCCGTCTGCTTCTGG
This sequence comes from Thermaerobacter sp. FW80, assembly GCF_004634385.1. Classification (NCBI taxonomy): domain Bacteria; kingdom Bacillati; phylum Bacillota; class Clostridia; order Eubacteriales; family Clostridiales Family XVII. Incertae Sedis; genus Thermaerobacter; species Thermaerobacter sp. FW80. Next base: position 81,807 of record NZ_CP037895.1, on the reverse strand, counting down.
ACCGCCACCACGTCGCTGGCGTGGTCGAAGTGGTCGTGGGTGATCAGGATGTAGTCGGCCTTGAGGTCCTCGATGCGGGCGGCGGCCTTGGGGTTGCCGTTGATCCAGGGGTCGAACAGGATGACCTTGCCGCCCGCCGTGGTCAGCTCCCAGCTGGCGTGTCCGAGCCAGCGCAGCTTGTGCGCCATGGCGCTTCCCTCCCCTGTTGCGTGTGCCCTTAGGGATGCGGTCGAGCGTGCGCCGTCCAGATGCGGTTGTGGTTACCAGTTCAACGCGGTGAACGGGGCTCCTGCCCGAACACGAGCGGGCCGCGGCCGCACCGCCCCGACCCCTGCGCCGTGGTGGTACCATGGAGGAAGAACGAGCCAATTACGAGGCCGGTTCCGCCTGCCGGTGCCCAGCGCTGGGGCCGGGGCACCATCCGGGGACGGGCCCGAGGCCGAGGAGGCGATGGGACGTGCGCGACGTCTTGGACCGTGTCGTCCAGTGGCTCGACGCCGGCCGGGACGTGGCCCTGGCCACCGTGGTCGAGGTGGTCCGCAAGGCGCCGCGCGACCCGGGCACCACGATGGCCGTCAGCGAGCGGGGCGAGATCGCCGGCTCGGTGTCGGGCGGCTGCGTGGAGCCGGCCGTGGTCGAGGTGGCCCAGGAGGTGCTGGCCTCGGGACGGCCGCGGCTGGTGACCTTCGGCATCACCGACGACGATGCCTTCGAGGTGGGCCTCAGCTGCGGCGGCACCATCCGTGTCTGGGTCGAACCGGCCCGCGGGCCTTGGCACGACGTGGCCCGAAACCTGCAGGAAGCCCTGGCGGCGGGTCGCCCGGTGGCCCTGGCCCGGGTGCTGGGACCGGCCGCCGAGCCGGCGTCGGCGGCCCAGGCTCAGGTGGCGCGCGAGACCCCCGGTGAGACGCACCGCGAGGACCACCGCGAAGCCCACCGAGTGGATCACCCGGCCCACCGCGAGGACCATCAGGCCCACCACGAGGTCTCCAATGGGCCGACCGGTCCCGCACCCGGGGCCGTCCTCCTGCTGGCCGAGGACGACCCTGGCGGCCCGGCGCGGCTTCTGGCCGGTTCGTCCGGTGACCCCGGTCTCGACGCGGTGCTGGCCCGGCGGGCTGGAGAACTCTTGGCCCGGGACGAGGCCGCCCGCCAGCGGTTGGCCGGCGCGGACGTCTTCATCCAGCCCTTCGCGCCGCCGCCCGTGCTCTATGTGATCGGGGCGGTGCACCCCGCCCCGGCCCTGGCGGAGGCGGCCCGGTTCCTCGGCTACCGGGTCGTGGTCTGCGATCCCCGCTCGCCCTTCGCCACGCCGGAGCGCATCCCCGCGGCCCACGCCATCGTCCGCCGGTGGCCCGACGAGTACCTCCGGTCCGTGCGGCTCTCGCCGCGCGACGCCGTCTGCGTCCTGACGCACGATCTGAAGTTCGACGTGCCGGCGATCTTGGCGGCCCTGGCGTCGCCCGTCGGTTACATCGGCGTGATGGGCAGCCGCCGGACCCACGAGCGGCGACTCGCGGCGCTGCGGGAGGCGGGGGCGACCGAGGGGGACCTGGCTCGGCTGCACGCCCCCATCGGCCTGGACATCGGGGCCCGCACGCCCGAGGAGATGGCCGTGGCCATCATGGCGGAGATCATCGCTGCGCGCCGGACGAACCGGCCTCCGGCGGGCCGGCCGGAAGCGGTCCCCGCAGGTGACGGTGCGGCCGCGGGTCGCTCCGACGATTGATCCCGTCCGGGCGACCCGGCACCGCGGCGGCAGCGGCAGGAACGGTTCGTCTGAAAACCGAATGAGCCATGGCATGAGCCGTCCCTTGGGCGCCGTGGCAACGGGGGCTGGTGGCGGCCTCCGCAACCCGAGCCCGGGCTGCGGGGCCCGGGTGGGTCGTCCCGCGAGGGCGGAGCCCCCGCGGTGCACGGCTTCTGTCGAGGTGGAACGTCCTCGCCAGGGAGTTTTCGCGACTATCACTGGGGGTGCCAGGGATGCAGGTGGCCGGCAGCCAGAAGATCGCCGCACCCGTCGACACCGTGTGGGCGTGTCTCAACGACCAGGAGATCCTTGCCCGTTGCACCCCGGGATGCAAGCGGCTGGTCCAGGTGGGCGAGGATCGCTACGAGGCCGATCTGGAGCTGGGCATCGCCGCCATCCGCGGGCGGTACAAGGGCCGGATCGCCATCGCGGACAAGGAGCCGCCCAGCCGGTACCGGCTGAACATCGAGGGCGAGGGCGGGCCCGGGTTCGTCCGGGCGTCCCTGGTGCTCGACCTGGAACCCCAGGGCGAGGAGACCCTCCTGAAGTACCAGGGCGAGGCCCAGGTGGGTGGTCCCGTGGCCAGCATCGGCCAGCGGGTGCTGAGCGGCGTGGCCAAGATGATCATGGGCCAGTTCTTCGGCAGCCTGGCGCGGGAGATCGAGAAGCGGAAGGCGGGGTAGGGACGGGCGGATGCCCATCCCCTGCCCGCGGCCGCGGTCGTCGGCGGTCTGGTCTTCGACGGTTCACCGGTGACGTGCCGGCTGCGGCGCCAGCACCCGCCCGTCCAAGGCGGCCCGCCGCAGGTCGAGCCACCGCCGGTACACCCAGAAGGCGGCCACGCCGAAGGCAAAGCGGGTGGCGACCATGATCAGGCCGTTGCCGCCGAAGGCGAACACGGCCGCGGTCTCCTCGAACATGGCGTGGAAGATGCCGACGAACACGAAGAGCAGCGTCACCTGATCCCGGGCGACCGGCCGCTCCCGGCTGGTCTCGAGCACCACGCCCGACCCGAGGATCACGCCGAGGACGGCGCCCACCGTCAGGGACGGCGCCAGCTCCGGCGCCAGCCCGAGGCGCCGGCACAGGGGCTCCAGCCGGTGGGTGAGCCGGTCAAGACGCCCGGTCAGCTTGGCCCACTCCAGCAGGATCAGCACCGGTGCGACGAACAGGGCGACCCGCAGGAGGAGCCGGAACCCCTCCCCTATCCCGTCGACGACGGCATCGATCAACCACATGGTGCGTGTCCCCCCGGTTCGCCCCCGTTTCGCGGGCTTGGCACCCCGCCGGCGGACGTCCTGACCCGGCCCCCTCGGGGCATCGGCACGCTACAGGACCCGGTTGAGTCACGCTACAGCACCCGGTTGAGCCACGCTACAGGACCAGGTTGAGCAGGACGCCGGCTGCGGCCGAGGCGGTCAGCCGGGCCGCCAGCACCGTCCACGGGTTGGCGCCGGCCCGCGCGATGATGGACGCCTCCACCGGGTGGGCGTGGCTGATGGCCAGCATGGTGCCCAGGATCGTCCACTGCTTGTAGTCGAGCCCCAGGGGGATCGCCGCCGCCACCCCGCTGTAGAGGCCCACGGTGTTGCCGATGAGCAGCGCCAGGGCGCTTCCCCCCGGGAGGCCGAACCAGGCCATGGCGGGTGCGGCGAGCCCGGCGATGCGCGCCAGCCACCCGCTGCGGTCCAGGATCATCACCACGATCATGGCGGGGATCATGGTGCGGGCCAGGTCGGCGAGCACCCGGAAGGTGGAGCGCAAGCCGCGCCCGACGGCCAATGGAAACGGGTGGGTCCCACCCTGGCGGTGGTGGACGCCACCCTCTCCCTTGACCCCCTGGGATGTCGCCGCCGGTGGAGAAGCGGGTCGGGCCACGGAAGCTGCCTTCTTTCCCGGGGTTCGTCCGCCGGGGTTCGTCCGTCGAAATCCTGGCCACCACCCGGCGGGATCTGGAATGCTCCTGGCGACCAAGATAGTGCGGGCGAGGGGCGGTGTCAACGGCGCCGGGGCTGGGCGGCGGCTGGTTCGGGACGAACGCGGCCCGACGCCGCACCGCACGTCTCCCCTTGCTGCCCGGTTGCGGTTGCAGGCCGTCCACCGACCCGAGCGGCCCCCCGTCGAGGCTCCTGAACGGGTTTGCGGGCGCCGGTCCGTTCGACCGGCATCCCTTCGTTCGATCGGGCCCCGGGGCCCCCGTGGTTGGAAGGGCTCCCTGGTTCGGCCGCCCGGAGGGCGGGTGGGGGGTGTGCGAACCCTGGGGCCGGAGGTGTACGCTAGCGGCCGGACCCCGGGACACCTCGCCGGCGATACAGGCCGGCGGAAGGAGGGGTGGAAGGAGGGGTGACCACATGGGCGAGCGGCTCGACGCCTTTCATCGCTTCCGCACCGAGATGAACGAGAAGATCCTGGCCCACGACAACCTGGTGGTGCGCCGGTTCTTCAACCTGGACGGGCAGGCGTACAAGCCCGGGGCGCTGTCCAGCAAGGTCAAGGAGATGCTGGGGCTGGTGGCGTCGCTGGTCCTGCGCTGCGACGACTGCGTCACCTACCACATGATCCAGTGCCATAAGGAGGGCGTGACCCGCGACGAGTTCTTCGAGATCTTCGGCGTGGCCCTGATCGTGGGCGGGTCGATCACCATCCCCCATGTGCGGCGGGCGGTGGCGGTGCTGGAGGAGCTGGAGGCCGAGGCGGCGACCGACGAGAATGCCGGAACCGGTGCACGTTGAGCGTCGCACAGCGACGCTCCTATTTTGGCCCAATGAACGGCCACGGTGCGCGTGAGACAGCGGTCACTGCGGCGACTGCAAACGCGCTTCCCCCTGTGTGGGCACCCATGAACCTAACTGGTTCCTCCCGCGGCCGGTTCGACCCGCGCCAGGATGCGCTCCAGCACCTCGGGGTCCTCGAGGGCGGTGGTGTCGCCCGTCACCTTGCCGGTCGTCACCGCCTCCCGCAACAGGCGGCGCATGATCTTGCCGCTGCGGGTCTTGGGCATGGCGTCGACCACGTACACCCGCGCCGGGCGGGCGATGGGGCTGATCCGGCGGACGATCTCCTCCCGCAGCTGCTCTTCGATGTCCGGCGGTGGCGTCACCCCGCTGCGCAGCACCGCGAAGACCACCGGCACCGTGCCCTTGACGGGGTCCGGCATGCCCACCACCGCCGCTTCGGCCACTAGCGGGTGGTTGATCAGGGCGCTCTCCATCTCCATGGTGCTCAGGCGGTGGCCCGCCACGTTGATCACGTCGTCCACCCGTCCCAGCACCCAGTGGTGGCCGTCGGCGTCGTACATGGCGGCGTCGCCGGTGAAGTACCGCCCGGGGAAGCGGGCGAAGTACGTGTCCAGGTACCGCTGGTGATCGCCCCAGATCGTCCGCGCCAGGCAGGGGAAGGGGTCGGTGATCACCAGGTAGCCCGTGGTCCCGGGACGAACCGGCCGGCCCTCGGCGTCCACCACCTGGCAGCGGTAGCCCGGCAGGGGAAGGCCGCAGGAGCCCGGCCGCGAGGCCGTGACGCCGGCGATGCCCGACATCCACGCCGTCCCCGTCTCCGTCTGGCCGTAGGTGTTGTTGATCTCCACCGCGCCGTCGCCCACGTGCCGCCGGACCCAGTGCCAGGTCTCGGGATCCAGCGGCTCGCCCACCAGCGCGATGAGCTCGAGGCTGCGCAGGTCGAACTTCTGCGGCCAGTCGGCCCCCGCCCGGCTGAGCATCCGCAGGGCCGTGGGCGCCGTGAAGACCTTGTTGACCCGGTACTGCTGGATCATCCGGTAGAACCGGCCGGGGTCGGGGAAGTCCAGGGCGCCTTCGTAGACCACGTGGGTCGCCCCGTGGGCCAGGCCGCCCACCAGGGCGAAGATGGGGAAGGTCAGCCAGCCCACGTCGGCGGTGCACCAGTAGATGTCGGCGGGTTGGAGGTTGAGGGACCACTTGACGTTGGCGTAGGTGCCGACCAGGAAGCCCACCCCGGCGTGGACCAGGCCCTTGGGCTTCGCCGTGGTGCCGCTGGTGTAGATGATGAACCCGGGTTCGTTCGCCTCCAGGGGCTCAGGCGGGAAGTCGGCCGGCATGCCGGCGATGAAGTCGTCGTAGTCCACGTCGCGACCCGCCGTCATGGGGGCTTCGGCCCCCGCCCGCCGCACGACGACCACCCGCTCGACGGGTCAAGTCCCGAACTGTCTGTAAAAGCGGTCTGGGTCATGCCACGGTGGCAGCGGGTGAAACCTCTTTCTGCGCCGCTCTTTGCCGTTGCCGCTCCTCGATGTAGCGCTCCAGCTGCTTTCGTTCGTGCTCGCTGAACTGCACCCGCCGCCAGCGCTCACTCGCCCGCCACAGCACGGCGAAGACTAGCTTCAGGCACTCCCGCTCGCTCCGAAACCGCGGGATCACCTTGGCGCGCCGCCGCTCCTCCTCGAAGCTGCGCTCCACCAGGTTGGTGGTCCGGACATGCTTGCGGTGGGCGGCGGGTAGCCGCAGGTGCGCCAGGCTCGCTTCCAGGTCCTCCTGCAGGCTCCGCATGGCCGAGGGATACTCCCGCCCGAACCGCTCCACCACCTCGGCCACCAGCCGCCGGCCCTGCTCGATATCCGGTGCGTCCCGGATCGCCTCCAGGTAGGGCTTGAGCACGGGCCGCGCCTCCTCCGGCACCTTGTCCAGCACGTTCCGCATCTTGTGCACCCAGCAGCGGATGCGCTCCGCCTCCGGCCACATGGCTTCCACCGCCTGGATCAGCCCCGGCGCCCCGTCCGTCGTCACCGTCAGCGGCGTCTTCAGCCCCCGGCGCACCAGATCCCGGAAGTGCTCCAGCCAGTCCTCGTAGCGCTCCTTGTTGCCCAGGCTCAGGTGCACCAGCACCTTGCTGCCGTCGCTCAAGATGGCCCAGGTGACCAGGATGCCCTCACGGCAGCCCGCCTGCCGGCGCAGCGACTCGTAGATGGCGTCGGCGAACAGGTACACCACGTCGAGGCCTGACAGGTCCCGCTGGGCAAAGGCCTCGAACTCCTCGTGGAGCGCCTCGGTGATCCGGCTCACGGTGGACCGGCTCAAAAGCGGCGCTTCGCTGCCCGCCAGCTCCGCCAGCGCATCCTCGATGTCCCGGCTAGAGAGGCCCCGGGCGTACATCTCCACCACCAGGCGCTCCAGCACGTCCGTCCGCCGCTTGAGGGCCCTCCACAGCGTGGGCTGGCACAGTCCCTCCATGCCCCGCACCTGGGGGACGTCGATCTCGAGCCGCCCCTCGGCGCAACGCAGCGTCCGCGGCTTGTAGCCGTTGCGGGCGCCTTCCTGGCCAGGCTCGCGCCGCTCGTAGCGTCCGCGCCCCAAAAGCTCCGTGACCTCTGCCTCCAGCAGCTCCTGGATGAGCTTGCGGGCGCCCAGGCGGACGAGGGCATGGGTCAGGTCCTCGACCTCCGTACCCTCCCGGGCCTGCGCGGCCAGCTGCCGGGCCAGCTCCGCCAACTGCTGGCTGGGTGGTATCCTGGACATAGGTCTGGGTCCTCCTCGGTGTGCCCCAGCTGGGGCGAGTTTTCCGACGCCACCGATGGTAGCCCAGACCGCTTCGCGTTTACAGACAGTTTAGGACGTCACCCGCTCGACGAAGTCGAGCCCTTCCAGGGCCCGGTCCAGGGTCGCCTTGAGCGGGAGCAGCCGGCCCCGCCGGTAGCTGCCGTCGGCGGTGATCACCAGGCGGGCCCGGGAGTCTTCCAGGCGGGAGCGGATGGCGTCGGGCGAGAACCCGGAGAAGATCACGTTGTACAGGGCACCGATCCGGTAGCAGGCGTGGATGGCGGCGAAGGTCTCCGGCAGGTTCGGGAGGTAGATCGCCACCACGTCGCCCTTGCCGATGCCCGCCTGTCGCAGGGCGTGGGCCAGCCGGCAGGTCTCGTCGTGCAGCATCTGGAAGGTCCAGACCCGCCGGTCGCCCGGCTCCCCCTCCCAGATGATGGCCGCCTGGTTCCGCCGCTCGGACAGATGGCGGTCGATGCAGTTGAGGCTGACGTTGGTCAGCCCACCGACGAAGTACTTGAAGTCGGGCAGGTCGCCCGTGCGGACCCGGGTCCAGGGCGCCAGCCACTCCAGCTCCCCGGCGATCTCCGACCAGTAGGCGTCGGGATCGGCCTCCGCCCAGGCGCGGTAGGCGGCATAGGCTGCTGCCGGGTTCGGCCCTTCGAACAGGGGCCGTCCCGACAGCTTCCGCGGAGGAACCGGCCGCTCCGCCAGCAGCGCCCCGGCGGCGGGCGCGGGCCCCGCCACCTCGACCTCGGTGTACCCCATCGCGCATCCCCCCGTGATGGCGATCCGGCCGGCCGGTGGGGCGCGGCGGGCGCCTGCCCGGGCGTTCACGTGACGCGGCAAGCCCGGTCCACCGGTCCGCAGCCCGTTTCCCAAACGGATACGGGGTGCACACCGGGAGGTCCTTCCTGGGACTTACGGGAACTGTACGCTGGGAACGCCGTCGTATTGTTGGAGGCCGTATAGTCTGCCGTACTGTCCACGATCAGGGTAGCTCCGGGCACTGCGGGGGGTTGCCAGGCTCGGCAGGGTGCGCCCTGGGTGCGTCCCAGGTAACGGGGCTAGCTTCGATCCGGTTGACCCGGCATGGAGGGGCGGGCTTGTTAAGCATCATCGTTCCGACCTACAACGAGCGAGAGAACGTGGTGCAGCTAACCGACCGCATCGCCGAGGCGGTGTCCATCCCCTACGAGATCGTGTTTGTGGACGATAGCGACGACGATACCCCCGCCATTCTGGCGGCTCTCGCCCGGCAACGGCCCCAGGTGCGCTTTGTTCACCGCACCAGCCAGCGCGGCCTTGGTTCGGCCGTGGTCGAGGGCTTTCACCTGGCCCAGGGCCACCTCCTGGCCGTCATGGACGCAGACCTGCAGCACCCGCCTCAACTCCTGATGGACATGGTCCGGGCTGCGGAGGCCGGCGCCGACGTGGTGATCCCTAGCCGGTTCGTCCCGGGTGGGTCCGATGGAGGTCTGAACGGTTTTCGCAAGCTGGTGTCGTGGACAGCCCGCATGCTGGCGCGCCTCCTACTCCACCGCGTCCGGCCGGTGAGGGACCCAACCAGCGGCTTCTTTTTGATCCGGCGTTCGGTCGTCGAAGGGATCGACATGCAGCCGATCGGCTGGAAGATCCTGATCGAGATCCTGGTTAAGGGCCGGTACCGCCGAGTGGTGGAGATTCCGTACACCTTTGCAGCCCGTGCAGCCGGCGAGTCCAAGATGGGCCTGAGGGAACCATGGGAATATTTGATCCACCTGGGCCGTCTCGTCGCCGCGTCCCCGGAGGACCGCCGCTTCTGGCTCTACTGTTTGGTGGGAGCATCCGGCGTCGTGGTGAACTTCACCGTCTACTGGTTCCTGGTCCGGCTTGCCCACTGGCCGGTTCCCACGGCGGGCGCCGCGGCGGCCCTTTGTGCCATGATCTCGAACTTCCTTCTCAATGATCGCCTCACCTGGCGAGAGCGGAAGGGCGGGTGGCTTGGTGCTTGAGCGGCGCGGTTCCTCCTGGTTTCGCTCGCAGGTGCGCTGATCAGCACCACGGTGCTAGCGGTGATCCACCCATACGTCCACTATCTATTGGCCAATGGGATTGCCACTGGGACGGCCGTGGCCTGGAACTTCACCATGAACGAGCGCTGGACCTGGGCGCCGCGTCGCCCGGACCATCCGGAAGAACCCGGCCTATCGCCGCCCTCCGCCGGCCCCAGGTTGTGACCGCCAGCCCGGCCAGGGCCAGCATAAAAGGGGTGAAGGGGAACCGGAACCGGTCCCATCCCGGGAACACGAAATGCAGAGCCAGCATGAAGGCCAGAAACAGCACCGGCACGGACGTGCGAGCCCTCTTCAGGTACCGGCCCGAGGATCCCGGGCGGCCTGCCAGCCACCACATTCGGATCCCCGCAAGGGTGAGCGCCAGTAACGAGTAGAGGCCCGCCTTCAGAATCAGGATGCTGAGGGGCACGAGCAGGGTTGGAAGGGGTCGGGAAGGTTGCTGAAGGGTAAAAAAGACCGCGGTGCGAACGTCCGTCAGCAGCCAGCCCCACTTGATGAAACCCAGCTTAAGGAAATCCCACGGATGCTCCCGGATCCACTGCAGGGCCAGGCGGCGACCGAGGCGGTCCTGTTCGACCTCATCGCTTAACCGAAGTATGGGATTGACGGCCGGGTCATCGCTCCAGTAAAAGCCACCGGTGGCGTTGGGGTTGTTGCCCTGCCAGAGATTGACGCCACCATTGGTCGACACCGGAACCAGGGCCCCCAGGGTCACATAGTTGCGCACCGTCCACGGGCCGACGACCAGGACCATGCCCAGCGTCAGAACGAAGGTTCCTGCCACCACCGGCCGCCAGGCCACCCGCCGCCAGAAGGGACGACCGGGCTGCCCGCCCTCCCGGGTCCGGGTGGTCAGCCATGCATAGACGAAATAGAGGGTCGGTACGGGCAGCATGACGGGCCGGGTCAAAGAAGCCAGTCCCAGGAGAACACCGCTGGCCAGAAGGACCCAGAGGGGAGGAAATGGACAGGCTGACGCCGGGCGGGCTGGAATCCACAACGTCACCGCGAGCAAAGTGCACAGCATGGCCGGAATTTCGGAGTTCAGCACGGTGCTCCAGAGCACATGGTCGGGCATCAGGGCGGTGAGGGCTGCCGCGGCCAGCCCGGCACTCGTACCAAAAAGGCGCCGGGTGAACCAGTAGGTTGCAGCCACGATGGCGGTGCTCATAAGAACCTGGGCCAGTACCGCGTACCACCAGCGGGGGCCAAACAGCCGGATCACCAGGCTGAGGAGAAGGGGGTATCCAATGGGACGAAAGGCGCTGGGAACGCCGCCCATGACGTATCCCCGCCCTTCGGCCAGGCCCATGGCGATGTCCCAGTAGATCTTGAAATCGGAGGTGGGTACGGGGCGCAGGTACCATGCTGTGGCGTAGCGCACCACTAGGGCAAGCAGAAGAATGGCAAAAAGAACGCCCAGAGACGTCCACCGGTGCCGTTGCGCTGGGCCTTCCAACCCTTGATCTCCCTCACAGAAATGGTTTGGTATAACCATACTAACCCAACAATAACAACCATCCAAGGCATTGAGTGTCCAAACAAAAGGCCTCTGCCGAAGCAATACGCAGCATGGCAGGCCGGAGGCCACAGGGCCCGCGTTGCCGTGGGCCGCGGTGGCAGGTCTTGACTGACTGGTAACTCATAAGTTACCTTTGCCGCATGGATCTCGATCGCAAGTTCGCGGCCCTGGCGGATCCGACGCGGCGCCACATCGTCACGGTGCTTCGTTCGGGCCCCAAGGACGTGGGCACCCTGGCCCGACCGCTGCCCATCAGCCGGCCGGCGGTGTCCAAGCACCTGGCCGTCCTCGTGGCTGCGGGTCTGGTCGAGGTCGAAAAGTCCGGGCGGCGGCGGCTCTACCGGCTGCGCCGGGAAGGGTTCGACGAAGTACGGGAGTGGTTGGACCAGGTCGCCAGGACCTGGGACGTCGCCCTGGAGCGCTTCCGCCGCCACGTCGAGGGGGACGGTCTGGGATGATTCGACGCAGCGTTGTCGTCCGCGGGCCCGTGGAGGCAATCTTTGCCCGGTTTACGGCCGGCATCGGCCAGTGGTGGCCGCTGGACCAGTTCTCCTACGGCGGCGACCGCAGAGCCGATTTGATCCTGGAGGACCATGCCGGCGGCCGCTTCTACGAGCGGTTCCGGGATGGCGAAGAGCACGAGATCGGCCGGGTCCTGGTCTACGAGCCGCCCCACCGGGTGGTGTTCACGTGGAACTAGGCGAACTGGCCGGAGCCTACTGAGGTCGAGGTTCGGTTCTATCCCGAGGGTGCTTTCACCCGCGTCGAACTGGAACACCGGGGTTGGGAGCGACTCGGCGAGGCGGGCCCGGGGACGCAGCAGGCCTTCGGTGGCGGATGGGGAATCATTCTGGGGCGGTTTCAGTATCGTCTCATTGGTCGCGGGACGTGATGACCATCATGGGTGCCTATGACCGATGGGCATGGGCCTATGACGATTTGATCAGGAACAGAAACCCTGTTGTGGAATTGTCGTACGATTGGGTACTCGAAGTCGTGGGTGAGTGGCGTGGAAGGCAAGTGTGCGATTTAGGGTGTGGCCAGGGTGAGCTGGCACGGAGAATGGCTCAGCGTGGAGCGATTGTCACGGCCCAAGGGACCGTTCGACGTGGTCGTGATGAACCTCATGCTCATGGACGTGGATGACTTGCAACGGGTGTTTGCTTCGGCGGCGGTGTGCGTCTAGCCCGCCCCCCACCGACAGAGTCTTTATATAATATACATGGGTGGGTACGTCAAACCAGAGCCTCTAGGGTCATCTAGTCTGCAGCTACGGTTCTTAACCGCACGCTGCTTAAGAAAACGATTCGGTGTCATTCCAACCCTACCCAAAATCTCTACCATACCCAACATCGCTACTTATGCACCACAATCCCGTCCCATTGGTTAGTCTGCGACACGGTGATTCGATCGGGAGGGCGGAAGACTATGTACACTCTAAGTCCTGGTCTTGGTCTTGACGTGCCTTCCGATCCCATTCAGGCTCGCAGCAAGTTGTTTGTAGAGTGGGAACGCTACATGAGGGACTTCGCCTCGCCTCCTCACGTCCGGCGTCCAATTGTCGATTCCTGGAAGCGTTGCAAGGAGCACGGCCTCGATGCGCACAGAACCCTGGCACCCGTCGCGGTCGAAGAAGATGAGGTTAGTGAAATATGGAAAAACCATTCTCTGTACCACGTGGCGGAACCCATATTCAATGACAACCATGTGAAGAATCTCCTCAACGACTCTCGTCAATTATTGGTGGTCGCTAACCCGGACGGTGTCTTGCTTCGGATCGAAGGACATCCACGTGTCCGGCTGCAGGCATCCAGCCTGCACTTCCACGAAGGCACCTGCTGGCTTGATGAAGCCGCGGGCACCAACGCGATCGGCGTCGCCGTCACCCACAAGCATCCCATTCAGGTCTTCGGGCCGGAACACTTCTCCCAGAAGATTCATGATTGGGTTTGTTCCAGCAGTCCTGTCCGCGACCCGGAAACGGGCGAGGTGGTGGGGATTATTGATTTAACCGGCCCTTTTGACACCATCCATCCACATGCCCTGACCACGGTCGTTACTTTGAGCAAGATGGTAGAGCAGCAACTGCGGACGGAACACCAATTGCACGAGGCGGTGCTACGTAACTTGTTTGACGAGGTTACGAATCGGCCTGGGAGCAAGGCGGTAGCCGTTTTGACACGCTCAGGACGGGCTATCATGGCGTCGCCGACCTTTTACGCAACCCGTGTTCTTGATGCCGGGGGCCGGCTCAAGGGCGTGACGCATTCGTGGTTGACCGCGATCCGGGACGAAACGGAACTAAGGATTCCAGACCGCGGAGGCGACGGTCTAACGATCCGGCTTCAACCTGTGTCGCATGAGGGACGGCGCATTGGCTACATCGCCACGTTGGAAGAGAAGAATAACGGTGTCTGGAAGGTACCGGTCCGTGCAGTAAAGAGTGGGCAGGGCGGCGGATTGACGGAGAATTGCCTTGGAAGAGACCGCGGTAGCATGAGCAGCAACATCGGTACCAGCCCCCCGATCTCTGGCGATTTCACGTTCATCCTGGGACGTTCCGCCGTGATGCAACGCGTGCTTGCCGTAGCGACCCGGGTCGCGGAGACACCCTTGCCCGTGCTGTTGACGGGGGAGACGGGTACAGGCAAGGAAGTCCTGGCCCGGGCCATCCACGCTTGGAGCGGGCGCGGTCCGTTTGTTGCGGTCAACTGTGCCGCCGTTCCCCGGGAACTGCTGGTGAGCGAGCTCTTTGGCTACGAGAAAGGTGCCTTCACGGGTGCTGCCCGCGAGGGCTTTCCGGGACGATTTCGGTTGGCCCATGGAGGCACTCTGTTCCTGGACGAAATCGGTGACATGTCGCCTGAGGGGCAGGCGGCTCTCTTGCGAGCCCTCGACCAGGGCGAGATCACGCCGCTGGGTGCGCGGCAGGCCGTGCGGGTAGATGTCCGTGTGATCTGTGCCACCAACCGGGATCTGCAACAGGAAGTCCAAGCGGGGCGCTTCCGCGAGGACCTCTACCATCGCCTCCAGGTCGTTCACATCCATCTCCCGCCCCTGCGGGAGCGTTCGGAAGACATCGTTCTCCTGGCGCGGGAGTTTCTCCGCCGGATCCGTGCCGAGTTGGGACGGGGACCTCTGGACGTCAGCCCCGAAGTAGCGGAGCTGTTCCGGCGGTATTCGTGGCCGGGCAACGTGCGAGAGCTGAAGAATTTGTGCTACGCCCTGGCCGTACAGATCGATGAGGAGACGGTCACGGTCGCAGACCTTCCGGCCCACATCCGGGTCGCTAACGTCAACGATCGGGCAGCCACGGGTGCCCCCGGCGAGCAAGGGACTCTCAGAGAGATGGAACGGCAGGCCATCCTGACGGCTCTGGAAGAACATGGAGGTTCCGTGGCGAAAGCGGCACGAAGGCTGGGCATCGCGCGGGGCACGCTGTATCGGAAACTGAAAGAAATGGGGCTACGGTAAGTGTGAAGATAAAAAATTCCCCGCCTGCGGGCGGGGAACCTTTCACGCCCCGACCGGGCCGGCCCGACAGCGCCGGCCGACCTGGAGCAGGTCGCATGCAACCGGCATGCTTGTTTTGAGGTGGCCGGCCCGCGGCCGCCGCCTCAAGCCGTTGACTGAGCCGAACCTTCCGCGACCGGCAGTGCATCCAGCGCCTCCGGGTTCATGAGGCTGGACGTGTCCCCCAAGGGGAGACCCAGGTATTTCTCCTTGATGAGCCGGCGCAGAATCTTCTGCGAGCGCGTCTTCGGCAGGTCCTCGACCACGTGCACTACACCGGGCTGGTAGGGTTTGCCCAGTTCGTCCGCCACAAAGCGACTGATTTCCTCCGGGGAAGGACGCTTGCCCGGTCTCGGCACCACGAAGAGCACGATCGCCTCGCCCTTGACCGGATCGGGCACGCCGATCACCGCCGACTCCAGCACCGCCGGGTGCCGGTTGACCACGTCCTCGATTTCACCGGGCCCCGTCCGCCGCCCGGCCACTTTAAGGACGTCGTCGGCCCGGCCCAGGTGGAACCAGAAAGCGTCCTCATCCACCATCACCATGTCTCCGTGCCACCACAGTTCCGACCCCAACGGGAAGTAAGTGTCCAGATACCTCTTGGGGTCTTTCCAGAATCCCCGGGTCTGGGCCGGCTGCGGAAGAGTGAAGACCAAGTAGCCCGGTGTCCCGGGAGGGACCGGTTTCCCCTGTTCGTCCACAACTCGGGCGCCCACCGCCGGTGTCACGCCGAGGCAGGTCGGCTTCAACGGTTGCAAGACTGTGGAGGCGATGATCTCGGCGAAGATTTCGGTTCCGCCGGAACCGTTGATGATGGGAACCCGTCCATCGCACCAGGAGAAGTACCAGTTCCACGTATCCTCATCGATGGGTTCTCCTGTGTGCCCAAGGATCCGCAGGGAACTCAGGTCGGCCTCCTTCCGGAACGGCTCGCCATAGGTCTTCAATAGGCGCAGGGCCGTGGCCGGTGCCCCGAAGAAGGTGATGCGGTATTTCTCGATCAGGTTGAAGATCCGGCCCGGGTTCGGGTACATGGGGCTTCCTTCGTAGATGAGGAGGGGGGCCGCCACGGCATGGGCGCCAAACATCGGCAGCTGGCCCATCATCCATCCAAAGTCGGTGATCATGAAACAGACATCGTCGGGCTGCACGTCAAAGATGAACATCCCGGCTTCGGCAGTCTTGACGGCCAGGCCACCGTGGACGTGCACGATGCCTTTGGGCTTACCCGATGTTCCCGACGAGTAGCTGACCATGCAGAGGTCTTCTGAATCCATCGGTAGGGTTCGGAATTGATCCGCAGCTGTGGCTACCGATTCCCGCCACGGCGTGTCGCGCCCGGCCTTCATGTCCACAGCGCTCTTGAGGCGTTCCGCTACGATCACCGCCCGGACGCTGCGGACCCGCTCCAGGGCCCGGTCCAGCGTGGCCTTGAGCGGCACTTGCTGGCCGCCCCGCCAGAAGCCGTCGGCGGTGACCACGGCCTTGGCCTCGACGTCGTTGAGGCGGATGGCGATGGCGTCGGGGCCGAAGCCGGAGAAAAGGGGTACCGCGATGGCGCCCGACTTGTAGATCCCGTAGAGGGCGATCACGGTCTCGGGGATCATCGGCATGTAGAGAGCCACTCGATCCCCTTTTTGCACGCCAAGGGCCTGCAGCGTGTTGGCAAAACGGTTGGCCTCGCGGTTAAGTTCGGCAAAGGTGTAAGTCCGTGTTTCGCCGTCTTCTCCCTCCCAGATCAGCGCCGGGCGTGCAGCCGTTTCCGGGTGCGCCGCCCACTTGTCCACGAAATTATGGGCGATGTTGATTTTCCCGCCGACGAACCACTTGGGCCAGGGTAGGCCGCCCGAGAGGTCGAGGACCTCGCGGTAGGGCTCGTAGAATTCAAAACCGGCGAAACGGATGAACGCGTCCCAGAACCAGCGAATGTCTTCCTCCGAGCGGCGCAGCAACTCGCTATAATCGCGGATGCCGTGCGCCTGCATGAACCGCCAGAGGTTGCTGCCCTCCACGTACTCCGGCGTCGGTTGCCACACGACCGACCGGCGACGCGCCATGGCGCTCCCTCCTCAAGCTGGTAGATGTTCCGCCAGATACCGCGCCGTCAGGTCCTCGAAGGGGTGGGGATCGACAGGGAGGTCCCGTCCCAGCCACTCCCGGTAGAAGGTCTGGATATCCGGGAGCGCGTCGAAGACCGGCGGGTAGCCGGCTGGCACGGCCTCTACCTCGAGGAGGGCATGGCACCCCGGGCAGTAATACTCACGCAACTGCTGCCAGCCGGGCTCTGGGTGCATGTAGGCCGGGTAGATCTCCCGGAACTGTTCCTCCGTTTCCCGAACGTACACCCTGGCAGCGACCTTCCAGTTGACCCGGTAATCCGGGAATTCGTGCCCGCAGGTACACTTGACGATGGCCTCGGTGCGCCCATTCCGTTCCTTGGCCACGATCATAAGGTGGTCGCTTAGCGGAAGCAAAATGGGTTCGCTCCAGGCCACCTTTTGCTGAAAGTAGGCGACCAGGGCGTCGAAGGCCTCCGGGTCCTTCTCCCGGACCACGATGCCGAAGACTTCCTCAACGGGCATCCGGCCTTCCAGCAGATCGGCGATGCGCCGGATCTTTTCCGGGGAAACGGCCATGGTTCTCACCTTCCCACATAGACACGGGCGTCTTCCCAGGGACGGATGGCCCAGAAGACGCGGCGCCGGTCGAGATAGAGTTGATATGCCGGAGGCACGAGGACCGTCGTCGCCGGCGATTCCACCAGGCACGGTCCCGCCAGCAGGTTCCCAGGACGTAGGGCGTCCATCTCGTAGACGGTCGCTTCATGCCATTCGCCTTGCCAGTAGATTCGCCGCCGACCTTTGATGGCCGCTTCGCTGGGCAGTTCCTCCAGCGTCTGCGCTTCGGCCATGTGGGGCTTGATACTGTCGTAGTAGCCGGTCAGCACGACCCGCGTGATCTGATAACCAAACTCCGTGCTGCGCGCACCGCGGGCGTAGACCTTGTCGAAATTCTCCTCGAAACGCTCCATGAGCTGGCGGAGGCTTTCGCCCGTCACCGCGGTGGTATCACCCTGGACCTCAAGGTCGTCCAGCATGCCGGCGTACCGCACACGTACGGAGGGTACGAAGCGGAGGCGGGAGATCTCAAGGCCTTCCCGGCGGGCTTCGGCCTCGATCTGGCCTCGTAGAGTCTGCCACGCCGCCTGCAATTGCTGGACGGCCACGCCGGCCAGCACATTCGCCATGGCCTGCTCCCGGGTGATGCGGTGCGTCTCCACCGCCTCGTCCACCTGGCGCCGGGTCTCCGGCGGCAGGTTGTCATACACGCCCCGCAGGATGTCCAGCGCGATGCCGGTGGGTGTGACCCCAGGCGGTGGTGGCACGTAAATGTCGACCGACATTTCCTGGCGGACGCCGTAATCACCGCATGCCGCACCGAAGGCCGAAAAGCCCGGGGCCCAGGCCGGGATCATCACCCCGGCCAGTGGCAGGCCGTCGGTATAACCGATGGCGTGCACCGGCCCGCCGCCACCGAAACAGGCCACGTGGAATACCTCAGGGCCGAAGCCCATGCCGAGCATAACCTGCTGCAGGTGAAGTTTGAGAGTGAGGTTCGTAAGGTTGTGAACGCCCCACGCGGCCTCGTACACATCAACGCCCAGTTTGCGGGCCACCTGCTCTTCGAACAGGCGCAGTGCCCGCTCACGGTCAAGGCGGACCTGGCCGCCGAGGAAATAGTCGGGGTTCAGGTAACCGAGGATCAGGTTGGCATCGTTGACGGTTACCGTGTCGACACCGCCCTCGGGCCAGCAGACCCCTACTCGGTAGCCCGCGCTGTCAGGTCCGATGCGGACCCGTTCGGTGACGGGGTCGACACGGACATAGGACCCGGTGCCCGCTCCGATGGAGTCCACCGCAACCATGGGGATGTTCACGAAGAAGCGGTCGATCAAGCCCTGGTCGCGCAGCACGACATCACCGTTGATCACGGTTCCCACGTCGAAACTGGTGCCACCCACATCCGTGGCGATGAGGTAGCGCAGGTCGTAGTGTTGTCCGAGGAAGCGGGTCCCGATCACCCCGCCGGTCGGGCCGGAATTGACCGTGTGGATCAGCCGCTCGTAGTCCGTCGAAACGGTGGTGCCGTAATTGGTCAGGAGCCGGACGCTGGCCCGGCTGCCCGCGGCACGGAACTCCTGCTGCAGTTCCTTCAGCTGGGACCGAGAGGGTTCGGCCGCATAGGCCTGGATGACCACGGCATTCAACCGCCCGGCCTCGCCGACGATGGGGTGGACCTGGTGGGAGAGCAGCACGTTGACCTCCACGCCACGTTCCCGGGCGACCTGGCAGACGATCTCGGCGGTGCGCAGCTCATGCTCGGGGTTCACGAAGGCGTTGAGGTAGGCGATGATAATCGTCCGCATCCCCCGGTCGATGAGGGTTTCCGCCGCCTGTCGGGCATCCGCCTCGTACAGCGGGATCATCACGTGACCCGTGGACAAGACTCGCTCGCGCACGCCGAGGACGTTCTCCCGCGGGACCAGCGGTTCGGGATGGAAGTGGGAGACGGCGTGCAATCTCTCGGGGAGCGAGAGGTGCTGCCACGACTGCCTTGCCCGGCCAAAGCGCAAGGTGTCTTCGAAGCCCGCGCTGGTGATCACACCGATGGCCTGCTCACCCGTCCGGCTAACGATGCGGTTCAACATCACGGTTCCCGTGTAGACCACCAGTTCCAATCCCGCAGCGGCTTCTTCTAACGTCATCCCCCACTGGCGGGCGGCGTCCCGCAAGGAGTCCATGATCCCCCGCGCCAGATGGTCGGGGGTGGTCTGTGCCTTGCCGACAACGAAGTCACCGCTCGTGTCAATTAAAATCGTGTCAGTCATGGTGCCACCCGTATCGATGGCCAGGATTCGGGCCGTGTGCCCGCTCATCGGTCCGTCCCCTCCCCGCTCATCACGGCGAAATCCTCGGGAAGCTGCCAGATGGCCTTGAACTCCTGCCACCACCGCGGCCCGACCTCGGCCAGCTCGGCGTACATTCGGCGGACGACTTCCGCCAGGTCACCGTTCAGCAGCCGCTGGCGTTCCCGGCGGTAGAACTCGGCGAAGTCTACCCCACGGGCACGGCGCTGTTGGCGCAGTTCCTCCCGGCGTCGTTCGGACGCTTCTCGATCGACGGTGAAACGGCCCCTTTCGTCACGATGAGCGATGACCCCGTAGACGTTAGACATGATCCGCTCGGTGTAGATGCCGTCGTTTAGATCCTTCTCACACAGATCCAGCGGTCTCTCCAGCGGATCCCCGTAGCCGGGCCCACCGTTGTACTTCATGTAGATCAGGTCGCCTTCGCCGAAGGGCCGCGGGTAATAGGTGCCGTAGTTGAGGCGGGTGACCTGGGCACCCTCCAACAAAGCGACTTCGGGCTGGTCAGGGTGGTCACCCTGCGGATACGGTTGGTGCCGTTGCCACCGTTGTTCAATTCCCGAGTTGTGGACGTGCAGAGTGTAGGCAGCAAATGCAGGATAACCGCCGGCGTTACCGGCGTTGGTGAAGACGTATCCCTGATTGATGCTGAAGGCCAGCGCTCCTTCCGTGCCGTAGAAAACACCCATCGTTTCGTAACCGGTTCCACCACGCCGACGCCCGTATCCGGCGCTGTCGGGCTTGATGCGGCGGGACAGGTAGCGGAGGCCCATCTGGATTCGTTCCCAGTCCTCCACATCGCCCATGTCCGCTTCGGGGTTCCACATGGCGTACCCATGATCGATCCCATCGCGGGCGGGGTTGGCACCAAGTCCAACGCTGGAGATCTCGAACGTCGTGATGGGGGCATACAGGCCTCTGGGTTCTCCAGCCTTACCGCTCAAGGTCATTCCACCCTGGGTGGGATCCGCCGTCATGCCGTAACCGGAGGCACCTTCCTCGATGTATCCGCGGCTGAAAAAGCTGCGTTGCAGGTTGCGATAGAGACCGGTGTAGATCGGAATGGTCAGATACCAGGGCGTTTGCCGGGAAAGGTCGTATATCTCGTTGTTGTTAAGCCACGTACGTGGAGGCCGTTCGGTCGCCAAGGCTAGATTGAAGCCTTCGTTAACCACTTCGCTGTAACCCAGCATTTGCGTCAGCACAACCCACAGAGCACCTAGGACTGAGGCCAGAGCGGTGTTCCATGCCCATGGTCCATAGCCGCTGTTGCCCTCATAATCTAGATGGAGGGTTCCGTTCGGGCGGACGACGACTTCAAGGGGAAGATGGTGCAGCGTATCGCGACGTGCCTGGGGTTGCCAGGCCTCCTTGGAGAAGGGGGTGTCGGCGAAGGCCACCGCCCGGAAGCGACCGGGCACCAAGCGCTCTTTGACCCTGGCGATGAAGTTCCGACGGGAGAATTCGATCACCTCGCGGGATATTTGCTGATAGAAATCGAGGCCATATTCGTCGATGAACGAGATCACCGCCCGCCGGATCATGTCGGCGCCGGCAATCCGGGCCTTCTCGTCCAGGTCGTAGTAGAGCGGCGTGCGGACGCCCTGCCGGGAACGGAGGCGATAGTGGGGCAGGAGCTCGCCCCGCTCGCCGATCTTTTCATTGGTCATGTATAGGCCGTCTTCGTATCGCGATGTTGCGGCCACGATGTCATGGCCCGGGGTGACACCGCCAATGTCAACCTGGTGGGTTACGCCACCCGCCCATCCCACTAGCTGCCCTTTATAGGAGCCTGTTTCACGGACACTGACTTGATCGGGACGGGCTGGAAGGTACTGAGCCTATACAGCAACATCGCATGGGTTGGCGGTCAGCATCGCGTCGGTGAGGGGGCCCCGGTCGCTGCCCTTCTACGCCGGCGCCGCAGCAGTGCAACGAAAGGGTAAGGACGCGGATCTCTCCGTCACCCTTCGCCAGAGCTTCAGCAAGTTGTGGGTCAAGCAGAGCAGCTTCCACTCGCTGTCACACGCCGCCAGACCGCGACGCAGGAACCGGTCGGCGCCTCGCACGGCCTTGATCTGCCCAAACACCGGCTCCACGGTCTGGCTGCGCTTGGCGTAGATCGCCTGCCCTCGCCGGGTCCGCAGCTTGCGTTCCATCCGCTCCCGCAGGCTCAGCCCCTTGGGGATCCGGCCCCGCGGAGGGGGTGCATCCTTCACCGCCTGACGATGCTTCCACTCCTTGCTCGTCGCCAGGAACAGCTCCGGCCCTTCGGCCGGCGCCTGCTTCACGTTCGCCTCGCTCCAGTACCCCGCATCGGCCACCACGGCCCGGATGGGCTCGTCCACGCCCGCGGCCCGGAGGTTGGCTTGCGCCTGCTGGAGCATCGGGTGCAGTTGGCCCACGTCGTTGGCGTCCTGCGTCACCGCCGCGGCCACGATGAGTTGGTCTTCGCTCACCACCGCCTGGGCGTTGTACCCTTGCACAAAGCCCTGCCGGGTCTTCAGGATCCGGCTGTCCGGATCCGTGATGTTGGCCTTGGCTGCCGGATCCACCGAGGGATCCGGCGCCTTCGGCTTCCGCCCCCGCCGCTTCTTGCCGGTCGCCTGCTCCTGGGCCTTCCGTTCGTCGATGCGGGCCTGCTGCCGGGCGGCTTCCCGGGCCGCCTCTTCCTCCAGCCGCCGCTTGCATGCCTTTAGCCGCTCCAGCCGGCTCGCACGGTGGCGCAGCTCCTCCGGCAACTCGTCCCCACGACGCCCGGGGCCGTACCGCTCATCTTCTTCTCGGTCCGTGGCCTCCGCTTCCCGGAGCATCTTCTCCACTTCCTGGCGAATCGCATCGTAGGTTCGGTTGGCCGCCAGCGAGGCGTTGGCCTTCATCTTCGTCCCGTCAAGGGCGACCACGCCCACCTTCCCGAGCCCCGCCTCGCGGCACAGCCGCAGCACCTGCGTGAACAGCTCGGCCAGTTCCCGCGCATGGCGCTGGCGGAAGCGGGCGATGGTCACGTGATCCGGCTTCTGGTTGGCGGTGATCACCCGGAAGGCCACGTCCTCGAGGCACAACCGCTCGATCCGCCGGCTCGACCGCTCGCCGACGCAGTAGGCGTACAGCAGCAGCGTCACCATCATGGTCGGGTCGTAACTCTCTCCACCCCAGCCGTCGGCGCGGTACTTCTCGTAAAAGGCCCGCAGGTCCATCTGCTCCACCGCATCGATCAGGAACCAGGCCAGATGGTCCTCAGGCAGCCAGTCGCGAAGGCTCGGTGGAAGCAGGTACAGTTGGTCACGGTTCACCGGGCGGAAGTTGTAGGCCATAGGGACACCTCGGGCGACGGAGAATTCCAATCCATGGCCTCACTTAAACCCACGTGGGTGCAATCCTGCGGAAATACCTGGGTTCGTGAAACAGGCTCATAGAAGATGGGGATGAGGGTATGGATATCGGTTGTATGCACATTGCCCAATGCCGGGTCATTATTGGAGAAAATGTCGCCATCGCGGATCCCGGGGAATTCTTCGTAGCCCGCCTCGATCATCTGCTTGATGTCTTCACTCATGGTGTGGACATGAACAATGATCCCCGTGGAGAGGGCAACGGCATCCCCGTCGGGGGTGAAGAGCGCGAAGCAGGTTTCGTTGAGGCTGCGCGTGATCGGTGAGGCGGCGATATGGACGGCAACCTCACGCGCCGTCACGGTGGCGGCTACTAATTTCGCCAGTGCCTCTTCCCAGCGAAACGGGTTTTCCTGCCGTAGCGGGAGTTCCCGCAGGCCGGCATAATAACCCGTCTCCTGGGTCTTCCGCCGGACATCCTCGAGCATCTGCCGCAACGATCCTGTGGCGACAGACATTTCGCATCCCCCTCCTCCTCGCCGGGAAGCGGTGTTAGTACCGCAGTCCAGTCTGCTGTCTTCGATAAAGATTTTAAAGCAACGGTCACGTCCCGTCAAGTGGTGTGATTTGCGCTCCCCTCGGGTTTGAACGCCTTACATGGCCAGCACCTTCAGGGTTGCTTCGGTTTCATGGAGCCGCGTAGCCTCATGTGATGTACACGCGTCAATCTTGGCCATCGACTCCAGGCTGAAGTACCGCCGGGACACCAGCCATTCGTCCTGTTGCTCCTCGAGAAGAGCTCCCAACAGGCGGATGGCGGCGGCCATGTTCGGGAAGATCCCCACCACGTCGCAGCGCCGGGCCAGTTCCCGATTCAGCCGCTCCAGAACGTTGGTCGAGTGGATCCGCCGCCAGTGCTCGGTCGGGAAGGCCATGTACGCCAGCACGTCCTCCATTGCATCCCGAAGCAGAGCGGCGGCCTGGGGGAATCGCCGGTCCAGGTTGGCTGCCACGTGTTCCAGCTGCTCCCGGGCGGACTCCAGGTCGGGCTGGGCGAAGATCGTCCGCACCAGGGCCGCCACCATCGGCTGGGCGTGCTTGGGCACCCGGGCCAGCAGGTTCCGCATGAAGTGCACGCGGCACCGTTGCCAGCTGGCGCCCGCCAGCACCTCGCTGATGGCGCGCTTGAGCCCCTCATGGGCATCGGAGATGACGAGGCGAACACCCTTGAGCCCGCGGGCCACCAGGCTGCGGAGAAACGCGAGCCAGAACTCGTACGTCTCGGCGGCGCCCACGTCAAAGCCCAGCACCTCGCGCTCCCCGGTTCGCTTCACCCCGACGGCGATGACCGCGGCCATGTTCACCACCCGGTGGTCCTGCCGCACCTTGATCGGCTTGGCGTCGAGCCAAACGTAGGGGTACTCGCCTTCCAGGGGACGGTTGCGGAAGCGCTCCATCCGCTCGTCCAGTTCCGCGCAGAGTCGCGACACCTCGCTCTTGCTGATGCCGTCCAGGCCCAAGGCCCGGACCAGGTCGTCGACCTTCCGGGTGCTGACCCCCTGCACATAAGCCTCCTGCACCACGGCGACCAGGGCCCGTTCCGCCCGCCGGCGTGGCTCCAGCAGGCTTGGGAAGTAGCTGCCCTGGCGGAGCTTTGGGATCCGCAGCTCGATGGTGCCCACGCGGGTATCCCAGGGCCGGGAGCGATAGCCGTTCCGGTAGGTCTTGCGCGTTTCCGTGCGCTCGTACCGCTGAGCGCCAACGAGTTCGCTCACCTCGAGCTCCATGAGCTGTTGGGCCAGCCAGCGTAGTCCTTCCCGCAGGGCATCGGCTTCCGGCTCCCCCTGGTGTTTGCGTAGAAGCTCGAGAAGTGCCATCCTGAAATCAGCGGTCACCGGTGAGCGGACCTCCCTTCATGGCGGTTCTTGTCCAACCCGAAGGGGAGCCACCGGTGACCTTTCTTGTCAAGGGCCACCAGGCTCGGGCCCTACAGCCCGGCGATTTCCACCACCACCTGGGACACTAACAAAGCAACACCCGTGCCAGCTGCTCCCGCTCGTTAGCAAGGGGCCACTGATACTGTCGTCGCGGCATTTTTCGGCTTCGGAGGGGGGAGGGATTCACCTCAGAGCTAGCCGGACATGTTTCAAGATGAGACACAACCCCGGCCACGTGGTTCACGATGGAACAGCCGTGTCTTGCATACGCCCTGGGGCGAGGGAAGCGGGTGCCGCATCGAGTGACGGAGGCAGGTTGTCTGGTTGAAGTTGAAAAGGATCGTCGGACGAGCGGCTGATTCCCGATTGGAGGAAAAGCTGTCCATACACAGAAACGAAAAAACGATTACCCATATACCCACCCATACCGGCTGGGGCGCCTACTAGGGTGGTCGTCGCGAGGGGGAGAGCATGGGCTTTGGGCTCCGTCAGGAGTTGCGTGCCTCCCAGCGTCTCGTGTTGACTCCTGCCCTTCGCGGGGCACTGGAGATTCTCGCCCTCCCGGTGTTGGAGCTGGAACAAATCGTGGTGCGCATCGCTTCGGAAAACCCCTTCCTCGAGCTCGAAAGCTGGCCCGAAGGGCCGGTGGTCGGGTGGGAGGATCTCCGGCAGGTGTCTGCGTACCAAGCGTCGGAAGCCGGTGAGGGCGAGGAGAACGAACAAGAGCGGGGTCCGCTGTTGCGAAGGCGGAGTTTGAACGAGATCGAAACGGGTGCAACCTGGCCCGATGCCGGGGCGGATACGGTGGATCCGGTGGCAGATATCCCGGCTCCCTGGCCATGTTCTCTTTACGCGTACCTCCACTGGCAATTAGACCTTGAGCCGTTGCCGGCGAGCGTCGTGATGCATGCCCGGATCATCATTGACGCCCTGGACCCCTGCGGGTTTCTCACGGAAGATATCGAACAAATCGCTGCACGGGCCAGGGTTGAGCCAAAGCATCTCGCGGAGGCTCTCGAAGTAGTGCGGCGCCTAGACCCGCCTGGGGTCGGCGCTAGGGACGCGCGGGAGTGCCTGCTCTTGCAACTGCGTCGCCGTCGCGAGGAGGCCCAGGCGGGAGGGAGCGCCTGGCGTGCGGGGTCGGCGGCGGACATCGCCGAACGGATACTGGCCGAATTCGCGGATCTGCTGGTGCAACGCCGGGGTAGCTTGCAGCGCCTGGCCCGGGAGTTACAGGTATCCCTTCACGACCTTGGTGCCGCCTTGGATCTGTTGCGAACCCTGCGCCCCTTTCCCGCCGCCGGGCTGGTCAGCGAGCCGGTCCCGGTGGCGCAACCCGATCTGACCGTCCAGCGTGCGGGGGACGGGAGTCTTAACGTGTGGGTCAACGGGGACGCACTGCCGAAGGTTCGCTTCAGGAGAGGGTGACGTCCTAAACTGTCTGTAAACGCGAAGCGGTCTGGGCTACCATCGGTGGCGTCGGAAAACTCGCCCCAGCTGGGGCACACCGAGGAGGACCCAGACCTATGTCCAGGATACCACCCAGCCAGCAGTTGGCGGAGCTGGCCCGGCAGCTGGCCGCGCAGGCCCGGGAGGGTACTGAGGTCGAGGACCTGACCCATGCCCTCGTCCGCCTGGGCGCCCGCAAGCTCATCCAGGAGCTGCTGGAGGCAGAGGTCACGGAGCTTTTGGGGCGCGGACGCTACGAGCGGCGCGAGCCTGGCCAGGAAGGCGCCCGCAACGGCTACAAGCCGCGGACGCTGCGTTGCGCCGAGGGGCGGCTCGAGATCGACGTCCCCCAGGTGCGGGGCATGGAGGGACTGTGCCAGCCCACGCTGTGGAGGGCCCTCAAGCGGCGGACGGACGTGCTGGAGCGCCTGGTGGTGGAGATGTACGCCCGGGGCCTCTCTACCCGGGACATCGAGGATGCGCTGGCGGAGCTGGCGGGCAGCGAAGCGCCGCTTTTGAGCCGGTCCACCGTGAGCCGGATCACCGAGGCGCTCCACGAGGAGTTCGAGGCCTTTGCCCAGCGGGACCTGTCAGGCCTCGACGTGGTGTACCTGTTCGCCGACGCCATCTACGAGTCGCTGCGCCGGCAGGCGGGCTGCCGTGAGGGCATCCTGGTCACCTGGGCCATCTTGAGCGACGGCAGCAAGGTGCTGGTGCACCTGAGCCTGGGCAACAAGGAGCGCTACGAGGACTGGCTGGAGCACTTCCGGGATCTGGTGCGCCGGGGGCTGAAGACGCCGCTGACGGTGACGACGGACGGGGCGCCGGGGCTGATCCAGGCGGTGGAAGCCATGTGGCCGGAGGCGGAGCGCATCCGCTGCTGGGTGCACAAGATGCGGAACGTGCTGGACAAGGTGCCGGAGGAGGCGCGGCCCGTGCTCAAGCCCTACCTGGAGGCGATCCGGGACGCACCGGATATCGAGCAGGGCCGGCGGCTGGTGGCCGAGGTGGTGGAGCGGTTCGGGCGGGAGTATCCCTCGGCCATGCGGAGCCTGCAGGAGGACCTGGAAGCGAGCCTGGCGCACCTGCGGCTACCCGCCGCCCACCGCAAGCATGTCCGGACCACCAACCTGGTGGAGCGCAGCTTCGAGGAGGAGCGGCGGCGCGCCAAGGTGATCCCGCGGTTTCGGAGCGAGCGGGAGTGCCTGAAGCTAGTCTTCGCCGTGCTGTGGCGGGCGAGTGAGCGCTGGCGGCGGGTGCAGTTCAGCGAGCACGAACGAAAGCAGCTGGAGCGCTACATCGAGGAGCGGCAACGGCAAAGAGCGGCGCAGAAAGAGGTTTCACCCGCTGCCACCGTGGCATGACCCAGACCGCTTTTACAGACAGTTCGGGACTTGACCTCAGGAGAGAGTATGCTCGGAGGGTGATGAGGGAGCTAACTGATCCTCGCGAGCGGGAGGCGGTCCGGAAGTGGCTGGAAGAGGCCCGTTGGGTGGAACAGGGCCTGATCCGAAGAAACTTGACACTCCAGCGACTGGGCGAGGTCCTGCTGGTCTTGCAGCCCGAATTCTTCGCGGCGGGCCCCCGGTACCTCCGACCGATGCGGCTCGATGACGTCGCCGCCCGATTGCACTTGCACAAATCGACGGTATCACGGGCCATCCGGGGCAAGTACATCCAGACTCCCCACGGCATGTTCCCACTGGCAAGCCTGTTCAGTGCCGGGCTGGACTCTCGCGGGGAGGAATCGGCCATTTCAGCGCGGGTGGTGAAGGAACGGATCCGTGCCCTCATCGCGGGAGAGGATTCCGCCCGGCCGTTCAGCGACGCTTTCCTCCAAAAGATTTTGGAGCGAGAGGGGGTGCGGATTTCGCGCCGCACTGTGGCCAAATACCGCGCGGAGCTGGGCATCCCGCCGTGCCACCGTCGCGTGGGGCGCGGTAAAAAAGGCTAATGTACCCGGTGAAACCGGTGGACAGAGTTACAGCTGGCTGACCAGAGCTCTGGCTTTGATGTCAATACGAACATCTTGTTCGGCACCCTTCGATCCTAGACGGTTGGGTTCCATCTTGCCGCTTTGCCAGCACGGCGGCAATCACATCCTCCCAAGTCCCTTGAGCGATGGTGTTCCAGTACTGGCCCCGACCGCCGTCGCGATCTGCCACCCCGACTGCGATGGTGTCCTGACGGACGTCCAGGCCCACGAACTTCGTGATATCCTCCACGCACCTGCGAAACGGGGCCGGCCTCGTTCATTGTGACTAGTCGGGCGAATCCAAACCCATTGTTAGGAAGCACTCGTGTCGCCGCCCCCGAGCCGCTGGTCCGCCGTTCCCACGGGTCTGGGGAAGATCCGATACGTCGAGATGGCCTTGGTGCACACCTCTCCCGCCGGGCCGCGGATCTCGGTTTCCACGGTTCCGATGGTCCTACCCCGGTCGAGAACACGACTTTCCGCGACGATGACGTCCCCATAGGCCGGTTTCAGGTACTGCACATGCATATTAATGGTGACCTGGGACCAGTCGGCTTCCGTCCACGTCGTCATCAGCGTCAACCCGGCGCTGATGTCCACCATGTAGGCGAGGATCCCGCCGTTGACGGCCGCGGTTCCCCCACCACCCCGGTGGTGGGGCGCCACGCTGAGCTCCATCCGGCTGTAGCCAGAACCTACTTCTGTAAACCGCAGGCCGGCCCACCGGATGTACGGCATCTCATTGATGACGTCCAGGGTTTCCCGGGTGAACTTCCTCAGGGGGAAGGCTCCCATGATCGGCTCCGACCTCCAAACCCACCCTCGCATGCCGGGAAGGGCAGGCGACCCGCGTAGGCCTGCCCGGCGTCCCGGTACAAGTCGGCTGACGTCATCGGACTTCGGCTAACCGAGGCCGAAAACCTGCCACTAATTCTTCCGACCGGTCGGTAGGAATGCTCCCGACGGCACCGAATATTTGCACCCAACACATTCTGGGGGTGTACCGTCCATGGGACGTACGGCTTCTGGAGCCGGAGAGGGGTTGGCCCTCAACCTGATCCAGCGCGTCTGTGTGGGCGACATCCTGACCCGCACGGCCCAGCGGTACCCGGACAAGGTGGCCATCGCCGACCTCGACGGGGGAGTGTCCCTGACCTACGCCGAGCTGAACCACCATGCCAACCGGGTCGCCCGCTCGCTGCTCGGGCTGGGGCTTCGTCATCAGGACATGGTGGCGATCATGTCCCGCAACACGTGGCAGTTCGTCGTCACCTACTTCGCGTGCGCCAAGGAGCCTGTTTCACGAACCCAGGTATTTCCGCAGGACTGCAGCCCCGGGAGGTTAAGTGAAAGCATCGGTTGGAATTCGCCATCGCCTGAGGTGTTCCTATGGCCTACAACTTCCGCCCGGTGAACCGCGACCAACTGTACCTGCTCCCACCGAGCCTTCGCGACTGGCTGCCCGAGGACCATCTGGCCTGGTTCCTGATCGACGCCGTCGAGCCGATGGACCTGCGGGCCTTTTACGAGAAGTACCGCGCCGACGGTTGGGGCGGAGAGAGTTACGACCCGACCATGATGGTGACGCTGCTGCTGTACGCCTACTGCGTCGGCGAGCGGTCCAGCCGGCGGATCGTGCGACTGTGCCTCGAGGACGTGGCCTTCCGGGTGATCACCGCCAACCAGAAGCCGGATCACGTGACCATCGCCCGCTTCCGCCAGCGCCATGCACGGGAGCTGGCCGCGCTGTTCACCCAGGTGCTGCGGCTGTGCCGCGAAGCGGGGCTGGGGAAGGTCGGCGTGGTGGCACTGGACGGGACGAAAGTCAAGGCCAACGCCTCGCTGGCGGCCAACCGAACGTATGATGTGATTCGCCAGGAAGTGGAGAAGATGCTCCGGGAGGCGGAGGCCACGGACCGGGAAGAAGATGCGCGGTACGGCCCCGGGCGCCGCGGGGATGAGTTGCCGGAGGAACTGCGCTCCCGCCAGAGCCGGCTGGAGCGGCTGAAGGCATGCAAGCGGCGGCTGGAGGACGAGGCGGCCCGGGAAGCGGCCCGGCAGCAGGCCCGCATCGACGAACGGAAAGCCCAGGAGCAGGCGACCGGCAAGAAGCGGCGGGGGCGGAAGCCGAAGGCGCCGGATGCCTCGGTGGATCCGGCGGCCAAGGCCAACGTGACGGATCCGGACAGCCGGATCCTCAAGACCCGGCAGGGCTTTGTGCAAGGGTACAACGCCCAGGCGGTGGTGACCGAAGACCAGCTCATCGTGGCGGCGGCGGTGACGCAGGACGCCAACGACGTGGGCCAACTGCACCCGATGCTCCAACAAGCGCAAGCCAACCTCCAGGCAGCAGGTGTGGACAAACCCATCCGCGCCGTGGTGGCCGACGCGGGGTACTGGAGCGAGGCGAACGTGAAGCAGGCGCCGGTCGAGGGGCCGGAACTTTTCCTGGCGACGAGCAAGGAGTGGAAGCAGCGCCAAGCCTGGAAGGACACACCCCCTCCGCGAGGCCGCATCCCCAAGGGGCTGAGCCTGCGGGAGCGGATGGAACGCAAGCTGCGGACCCGGCGAGGACAGGCGATCTACGCCAAGCGCAGCCAGACCGTGGAGCCGGTGTTTGGGCAGATCAAGACCGTGCGAGGCGCCGACCGGTTCCTCCGTCGGGGTCTGGCGGCGTGTGACAGCGAGTGGAAGCTGTTCTGCCTGACCCATAACTTGCTGAAGCTCTGGCGGAAGGTAACGAAGGGGTCCGCATCCTCACCCTTTGGTTGGATGGCGGCCGCGTTGGCGTAGAAGGGTAACGACCGGGCCGCCGGCCTACCCCGTCCTGACCGTCAGCCCACGGGACATGGCCGAATCGACCCGGTACGTTCCCACTAGGCCCGATCTCTCAGGGTCGGTGCAACAGGCTCATATGCGTGGCCGCATTGTAGCGTCGACAACATGCCCATTTCCGAAGTTGCGGTGGGGAAGGGTGAGATAAAGAGGTCTTGACCAATTGGTAACCAAGCGGTTACCATTGAGCCATGGATCTCGATCGCGCGTTCGCGGCCCTGGCGGACCCGACGCGGCGCCACATCGTCACCGTGCTCCGGTCGGGGCCGCAGGATGTGGGCACCCTGGCAAGACCGCTCCCCATCAGCCGGCCGGCGGTGTCGAAGCACCTGGCCGTCCTCGTGGCTGCGGGCTTGGTCGAGGTCGAAAAGTCGGGGCGGCGCCGGCTCTACTGCCTTCATCCGGAAGGGTTTGCCGAGGTGCGCAGGTGGCTGGACCAGGTGGCCAGGACCTGGGACGTCGCCCTGGAGCGCTTCCGCCGCCACGTCGAGGGGGACGGTGAGGGATGATTCGACGCACCGTTGTCGTCCGCAGGCCCGTGGAGGACGTCTTTGACCGCTTCACGGCCGGCATGGGGCACTGGTGGCCGCTGGAGCAGTTCTCCTACGGCGGCGACCGCGCCGGCGACCTGATCCTCGAAGGCCATGCCGGAGGCCGGTTCTACGAGCGGTTCCGGGACGGCGAAGAGCACGAGATCGGCCGGGTCCTGGTCTACGATCCGCCCCACCGGGTGGTGTTCACCTGGAACCAGGCCAACTGGGCCGGGTCCACCGAGGTCGAGGTCCGGTTCCATCCCGAGGGTACCGGCACCCGCATCGAGCTGGAGCACCGGGGTTGGGAACAACTCGGCGAGGCGGGCACCGGGACGCAGCAGGCCTTTGATGGCGGATGGGGTGTGATCCTCGATCGGTTTGCGTCCTGGGCGTCTCCCTGAAGAAACCGGCCGGAACCGAGGGAAGGTAGACCGACCAGCCGGGCGGGGTGCTGGTGGCTAGGAAAGGCGCGTCACCTTCGGCCTCTTGACCTGGGTCCGGCCAGACCCTATAATCCCGCAAAAGCGTTCCCGAAGCCGTCCGGGCCGAGGGAATGCGTCATCTCGGCATGCGCGATGACCGGAACGAGTAGGCTCGTCGACCGATGTTCAGAGACGGGGGTCGTGGCTGAGAGCCCCCGCATCGGAGCGGGCCGAAAACCCTCCGGGAGCCGCCGGTGAAACCCCGGTGGGGGAGTAGCCAGGCGGGGCAGCCCCCCTTACGGGCGACGAGAGGATCCACGGGAACCTGCGCCGGTGTCTGCGGCGTGTTCGCCCCGGTGATGACGCGGCTCGGGTGGCCGGTTCGTCCGGTCCGGTGGGCAGGCGCGGTGGCTGGGGCGCTGCGGGCTGGTGCAGCAGGACCTGGGGATCAAATAGGGTGGAACCGCGCGAGCACGGCCTCGCGTCCCTAATGGGGCGCGAGGCCGTGCGGTTTTATGGAGGCCGAATGGTTCCGGCCCGAGTACGCAGGGTTCGGGATCGACCGAGGGGCCGGGTCCTCTGCCGGGAGAGGGGTTCGACGACATGCATCGCGACCTTGGGACTCTCAGCGACATCCCACGCCAGGGGATCATCGCCCGTTACCGCGACTGGCTGCCGGTACCTCCCGGCGCGGAGCCGATCACCCTGGGAGAGGGCGACACACCGCTGATCCGGGCGGATCGGTTGCTGGAGCAACTGCCGCCCGACCGCCGCCCGCCGGGCCTGTTCCTCAAGTTCGAAGGGGCCAACCCGACGGGATCCTTCAAGGACCGGGGCATG
Organism: Thermaerobacter sp. FW80; assembly: GCF_004634385.1. Lineage (NCBI taxonomy): Bacteria > Bacillati > Bacillota > Clostridia > Eubacteriales > Clostridiales Family XVII. Incertae Sedis > Thermaerobacter > Thermaerobacter sp. FW80. Next base: position 49,202 of record NZ_CP037895.1, on the reverse strand, counting down.
ACCATGGCCCTGACGTGCGCCCGGGCCCGGGGCGCCCAGGCGGTGATCTGCGCTTCCACGGGCAACACGGCGGCGGCCGCGGCCGCCTACGCGGCCCGGGCGGGCATGGACTGCTGGCTGGTGCTTCCGGCGGGGGGCGTGGCCGCCGGCAAGGTGAGCCAGGCCGTGGCCTGCGGGGCGCGGATCCTCCCGGTGCGGGGAAGCTTCGACGACGCCCTGGCCGCCGTGCGACAGGTGGTGGCCGAGCGGCCGGACCTGGTGCTCGTCAACTCCCTGAATCCCGATCGCCTGGAGGGCCAGAAGACGGCCGCCTTCGAGGTGGTGGACCAGCTGGCGGCCCGCGGTGAGGACGAACCGGCGGCCGTGTTCCTCCCCGTCGGCAATGGGGGCAACATCACCGCCTACCACATGGGGTTCGCCACCTATGCGGCGGCGGGTCGGCTGGGGCGCCTGCCGCGACTCTACGGCGTCCAGGCCGAGGGGGCGGCCCCGCTGGTGCGAGGCCGGCCCGTGGACCGGCCGCAGACGGTGGCGTCGGCCATTCGCATCGGCCGGCCGGTGTACGGGGACCGGGCCCTGGCGGCGGTGCGGGAGACCGGGGGCCGGGTGCTGGCGGTCAGCGACGAGGAGATCCTCGTCGCCCAGCGGCTCCTGGCCCGGCTGGAAGGCGTCTTCGTCGAGCCGGCCTCGGCGGCCTCCGTGGCGGGCCTGCTCAAGCTGGCCCGGGGGGACGAACCCGGCTGGGAGGTGCCCGAGGGGCCCGTGGTGTGCGTGCTGACGGGGCACGGCCTGAAGGACGTCGACACCGCCCTGCGGGCGGCGCGGTCCGGCGACGCCGGGTCAGCGGACCTCGCCGCGCTGGAGGCGGAGGCCCTGGAACCGGATGCCATCGTGCAGCGATTGCTGTCGGTGCCCGCGGGAGGTCAGCAGGAATGAAGGGTTCACGAGGGAAGGGTTCACGAGGCGTGGGAGTCCACCGTGGACGGGTCGGAGCGGGGGAGGCGGTCGGGCGACCGTCGGCGGATCGCCCCCCTTCGCCGGGTCGGCGCATTGATGCCGACGCCTGGGGGGCCACGCCCGAGGCGCCCGCCCAACCCGTCGTGGGGCAAGGACCAGCGATGTCGAGGCGGTCTGCGAGGCGTGGTGAAACGGGGACGGTACCGGGCGACCACCCACCCGCGCGAGCGGTCGCGTGGGCGCGGGCGCCGGCGACCAGCGCCAATCTGGGGCCGGGGTTCGACTGCCTCGGCATGGCCCTGCCGCGATGGGAGCTGCGGGCCTGGTTGACCCCGGCCGAGGTGGACCCGCGGCGGTGGTCCTGCACGGAACACCAGGTCCGGTGGAACCTGCACGGTCGCGGCCCAGCTGCCGCACCGCCCGAGGAGAACCTGGTGGTGCGCGCCATCTGTGCCGCCTTCGCCCGGGCCGGACAGGCCCACCCGCCCGCTTGGCGCCTGGCGATTCGCAGCACGATCCCTCCTGCTCGTGGGCTCGGCTCAAGTGCCGCGGCGATCGTCGCCGGGCTGGCGGTCGCCAATCAGTGGTTACGCCGGGCGGGACGGCCCCTGACGCCGGGCGAGCTGCTGCAGCTGGCAGCGGACCTCGAGGGCCACGCCGACAACGTGGCGGCAGCCCTCCTGGGTGGGGTGGTGCTAGCGTGGCGCGAGGCGGATGCTGCCCAACGCTGGCGCGCGACGTCCCTGATGCTCGCCAACCGCTGGCTGGCGGTGCTCGCCATTCCGGCTGTCAGCGGCTATACCCACGAAGCCCGCGGTGCCCTGCCCGCCACGGTTAGCCACGGCGACGCGGCCTTCAACGTGGCGCGGGTGGGTCTGTTGGTGGCCGCCCTGACCGCAGGGCGCGGTGAGCTCTTGCGGCAGGCCATGGAGGATCGTCTCCACCAGCCGTACCGTATGCGGTTGTTCCCCTGGCTCAGCACTTTGATTCAACGGGCCTTGGCCGCGGGTGCCGACGGCGCTTGCCTGAGCGGTGCCGGTCCGAGCGTCCTCGCGTTGGTGCGCCCTGAGCGCGCGCGGGGTGTGGCCCGGGCGCTGGCTTCCGGCCTTGCCGCCGCGGGTATCGACGGGCGTGTAGTCCTGTGTCCGGTCGGCGGGCCGGGATGCCGGTCGGGTCTCGTCGTGCGTCGGGCGGCCCGGCGCCCACCTGAGGGTCGCCGAGCCCCGAGTCGGGGCGACGATTTCGTGCCTGAAAGCCAAGGTTTGGCCGCCGGCCTCGCGTGCTTGGATGGGCCTGCAGCCGCTAGGGTGACAGGGCCGGCGTGAGCGGGTGCCCCCCCAGTCCGTAGCCAGGGTGCACGAATGACGGTGTGGCGCTTGCTATTTGTGCTTCCTGGCTGCACAGATCTGCACATATTTGTGCATGTTTGTGAAGTCACTGCCGATAAGACTTGATGACTCGATCGCGTACCATGCTGCCGCGTACTATGCCCTTGGCGTGCCATGTCTTTCGCGCGGCCGTCTTGCTCTCCTTCACCCGCCCGTGTCCAACCCATCGATGCCGCTGGCCATGCGGCGGCTCTCACCCCTGCCTGCTCCCGCAGGCATGAGCCGGTTCGATGACCGCAGGCCGTCGCCCCTGGGATGGTGGGCGGGATGCTGGCGAGCAAGCTGGGGGCAGGCTTCCCCGGTGGGATCGTGGCAGGCTTCCTGGCCGGCTACCTGGCGGCGTGGCTGGTGCGGGCGATTCGCCTCCCGCGTACGCTGGAGGGCCTGAAGCCGGTGCTCCTCGTGCCCGTCCTGGCCACAGGGGTGACGGGCCTGCTCATGATCTACGTGGTCGGTAGCCCCCTCAAGGCCGTGATGAATGCGTTGACGGCCTGGTTGCAGGGGTTGAGTGGCGGTAACGCGATCCTCCTTGGCCTCGTGCTCGGAGCCATGATGGCCTTCGACATGGGTGGGCCGGTCAACAAGGCAGCGTATACCTTTGCTACCGGGCTGTTGGCGTGAACGGGCGGCGATTCGCTGGTGTGCGAGGCGTTTTTTGTCTTGTACACTGGAGAAAGGAGGGGGAGCATGCCGATGCCGGCTCCGGAGGAGGCCGCCACGAAAGAGCCCGAGGCGGGCGAGTCCCAGGCGGGATCCGGAAAGCCCCCGGTCGACGGGACCTGGCTCATCCTGCAGCGCCTGGAGGATCTCCAACGCCAGCAGGACGGCCTGGAACGCCGACTGGAAGCGCGGATCGAAGCGCTGGAATCGCGCATGGAAACGCGTTTTCGGGAGTTCGGCCAGCGAATCGATGCGCTCCAGCAGCGGGTCGAAGGTATAGAGACCCGCCTGGAGGTGCAGGGGACCGAACTCCGCAACCTCGGCACCCTGGTCGCGTCCCTGGCCGATGAGCAGCGGTGGATGCGCCGTTGGATCATCGGCCTGCTGGCGGGCCTCGTTCTGGCCATTGCGGGACTGGCCTTCGGGCGCGCCCTGTAACGGTCCACCGAAACCAGCACGTGGCCACGTTGCGCTGGGAGACCCGAGCCTTTTCAGGCGCGGGTTTTTTGTTTCTGCCCCCGCGGGCCCGCCTGGGCCGGGGCACGCAAATGTTGATGACGGTTGGCGTGTACGCTCCCGCCGGCGAGGCCGCTCGTCGCGGGATCTACGAGGCGGCGTCTCGGCGCTTTCGCCTCCCGCTCTGGCAGCTTGTGTGGGGTGCCGTTCGCACGTCCTCGGCCGGGGACCTCGACTGCGAGGCGGTCGAGTGGGACATCACGCAGATCCGGTCCGACGAAGGATGGACCGCCATCGTCCTTACCGGGCCGTGGAGTGAGGGCTCCTTTGCTGTCGGCGCGGTCGCGGACGGGGCCGTTGTCGTGCTCCGTACGGGGGTGGGGCCCGACGGGATCGGCGAGGCGCTCAAGGATGTAGCGCCGTTCGCCGATCAGGTCGAGGGCCAGAAGGGGGCAAAGCGAATCCTCCTTCGCGATAATGCCATCGAAAACGCCGACGCTGCTTGCACCACGGTGGGGGCCGTCGTGACGGCCTGCCGCAGCACCGGTGCGGAGTAGGCGGCCGGAAGGGTGACGGGCCCTGAGTCGTTGTGCTCGGGGCCCGCGCATTCTCCCTGGAGGTGATCGCGATGCCACGTTCGAGGATGCGGTCGGGTTTGGGTGTCGTCCAATTCCAGACGCTGGTGCGGGGGGTCCTGGTCTCCACGGTGGCCGTACCGGACCACCGGGTGGCCGAAACGCTGGTCGTTCCGCTCGACCAGCGGGGCCGCCCTTGCTGGGGCGCGCCGCTTGTCGAAAGGCGGTACCCCGAACGGATCGATGTGGCGGGGCTTGAGGCCGCGCACGCGGCGATGGTCGCCGCGGTGGAGGAGGGCCGCTACGATGCCCCGGCGGAAGGGGCGGCGCGTCGTGCTCAGCCTTCTCCTTCTGGCGCATCCCGGGTAGGCCGGGGCAGTGTACGCGGTCGTGCGTTCGCTCTTTGACTCGGTCGAGTGGGCCGCTGTCCGGAAGGCGAAGGAGCCTTCGAACGGCCAGCCGGGCTGGTGTTCCTGCACCCCGAAGGTCCCGGGCGTTTGGTGGGCTTTCGGGCAGGGCAGATCCGGCGGGCGGGTCGTCGTCGCCGTGACGGGCGATCGGCGGGTCGCCGTGGTCTCAGTGCGCGGCGATGCCGTGGGACAGGCCGTGACTGCTTTGACAAATGCCGCTTTGTGGGAACAGGAGAGCCCGCGTGGCCAAGCCGACCCGGGTCACCCCGCGCACGAGGTTCAACAAGTGCTCGTGTGTAATACTATCTGCGGTGGGAGTGATGCTGCGGTGCCCGTGTCCCGCATCGGGCCGAAGGGTCAGGTGGTCTTGCCCAAGTCGGTCCGCGAGGCGCTGGGTGTTGCGCCAGGTGACCGTGTGGTCTTCAGCCTGGAGGGCGGTCGGGTGGTGCTCCTGTCCGTGCCTGCCCGGACCGCGGCGGAGCTGCGCGGGATCCTCCGGGTGGAGCGGCCGGTCGATCTGAAGGAGGCCCGCCGGGCCTACCAGGAGCACCTGGCGGAACGCTTCGGGGCGGCCGAGGTCGATGGCTGAGACGGTCCACGTGGACGCCAACGTCATCCTGCGGCTACTGCTGGGCGAGCCGGAGCCCCAGGCGCGGGCGGCCGAGGCGCTGTTCGCCCGAGCGGCGCGGGGCGAGTTCCGTATCCGCATCCATCCTGCCGTGCTGGCGGAGGTCGTCTACGTCCTCACCTCGCCGCGGGTCGCGGGGCTGCCCCGCAGGCGCGTGACGGACGCGCTGCGGGCGTTGCTGACCCTTGACGGCGTTGAGGTCCCCGACCTCGAGCCTACGCTGGCGGCCCTGCGCCGCTTCGAGGAGACGAGCCTCGACTGGGTGGACTGCCTGCTGCTCTCCTACGGGCCGGAGCTGCCCGTGTACACGTTCGACGAAGCCGTGATCCGGGCCGGCGGGCGCACACCTTGAGGCGTGACGCCTCGGTGGGAGAACCGTTGGCCACGGCACCTCCCCTACCGCCGCCCGAAGAGGAGTACCTGCAGGCGCTGCAGGTGGGGCGCGGCCTTTCGCCCAGCACACTTTTCGAGTACGCGCGATCCCCTTTGCCGCTGCTGATCCGCTGCGCGTGATCCCCTCGATCATGGCGGGGTCGGCCATCGTGGGAGCCACACCGGCGTCGCCCGCTTGCAAGATGGCCTCGCTACTCTTGCATCCATCGGCTCGTTCGACATAATGAGGGAAAACGCCCTCCCTGCACCCTCTGGCGACGGAGGCTGACGCCATGGCCGGGCGCACACCCGCGTTCCGCAGTGCAGAAGACCTGTATCCCATGTTGAAGAACGAAGTGGACCTACTGGGCCGAGCGTTGGGCGAGGCCATCCGCCGCCTCTCCGGCGAGCGGCTCTTCGCGCTGGAAGAGGCGATCCGCGCCCGCACGAAGCACCTGCGCCAGCATCCCGACGACGAGGCGGCGCGGGAGGCGCTGCGGGGCCAGGTGGGGAGCCTCTCCGTCGCCGAGGCGGAGGGCCTGATCCGCGCGTTTTCTACCTATTTCCACTTGGTCAACCTGGCCGAGGAGCGGCACCGGGTGCGGGTGAACCGGCAGCGCGAGCGGGCCAGCACGCCCGACCGGCCGCGGCCGGAGTCGCTGCTGGCCCTGGTTGGCCAGCTCAAGGCCCGGGGCCTGGGCTACGACGACGTCGTGAGGCTCCTGTCCTCGGCCCGGCTGGTGCTGACCTTCACCGCCCATCCCACCGAGACCCGGCGGCGCACCCTGCGGCACCACCTGCTGGAGCTCGATCGGACCCTGGACCGGCTCGAGCGCGGAGAGGCCGAGCTCGCCGAGGTGGTGGCGCGGGTGACGCTCCTCTGGACCACCCGCGAACTCAGGCCGGCCCCGCCGCGGGTCGAGGACGAGGTCCGCGGCGGGCTGTACTACCTACCTACCACCTTGTGGGAGGCGGTGCCGCGGCTGATGGACGCCCTCGAACGGGCGGTGGCCGTCCACTACGGGCGGCGGCCGGTTCTTCCCCCGCCCCTCGCCTTCCGCAGCTGGATCGGCGGCGACCGGGACGGCAACCCCTTCGTGACCCCCGCGGTGACGGCCTGGGCCCAGGGCTATGCGCGGGCCGAGATCGCCCGGAAGTATGCCGAGGGTCTGGCGGCCCTGACCCGGAATCTCTCGGTGGCGGAGGAGCGGGCGTCGTTGCCGCCCTTGCCGGGGGCGCGGTGGAGCACCGTCGGCGGCGAGGCGGCGGCCGGCGCAGTCGCGGACGGCCCCACCAATGGCGCTGGCCAGACCGGCGGCGCTCCAGGGGGCAAGACGGGCGGCCGCCCCGACGCGAAGCCGAACGGCGCACCAGGCGCTGAATCGGGCGGGGATGCAGCCGGCGAAACCGGTGACGTGCCCCACGCTGGCACGGCCCCAGGCCCCGATGGCGAAGCGGTCGCCAGCGGCGACGGTGGGCGGGACCGGTTTCCCGGCGAGCCCTACCGCCGCTTCGTCGATCGTCTGCAGCGCCGGTGGGCGGCCCGCACGGTACCGGAAGCGGTCTGGGGCGAAGTCGACTCGCTGCGCCGCCTCCCCGCAGGCGATGCGGCCCAAGCCCGGACGGTACCGGAAGCGGTCGGGGGCGGAGCCGACGGGACGGCCCTGCCCCCGGCGGTGCCAGCCGACGAGGCTCCGGAGGGGGAGGCCGAGCCCGTCGGGACGCGCGCCGCGGCGGACGGGGCCACGGAGAACGGGGGCCGACCGGTCCAATCCCAAGCGGCGGTGCGTTCGGCCGGGGATCTGGCCGCGTCCGGGGATGGGGCCGTGTCCGAGGATCTGGCCGCGCTCCTCCACCAGGTCGAACGCGGCCTCGAGGCCGCCGGTCTCGGCGAGGCGGCGGCGTCCCTGGTGCGTCCCTTGCGCTGGCGGGCTCAGGTCTTCGGCGAGGCCATGGCGCCGCTGGACCTGCGCGAGCACGCCGACGCCCACGGCCGCGCGGTGGCGGAGCTGCTGGAAGCCGGCGGCGTGATGGCGGCCGCCACCTACCTCGCCCTGGACCCCAAGGCGCGGGAGGACCTCTTGACCCGCGAGCTCCGCAGCGCCCGCCCCCTCGCGCCCGTCGGGTACCGCCCCCGGACCCGCGAGCTGGCCGTGGCCCTGGAGGCGCTGCGGGTCTGGCGGGATCGGGGCGCCTACATCATCAGCGGTTGCCGGGGCCCCGCCGACGTGTTGGAGGTGTTCGTGCTGGCCCGGGAGGTGGGCCTGTACCGGCCGGGCCGGCCCCTGCCCTTCGACGTGGTCCCCCTCTTCGAGACGCTGGCCGATCTGGAGGCGGCGCCGGCGGCCATGGAGCGGCTGCTGCGCAATCCCGTCTTCGGCGCCCACGCCCGGGCCCGCGGCGGTTGCGAGGTGATGATCGGCTACTCCGACTCCAGCAAGGACGCCGGTTACCTGGCCGCCAACTGGGCGCTCTATCGGGCCCAGGAGGGCATCAGCCGGGTGGCCCGAGCGGCGGGGGTGCCGGTGTCCTTCTTCCACGGCCGCGGCACGTCGACCGCCCGCGGCGGCGGAGGAACCGCGGGGCGCGCCATCGCCAGCCTCCCGCCGGGCACCGTGGGCTCGCGCCTGCGGCTGACCGAGCAGGGCGAGGCCTTGGCCGACCGCTACGCGCACCCCGAGCTGGCCCTGCGCAACCTGGAGCAGCTGCTGTACCACTTCGTGCTCGCCGCAGCCCGCGACGTGGCTCCCCCGGGATCCCCTGCGGCAGCATCCCACCCGGGGGCCGAGGGGGCCGTCGTCTCCCCGGACGAACGCGGCGGCGCCGCACCGGTCTCGGAGGTACCCGCCGCGTGGCGCCAGGCCATGGACCGGGCCGCGGCCCGATCCGCCGAGGCGTATCGCCAGCTGCTGGCGGAGCCGGGTTTCTTCGAGTTCTTCGAGCACTTCACCCCGATCCGGGAGATCGCGGCGCTCAAGATCGCCTCCCGGCCCGTTGCGCGCACCGGGCGCGCCCGGCGGGTCCAGGACCTGCGGGCCATCCCCTGGGTGATGGCCTGGACCCAGGTGCGCCTCCTGCTGCCGGGCTGGTACGGGCTGGCCGAGGGGCTCGCCGAGGTGCCCCCCGAGCTGCGCCAGGCGATGTTCGCCGGCTGGCCCTTCTTCCGGTCCGTGCTGGATGGCGCCGCCCTGGCCCTGGCCAAGGCGGATCTGGCCGTGGCCCGCGAGTACCTGCGGCTGGTACCCGAGCCGCTGGCGAGCCGGTTCTTCCCCCGCCTGGAGGAGGGGTTCCTGCGCACCCGCGAGCTCCTGGAGGAGACCTTCGGCGGCCCGCTGCTGGCCCACCACCCCGTGCTGGCGCGCCAGACGGCGCTGCGCAACCCCTACGTGGACCCCATCAGCTACCTCCAGGTGGAGCTGCTGGCTCGCTATCGCCGGGCGCCCGAGGGCGACCCCGAGCGGCCCGCGCTTGAGCGGGCCCTGCTGCTCTCCATCCTGGGGATCGCGGCCGGCCTGCGCAACGCGGGGTGAGGCGTCGCGGCCCGGCACCACCTCCGGGCGCAGGTTCGCCGGGGGAGACCCGCAGGGTCGGGGAACGGGGCGCGCCTGCGCCTGGCATCGGTCCCACCGATTCCCGTGCCGAGACCGTCCGTTTGCCCGCACGGCCCGTCTCCCACCGGGAACGCTACGGTTCGAGGAGGCGAACGGCGCAGCCGGAGGCATCAAGGGGGCGACCCGCGGACCCGGAGGCGTCGCGAAGGCGACCTGCGCAACCGGGGGCGTTGAGGGAGCGACCAGTGCGACCGGAGGCGTCGGGAAGGCGACCCGTCCAACCGGGGGCGTCGAGGAGGCCCCCGGCGCGGCCGGGGGCGGCGGAAGGCGACCCGTGTAACCGGGGACGCTGAGGGAGCGACCGGCGTTACCCGAGGCGTCGAAGGCGCGATCGACGCTCCCGGAGCCGTCGAAGGAGCGACCGACGCTACCGGAGGCGTCGGGAAGCCAAGCCGCGCGACCGGATGCATCCACGAGGCAGACGGCGGACCCGCCCGACCGAGGGCGTCCACGAGGCAGGCTGGCGATGCCATCGGGCGCGTTCGCGCCACCTCGACGCGGGGCACGCCGACGCCGCCGTGGGACCGCCGGCAGGGCGTTGCGGCCGGGTTCGTCCGGACGCCGGACGCCGGACGCCGGAAGCCGGACGCCGGAAGCCGGAAGCCGGAAGCCGGAAGGGGGAGCGGGGGCATGCTGGCCGCCTTCGCAGGCGCGCTGCTGGCCCTGGTGGTCCTGCTGGCCGCCGGGGTCGGAGCGGCGGTGTGGCTCGGGCCGCCGCTCTTGCGGCGCCTGTTCAACCGCATGATGGTCGCGGTCCTGAGCGGGCCCCAGGACCGCAACCAGATGCTGCAGTGGATGGTGCTGGCCCGCAACACCGACCCCGAGCAGATGCTGGCCATCATGCGGCGCGCCGAGACGGGCAAGCCCTTCACTCGCCCCTACGGGGCCACCCGGCCGTGGATGCAGTTCGAGCAGCTGGTCTTCGTCCCGGCCCAGATCGGCCGGCTGCCCCGAGGGGAGCCCGACGTGGACACCCGGGTCACCATCGGCCCCCAGGCGGCCCGGCCCCTCCACCTGAAGATCCCCATCCTGATCACCGGCATGGCCTACGGCCTCGCCCTGACGCGGGAAGCCAAGGTGGCCCTGGCCCGGGCGTCGGCCATGGTGGGCACCGCCACCAACTCCGGGGAGAGCGGCTTCCTGGCCGACGAGCGGCGTCACGCGCGGCACTACATCGTCCAGTACAACCGGGGCGGATGGAACGTCCGCCCCGAGCAGCTGCGCCAGGCGGACGCCATCGAGATCCAGTTCGGGCAGGGCGCCGACGCCTGCGCCCAGGAGTCGACCCCCTGGGACATGCTGGACGAACCGGTCCGGCGGCACCTGGGCCTACGCCCCGGGGAGGACGCGGTGATCCACACCCGCTTTCCCCAGGTGGCCTCGCCGGACGACCTGGCCCGGCTGGTCGAGGAACTGCGCTGGATGACGGGCGGCGTACCCATCGGCGTCAAGCTCTGCGCCGGCGACCTGGAGGCCGACCTGCGGGCGGCGGTGGCGGCGGGGGTCGACTTCATCAGCATCGACGGGGCCAAGGGCAGCACGGGCAAGGGGTATCTCTTCACCATCAACGACTTCGGCCTGCCGGTCCTCTACGCGATCCCCGAGGCGGACCGCATCCTGCGGGAGCTGGGGGTGCGGGACCGGATCACCCTGATCGCCTCGGGGGGCCTCCGGGACGGGGCGGACTTCCTCAAGGCCATGGCCCTGGGCGCCGACGCCTGCTACGTGGGCACGGCGATCCTGCTGGCCATGGTGCAGGCGCAGATGGTACGCCTCATGCCCTACGCGCCGCCCTATGAGCTCTTCATCGCCAAGGGCCGCTACACCCACCTGTTCGATGGAGAGCAGGCGGCGATCCACGCTGCCAACTACCTGAAGGCCTGCGTCCAGGAGATGGTGGAGGCGGCCCGCGCCCTGGGGCACGCCCGCCTGGCCGACGTGGGCAAGGGCGACTTGCGGGCGTTGACCCGGGAGGTGGCGGAGATCACCGGCGTGCCCCTGGCGTACCACCCCCGGACGGCAGGGCTGGAGCGGCTCGAGGGGGCGCCGGCGCTCCGGCCGCCGGCGTTGGAAGGGGCACCCATCCCGGTCGGATCGGGCCCCCATCGGGCGGCCGGGCCGCAGGCCACCCCGGACGAACCAGCCGCGGCCGGCGGCCCGCACGGACCGGCCGGCGACACCGCGTCCCCGTCCGCCGCACGACGGGCCGCGGCGCGGAGAGGGGACGACGGCACCGCGGGGACGGGAGGCGGAGCGGGGACGTCACCCGAGGTGCCGCGGGACGGAACGGACGAACGGGCCGGTTCGTCCGCAGAACCGGCGCCGGTATCCTGAAGGCGGCGCCGTCGCCGCCGGACGCCCCGCCCGGTAGCCAGGAGACCACGACGCGAAGGGGGCGAACCGCAGGATGCCAGCCCGTCGCATGACCGTCGCCGACTACGTGGCCGCCGAGCTCGCCGCCTGGGACGTGGCCTGCGTCTTCGGCGTGCCGGGCGACGCCGTGATCCCGCTGCTGGAGGCGTTGCGGCAAAACCGGCGGCCGCGCTTCATCGCCGCCCGGCACGAGGGGGCTGCGGCCCTCATGGCCTCCGCCTACGCCAAGCTAAGCGGCCAGCTCGCCGCCTGCTGCAGCGACGCCGGCCCCGGCGCCGTGCAGATGCTGAACGGCGTGTACGATGCCGCCATGGACCGGGTGCCACTGCTGGTCATCACCGGCGGCCTGCCCACGGCGAAGACGGCCACCCACTGGCCCCAGGACGCCAACCTGGACCTGGTCTACACCGACGCCACGGTCTTCAACCACACCCTGGCGGCGGCCGGCCAGGCGACCCGCATCCTGCCGGCGGCCCTGCGGGGGGCCTGGGAACGCTCGGGGCCGGCCCGGGTGGGGCTGCCCGTGGACCTGCAGCGGGAGGAGCTGGCCGACGCGAAGCCCACCGGCAAGCCGGGCTACCTGCAGGAAGAACCGACCCCCGACGCCCGGGACGTCGACGCGGCCCTGCACCTCTTGCGGACGGCCATGAAGCCGGTGATCCTGGTGGGCCGCGGCGCGCGGGCCGCTCGGGAGGCCGTGCTGGCCCTGGCCGAGGCGCTGGATGCCCCCATCGTGGCGACCCTGCCGGGGCTGGGCGCGGTGCCGGCGGAGCATCGCCACTACTGCGGCGTGCTGGGGGAGGCGGGCACCCAGGCCGCGGCGGACGTGCTGGGCGCGGCCGACGTGGCGCTGGTGGTGGGTTCGACCTGGTGGCAGCCGGCCTTCGTGCCCCGGGGGCTCAAGGTGATCCAGGTCGACACCCGGCGCGCCCACCTGGGCATGACCTTCCCCGTGGAGGTGGACCTGGCCGGGCCGGCGGAGACGGTGGTCTCGGCCCTGCGGGACGGCATCAGGCCCCAGGCGCGGGACAGCTGGCACGCCTTCTGGGAGCGGGCCCGAGCGACCTGGCACGCGGAGCTGCAGGAAGCCGATGCGGCGGCCCAGGGCCGGGGCGCGGGTCCCGGAACCCGGGTGGGTGGCCGCGGTGGGGCCGCAGGCCGTGGCGGCCGGGCGGCGGAGGGCGTGCACCCGGCGGCGCTGATGACCGTCCTCTCCGGCGTCCTCGACCCCGAGGCGGTGATCTGCGTCGACACCGGCCAGCACACCTACTGGTTCGGCCGCTACTTCTTCCCCGATCGGCAGACGGTGCTGGTGTCCGGCCACTGGCGGACGGTGGGGTTCGCGTTGCCGGCCGCCATCGGCGCGGCCCTGGCCGCCCCGCGCCGGCCGGTGGTGGCGCTGGCCGGGGACGGCGGCCTGGGCATGACCCTGATGGAGTTCACCACGGCGGTGCGGGAGCGGCTGCCCATCGTGGTGATCTGCTGCAACGACGGCCGCTTCGCGGAAGAGGAGGAGCTCCAGGACCGGGCGGGGGTCGAGCCCTTCGGCACCCGGTTCGTCAATCCGGACTTCGCCGCCTTTGCCGAGGCCGCGGGCGGGGTGGGGATCCGCGTGGAAAGGGTTCGCGACCTGGAACCGGCCCTGGAGCGAGCCCTGCGGGTCGACGGCCCGGTGCTGGTGGACGTGCGGGTGGCCCAGGTCACCTACCCGCGGCCCGAACCCGTGGCGCACCGGGATCCGTGGGCGGCGCGGACGGAGACGGAGACCCGGGAGGCGGCCACGGGGACGCCGTCCGACGAGATCGGCCGCTACGGGGATCCCCGCCAGGAGGGACACGGCAGGGGTCATCCCGGGGCCACCGGCCGCCAGCCCCGGCGCGAGCCCGTGACCCGGCGGCTCTGGGGCCGCGGGCGGCAGCCGGAGCGGGTCTAGCCAGCCGGAGCGGGTGCCCGAGCGGGTGTGCGGGCGCCCGAGCGGGTGTGCGGCGGGGTGCTGGCCGCCGTGGGCCCCGGAACGTCACGGGTCGCTACGCATGCCGGCCGGTTCACAGGGGGACGGCCGACCGGATCCTGCCCTAGCCCGCTAGGCGCCGCCGCCCCAGGTAGCCACCGGCCGTCAGGGCCGCGCCCAGGACCGCCACGCCGGCCAGGACCGTTGCCAGCGACCGGGCGGATGAGGCGTGCGGCGCCCCACCGGCCGGCGCCCCGACCTGCGTTCCGGACGTCTCCTTCGAGCTGAGGGTTTGATGGATACGCTCACCACCGCGCACCGGCTGTCCGAACACTGGGCATCGGCGATCCCCGCCGGCCGGCCGTCGAGCTCGATCACGAACCGGTGCACGCCCTGGGGTTCGGTCGACTGGTCCCGGGGTCGCCGTATCTCCCTCCTGGACGAACCGGCTGAAGGCGTCCACCCGGTACCCGGCGCCGGCGGCGTGCCGGGCAGGCCACGACTCGCTGCGGCACGGCCACCTCGCTGCGGCACGGCCACCCACCTCTCCCACGCGGACGGACCGCCTCCCAGCGGCTGCCTCCGAAAGGCTCATCGCTTGCCGTTCGCCGTTCCCCACGGCTCCACTCCACGCCTGCAGCATGCGTCGATGATTCGCGCGCTCCGTACCCGAGCACGAGGCGCCCTTGACGCGGATGGGACGGTGACCCTCCAACGGCTGCCGCGGAAATCGACGAGGGGCCTCGACATCGTTCGTGCCGTGGGTGTGACCGGCTTGTCCTACAATCGTGGCAACGACCGTCGTGGCAACCGTCCACCGCCGTCGGAGCTTGTCCCCCGTGGAAGAACCGGCTGGAGGGATGCGCAAGGACCGAGGATGCAGGCCGCGTGACTCCCGCGTCCAGAGTCGGTTCACCTTCAGCTATCGCCTCGGCGCCGGGGTGCTGGCCCTCCTGCTCATCGGGTTGACCTGGGCCCAGGCCCTGGCGGAGGCGGGGACCGCGGATCCCCCCGTCCAGAGGGATCCCGCCGTGGAGAAGGTGGTCACGTTCCGCCTTCCGTCGACGGCCGTCCTCTCCCGGATCCAGGAGATGGGCATCGCCGTCGAGGCTCCCGTCCTCCAGGACGCCCAAGGGCGCCTGCTCATCGACCTGGTCGTCACGGACGAACAGGCCCGCCAGCTGGCCGTCCTCGGCTTGCAGCCGGTGGGTGCGGCCGAGGGCGGACCGCAGGGCCGGGGCGGCGGTGCCGGGGCCGGTTCGTCCGGATCCGCGAGCCCCGGGTCCCCGACGAAGACGGATGCGGCGCCCAGCCGTTCTGCCGGAGCCGGTACGGCACCAGCCGCCGCGGCCGCCGCGCAAGAAGAGCCCATCCGCATCCTGCGGGCCGACGGCTTCGAGAACTACGCCGGCCCCTTCGTGTCGGTGGAGGCCCGGGCGGCAGCCGGTGCCCAGGCGGTGCTCGACGTCTACGATGCGGGGAGCGGGGAGCACCTGGGCACCATGACCCCCTTCGTCGACGCGGGTGTGTACATGTACCACACCCTGCTGGTCCCCGTGGCATCGCTGCCGGACGCCATTCGGGTGACGGGCGCGGACGGGGCGGAGGCCCGCGCCGCCGTCGAGCCGTGGCCCTCCGAGGAGGCGCGTTTCTCGTTCGCTGGGGACTACCGCACGGGCTTCGTCGACCACTACATGGATCCCACCGAGATCTACGCGCGGCTCGAGGCGCTGGCCCGGGAGTTCCCCGACCTGACGGAGATCATCGAGCTGCCGTACCGCACCCACGGGTACCGCCGCCAGGCCATGGGGGTCACGGGTGCCACGGCGTCGCGGGCCATCGTGTGGTACTCCAAGGCATGGGGGCATGAGGGCGGCAACGGGCTGCGGGTCCTGCTGGAAGATCCTGGCGAGCCCAACCGGCCCCTGACCGTCCGCTACGAGGCGGCGACCCGCACGGTCCACGTGTCCCTGGCCACCGGTCCCGACGGCGCGGTGACCAGCACCGCCGGCCAGGTGATCGAGGCGGTGAATGCCGATCCCGATCTGCCGGTCCAGGCGTTCCCGTACCGGACCGCCGAGCCCTCCGGCATCGTCGCGCCGGAAGGGCCCGTGGTCCTCAGCGACTACCTGCGGGCGCCGGATCACGTCTCGCGGGATCCCTTCACCGTCAAGGTGCTGCGCATCGGCAAGCGGCGGGACGGCTCGCGCACCGGCGTGTTCATCTACGCCCAGGAGCACGCCCGGGAGTGGGTGACGCCGCTGGTGGCCCTGGAGACGGCGGCCCGTCTGCTCTACAACTACCGGACCCACAAGCCGACGCGGGAACTGGTGGACAACCTGGACATCTTCATCCTGCCGTCGGTGAACCCCGACGGGGGCCACTACTCCTTCTACGACTACAACCTGCAGCGGAAGAACCTGGTGAACCACGGTGGACCCGCATACAAGGATCCCGCCCTGCGTAACCAGTGGGGGGTGGACCTGAATCGCAACTTCGCCGTGGGCAGCGTGCACGACGGGTACGTCGGCGGCAGCACGAACCCGCTGAGTTCGACCTACGCCGGTCCCGCGCCGCTGTCGGAACCCGAGGCCCGCAACGAGGTCTGGCTGGTGGAGAACTTCCCCAACATCAAGTTCGCGATGAACGTGCACAGCCACGGTGGATATTTCATGTGGCCGCCGGGGGCGTACAAGGTCCCCGGGCGCATCCCCTTGCCGCGCCCGACCCTGGGGGAGGAGACCTTCTTCTGGCAGGCGGGCGAGCGGATCCTCGACGCCATCGAGCCGATGGTCAAGTCCCGAACTGTCTGTAAAAGCGGTCTGGGTCATGCCACGGTGGCAGCGGGTGAAACCTCTTTCTGCGCCGCTCTTTGCCGTTGCCGCTCCTCGATGTAGCGCTCCAGCTGCTTTCGTTCGTGCTCGCTGAACTGCACCCGCCGCCAGCGCTCACTCGCCCGCCACAGCACGGCGAAGACTAGCTTCAGGCACTCCCGCTCGCTCCGAAACCGCGGGATCACCTTGGCGCGCCGCCGCTCCTCCTCGAAGCTGCGCTCCACCAGGTTGGTGGTCCGGACATGCTTGCGGTGGGCGGCGGGTAGCCGCAGGTGCGCCAGGCTCGCTTCCAGGTCCTCCTGCAGGCTCCGCATGGCCGAGGGATACTCCCGCCCGAACCGCTCCACCACCTCGGCCACCAGCCGCCGGCCCTGCTCGATATCCGGTGCGTCCCGGATCGCCTCCAGGTAGGGCTTGAGCACGGGCCGCGCCTCCTCCGGCACCTTGTCCAGCACGTTCCGCATCTTGTGCACCCAGCAGCGGATGCGCTCCGCCTCCGGCCACATGGCTTCCACCGCCTGGATCAGCCCCGGCGCCCCGTCCGTCGTCACCGTCAGCGGCGTCTTCAGCCCCCGGCGCACCAGATCCCGGAAGTGCTCCAGCCAGTCCTCGTAGCGCTCCTTGTTGCCCAGGCTCAGGTGCACCAGCACCTTGCTGCCGTCGCTCAAGATGGCCCAGGTGACCAGGATGCCCTCACGGCAGCCCGCCTGCCGGCGCAGCGACTCGTAGATGGCGTCGGCGAACAGGTACACCACGTCGAGGCCTGACAGGTCCCGCTGGGCAAAGGCCTCGAACTCCTCGTGGAGCGCCTCGGTGATCCGGCTCACGGTGGACCGGCTCAAAAGCGGCGCTTCGCTGCCCGCCAGCTCCGCCAGCGCATCCTCGATGTCCCGGCTAGAGAGGCCCCGGGCGTACATCTCCACCACCAGGCGCTCCAGCACGTCCGTCCGCCGCTTGAGGGCCCTCCACAGCGTGGGCTGGCACAGTCCCTCCATGCCCCGCACCTGGGGGACGTCGATCTCGAGCCGCCCCTCGGCGCAACGCAGCGTCCGCGGCTTGTAGCCGTTGCGGGCGCCTTCCTGGCCAGGCTCGCGCCGCTCGTAGCGTCCGCGCCCCAAAAGCTCCGTGACCTCTGCCTCCAGCAGCTCCTGGATGAGCTTGCGGGCGCCCAGGCGGACGAGGGCATGGGTCAGGTCCTCGACCTCCGTACCCTCCCGGGCCTGCGCGGCCAGCTGCCGGGCCAGCTCCGCCAACTGCTGGCTGGGTGGTATCCTGGACATAGGTCTGGGTCCTCCTCGGTGTGCCCCAGCTGGGGCGAGTTTTCCGACGCCACCGATGGTAGCCCAGACCGCTTCGCGTTTACAGACAGTTTAGGACGTCACCTCGAGCGATGGCGGGACACGGTGATCCTCCCCGGCCAGACGGGTCCGGTCATCGACGTGCTGTACTCGGCGGCGGGGAACTCGGCCGATCACTTCTGGTACCGCCACCGGGTGTTCGGGTGGGACTTCGAAGTCGGAGCGTATCGCTTTGAGGGCGGCCGCTGGCGCTCCCAGGGATTCCAGCCGGCCTGGCCGGAGGCGTTCGAACAGGCCATGGAGTTCGCCAACGGGACGATGGAACTGCTTCGCGTCGCCTTGGACTACCAGAACGACCGGCAACTGCCCCGCTCCTGGGTCGAGATCATCCCGGAGGAGGGGACCCGGTCGGCGGCGGGCGCCTTGGGGGAGGGGGATCGCCAGGAGGTCCGCTTCGAGGAGGACGGCGACCAGACCCTGGTGTTCACGGGTCCCGTGCGGCTGCGGTTCCACACCAGCGAGCCGGCGGACGTGTACTACACCCTGGACGGCAGCCGGCCCACCCTGGAGTCCACCCGCTACGAAGCCGCAGGGGTACGGGACCGGCCCGCGGACCTGCGCATCGACCGGACGACCGACGTCTCCTTCTTCGCCGTCGACGTCAAGGGCCTGGTGGAGAAGAACTACCAGCCGGACGGCCGGGGTCGCAACTACAACCGCCTGCGGATCGTCATCGAGGATCCGGCTGAGGGGCGCGGCCCGGCAGGGGTGGGAAAAGAAGGCCAGATGGCCGGAGCGGGCCGGTAGGCCTGGGCGAGGGTCGAGTCGAGCAGGATGCCGGCCGATCTGCCGGCCCATGAGAATGGACGCAATGGGAATGGACCCATGGGGTTGGACCAGCGCGGGGGCGGTCGCGGCGGGGGTTAAAGTCCCGGGTAGTGGTGGACTTTCCGGCCAGGGTTTAGGCGTGGCTGGTGGCCGTTGACAGCAGCGGTCACCGGCGGCTTCCCTTCGGGTTGGACGAACCCGAGCACGAAGGGAGGTCGGACCACCGGTGACCGCTGACTTCAGGATGGCACTTCTCGAACTGCTGCGCCAGTACCAGGGCGAGCCCGAGGTCGACGCCCTGCGGGAGGGCCTGCGCTGGCTCGCCCAGCAGCTGATGGAGGTCGAGGTCAGCGAACTCATCGGCGCCCAGCGCTACGAGCGCACCCCGTCGCGCACTACCTACCGAAACGGGTACCGCCCCCGGCGCTGGGACACGCGCGTGGGCACCATCGAGCTGCAGATCCCGAAGTTACGCCGCGGCAGCTACTTCCCCAGCCTCTTGAAGCCGCGGCGGCGCGCGGAGCGGGCCTTGCTGGCCGTGGTGCAGGAGGCCTACGTGCACGGGGTGAGCACGCGCAAGGTGGACGAGCTGGTCCAGGCGCTGGGCGTCGGGGGCTTGAGCAAGAGCGAGGTCTCCCGCATCTGCGCCGAGCTGGACGAGCACATGGAGCGCTTTCGGAACCGGCCGCTGGAAGGCGAGTACCCCTACGTGTGGCTGGACGCCAAGGCGGTGAAGGTGCGGCAAGACGGACGGGTGGTGAACATGGCGGCCGTGATCGCCGTGGGTGTGCGGGAGACAGGGGAACGGGAGGTCCTGGGGTTCGACGTGGGCGCGGCCGAGACGTACGAGTTCTGGCTGGACTTCCTACGTCGCCTGGTGGCCCGGGGGCTGAAGGGCGTGCGGCTGGTGATCTCGGACGCCCACGAGGGCCTCAAGCGAGCCATCGGTGAGGTGCTGGCAGGCGCCACGTGGCAGCGGTGCCGGGTGCACTTCATGCGGAACCTGCTGGCGCGGGTGCCCAAGCACGCCCAGTCCATGGTGGCAGCGCTGGTACGGACCATCTTCGCCCAGCCGGACCGTGCCTCGGCTCGGCAGCAGCTGGAGCAGGTGGCGGCAAACTTGGAGCGGCGGTTCCCCCAGGTGGCGAGCCTGCTGCGGGAGGCCGCGGAGGAGGTTTTGGCCTACATGGACTTCCCGCCGGAGCACTGGCGGGGGATCCACTCGACGAACGTCCTGGAGCGGCTGAACCGCGAGCTGGCGCGGCGGTGCGACGTGGTGGGCATCTTCCCGAACGTGGCGGCGGTGCTGCGCCTGCTGGGTGCGCTGCTGGAGGAGCAGCAGGACGAGTGGCTGGTGCAGCGGCGGTACTTTAGCCAGGCGTCGATGGCGAAGCTCAAGGGCGGTGACGCGTTGGGGAGTGACTCGGTGAGCGCCTTGGCTGTTGCAGCGAGGTAAGCCCATGGAACCCGAGGGGGAGCCGCTTTTCCACCACTTGCCGGGACACGGCCTGGTCCGCAGGCAGCATGCGTTCAAAGAGCAGCTCATCGAAGAAGTTTCGCTGTCGATCCAACCTTCCCAGCATGGTGCATCGGCCCCGGTTTCGGTATCGTCTCCCTAGGGTTTTTCGCTTTGCGTCCTGCCAGTCCTTGCCGAAAAAGCAAAGGAGTTTTTCAGAGCCCTCCTCCAGGCTCGGGTTTGACAGTTGACGGCCCTTCTCGGTGCCACGCCGCCCCAGGAACCCGCATGAATCAAGGGGTTTCCATGGGGCGGCGGTTCTTTGGGGTCAAAAGTGTAGTGCCACGTGTATTCGTGAAACACTTGTATGGTAAGCACGAGCATGCTATGATGGTTGTGCCATGTTCATCCGCCAGAAGACCTTCAAGAACAAAGACGGCTCCACCCGCACCTACCTCCAACTCGTCGAGAGCGTGCGCCAGGGCGGCCGCGTCCGCCAGCGGGTGGTCGCCACCCTGGGCCGGCTGGAGGACCTTCAGGACGGCCGCCTCGATGCCCTCATCGAGAACCTAGCCCGCTTCTCCCAGAACACCTGGCGTCGGCTGGAGGAACAAGCCGAGCGCTTGAACGTCCGCTGGTCCAAGCAGTGGGGACCGGCGCTGATCTTCGAACGGCTGTGGCGCGAAGCTGAACTGGACAAGGCCTTCGCGGCCCTGCTGGAGGATCGCCAGCTGGCCTTCGACGTGGCCGAGGCCGTCTTCACCATGGTGCTCAACCGCCTCACCGACCCCTGCTCCAAACGCGGACTCGTCCGGCAGTGGCTGCAGGGCGTCTACCGGCCCCAGGCCGAGCAGCTGGAGCTGCATCACTACTACCGGGCGCTGGACGTCCTGGCCGAGCATAAGGAAGCCCTCGAAGACCGCCTCTTCGCCCGGGCCCGCGACCTGTTCTGGACCGAGGTCGACGTGGTGATGTGGGATGCCACATCCACCTACTTCGAAGGCCGCGGGCCGGAGGGCTTGGCCGCCTACGGCTATTCCCGCGACAAGCGCCCGGACCGCCCCCAGCTGGTGGTCGGCGTGCTCATGACCCGGGACGGCTACCCCATTGCTCACGAGGTCTTCCCGGGCGACACCGCCGACAAGGCCACGGTGGAGACCGTCCTTGACGCGCTCAAGAGGCGTTTCCACCTACGCCGGGTGATCTTCGTCGCCGACCGGGGCATGGTCAGCCGCCGGATCCTGCACGCCATCGAGGAAGCCGGCATGGAGTACATCGTCGTCATGCCCTTGCGGCGCCACCGCGAGGCCGAGGCCGTGCTGAGCCAGCCAGGGCGCTACCGCGTGATCGACGAGCAGCTCCGCATCAAGCAGGTGATCCACCAGGGCCAGCGCTACATCCTCTGCCACAATCCCCTCCAGGCCGAGCACGACCGCCACGCCCGGGAGGCGGTCCTCGCGCACCTGAAGCAGCGGATCGAGCGCGGCCAAGCCAAGGATCTCCTGCGGAACCGCCTCGTGGCCCGTTACCTCAAGGCCCTGCCCCAGGGTGCGTTGGTGGTTGACGCGGACGCTGTGAAACGGGCCGCCCGCTACGATGGGAAGTACCTGCTGCGGACCAACACCGACCTCGACCCGGAGGCCGTGGTGCGGGCGTACAAGGACCTCTGGCGGGTCGAGCGCGCCTTCCGCACCCTCAAGTCCGCCTTGGACCTGCGGCCCATGTTCCACTGGACGGAGCGGCGAGTCCGGGGGCACGTCATGGTCTGCTTCCTGGCGCTGGTCCTGGAGAGCCTCTTGTTGCGCAAGCTCCGCCAGCAGAACCCCGATGTGGGCTACGAGGACGTGCTCCACGATCTCTCCCAGCTGCACGCCGTGGCCGTGGAGCTGGACGGCGAGGCCTACCTCACCCGCACCGAGCTGGTCGGGCAGGCCTACGAGGCCTTCAAGGCCGTGGGCCTGCGGCCCCCCGCTCGGGTGCAGCCGCTGCCACGTCCCGAGACGACCCCCGCCGGGTAGTGTAGTGGTACGTAGTCCCCGTGTGCCCAAGAAAGCCTTCTGTCTTAAGGGTTCTCAAGGATCACGGTGTCAAAGTCGAGTCAAGGAGGGCTCTGAAAAACTCCTTTGCTTTTTCGGCAAGGACTGGCAGGACGCAAAGCGAAAAACCCCTATGGAGACGATACCGAAACCGGGGCCGGTGCACCATGTTGGGACGGTTGGATCAGCAGCGGAACTTCTTCGATGAGATCCTCTTCAACCACATGCTGCCGGCGGACCATCCCCTCCTGGACATCGACCGGGCTGTCGATTTCTCGTTCGTGGAGGAAGAGACGGCCGATCGGTACAGCGCCGATCAAGGCCGGCCTTCGTATCCGCCGGAGCAGCTGGTGCGCATCCTCTTCCTGGCGGTGTGGGCCAACCTGTCGGACGTGCAGGTCTGCCAGCAGCTGCGCTACAACGTCCTCTATCGCTACTTCTGCCGCCTTGGCTGGGAGGACGCGATTCCCGACGACACGACGCTGGTGCGGTTTCGGCAGCGGTTGGGGGAGGCGCGGTGGCAGCGGCTGCTGCACCGGCTGGTGGAGCAGGCACGAGCGAAGGGGTGCCTGAAAGGCCGCTGGCTGGTGATGGACTCCAGCCCGGTGGTGGCCCATGCGGCCGCCCGCACACGGGTGCAGCTTTTGCGGGAGGGGCGGCAGCGGCTGCTGCAAGCCGTCCGGCAGGCGGCGCCGCCGGTGGCGAAGGAACTGGAGGCGCTGGCCGAGCCGGTGCCGGACGCGACCTATGAAGATCAGGATCAGCTGCTGCAGGCGGAACAG
The DNA here is from genome assembly GCF_004634385.1 of Thermaerobacter sp. FW80. Taxonomy (NCBI): domain Bacteria; kingdom Bacillati; phylum Bacillota; class Clostridia; order Eubacteriales; family Clostridiales Family XVII. Incertae Sedis; genus Thermaerobacter; species Thermaerobacter sp. FW80. The sequence continues at coordinate 26,587 of NZ_CP037895.1, read as the reverse complement.
GAACGGACGGAAGCCTTGCTGGCGGCGATCACGTCGCGGCAAGCCGCGAAGGCACCGGCGGTGCGACGCGTACGGAAGCAAGTGGAGCGGGTGCTGAAGGACGAACGGGTGGCGAGCTACGCGGACCCGGAGGCGCGTTGGGGACACCAGCGCCGGGAGAAGCCTTTTTTCGGCTACAAGATGCATCTGGCGACGGATGAGACCGGCTTTGTGCTGGCGGCGACGGTGACGGCGGGGAACGCGAGCGACCTCGAAGGGGCGCCGGCGCTGGTGGAACAAGCGCGCGTCCAGGGGCTCCGGCCACGGCGGCTGGTGGCGGACAAGGCGTATGACGCCACGAGGTTGAGGGAGGATCTCGTTCGGCAAGGCATCCGTCCGTACATCCCCCAGCGGACGCAAAGGCAAAGGCTGCCCAAGCAAGGGTTCACGTACGACAAGCGCCGCCGGCAGTGGATCTGTCCCGAGGGCCACCGCTCCATCGGCCAGAGCCCGCACCAGCGCGGGGGGTGGCTGGTGTACTTTTCCGAGCGAGCCTGCCGCGGCTGCCCCCGGGCGGGGCGTTGCCTGAGCCGGAGCCAGACGCGGAAGGTGCTGTACTGGCATCCGGGTACGGAAGCGAACCGGCCGCGGGGGCTGAAACGGGCCTTGCGGGTGCGAACGGTCATTGAGCGCACCTTTGGGGAGGCCAAGCAGTGGCACGGCCTCGGGCGAAGCCGTTACCGGGGACGGGAACGGACGGCGATTCAGGTGCTGCTCACCTGCCTGGTGCTCAACGCCAAGAAGATGGCTCGGCGATTGCAAGACGCACGTGGTAGTGGACATGGGAAGAGGCGGGCCATGGAGTGGGCGGCCGCTTGAACGGGTCCGTAGCAAGCCGGGCCACCTTGCAGCGCCGATCACCCGTAGTGCCACGTATCCCATCCAATCGTTGGCAACCCCCTTCGGCCCCATGGGTTGAGCTTTCCGCCGGTTTTTCAGAACTCTCGTCAAGAGGGCTCTGAAAAACTCCTTTGCTTTTTCGGCAAGGACTGGCAGGACGCAAAGCGAAAAACCCCTATGGAGACGATACCGAAACCGGGGCCGGTGCACCATGTTGGGACGGTTGGATCAGCAGCGGAACTTCTTCGATGAGATCCTCTTCAACCACATGCTGCCGGCGGACCATCCCCTCCTGGACATCGACCGGGCTGTCGATTTCTCGTTCGTGGAGGAAGAGACGGCCGATCTGTACAGCGCCGATCAAGGCCGGCCTTCGTATCCGCCGGAGCAGCTGGTGCGCATCCTCTTCCTGGCGGTGTGGGCCAACCTGTCGGACGTGCAGGTCTGCCAGCAGCTGCGCTACAACGTCCTCTATCGCTACTTCTGCCGCCTTGGCTGGGAGGACGCGATTCCCGACGACACGACGCTGGTGCGGTTTCGGCAGCGGTTGGGGGAGGCGCGGTGGCAGCGGCTGCTGCACCGGCTGGTGGAGCAGGCACGAGCGAAGGGGTGCCTGAAAGGCCGCTGGCTGGTGATGGACTCCAGCCCGGTGGTGGCCCATGCGGCCGCCCGCACACGGGTGCAGCTTTTGCGGGAGGGGCGGCAGCGGCTGCTGCAAGCCGTCCGGCAGGCGGCGCCGCCGGTGGCGAAGGAACTGGAGGCGCTGGCCGAGCCGGTGCCGGACGCGACCTATGAAGATCAGGATCAGCTGCTGCAGGCGGAACAGGAACGGACGGAAGCCTTGCTGGCGGCGATCACGTCGCGGCAAGCCGCGAAGGCACCGGCGGTGCGACGCGTACGGAAGCAAGTGGAGCGGGTGCTGAAGGACGAACGGGTGGCGAGCTACGCGGACCCGGAGGCGCGTTGGGGACACCAGCGCCGGGAGAAGCCTTTTTTCGGCTACAAGATGCATCTGGCGACGGATGAGACCGGCTTTGTGCTGGCGGCGACGGTGACGGCGGGGAACGCGAGCGACCTCGAAGGGGCGCCGGCGCTGGTGGAACAAGCGCGCGTCCAGGGGCTCCGGCCACGGCGGCTGGTGGCGGACAAGGCGTATGACGCCACGAGGTTGAGGGAGGATCTCGTTCGGCAAGGCATCCGTCCGTACATCCCCCAGCGGACGCAAAGGCAAAGGCTGCCCAAGCAAGGGTTCACGTACGACAAGCGCCGCCGGCAGTGGATCTGTCCCGAGGGCCACCGCTCCATCGGCCAGAGCCCGCACCAGCGCGGGGGGTGGCTGGTGTACTTTTCCGAGCGAGCCTGCCGCGGCTGCCCCCGGGCGGGGCGTTGCCTGAGCCGGAGCCAGACGCGGAAGGTGCTGTACTGGCATCCGGGTACGGAAGCGAACCGGCCGCGGGGGCTGAAACGGGCCTTGCGGGTGCGAACGGTCATTGAGCGCACCTTTGGGGAGGCCAAGCAGTGGCACGGCCTCGGGCGAAGCCGTTACCGGGGACGGGAACGGACGGCGATTCAGGTGCTGCTCACCTGCCTGGTGCTCAACGCCAAGAAGATGGCTCGGCGATTGCAAGACGCACGTGGTAGTGGACATGGGAAGAGGCGGGCCATGGAGTGGGCGGCCGCTTGAACGGGTCCGTAGCAAGCCGGGCCACCTTGCAGCGCCGATCACCCGTAGTGCCACGTATCCCATCCAATCGTTGGCAACCCCCTTCGGCCCCATGGGTTGAGCTTTCCGCCGGTTTTTCAGAACTCTCGCCTGATCTCGGCCCGTTATGAACGGGGCAGCATCATCTTGACCAGTAACAAGGGCTTTGCCGAGTGGGGCGAAGTGTTGGGTGATTCGGTGATCGCCACCGCCATCCTCGACCGGTTGCTTCACCACAGCCACGTCATCAACATCCGGGGCGAGAGCTACCGGCTTCGGGAGAAGAAGCAGGCAGGACTGTTCGGCGGGACCCCACCCCGAAGGGAGGTGATGCCACAGGACGGCTCTGCGGAGTAAGTGACCCAAAGGGGTGGGTCAGTTTCCAACCGGCGCCAAGTGGGTCACTTCTAGGTCGGCGTTGACAGCATTCAACAAAATGTGCATTTGATGAAACAACTATTTAGCCGCTGAGGGGCCCTTCCTTCCGGGCCGATCCATTCCCCCCTACCCGTGGAAGGCAGTCCGCATGCCGGATCGGTCCCCCGGCGCTCGGCCGGCCCCCCGCCCGGCTGGGCCGTGACTCTGGGCACAAGCGACACGGGGGGGCCTTGAGGAGGTAGAACCAGGCGGTCGGAACAGGCGACTGTGCTGAATCTCACATTAACCCTAGGGTTACAGGTCGCATTTTCGGAGTCGACTGTAACCCAGGCCTACACTGCTTCCAATCCACACAACGCTAAGCAAGATCAGGCCGATCCAGTCCGCCTGTGTCAGCCCGTCCATGCTGGCATTGAGACGGGCACCGACTAGTGGCCGCCCATACCTCACGATAGCGGGCAGTCGGGTACCAAGGACCGTCAACGTGTACGCCGCGAAAAGGGTCACGACAGTGGGAATGCCTGGCCGATCCCAGTAGACGGACAGACATGCCCGTACACCCGTAACCCACCAAACCGCGGCCAGGACATTCGCCCCTATCCATGCACCCAGGGCAAGCCCCGCGTGGCTCTCCAATCCAGCGTTACTGATCCCTGCCGGTACCGAGGGAGAAGTCGCAGAGACAACAATGCCGGCGACGACCCACCTTATCAGAAATACCGCACCCACGAACAGCGCACCCACCAGGAAATGTGCCAACAACCTTCCGAACCAGAAGACACAACGATTACCCGTTCGCACCAAGGCCATCCGCATCCATGCTCTCGCTAACGCTGAAAAAGGCTCCCCAGCACCAACGAGAAAACTTGCTGGCATCATCAGCCACCCGATCACCACAATCATTGGCGCATTCTGACCAGGTCCGGCCAACGAGAGTGCCGCAAGCCGCCAAGGTATTTCGATGACGTCCATACCCAAAGCTGACAGGTCACTGTAAATGCCGGCCACGGCTACAACAACATTCACGGCAAGCACGCCAAGCCACGTCCGTCTCCGGCTAAGCACAAGGCACTCCACCCAAACTGCACGCCAGAAAGACGCACTCAACACCGCCCACCTTGCCCTTCCTTCAGAAGTCCTGTCGCACAACACGCACATACCCGAGGACAGCCGCCAGTAACCACAAGCCCATGAAGAACAGCAACGACGTACCAATCGTGAAAAATCCTGGCACCCTATTACTAATCTCCGCATGGGCACCCAACGCCAAATGCAGTGTTGGTGCCCACACCGCAGCCCACGGCCACGCCAGCCACACCCCATACGACGTCCCAGCCATAACAACGCCGCAGATCCACGCAATCACAGGCTGCCGTGCCCAGAACGCAATAACCGCCACAACTGTACCAAGACTTATCAACCCCACGCTCATTAATCCCAACATTTCCAGCATTATCAATCCTGGTGGTATGTCTAACTGGTCTACCGCAAGACCCCCAGGATACGTCCACTCTGACACATGTACGAGAGTACTCCACGACACTTCCACTGTTGCTGCGACAGCACTGGTAATAAGGACTATAATGACTAAGATGCTGAGATACATCAACACGGCAAGCGCTATACCACCAAGCTTGCCCACCCACCATACCAACCGATACTTATATCGACTCCAGCTTAGATAGCCCCAGCCATGCCAGTCTCGTGTAATCGCGTCAGCAACTAGCGCAAAAAAGCCCACCGGCAATAGAACCATGGCCTTGAATGGATCATTGAAGACCGCAAGCATCAGATCCCACTGGTTCGCCTCTCCAATCCCCCATTTGCTGTTAACAAAGTCGAACACAACCAGCACGCTTACGACCAATGCACCGGCCGGCATCAACCGCCAGCGCTTATCGGACGCTAGCACCACACTATTGTGGTCAATTGCACGCCACACGGTACGCCCCGCAGCTAAAGCCCACTCCAGCGACCTCACTTCAGACCCCCATCCGCTAGCCGGCCATCCACTAGTCTTAGAGTCCGCGATGCGATTGCCGCCACCTCATGCAGTTCGTGCGAAGTCAAGAGAATTGCCACACCGTACTCGCGCCTTTGGCGAAGCATCTCTAAGAACTCCTCTGTAAATTCTGGATCAAGCCCGTTCGTTGGTTCATCCAACAACAAGATCTTTGGCTCTTCCATAATGGCCTGGGCGATGCCGAGACGTTGCCGCATGCCCATTGAATAAGCCCTGACCGGCCGGCGGTCGCGCGGATCTAGCCCCACTGCGCGCATGGCGGCTTCAATGGCCGCCTCGCCCACCCGTCCGCGTAATGTCGCCAGTAAGCGTAAGTTGTCCCTTCCCGACAAGTACGGTAAGAACCCCGGCGCCTCTATCATGAGTCCAACTTCCGGAAGCGGCCCAAGCAGACCCGCCTTAATCACCTGGCCACCTGTGACCACTTCGCCCTCATCAGCGTATGCCAAGCCGCTAACGATCCGCAACAACAACGATTTGCCTGACCCATTAGGCCCGATAATAGCAACAATCTCCCCATACGACACCTCAAGGTTTACACCTTTTAAGATCGGTCGTCCCTCAATTGCCTTATGTACCTCAGTGAGCCGAATAGCTACGCCTTGTCCCCCATTCTTAGTCAATGATATCCCCACCCTTTGTATGCAAGAACCCGAAATACGTACCGGCTATCGTGATGGCAATTACAGCGCACCACAGCATAGGGATAGCCCAGTCCGGCAATCGCGGTTCGCCAATTTGGACAAACGGCCCTGACAATACCAAAGGCGAATAGTGCCAGCCCCCAATGAATGGCTGTCCCAAAATAAAACTCAACGCCATACAAATAAGCCACGGTGCTGCGAGTACTAGATAAATGTTTTCCGTCCAAATTGATAGGAGTAGCGAAAGGTTTGCCCACGCGAGGGGTGGCAGCACTAGGATTAGGACCAGGATTGTAAGGTATACTATAGGATTGGTGAAGAATAGATCATGAAGGTAAGTCGGAAACGGTTCGACAACAGCATAAGTGGCCCTTGGATCATAAATCGTGAGCTGCCCGTCGACTTCACGCCAGGGTGGTAGTTGACTTGGCAACCATGCGAAGGCCACAGCAAGCGACACGCACAATGCTGACAATACAATGATAGCCGTATACAGGTTTACGGCCAACAATTTCCCCGTAATGTAGCGCCTGCGACCCACACGCGATACCATAAGTCGTATCATGCCGGTACGCCGGTCCCAGGCAAGGGTATCACCCAGAATGAGTGGGCCGATTAGAGCCACGACACCCGGCCACAGAGACACGGGGCCGCCTCCAATGGCCACAAGAAAGGCGACGTATGCACTTAGCGTATCCATCGGGCTGAAGTAGCGTCCGCTTTGGTGGTCTAGATAGCCCGCCAGAAGGGACACGACTATTAGAGCTACAGCGAGTGCAGTTTGCCAGCGTTTTAGTACACGAATCCATTCCGACCGGAGTAGCAACTGGCGTACCCCCAAAGTCTTCGGTTGTGAAAGCGAGACGGAGTAGCACAACGGTGGCGACACAAAGGGTCGCCACCCTTGTGCCTGTCTACGGCGCTAACTATGCGTCACGGATGCCACCGACCAGTGACTGAAACATTCACCGGGACCCACCACTCGGTGGTGAATCCCAACCGGATCGATTGACCTGCAGACACGTTACTAACGAAGACGTTGTCCCGTCCGGGATACAGTGGCTGGTCTCCAGTAATGGCCTGTCCGGCATAGTTAGCAACATAGGCCCACACGTCACCAGCATAGCCTCCACCAACGCTATCAGTATGGTTTATCTGTTGGCCCCCCGAAGCAGGCCGGGCTGCGTTGTATGTGTCGCCAGCGAGTTTAGGTACCACAACGCTATAATACACGTCGTTACCGTGGGCAAGGGCCGTAGCGCCTAAAAGAGCTACAAGGAGCGCTGCGAGTGCGATGATGCCCCAGCTCGTCGCTGCGTTACGCACTCGCAACCCCTCCCTATACATGGTCGAGTCCCTCAGGCGAGTGGTAGCATGTTTCATTCGGACGTAAACCGCCGCTTTGCCTTGTTTCGGTAGGTACCCACTGCCTTGCGTAGCTATCCAGGGGAGATTTGTTATGTGCCTTCCCCGTTCGTAGCTATGTCCAATGCCTCGTGATTGCACCGCAGTTCATTCGTCACGCGTCTCCCCCGGTTTGCGTACCACCCCCCTGCGGTGTCCTGGAACGCTCCAGCATGTTTTGGCCGCGGCCATGGTCAAAAGCGGCTTAATACCCTTACGGGCTTGGGCCAATTCCCGCAGTTCTGGAGCGGACACGCGCCCCCTCACGTGGGTTTGACCGGGGAAGGCAAATGGGCCTAACCCCCAGGACTCAGGGGAGTTCTCCGCGTGTACGACTTGCTTTCGTCGTACGCCGGTAAGGTCCTGCTGGCCAACCCCCTGGAGCTGAAGCGCTTGGGAGCAGGCCGGCACATGGATCGCGGGGATGCCGAACGGCTGGCCAAGATGCTGGCCCTGGGGATGGTGCCGGCCGTGTGGGTGCCACCGCGGGAGGTCCGCGACGTCCGGTGCCTTTTGCAATACCGGGACCGGTTGGTCCGGAACCGGCGGCGGTACCTGACCCAGGCCAAGTCCGTGTTCCAGCGACACGGGCTCCCCGTTCCCCGGAAGGTGGACCCCCGGCAGTGGCTGGATCGGGACGAGGTAAACCGGCTGCCGCAGGCGGAACGCGTCATCCTCCTCAGCGCCCTTCGACAGTTGGAGACCGTGGAGATCGAAATTCAGGCCATTGAAGCGGAGATCGCGCGACAGGTGGCCGACCAGCCGGCCGTTCAGCTCTTGCTGACGATCACGGGGGTGGGGCTCCTCACCGCGGCCACCATCTGGGCGTACCTGGGGGATCCTCTCCGCTTCCGAACGGCGAAGCAAGTGACGCGGTACGCTGGCCTGAACGCGTCCGTCCACCAGTCCGGCGAGCAGGACCACCGGGGACGGAATCAGCCGGAATGGATGCAAGCTTTTGCGCACCGCCCTCGTCGAGGCCGCTCTCGCGGTGGCGCGTCACGATCAGGGCCCCTTGGGGGCGTTCTTCCACCGGAAGCAGCGGCAAATCGGGCATCACAAGGCCGTCGTGGCCTTGGCCCGCAAGCTCCTCATCGTCGCCTGGCGCATGCTCCTTACGGGCCAGCCCTACCGGGCGGCCAAGCCGTTGCTCGTGCAGCGGAAGCAACGCCGCCTGCTGAATGTAGCGCAGGCTGCTGTTGATTGGGATGCGGTGACCAAGGCCCTTTGGCCTGAGGACATCAAGACCCACCGTCGGCGAAAAGTCGCTTGATCGCTGGGGGCTTGACTTCGAACACAGGTGACCACCGTGACAACCTAATTGTTGACCACCCCGGCATCGGATTCAGAGGTTACGGCCCCGGGCGCCGTGGGGATGAGTTGCCGGAGGAACTGCGCTCCCGCCAGAGCCGGCTGGAGCGGCTGAAGGCATGCAAGCGGCGGCTGGAGGACGAGGCGGCCCGGGAAGCGGCCCGGCAGCAGGCCCGCATCGAGGAGCGGAAGGCGCAGGAGCAGGCGACCGGCAAGAAGCGGCGGGGGCGCAAGCCGAAGGCGCCGGATGCCTCGGTGGATCCGGCGGCGAAGGCGAACGTCACGGACCCGGACAGCCGGATCATGAAGACCCGGCAGGGCTTTGGGCAAGGGTACAACGCCCAGGCGGTGGTCACGGAGGACCAACTCATCGTGGCCGCGGCGGTGACGCAGGACGCCAACGACGTGGGCCAACTGCACCCGATGCTCCAGCAGGCGCAAGCCAACCTGCGGGCTGCGGGCGTCAACAAGCCCATCCGCGCCGTGGTGGCCGACGCGGGGTACTGGAGCGAGGCGAACGTGAAGCAGGCGCCGGCCGAGGGGCCGGAGCTGTTCCTGGCGACGAGCAAGGAGTGGAAGCATCGTCAGGCGGTGAAGGATGCACCCCCTCCGCGAGGCCGGATCCCCAAGGGGCTGAGCCTGCGGGAGCGGATGGAACGCAAGCTGCGGACCCGGCGAGGGCAGGCGATCTACGCCAAGCGCAGCCAGACCGTGGAGCCGGTGTTCGGGCAGATCAAGACCGTGCGAGGCGCCGACCGGTTCCTCCGTCGGGGTCTGGCGGCGTGTGACAGCGAGTGGAAGCTGCTCTGCCTGACCCACAACTTGCTGAAGCTCTGGCGGAGGGTCAGGGAGCGATCCGCCACCTTGCCCTTTGGATGTACGGAGGCGGGCTTGGCGTAGAAGGGTCACGATCGGGCCGCCGGCCTACACAGTCCTGACCGTCAGCCCATGTGACATGAGCGAATCGACCCGGTACGTTCCCACTAGGCCCGATCTCTCAGGGTCGGTGCAACAGGCTCTTGTGGCACCGTGATCAGAAATCCCGCCAGTCCGGCCACCACACCGGAAGCATCAGACTGGCTCAGGTACCACAGCGTTGCCACCAGGTAGACGCTGTCGCCAGCATTGGTGATCAAGCGGCCCAAAAACAATAGCAAGAAGGCCTTATTCGTCAACAACTCCCGGTACAACTTTCGTCATCCTTACCGTCATGCACAAGAGATCATTGCGTTCCGTAGATCACGGCGTGGACGTGTCGCGGCCCGTGGACCCCCACCACCGGGTGCAGCTCGATGTCCGACGACTTGCTGGGACCTGTGATGAAGGTGACGTTCTGGGGGGCGGTGGTGGGGTCGGCGACTCCGTATCGATCGATAAGGCCGGCGATGGCCTCGGCCAGAGTGGGCACCATGACGGCCGCGGGCACCAGGATCAGCAGGTGTTCAGGGAGCAGGCTCACCGCCCGGCCCCGGCCCGGACCGTGCACCACCGCCACGGTGCCGCTGGCGGCGACGGCGAAGTGGGCCACCACGATGCCCAGATTCGCCGTGGCCGCCGCCTCACGCAGGCTCAACGGAGCATGCCGCGGCCGGTCTTCCCGCCAACGGGCGATCTGGCAGCCGGCTTCTTCCAGGGCGTGAAGCACGCCTTCCAGGACCGGCCCGGCGCCCTCCGGCAGGTCCGGGGCGGCGGGGTCCCAGGCCACCACCCGGCGCAGGCTGCGGGACCGGACGAATGCGGCACAGGCGGCCGCGCAGGCCGCCGCAACGGCTTCGGGCGTTCCGCCGTGGACGCGGGTCCAAGTGCCGTGGACAGCCTCCAACTCCCGGCCAAAGCGCTCGGGCCAGCCGGAGGGGTCGGGGCCCGGGTGGTCCGCCCGCGGCAAGCCGGCGGTGGGACCGGACGCCACCACGGGGAAGGGGGTGGAGGCAGGTGCAGCGGGCGCCAGGCACCGAGCCATCGCCCGGCCCGGGGTCCGGGGCTCGGACCCGGCCTCGGATCCCTTCCCGGATCCGTTCTCAGGCCGGGACCCGTCGTCGAACCGGGCTCCGGAGCGGGGGTGCGACGGCGCCTCGGCCGTACCTTGGGACCGGGTCGTCGGCGCGGGCTGCGGCTGGATCGCAGCTGCGTCCCTGGCCGGTGGGCCGGCTTCGGCGGAGGCGGGCGTGAGGGATGGACCGCGGTTGCCCCCGGGCTCGGCGTCCTGGGACCCTGCGGGGCCGGGATCCACCTCCCGGGCTAGGGCGGCCCAGCGAGCATGGAAGGGCCGGGAGGCGACGGCCGGGAAGTCGCGGGAGGCCGTCCAGGCACCCAGGGGGCCCGGCTCGCCGCGGAGGACGGCCCCGACCATTAGCCCGGCCGCCGGTTCGTCCCTGGTGTGGGATTCCGCATCGAGCCACGGCACCTGCACCCACGCGGCCAACCGGGCCGCCAGCCGGTACCGCCGCGGGTCAGAAAAGACCCACCGCCACAGGCGGAAGGCCCATCGCTCCGCGTGGTCGTGGAGGCCCTTCGTGCCCGCCGCTGTGGCGTCGTCGTTGCCGGTGGGCGCCTGACCGGACCGCCCCCGGTTCACCACCTCTTCCCGCAGGTCGACCAGAAGATCGTGCAGGGGGATCATCACCGGGCAGGCCTCGTGGCAGGCGCCGCAGAGGCTGGAGGCATAGGGCAGGTCGTCCCAGCCGTCCAGGCCGCCCAGCAGCGGCGTGATCACCGCCCCGATCGGCCCGCTGTAGACGCCCCCGTAGGGATGGCCCCCGATCTGCCGGTACACGGGGCAGGCGTTCAGGCAGGCGCCGCAGCGGATGCAGTGCAGGGCCTCCTGGAAGCGGGTGCCCAGCAGGTTCGACCGCCCGTTGTCGACGATGACCAGGTGGAACTCCTCGGGTCCGTCGGCCTCGCCGGGACGCCGCGGCCCGCCCACGAAGGTGGTGTAGACGGTGATCTTCTGGCCGGTGGCGCTGCGGGCCAGGACCTCCAGGAGCACGGCCAGGTCGGCCCAGGTGGGCACGACCCGCTCCATGCCCATGACGGCGATGTGGATCCGGGGCAGGGAGGTGACCATGCGGCCGTTGCCCTCGTTGGTCACCAGCACAACGGTGCCCGACTCCGCCACCAGGAAGTTGACCCCGGAGATGCCGACGTCGGCGCGGAGGAACTTCTGGCGCAGCTGCTGGCGGGCGAAGGCGGCCAGGGCGACGGCGTCGTCGGGGAGGGGGCGGCCCGCCTCGCGGCTGAAGATCTCCCGGATCTGCTGCTGGGACAGGTGCACGGCCGGCGCCACGATGTGGGAGGGCCGGTGACCGGCCAGCTGGATGATGTACTCCCCCAGGTCGGTCTCCACCACCTCGATGCCCGCCGCCTCCAGGTGGGGGTTCAGATGGATCTCTTCCGTCACCATCGATTTCGACTTGACGACCCGGCGGGCGCCGGCCCGGTGGATGATACCCAGGATCGCCTCTACCGCCTCACCCGCCGTCGCCGCCCGGTGGACGTGGCCGCCCCGGGCCTGGACCGCGGCGATGGCCTGGTCCAGGTACCGGTCGAGCTGGGCGATGGTGCGGGCGCGGATGGTCCGGGCCCGCTCCCGCCACTTGAGGGGATCGCCCAACTGGGCCAGCGCCTGCTCGCGGCCGTAGTGCTGGCGGTAGGTGGCGCGGGGGACGGCGACGCGGAGGAAGTCGTCCCGCAGGGCCGCGGCGGCTCGCTGGTGGAAGGGCTCGGCGGGGGGACGGTGGGAGAGGCTGGCGGGTTGCGTGGTGCTGCTCAGGGCGGGGCCATGGCTGGGGCCGTGGGCGGGGCTTGGGGTGGCGCCGGCCGGGCCGCCGGAACTGCCGGGCGTGTTTCCGAGGCTGCCAGCCATGCTGCGAGTCGGCGCCGTTCCCGCCTGATGGTGATCGAATGGTGCGCTGTGCATGGCCGGTTCCTCCCCTCGGTGCGTCACTGTTGCGTTGCGGTACGCCGGTCAAGGGTGAACCTGGCGGACGAACCCGGCGGGCACGGGCCAGGGCCGGGGCCAGCGAACCCGCGGCCGTGGGGCCGTTGCGGGGACCCTGGGTGGGGACCCTGGGGCTGCACCGAGGAAGCCCCCGACCGCCTGGCGTCGCCCCAGGTTGCTCCGGCCCGGCCGCCGGGCCCCACGATAGCCGGCGTCCGTCACCACCGGCTGTTTCCGTGGCAGTGACGCCGCGACAGTCACACCGCGGTGCTCACCCTGCCGAACCACGATGGTATACGGGCTACCGCCCAACGGTCCCGTGGCGGCGGCAGGCCCTCCACCTGCAGCCGGCATCGCCGGGCAGGGGCGATACCGGGCCCGGGCCCCCGGGCCACGCTGGCTTCCCCTACGCCGTCCACCGGGCCGGCCTCGTCACCTCGTCCAGGAGCTGGGCCAGGTGCAGCACCCGCACCGGCCGGCCGAGGCGCCGCAGCCGCCCGCCGATGTGCATGAGGCACCCCACGTCGCAGCCCACCAGCAGTTGCGCCCTTGTCTCCTCGATGGCCTGGACCTTGGCGTCAACCATGGCCGTCGAGAGCTCCGCCATCTTCACGGCGAAGGTGCCGCCGAAGCCGCAGCACTCGCCGGGGTGGGGCAGGTCCACCAGCTCAAGCCCCTCCACCGCCCGCAGGAGCGCCAGGGGTTCCTCCACGAGGCCCAGCCCGCGGGCCATGTGGCAGGACCGGTGGAAGGTGGCGACGGCGGGGTAACGAGCGCCGAGGTCCGTCCGGCCCAGGACGTGGACGATGAACTCCGACAGCTCATAGACCCGCTCGGCGAAGGCCGCGGCCCGGGTGGCCCACTCCGAATCGCCGGCAAACAGGCGCGGGTAGTGGTGGCGGATCATTGCGGCGCAGGAACCCGACGGAGTGACCACCGGCACGTCCGGTGCCTCCCGCTCGAAGACCTCGATCAGGTTGCGGGCCACGTCCCGGGCCTCGGCGGTGTAGCCCGTATTGTAGGCCGGTTGGCCGCAGCAGGTCTGCCCGGCGGGGAAGGTGACCTCGACGCCCAGCCGGCGCAGCAGCCGGACGGTGCTCTCGCCCACCTCGGGGAAGAACAGGTCGCACAAGCAGGTGATGAACAGGGCGGCGCGCACGGTTCATCGCCTCTGGCCCTTGAACACGCCCCGCCCCAGCCACTGCCCGCCGTCGATGGTCAGCACCTCGCCGGTGATGAACCCGGCGTAGTCGGACACCAGGTAGGCTGCGGCATGGGCGATCTCTTCGGGCCGGCCCATGCGGCCCAGGGGGATGGAGCGCAGCACCGCCTGGCGGGCCTCTTCCGTGGGCCAGAGCTGGGGTGCGGCACCCGTGCCGTCGACGGGCCCGGGGGCGATGCAGTTGACCCGGATCCCCTTGGGCGCCCACTCCACGGCCAGGGTGCGGGTCATGGCCAGAACCCCGGCCTTGGCCGCCGCCGAGTGGACCGTGCCGGGCCCGCCCGTCCAGGCGTAGGTGGCGATGATGTTCAAGATGTTGCCGCCCCGGCCCTGGGCGATCCAGTGCCGGGCGACGGCCCGGGTGCAGTAGAAGGTCCCGTGCAGCACGATGTTGACGACGGCGTTCCAGCCGTTGACGGAGAGCTCCTCGGCAGGGCACACGAAGTTGCCGGCGGCGTTGTTGACCAGGATGTCGATCCGGCCAAAGCGGTCCAGGGCGGCCTGGACCATCCGGTCGACCTGCTCCGGGTCGCGGACGTCGGTGGGGACGGTCAGGGCCTCGCCGCCCCGCTCGGCGATCTCGGCAGCGGCCTTCTCCAGGTTCTCGGGCTTGCGGCTGGCGAGCACCACCCGCGCCCCCAGACGGGTGAACTCCAGGGCCATGGCCTTGCCGAGGCCGGTTCCTCCCCCGGTGATGATGGCGACGCGGTCCTGTAGCGTGCCTGGCGGCAGCACGCCGGTTCCCCTCCCCTGACGCAGGTTCTTAACAGACATTCCCTTTCGGGAGGCCGGATGCCTGCTGGGCGCCGGGCCGCAAGATCCCGTCGCCCACGGGCGTAGTAGAGAGTAAGGGGCCCTTACGGGGGAGGCACCTCATCCGCCTGGGCCTCGACCTGGGTCCGGCTCGGGACGGTGCGACCCTCCGGACGGTCAGCGTGCAGGGGCTCGTTCTACCGGCAGGGGCTGGCGCGGGTGGGAAGGGCGGCGAGGCGGCCGGTGAGAGCCTGGATGGCGGCTTCGCAGCGAACGCCATCGGCGGGACGTACGATGGCCAGAACCGGCTGGTGGAAGTATGGCTCGACTTTCCCCGTCCGCTCCCCCGGGGTGGAGAGGTGGTTGTGCGGCTGACGAACCCGACAACGGTGGTGGAGGGTCCCTGGACCGTTTCCATTCCCCTGCGCTAGTCCCCCGCGCGAGCCGGGTGAGCGGGCGGCGCGGCTGCGGCGCCCCGGCCGCAGCGCCCGGGCTGGCCCCCTTGCCGGTGCCGGCTGACTTGTCTGTCGATTCGGCCGCCGGAGACGATGGCGCGGCCCCATAGATCTGGGAAGGATACCTATATGGACAGGAGCCTATGGGAAGAACAAGGCCCGGGCCTGTCGTACGGCCGCCTGCATCCGCTCCCGGTCCCCCGCCGAGTACACCGACGCGAACTGCTCGGGGGTCAGAAAGAGCCGCAGCCAGTGATCCGGTGACGGTACGAAGGGCAGGACCTGTTCCACCATGGCCGCCATCAGCACGATATAGGTCGGCTCGGAGTAGTAGTTCGAGCGAAGAGCGCCCAGGTACTCCACCTTGCTCAGGGTCACCCTGGCTTCCTCCAGGGCTTCCCGCCGGGCCGTTTCCTCCAGGCTGCGGTCGCCCCGCTGAACGTGGCCGCCGGGGATGTCAAAGCCCCGGGATTGCAGGGTGACCGCGACCTTTCCCTCCCGGGTGAAAGCGATGACCCCCACGCTGGTGACCTGCTCGAAGGGGGGTATGAACTCTTTCGGCAGGGGAGTCAGGGTGACCCGGTGGCGGCTGGCCGGCAGCAGGTCGGTGCGCCGCCGGTCCTGCGCCGAACGGGCCCGGTCACCGGCGTTCCCGGCACCGGTCGGGTGGGGCGCGTTCCCCAAGGCGTCTTCCTTATCGTGGGTCTTATCGTGATCGTGGGTCTTATCGTGGGTCACGCCACGTATCACGGGTGCATGGGCTGGACGGTCAGGGCGACGTACGAGGAGGATACCCTGTTGCCCGTCGGCGATGACCCGCACGGTCCGGCCCACCAGCGCCTGGGCCGGAAGCCAGGCGACGGACATGTAGCCGAAGCGGTCCCTGGGGACCCCCGGGGGAGGCAGCCGGTCATGCCGCGGGGCGAGATGGAAGCCGTCCTCCGCATCGAGCACCACGACCGGCCGGCCCTGACGCAACAGGGCAGCCAGTCGCCCGTTCTCCCACAGGGGCCGGCGCCCGGTGAGCAGGATCGCGGCGGGATGGCCGCTCCGATGGGGGTCCCGCCCGCCGGTGGCCGGTTCGTCCGGGTGGCCATGCCAATCATCGACGCAGGCCACGACACCCTCGCAGTCGAAGGCACCCCACACGAACCGCGTCTCGCTCCACTTCGCATACCATGCCGCTCCCCGGGGCCACCGTTCTTCCAGGGTCCAGGGGGCCGGGCGCGGCGTGGCCCGCTCGGTGCAGCGCCTGACGGTCAACTGGTGGTTGTCGAACTCCAGCTCGGCCAGAACGGACCGGGACCCCAGGGACGGGTACCTCGTCCGGTACCAGCTCCGGAGATCCCCGACCAGCTTGTCCAGGTCCAGCAGGTTCTCGATGTACGAAGCATTGCGGTCCCAGCGCGTGGTCTCCCGGTAGCGCACGGCACCGTCCGAGACCTCCAGATAGTAAACCTCGCGGCCCCAGTGGACCTCGAGGGCGATGGTCTCGGCGGTCACCGCGGCGACCAGGGTTGTCCTGCCCGTGGAGTGGTCCATGGATTGGCGTGCTCCTCTCCCGCCGCGGCGGGTCACCGGTCCGGACCCACCGGCAGCCCACCGGCGCCTGCGGATGCCTTCCGTTCGGGGTGGCGGGTGCCGGGCGGGGCGCTGGGCGTCTCTGCAAGAGATTCCCTGCCGCGGCGCCGCCGCCTGCCGCCCTCCCCCGGGACTGCCCTCGGCTGCCGTTGCGCTGCCGTGACACTTACGCAATCCGGGGGGCCAGCGCCTCCAAGCCGCCCATGTAGGGCCGGAGTGCCTCCGGGATGCGGACGCTGCCGTCTTCCCGCTGGTGGATCTCCAGGAGCGGGATCAGGATCCGGGGCGACGCGACGGCGGTATTGTTCAGGGTGTAGGCGTACCGGACCCGCCCGTTCCTGTCCCGGTAGCGGATGCGAGCGCGGCGCGCCTGGAAGTCGTGGAAGCTGGAACACGAATGGGTTTCTCCGTACCGGCCGCGGCTGGGCATCCAGGTCTCGATGTCGTGTTTCAAGACCTGTCCCTGTCCCATCTCGCCCGTACAGACTTGCACGACCCGGTAGGGTAGTTCGAGGGCCTGCAGGATGTCCTCGGCATTTTTCAGGAGTTCCTCGTGGTAGCGGCGGGAGGCGTCGGGATCGGCCTCGCAGATGATCACCTGCTCCACCTTGAAGAACTGGTGGACCCGGTAAAGGCCGTGGACGTCGCGGCCCGCGCTGCCGACCTCGCGTCGAAAGCACGGGGAGAGTGCGCAGTAGCGCCGGGGCAATTCGTTCTCCTCGAGGGTCTCATCCATGTGGTAAGCCACCAGCGGGACTTCGGCGGTGCCGACCAGGTTCAGCTCGTCCCGCTCGAGCCGGTACACCTCCTCGCGTCCCAGCGGGAAGTACCCCGTGGCCGTCATGGCCTCGTCCCGGACCAGCACCGGTGGTGCCAGCAACGTATAGCCCCGCCGAAGCAACAGGTCGACGGCGAATCGGAGGACGGCCCATTCGAGGAGGGCCCCCTCGTTCTTCAGGAAATAGGCGCGGGAACCCGCCATTTTCACCGCCCGCTCCGTCTCGATGATCCCCAGCAGCTGCCCGAGTTCCATGTGGTCGCGTGGCGGGAAGGGAAACGAGGGCGGCTGGCCCCACCGGCGGACCTCGACGTTGTCTTCGTCGGATGAACCTACCGGGGACGAGGGCGCAGGCGGGTTTGGCAGGCACAGCAGGAGGTGCTGGAGCCGGTTCTGGACGTCCCGCAGCTCGGGTTCCAGCTGTGCCAACCGCTCCTTGAGCACGGTCGCGCGGGTGAGGGCCGCGTGACGCTCCTCCGGGGGCAGGCTACCGATCCTCTTGGATAGGGCATTGCGCTCCGCCCGCAGGCGCTCGACGACGGCGAGGAGCTCGCGCCGGCGCCGGTCCAGGGTGACCGCCAGGTCTACCGTTTCAGGGTCGAAGCCCTTGAGTCGGGCCGCTTCGCGGATGCGCTCGGGATCCTTGCGAAGCAGTTCCGGATCGATCACGATCGTCTCCCCCTTCGGCACTGCAAAAAAGAGACTCCCGCCCTTCCGGGCGGGAGTCGTCCCGCGGTGCCACCGGACTTGACGCCGTGACGGCGCCCCCTCGTGCCGCGTATCGGGCGGCAGCCGGCCGCCTTCCCACCAGGCATGTGCACGCGACGGCGCGCGAACTGCATCCGTGGCTCGGCGGCGGGCTCCCGGGCGGATTCCCCAGGCGCGGCCTACCGGCTTCCACCGTCCCGGCTCGCTGGGAGGCGCGCTTCCCGGGTACTCTTCCCGTTCATCGCCTTCGGAAATCGGAGATGGCCAGACCCCGTTGTCTGTCACGACGTTAACAAGGATCCAGCGAGCGGGTCAACGGACCGAGGGCTCTAACAATAGGAACCAAGAAGAAGGGGGGCCGGGAGGCGCAGGAACCGCCCGGCACGATGTGCAACGAACTCTATACGCGCGCCCTCGTTCGGAGCCCGGCGCCACGCCGCCGGCCGGCAGGCGAGGTGCGTGATCCCCAGCCCAGGGAGGGAAGGCCCGTGCATGACCTGGTGGACGGCCCGGGGGTGGCGGAGGTCTACCTCGAGGCCGTCAAGAGCCGGTTCCGCTACATCAAGGACCTCGCGGAGCGGGCGCTGGCGCAGGTGGACGACGACGCCCTCGCCTGGTCCCCCGGCGGGGAGTCCAACAGCATCACGGTGCTCATCAAGCACTTGAGCGGCAACATGGTCTCCCGGTGGACCGACTTTTTGACCTCGGACGGCGAGAAGCCCGATCGCGACCGGGATGCCGAGTTCGTCGAGGAGCGGCTGCCCCGGCAGGAGCTGATGGAGCGCTGGGAGAGGGGGTGGCGGGCGCTCTTTGCGACGCTGGATGCCCTGAGGCCGGACGACCTGCTGCGGACCGTGTTCATCCGCGGCGAGCCGCACACGGTGATCGACGCCATCGAGCGCCAGCTGTTCCACACCTCCTATCACGTGGGCCAGATCGTCTACCTGGCCAAGGCCAGGGCTGGCGAGCGGTGGCAGAGTCTCACCATACCTCGAAGGCGATGATCGGAAGCGACTGTCCCTGCCCGTTCTTTCGGCCAGGGCCATTGCCTGACCCGTGCCCCCGGACCCCCGCACGGCTGCCCCGGTAAGCGGAGGGAGATGACTGCAGACTAGGCTACAGGGAATGGATTCACGCCGCACCGTGACCGTACGTGTGCCGTGTCTCGGGCGGCCCGTCGGGGGGGAGAGGGGGTGGTTCTCCTGCTGCTCGCCGGTCTTGCCGGGGTGTTGGGGGTGGTTGGGATCCGGCGATCGCTGGTCGACCGGGTGCAGGGCCATGGCCTGACCCGTCACCTGCTACGATTTCCGTGGTTCCACCGGGATACGGGCGCTGGCGGGTTCTTGCTGGCATCGAACCTGTTGCTGTTCGGCGCGGCGCTGGCGTTGCTGTCGGGCGTGGTTCGGCTACGGATTCCGTATTGGCACCGGCTCGTCATGGTCGGTGCGGTCGTTACCAGTGTGTACCTTTGGCTATGCACAGCCGCCGCCTGCGGGGTGAGGGGCCGCGACAGCGTTCGGGTGGCACTCCTGGGCAGCAGCCCGTATTTGTTTCTGGCGGCCGCCTTTTCCTACCGGCTCGCGGATCTCAAGCCGGCGTACCCGGGAGACGACCTTGTCATGGCTACCGTGGGCCTGATCAACTGCGGTGCTGGTGACCGCCGTCGCTTTAGCCACCTGCCTCCTGATCGTGGGTTTTTCGGGGCGCGCACTCGGCTGGCCTTACGGGTGGCAGGCGCACGGCCGGTCCCGCCCCGCCCCGTCCCATGCCACCGACCGGATCCTTCCCTCGCAAGAAGACTCCGGTGACCACCGTAGTAACGGGTGAAGGGTACTCTGCGAGGAGGCGACGGGCCATCTCCCATCGGCCGGCGGGGGGCTCGACCCCACCACCATTCCGCATTCGATCCAAGGCACCGCAAAGCGTCATGGCGTCATCTGAAGGCGTCACGGAGTCACCGGAAGGCGTCACGCACGCGCAGGACCCCACCGCATGTCCGGACGGTGCCGGCCCAACCCCGGTGGCCCCGACCCCTGCGGCCACCGTCCCGGCGGGCCTGACCGACGACTTTCCACCGGACCTGGTCGACCGGATTCGCCGGGGAGACCCGGACGCCGTGGCGGAGATGGTGCGGCGTCTTGGGGAATCCGTGCTGTACCTGGCCCGGCTCATCCTCGGGCCCGCGGGCACCGACGCCGACGCCGAAGAAGTCGCGGCGGACGCCCTGGTGGCCGCCTGGCAGCGGGCGGCCGAGTTCGACCCGGCGCGCGGCCGGTTCAGGACCTGGGTCTTCATGCTACTCAAGTACGCGGCCCTGGACCGGCGCAGGCAGCTCAAACGCGAGCTGCGCCGTCGCAGCGGGTGGCTGCACAGGGCCGGGGCCGGCCCGGGAAGGCGTCCCGGTCCGCGTCGCACGCTGGCGGCCCGGCTTGGTCCAGCCTTGACGAAGGCTTGCCTTCGGGCGGCCACGCCCTGGTCTCACCGGCGGACCCCGCCGAGCTGGTGGCGGCGCGGGACGAGGCGGTGCGGCTGCGCATGGCCCTGGAGTCCCTGTCCCCGGCGGAACGGGACCTGCTGATCCGCCGGTACTGGATGGAAGAACCCATCGAACGGATGGCGCGGGAGGCAGGCATCTCGCGGAACGCCATGGACAGCCGGCTCTGGCGAGCGCGCCAGGCCCTACGGAAGGCGCTGGTCGAACGGGCGCCAGCGGCCGGCAGGCGGCCGGCATCCGCCGATAGGAAAGGAGATCCCACATGACGCGGCAGCGAATGGACGCAGCGGGGACCGGCACGGGGGAAGAGGGGGGCGGCACGTACACGGAGCCATCCCGGTGTGAAGCTGCTGCGCCTGGCGCGGGACCGGCGAGGACCCGACTCCACGGGCGATGGAGAGTCGGTGCGCGTGACTCCCCGCTGGACCGCTGAGGAAGCCGCGTTCCTGCAAGAGCTGGGCATTCCCCCTAGCCGCCTGGAAGCGGTAGGGGATCTGCTCCTCGAACGCGTGGCGGCCTCCGCGCCTGCGGCGCCGGCAGGGAGCCTGGAGCGGCTGCAGGAGCGTGTCGCCGCCCGGGTGGCCATGGGCGCGGAGTCCAAGGACGGCCTGGCCAAACAGGGCGCCGGCTCACGTCGGTCCTTCCGGGACCGGCCTGTGGCTCAGGGTGCTCTCGCCAGCTCCCGCCATGGCTCGTGGCCGCAGCGGTCCTGGCCGCGGCGGGCCTGCTGGTCTGGACGAACCCGGCCGTGGTCCAGGCCGCGTTGGAGCACATTGCCCGGTGGCTGCCGGGGGCCGGGTTCGTCCGCGAGGAAGGGGCCAAGGTCCGGGCGCTGCGGGAGCCTGTCACGGTGCCGCTGGCTTGGCTCGGCCCCGGCCCGGACCGCCTGACCGTCGAGTCGGGTGGCGCTACCGGAGCTGACCGAGGTCCGGATCCGGATGGGTGGCGACGGCGCCAGCGGAACCCGGGGCGGCACCAACCGGGAGGGGGAGGGGAGCGGGACGGGAGCGATGAGCTCATGCACGGATGGGCCCTGCAGCTGCCCGATGGAACGGTCCTCACGCCAAGGTGGTGTCGTGGGGGCCGGACGACCCCTGTACCTGTGTTCCCTCCCCTCCCGACGGGGATCGCAGAGGTGACGCTGGCCCACGAGCCGGACCTGCGGCTTCCCCTGGTCCTCGTGGATGGGCTCGTGCCGGCAGGGCGGCCATGGATCCGGATGCCTGGTCCAGCGCCCGGGCGGGGCTGCAGCTCGGCGTTCCCCACCTGGTCGGGGGACGGGACGAGGTGGTCCTCCATCTAAGGTGGGCCACGGCCGGTTCCGGCGCATCGCGGCCGGACGGTGCCGGCGCCGTCCCGGACGCGAGCCAGGGGCCGGGTGAAGCCGGCGACTCCGGGCAAACAGCCTCCTGGCACTTGGTCGGGGTGGAGGACCTGCGCCTTGCGGGCCCGCTGGTACCCGGCTGGAGCTTGCCGACGTGCAGGTGCCCCACGGCTGGGTTGACGCCCCCACCTTCCAGCTGGTGGCACGCTTCCGCGGGTCCTTCCGTCCTGGGTCCGATCGCTGCACCTGTCGGCCTCCCGCATCCGCGTGCTCGAGCCGGGGCTGGGGTGATGCGGATCCCCTGGACAACTGGCGCCCGGCAGCACCCGCGTGTCGACCGGCGCGTCGGGTGGGCCGTGGACCGTTGCGGTCAAGGAAGTAGCTCGGCCCGACCGGGCCGGATCGTGTTGAACCTGGACCTGGGGCCGGCGCAGGACGGGAGGGTGCTCGAGCGCGTATCCGTCACAGCGAGCGTCATCCCTGAAGGTGTGGCGGAAGTCTCCCCCGGAGCGGAGGCGGGCTGGATACCGGACGGCGTGGCCACCGAACACGACCCCACACCGGCCAGTTGGACCGAGTGCACTTGACCTATCCAGTCCTTCTTCCCCGGGACGGGGTCCTCGTGGTCCGTTTCGCCACCCCGCAGTCAGTGGTGGACGGCCCGTGGTCGGTGGAGATCCCTTGCGGTGACGGCCCTGCCGGGCCGAGGCACCCCGCCACTGGGACGAACCGGCGGCGGGGTGCCAGGCTGGGCGAGGGAAGAGGGGCCCGGGCAGATCCGGCGCCAGGATCGGGTACGGGTCGATCGACCCGCACCCGTTTCCCATCCTTGCGGTCCTCGCGCGTTCCGGGCCGGCCACCCGGCTTGCCCGTTCAGCCCATGTCGGCGCCGTTCAACCGCCAGAGCAGATACGAGTAGACCGTCGTTCCCATGGTGACCCCGATGACGCTGGCCAGGATCACCGGCACCGTCCAGCTGGGCGGCAGGAAGGCGGTCGTCGCGATGGCCAGCCCCGCGAGGATGAACAGCCAGCCCCGGCACGATGGGTCTTGCGCCACACCGCCTCACTGGACAGCGTCCACGGCGTGCGGATGCCGAAGAAGAAGTTGGGGCGCACTTGACCCATGACGTTGCCCATGATGATCAGCATCAGGCCGACGCCAAGACCGATGACCCGGTCGACGGCGACGGGGATGCCGAGGCCGGTCATGAGGACCACCGCGTGGACGCCCAGCAAGAACAGGACGGTGATCTGCCGGACCAGCCGGTAGGCGCCTGCGAACCGGGGTAGTTGGCGCGGCGCGGGTCGATGGACGGAAGAACCTTCAGCAGAAGGTACGTGCCCGCCGCCGTCGCCCAGCCGAACCACGCTGCGAAGGCCCTGGGAGCCCATCCGTCTGGCTGCCCGGCTGCGTTCCAGTGGATCACCATCTGATCCGGGAGGCGCGGGTAGACCCCGGCGGTCGCCAGGGCCGCCAGGGCGAGGAGCAGCCATTCCAGAACGTCGCGACCGCGGTCGTCCCGGTCCGGCCCCTGGCCGTCTTGCGGCGGAGCCGCATGCCCACCGCGCGAGGACATCGCGGGGCCGCCGGCTTCCGGGCCGGACCCGGAGCCGTGCGAGGTCACGCGGGCCCGCCAGGTCCATCAGCCATGCGATCACCTCCTGGAAGACCGTGGTGTTGAGGGAGTACGCCACGTGCTGCCCTCGCCGCTCGTCCAGCACCAGCCCCGCATGCTTAAGGAGGCTCAGGTGGTGCGAGATGCTGGCCTGGGTGACCGGGAAGTGCGCGGCGATCTCCCCTGCCGTCAGGTCGCGGTCGCGGAGCAGCCGCAGGATGGCCCGGCGGGTGGGGTCGGCCAGGGCTTTGAAGACCAGCTGGGGCTCACCCACGCTGTGCCTCCTTGAGGCTGTTTTTAGAAGTTTGTCTAAATATTAAACTACGTATCGTGAACCCATCAAGGGGTGCATCCCTTGGTCGCGGGTTCGCGGGGGTCTGGCCCGGTGAGGCGGTCAAGAGGAGGTCCCTTCGGGGGGGCGGCCCGGTGGTGACGGGCGGGGCGCGGTCAGGGGCCCGGACCCCCACGGAGGGGGATGGCGGGATCGGGGGCGGAATCGCCGCGTCCGCAGGCCGGGTTGGCTGCGCGGGCGGCGGGCTGGCCCGTCACCACCCCGTCCACGCCCCGTGCGAACCGTTGCCACTCGTCCCCACCGATGAAGGGCCTGATGGCCCTGGGGCAGGATGCGATAGTACTTCCGCGGTGGCCCTTGCGGTGAGGGCTCGAAGTATCCTTGGACGAACCCGGCCCGCTCCAGGCGGGCGAGAACGGGGTAGATGCTCCCTCGCTGACGAGGTGCAGCCCGCGCCGGCCGAGTTCTTCCACCATCTCGTAGCCGTAGCGGGGTCGCTCGGCGATCAGGGCCAGGAGCAGCATGTCCAGGACGCCTTTGAGCAGCTGGCTGCCGCGGGTTTCATCGCGACCACGGTCGCGCAAGGCTCGGACACCTCCTCCGGCAACGGTCTGGGCCTCGTTCGTGCGCCAGGACCCGGTGGCCGGCCCCGGCGGCCGGTGCATGACCCGGGCGACCATGGTGGCCTGATCCGGGTGCTGGCGTCGTCCGCCTACGGGAGGGAGGCCGGTGCCCGCGGCCGGGTGGGGTCGCGGAGGATCGCAAGCCCGTTGATCACGAGGCAACCCACCATGACGAGCACCGCCTGCCACCGGGGGATCTCGAGGAGGACCCACTCGGGTACCCAGGGCATGGCCGGGCTCAGGACCAGCATGCCGACGAAGGTGACGGCGGCACCCCACCCACAGGCGGCCGTAGCGCTCCCTGGCGCTGTTGGCCAGCCAGCGCGCACCCAGCCGGGGCGAGAACAGGATCCAGACGCCCGTTGCCATCCACAGCACCTGGACGAGGTGAGCCGCCTCCACCGCGACGACCGGCTGGACCCAGACGGCCGGTAGCAGCGTGATGAAGACCGCCGCCGCGACGATCTGCGCCGCCAGCACAGCGCCTGCCATCGGGGCTGGTGCCGGCCCGGGCGCCACCACTCCTCGGCGAACCGGGCGACGTCGCCGCCGATCACGGCCTCGACGGATTTGCCGGCCGCCACGGCTTGCTCGAGGTGGGCCCGCAGCTCGGCGGCCATCTGATCGATCTGCGCCCGGGGAAGGCCGGCGGCGACCCAGTACACGATGCACGAGTCGACGGCCTCGGTGACGGGGTTCTTGGGTCCCTGCGCCATCGTCCAATCCTCCTGGCCATGGCGTATCTTGTACCGCAAGGTACTGCGTCGAGCATAACAGAGGCTATCATGTTTTGCAATATAGTCGCGGCCGCGAGGCGACGCAGGGCTGGGGCGCGGGGCGGCGCAGGGGTGGGGTGGGTTGCGAGGCCGCTCACGGGTGGGTCGCGAGGCGGCTCAGGGGCCGAAGTGGCCGCCGGTCCGCCGGCCGCACGCGTGAATGGGCGCGGCCCACGCCCCTTGACGCCGGTGGCGTCAGCTGCGGACAACTAACGGTGGTAGGCCGCGGTGGCGATGGTGGGATGCCGGTGGCCGACGCCTGTGGGGACTGCGACCTGTGCAACGAATGGTGGCGGTGACGATGGTGGGATGCTCGACCTTGCACCGAGGTCAGCGGGGGCTGGGCCAGGCCGACGACCCGTGGGCGATGGGCCCCGGGAGGAGCGGTCGAGCGATGCGTGATCTGGCGGTGTGCAAGCTGGGAAGGTGCGGCGTGCCGGCGCGGGCCCGTGCCAAAGCCGCGGCCTGCTGGTCGCGTTGGTCCTCGCCGTCGCCCTCGGAGCGGCTGGGTGCGGCACCGAGACGGAGCCGGCCACACCGGCGGGTCCCGGCTCGTCGGGGGTGGCGCCGTCCGGCGCGATGCGGCCGCGAACGATGGGACCGGGGCCACGGAGCCAGCCGCGGGTGCCGCCGGCGAAAGCGCCGAAGGGTCCACGGGCACCGGTGCGAAAAGGGATTCGTCGCCGTCCTCGGGGCGGCTGCAGCCCGCCGCGGAGCGTCAGCGTCCGGGACTCACCCGCGCCCGGGTGGTGGACGTGATCGACGGCGACACCCTCGAGGTCGAGCCCCTGGGCGGTGCGCCGCTGCCCTCGACGCGGGTGCGGCTGATCGGTGTCAACACCCGAGGTCCACGGCGAGGTCGAACCCTACGGTCCGCATGCGGCCCGCTTCACCCGGCGGCATCTCGCGGGCCGGGTGGTGTGGCTCGAGAAGGACGTGTCGGAGACGGACCGCTACGGCCGCGCCCTGCGCTACGTTTGGCTGGTCGAACCGCCTGAGCGGCCGACGCCGGCCCATGTGCGGGAGGGGATGTTCAACGCTATCTTGCTCCTGGAGGGCTCCGCCCAGGTGGTCACCTACCCGCCGGACGTGCGATACGCGGACCTGTTCGTCCGGTTTCCAGCGCGAGGCCCGGGAGGCGGAGCGCGGCCTGTGGGGCCTGCGGGCTGCGTCCGGCGGAAGGTATGGTGCCGGCGCGGCTGACGGCGGCTCGTCGCAGCCGGGATCCGGCGCGATCCGGACGGCGGGAGCGCGGGATCCCGCCCCCGTCGGCCGACGCGGAGGGTGCGATCCCGCCTATCCCGATGTGTGCATCCCATCGCCGCCGCCGGATCTCGATTGCGGGGACATCCCCTACCGCGACTTCCGGGTGCTGCCGCCCGATCCGCACCGGCTCGACGGCTGGGACCGGGATGGCGTCGGATGCGAGCGGTGATCGCCGTCGCGACCGCTGGGGGACCGGTGTCCGATCACGGCGGGCATCCGAACGCGGGGCCGGTCCCATGAAGGTTGCGACCGGGGGTGGAGACGGCCCACGCCAGGGCCACACACACCCCCAAGAGGTCGAGGGCCCATATCGGACGACCAGCGTGATCATGCAGTCGCATCCGTCGTGCCGCCACACCCCCAAGAGGTCGAGGGCCCACATCGGTCTGCGGGCCTGGGTCCGGTCGATGCGATACCCC